>NZ_JAGQBX010000026.1 GCF_024345855.1 Synechococcus sp. GreenBA-s | reverse complement strand
CGCCGCCCCGCCCCCCCCCCCCCGGATCTAGGCGCTGAAGTGGGCCTTGGCGTCGAACAGCACCTCCTCGCTGATGGCGCTGAGGCCGTGCTCGCGGGCGTAGCGCTCGGTGTTGCGGCGCACCTTGCCGCGCACAAAGAAGGGAATGCGGGCCAGCTGGGCCTCGCCGTCCGGGGTCCAGGCCAGGGCCGCCTCGAGGCTGCCCGAGGCCGCGGCCGCCGCGGGCACGGCAGGGGCCGGCGCCGAGGGCGCCTCCACCGCGATCGCGGCCGGTGGGGCCTCGGCCGGTGGCGCCCCGCCCAGGTGGCTGCGGTGGCCCTCCACGAACTCGAAGTCGTGGCGGAACATGCCGATCAGGTGTTCCTCCAGGCCCATCATCAGCGGGTGCACCCAGGCGTCGAACAGCTCGTTGGCCCCCTCCCAGCCCATCTGGGGGGCCTGGCGGGCCGGCACGTCCTGCACGTGCAGCGGGGTGCTGATCACGGCGCAGGGGATGCCGAGCCGCTTGGCGCTGTGGCGCTCCATCTGGGTGCCGAGCACCAGCTCCGGGGCCGCGGCGGCCATGGCCGCCTCCACCGCCAGGTAGTCGTCGGTGATCAGGGCCTCCAGGCCCAGCTCGGCCGCCGCGGCGCGCACCTCCCGGGCCAGTTCGCGGCTGTAGCTGCCCAGCCCCACCACCTGGAAGCCCAGCTCCTGGCTCGCCACCCGGGCCGCGGCGATGGCGTGGCTGGCGTCGCCGAAGATGAACACCCGCTTGCCGGTGAGGTAAGTGGAATCCACCGAGCGCGAATACCAGGGCAGGCGCGAGCGCCGCTCGGCCTCGGAGACCCCCCCGGCACCCGGCTCCAGCTCGGCCGGCAGCTCCAGGCCCAGCAGGCCGTGCAGCTCCCGCAGGAAGGCGGCGGTGGCGCCGATGCCGATCGGCACCGTGCGCACCGTCGCCATCCCGAAGCTGCGCTCCAGCCAGCCGCACACCGGCCCCGCCAGCTCCGGGTAGAGGCACACGTTCAGATCGGCGCTGGGCAGCCGCAGCAGGTCGGCGGGGCGGGCGCCGAGGGGCGCCACCACCGACACGTCGATGCCGTGCTCGGCCAGCAGGCGGCTGAGCTCGCGCACGTCGTCGCGGCAGCGGAAGCCCAGCAGGGTGGGTCCCAGCAGGTTCACCCGCGGCCGGCGGCCCTCCTGGCGCCAGCGGGTCGGCTCCGGCTTCGCCTGGCCCGGCGGTGGCAGCTGGTCCTTCAGCAGGTTGCGCACCAGTTGGTAGAAGGTTTCGGCGGCGCCCCAGTTCTCCTTCTTGGAGTAGGCGGGCAGCTCTAGGCTCACCACCGGCAGATCCCCCAGACCCATGCCCTGGGCCAGGGCGCCGGGCTGGTCCTGGATCAGCTCGGCGGTGCAGCTCTCGCCCACCAGCAGGGCCTCAGGCTGGAAGCGTGCCGCCGCCTCGGCGATCGAGCGCTTCACCAGCTCGGCGGTGTCGCCCCCCAGGTCGCGGGCCTGGAAGGTGGTGTAGGTCACGGGGGGGCGCCGCCCGCGCCGCTCGATCATCGTGAACAGCAGGTCGGCGTAGGTGTCGCCCTGGGGGGCATGCAGCACCAGGTGCACTCCCTCCATCGAGGCCGCGACGCGCAGGGCGCCCACGTGGGGGGGGCCTTCGTAGGTCCAGAGGGTGAGTTCCAAGGGGTTCGGGTGGAAGCGAGGGGAAAGGCGGAACCGGGCGCGGACGGGTCGGTCAGCGGGTTGGGGTGGAGCGGAGGCTGGGGCGAACTGGAGCTGGGATCGGGGGGCGGCAGGGGCCGCGACAGCGCTCAGCCGAAGCTGAGCAGGGCGCGCCGGCGCAGCGGGCGGGCGAACAGCTCGGCCAGATCCCCGGCCTGGTCGATGCCGTGGATGGGGCTGAACACCAGCTCGATCGACCACTTGGTGGCGATGCCCTCGGCCTCCAGGGGATTGGCGAGCCCCAGGCCGCAGAGCACTAGGTCGGGCCGGGCGGCCCGCAGCCGATCGAGCTGGTGCTCCACGTGCTGCCCCTCACTGAGCTGCACGCCCGGCGGCAGCAGCGCCAGCTCCTCCGCCATCAGGCTGCGATCCAGATAGGGCGTGCCCACCTCCAGCAGCTCCATGCCGCACTCGCGGGCCAGGAAGCGGGCCAGGGGGATCTCCAGCTGGGAATCGGGCATCAGGAACAGCCGCTTGCCGGCCAGCACCTCCCGGTGGGGTGCCAGGGCCCGCTGGCCCCGCTCCACCAGCGGCTCCAGCACCGCCTGCACGTGGGCCGGCGCCACGCCGAAGGCCGCCGCCGCCGCCGCCATCCAGGCCCGGCTGCCCTCCACCCCAAGTGGATAGGGCGCCGGGATCAGCTGGGCACCCCGCGACACCAGGGCCCGGGCCGTGGCCGACAGGAAGGGCTGGGCCAGCAGCACCCGGGTGCCGGGCCCCACCGGCGGCAGCTCGCTGGCGCGGCGCGGGGGCAGGCTGTCGATCCTGGGGATGCCGAGGCGGGTGAACAGGGAGCGAAAGCGGTCCTCCACCCCATCGGCGAGCGTGCCGACGATCAGCAGCTGGTCGGGGGGGGCTGCGGTGCTGCCGGCATCCCTCGCCACCGGCGCCGCCGGCAGCAGCGGCACCAGGGCCAGCAGGGCGTTGTCCTCCCCCTGGGTGAAGGTGGTCTCGATGCCGCTGCCGGAGTAGCTCAGCACCCGCACCCGGCCCGCCAGCTGGGTCTGGAGCCGCTCGGCCGCCTTGGCCAGATCCAGCTTGATCACCTCGCTGGGGCAGGAGCCCACCAGGAACAGGGTGCGGATCTCGGGGCGCCGCTCCAGCAGATGGCCCACCAGCCGGTCGAGTTCGGCGTTGGCATCGGCCAGGCCCGCCAGGTCCCGCTCCCCCAGGATCGCGGTGCCGAAGCGGGGCTCGGCAAAGATCATCACGCCGGCGGCGCTCTGCACCAGGTGGGCGCAGGTGCGGGAGCCCACCACCAGGAAGAAGGCATCCGGCATGCGCCGATGCAGCCACACGATCGAGGTGAGGCCGCAGAACACCTCCCGCTGGCCGTTCTCACGGATCAGCGCCGGGGCGTTGGGGCTGCCGGTGGCGGCGGGCGTGACCGTGGGGCCCGCTGCCGGGTCGGACTTGGGGCTGGCGAGGATCTGCGCCATGGATGCCCATGCCGAAATTCCTCTCCTCGCTAGCCGCGCCGGCAGGCGCCGGCAGCCCCTGGGGGGAAGTCTTCGGGATCACGTGTGCGGATCCGCACGCCGGCAGGCCCCGTGGCTCCCGCGGGGCTCACTGGGGCGGCAGAGCCTCCAGGGCTGCGGCCGAGCCCATCACCACCAGCAGCTCGCCGGCCTGCAGCACCTGGGAGGCCGGCGGGTTCACCGTGAGCTGCTGGCTGGGACCCGCCGCCAGCACGCTCACGTTGAAGGTCTTGCGCAGGTTCAGATCCCGCAGGGTGCGGCCCACGAAGGCCGAGGGCACCCGGATCTCCTCGATGCTGTTGCGGTCGTCGAGGCGCAGCTGCTCCAGCAGGTTGGGGCGCATCAGCTCCAGGCCGAGGCGCTGGCCCTGCATCTTGGAGGGGAAGACCACCCGGTCGGCGCCCACGCGGCGCAGCATCTTCTCGTGCAGGTCGCTGGTGGCGCGGGCGATCACCTGGCGCACCCGGCTGCCCTGGCCGTCCTTGCAGATCAGCGTGGCCGTGATGCTGGCCTCGATCGGCTCGCTGATGCCCACCACCACCGTGTCGAGGTCGAGCACGCCGGCCGCCCGCAGGGCCTCCTCGTCGGTGCAGTCCACCACCCGGGCCTCGATCGAGGGGTCGATCTGACGCAGCTCGTCGATGGCCCGCTGATTCATGTCCACCGCCAGCACATCAGCGCCGCAGCGCACCAGCTCGGCGATCACGGCGGAGCCGAAACGCCCCACGCCGATCACGGCGAAACTGCTACGCCCGGCTGCCGCATCGGCAGGCCATTGCCACCACTGGTTCATCGGACTGGAACGCGCAAGGACGGAACAGAAGAGAGGTCGGGGCAGAGCTGGGCCGCCGGAGCCCAGGCTATGGGGGACTACACGTAGAGGTCCTCCCGGGGGTAGCCGACCCTGGTCTGGGGCCGGTGGGCATAGAGGGCCGAGAGCAGCAGCAGGATCCCCAGCCGCCCCACGAACATGCAGACCATCAGCACCAGCTGGCCCCAGCGGTTGAGGTTGGCGGTCACGCCCACATCCAGGCCCACGGTGCCGAAGGCCGACACGCAGGTGAACAGCTTCTCGAGGAAGCTGAAGGGCTGCTGGCCGGGCATCCCCGCTGCGCTGGGGCCCACCTCCAGCAGCAGGGTCATCAGCACCACGAACAGCGCCGAGGCCAGCGTCACCCCTACGGCGCGGAGCACGGTGGAGGCAGGGATCAGCCGCCGCCCGATCAGCACGTCGTTACGGCCCTCCAGGGTCGAGCGGGTCGCCCCCACGAGGATGGCGAAGGTGGTGGTCTTGATGCCGCCGCCGGTGCCGCCGGGGCTGGCGCCGATGAACATCAGCACGATCATCAGCAGCAGCCCCGCGTCCGAGAGGGTCTCGATCGTGAGCGGGATGGTGTTGAAGCCGGCGGTGCGGGTGGTCACCGACTGGAACAGCGTGATCTGCAGCTGCTGCCAGAGCGCGAAGCGGTGCATCGTTCCATCCGGGGCGAAGTGCTCCGTGACCAGCAGGCCCAGGGCCCCCAGCACGATCAGGCCGATCGTGCTGCGCAGCACCAGGCGCGTGTGCAGGCTCAGGCGCCGCAACCTGGAGAGCCGCCGGCGGTTGGCCCACAGGTCGTTGATCACCCGCCAGCCGATGCCCCCCACCACGATCAGGCCGGCGATCACGCCGTTCACCACCGGGTTGTCGCGGTAGTTCTCGAGGTTGTTGGCCCAGAGGCCGAAGCCGGCGTTGTTGTAGGCGCTGATGCAGTGGAACAGCGAGGCCCAGAGGCGGGCCAGCGGGTTGGGGATGTCGGAGAAGCCGAAGGCGTAGAGCACCACCGTGCCCAGGCCCATCACGCAGAAGCCCGTGAGCAGGATGCTGTGGAAGGTGGGGCCGATGCCCCCCACGCCGAATTCATCGAGGGCGCGGCCCTTGTCGAGCCGGTGGCGCAGGCCGGAGCGCCCCTGCACGAAGCCCTGCAGGAAGGTGGTGATCGCCATCAGCCCCAGGCCGCCGGTCACGATCAGTCCCGCCAGCACCACCTGGCCGAAGGGGGTGAGGTCGCGCTCCACCACGATCACCGACAGGCCCGTGACCGTGATGGCGGAGGTGACGGTGAACAGGGCCTGCCACAGGCCCACCGCATCGGTGGAGCAGAGCGGCGAGGCCAGGATCAGGGTGCCTGAGGCGATCACCAGCAGCCCGGTGACGGCCGTGAACTGGGGCACCGTGAGCTGATGACGCCAGCGCTGCAGGCGCAGCCAGAGGGTCAGCGGGACGCTGAGGGGCATGGGGGCAGGCGGCGGTGGAGGAACTCCCGGATCGGGAGGCGCGGCACTGGCGCCAAGTCAGAAACGGTAGCCGGATCCCGTTGCGGCCCCCGCGCCGGGCGGCAGCGGCCGGGGACCGGCGGTAGGTTCCCCGCACCCGTGCAAGGCCCCCGCCGTGGATCCGATCGTCGTGCTGCTGGCGATGGCCGGGGTGATCCTGGTGGGCTCGGCGATCGCCACCGGGGTGGAGGCGGCGATCCTCACGGTGAACCCGATTCAGGTGCACACCCTCACCAAGCAGGGCGTTCCGGGGGCCCGGGCGCTCGAGCGCATCAAGAACCGACCGGGGAGGGCCCTGGCGCTGCTGGTGGTGGCCAACAACCTGTTCAACATCTCCGGCTCAATGGTGCTGGGCAGCCATGCCGACGGCGTGTTCCGCGGTGGCTACGGCGGTGCGGCCGGCCTGGTGATCTTCAACGTGGTGTTCACCCTGCTGGTGATCCTGTTCGCGGAGATCCTGCCCAAGGCGATCGGCAACAGCCAGGCCATGCCGGTGTCGCTCGTGTCGGCGCGGGTGCTGCTGCTGGTGGAGCGCCTCAGCTTGCCGCTGCTGCTGCTGCTGGAGCGCCTGATGCCGGCCATCACCGCCGAGGCCGAACTCACCACCAATGAGCGGGAGATTCACCTGCTGGCGCGGCTCGGCTCCCAGCAGGGCCAGATCGAGGCGGACGAGGCCGCCATGATCGGCAAGGTCTTCGCCCTCAACGACCTCACGGCCCGGGAGCTGATGGTGTCGCGGGTGGCCACCCCCTCCCTGGCGGGGGGGCTAAGCCTGGAGCTGGCACGCGACCAGATCGTGACGGCCCCGGAGGACACCTGGTGGGTGGTGCTGGGGGCTGGCGTCGACGAGGTGCTGGGGGTGCTGAGCCGCGAGGAGGCGATGGCGATCCTGCTGCGGGGAGGCGGCGACCGCCAGGTGAGCGCCGTGTGCGATGCGCCGCTGTTCGTGCCCGAGATGATCCGGGCTGACCGCCTGCTCACCAGCTTCCGCCGCGGCGACCGCAGCGCGGTGCGGGTGGTGGTGGATGAGCACGGGGCCTTCGTGGGCCTGGTGAGCGCTGCGGCCATCCTGGGGGTGCTGGCGGGCTGGAAGCGGATCCAGGGCCGTCCCGACAGCCTCGACGTCTAGCCGGGACTGGGTCGCTTGGCCCCACCCCCGGAGAGGTCGGCGGCCCTCAGGGCCGGTGCCCCAGGACCCGCTCCGGTGCGGCCGGTTCATTGCCGCCGACCTTGGCCGCCATCTGCAGCGCATCCAGTCGGCCCATGCCGATGGCCAGCGGCAGCAGCATCACGACCCCCAGCAGGATCAGACCATGGGCCCGCAGCCAGCTCAGCATCGGGTTGGGCCCGAGCTGCGGTTGGGGCCGGCCGCAACCGCAGCACAGCAGCTGCCGGCCAGCCGGAGTGAGCATGTGGTCACCGCAGTGGGGACAGGCCATGCCAAAGGCACGTCGGAAGATCTGACCTTTGGGGAGTGCGTTGCCACCCGCTGTTCCAGGTGAACAGTCGGGTGGCGGATCCTCCCTGGCGTGGATGGAGTGCGGCTCAGATCTCGGCGATGCGGCGCACCCGCCGCCACTGCAGGCTGCTCCAGGCCAGGAACACCAGCAGCAGCGGCAGGATCCCCACCAGCATCGCCAGTCGGAACTCATCCGCCGAGGCTGGCAGGCTGTTGGAGAGCACCTGGTCCACCAGGTAGAGCCCGTAGAGGGCCATCAGAAGGCCGCCCTCCAGGCGGTTGATCACGCCCCCGGTCCAGAAGATCGGCAGGCAGGCCAGGGTGGTGGCCACCATCACCGGAAAATCGCGGACGAGCATCACGGGATCCACCCCCAGGCCACGCCCGCCGCTCACCACCCCGCACAGCCCCAGGATCACAAGCTGGTTGAGCAGGTTGCTGCCCACCACGTTGCCGATGGCGATGTCGGCCTTGCCGCGGTAGGCGGCCACCAGCGAGGTGACCAGTTCGGGCATGGAGGTGCCGGCGGACACGATCGTGAGGCCGATCACGGTTTCGCTCACCCCCAGGCCCAGGGCCGCGGCGGTGGCGCCCTTCACCAGCAGCTGGGACCCCACCACCAGCAGGCCCAGGCCCGCGGCCAGCTTGGCCAGGGCCACCGGGGTGGGGGCCGCATCCGCGGCATCGAGCTCATCGCCGTCTGCGTCCGGCTCCTCCTTGGCCGTGCGCATCTCCCAGATCACATTGATCACGGTGCCGGTGAGCAGCGCCAGGCCCGCCACCCATGTGAGCCTGCCGCCCGAGGCCATGCCCCAGGTGGCCATCGACACCCCCAGCAACAGCGGCACGTCGCGGCGCACGAGCCGGCTCTTGACCCGTAGCGGCATCACCAGGGCGCTGGCGCCGAGCACCACCAGCACGTTGAAGATGTTGCTGCCCACCACGTTGCTCACGGCGATGGCATCGCCGGCGGTGGTGCCCTGGATGGTGGAGAGCAGGCTGACAAACAGTTCCGGCGCGCTGGTGCCGAGCGACACCACGGTGAGGCCGATCACGATCTGGGGAATGCCCAGCAGCAGCGAGATGGCGATCGAGCCGGCCACGAACAGTTCACCGCCGCCGAAGAGCAGCAGGATCCCGCCGAGGATCTCCAGAACATTCCAGAAGTAGGGCATGGCGGGGCCTGAGATCAGTGCATTATCAGCACCCGAAGCGAGGAAGCCGCGGCCGCGGGCCATAGCCGGGTCGGGCCGATCTCCATACGATGGCTTCAATCACCCGTCCCTCCACGCCCGCCATGACCCGACCCCTGCTTGGCCTGGCCCTCCTCGGCGTCATCGGGGGCCTGGGCGGCGCGGCGAGCCTGCTGGTGAGCCCGGCCCGGGCGGCCACCGCGACCTTCGGCTCCTACATCTCCGAAGTGGATGCCTGCAACCGGGCCCAGCTGCCGCTGCCGGCCAACGCCATCGTCACCCGCACCCGGGTGCGGGTCGGCCGCCAGGGGGGCACGGTCACCTACACCTGCCGCGTCGACTGGAGCGACCGCAGCGGCACCAGACCCAGCTACCTGCCGATCCTGTTCTGACCGGCTGGGGGTGGGGCGGATGGCCGGGGCCTGGCCTCAGTCGGCCCAGCTGTCCTGGAGGTAGCTCTCCAGGAACGTATCTGCCGGCAGGCCGCCCTGCTGCAGGAATGAGAAGCCACAGAAGGCGTTGTGCATCTCCGGATCGCACCACTGCAGCGTGGCCTCCAAGCTCACCGCCTCGGGGGACTGGGCATCGCGAATCGTGAGCTGGCAGCTGTGGCCCACCTGCTCGTCGAGATCGCCCTGCACCAGGGCACAGCAGCCCTCCCGCGTGATGTCCCAAAGGGTGGCCGGGTAGGTGAGGCCAGTGCCGTCCTGGCCATCGCCGGCCCCGGCAAAGCTCACCTCCACCACGATCACCCCGGCGGAGAAGGGGATCGGCTGACGCTTGTGGCCCCGGGGGACCCTCTGCACGTTCGGCATTGCAGCCGTTGGAGGACGCAGCCTCACCCTAGGGATGTTTCCCAGGGTTGCTGGCTGGGTGCTTACGGTTCGACCCAGGGCTTGGGCGATGGCATGGGCCAGGCAGGCGTGCGGTGCGTGCGGAGGCTCGGGTGCTGGCTCGGGCGGTGGCGGCGGGGGCTGCAAACCCACTGGTCTCGTCTGCAGATGGCCTTGCAGTGCCTGGAGCCGCCGCTGCCGGCTTCCGAGGTGTTCCGCCGGGTCTCGGGCTCGGTGGTGGCGATCGATGTGCCCGACGGGTCCGGCGGCGGGGTGCTGCTCAGCCGCGCCGGACTGGTGGCCACGAACCACCACCTGGTGGAGGGCTGGAGCACGGTGCTGGTGCGCCTCAGCAACGGCCAGCAGGGGCCGGGGCGGGTGGTGCGGGCCTACCGCGATCCCGACCTGGCCTTCCTGCAGCTGGAACCGCCTCTGCTGGACGCGGCGATCGGCCTGGCCCGCCAGCCCTTGATCGCTGCGCGGGCCCCGGAGGGGCGGATGCCCCAGGTGGGCGAGACCGTCTATGCGATCGGCCATCCCCTCGGCCTCGACTACAGCCTCAGCTCCGGCGTGGTGAGCGGCATCGAGCGCTCGATCGACGGACGTCGCTACATCCAGCTCGATGCGGCGATCAATCCCGGCAACAGCGGCGGCCCCATCTGCGATGACCGGGCCGAGCTGGTGGGCCTGATCACCTGCAGCCGCGCCGACTCCCAGGGCCTCAACTTCGCGATCCCGGCGCCGCTGCTCTACCGCCGCTTCAACGACTACCTGCAGGAGCGCGCCCAGGGGGGCCTCCACTACTGCCCCAGCTGCGGCATGGCCTCCCGCAGCGCCGACTACTGCCACAATTGCGGCGCCCTGATCGCCCTGGCCGATGCGTTCGAGGAGCTGGTCGCCGCGGCCGGATCCCCGGAGGTCCCCGGGGCCGCGGCAGAGCCCGAGCCCCCCGCCGCCGAGCGCTGCCCGGTCTGTGGGGCGGCCAACCCCGGGCAGCGGCCCTACTGCCCGGTCTGCGGTGCCACCCTCTGACGGGCCGATCCGGCAGGGCCGGCCGACGCGGCCATGACGGGCTTCCTTCCCGATCTGCTGGCCCGCTGGCTTGCCCGCGAGCCGGCCGCCCCCTCCCTGGAGCAGATCGCGGATCTGGTGGATGAGGTGCTGGCGGGGCTTGGCATCGACGGCCAGCGCGAGGACGCCGACGACGGCGCCGACTGGTCGCTGCAGGTGGGCAGCGCCACGCTCGAGGTGGGGCTGCACCGCAATGGAATCCTCGATGAGGACACCCTGGAGGTGCGCTCGCCGATCCTGCGGCTGCCCGACCACAACCTGCTGGCCTTCTACCGGCGCTGCCTGGAGCTGAACCGGATCGTGGTGGGCTGCTGCTTCGGGGTCGACGAGGACGTGGTGGTGGTGGCGGCGGAGCGCACCCTGCCGGGCCTGGGCAAGCCCGAGTTCGCGCGGATGCTGCTGGATGTGGCCAGCGTGGCCGACCAGTTCGACGACGAGCTGGCCCGGGAATTCGGCGCCGAGCAGCTGGGCCAGGCCTGAGCGGCCAGCGCCCCTAGCGTGGGGATCGAGCCGCCCCGGGCGCGTGCCTGATCCCGCCCCGCCGAGCTGGCATGCCCTCGCGCCGGAGGCCTGCCTGGCCGCCCTCGCCGCCGCGCCGCAGGGGCTGACGACGGAGCAGGCGAGCGAACGGCTGGCCGCGCTGGGCCCCAATCGCCTGGAGCCGGAGCCGGGCCGGGGCCGCATGCGGATCCTGTTCGACCAGTTCGGCAACGTGATGCTGCAGTTGCTGCTGGCGGTGGCCGCGGTGGCGGCCTGGCTGGATCTCAGCGCCCAGCGGCTGCCGCGGGACACGATCGCCATCGGCCTGATCGTGGCGCTCAACGCGGCGCTGGGCTACCTGCAGGAGAGCCGGGCCGAGCGGGCCCTGCAGGCCCTGCGCCAGCTGGCCCAGCCCCAGGTGTCGGTGTGCCGGGACGGGCAGTGGCAGGTGCTGGCGGCCGAGCAGCTGGTGCCGGGCGATCGGATCCGGCTGGCGGCAGGCGATCGGGTGGCCGCCGATGCCCGCCTGCTGCAGGGCAGTGAGCTGGGCCTGCGCGAGGCGGCCCTCACGGGCGAGTCGGACACGGTGGACAAGCGGGCCGAGCTGGTGCTGCCCGAGGGCACGCCGGTGGCGGAGCGGCGCAACTGCGTGTTCCAGGGCACGGAGGTGGTGCGCGGCCAGGGGCTGGCGCTGGTGACCGCCACGGGCCTGGCCACCGAGCTGGGGCGCATCGCCCTGTTGCTGCGCCGCACGCCGCGGGAGCGCTCGCCGCTGCAGCGGCGGCTGGATCAGCTCTCGGCGCAGCTGGTGGGCGGGGCCCTGGTGCTGGTGGGGGCCGCGATGCTGCTGGGGGCCTGGCTGGGGCAGCCCCTGCTGGCGCTGCTGGAGATGGCTCTGGCGGCCGCCGTGGCGGTGGTGCCGGAGGGACTGCCGGCCGTGATCACCGTGACCCTGGCGATCGGCACCCAGCGGATGGTGCGCCGCCAGGCCCTGATCCGGCGTCTCCCGGCCGTGGAGACCCTCGGCTCGGTCACGGTGATCTGCACCGACAAGACCGGCACCCTCACCGAGAACCGCCAGGTGGTGCAGAGCCTGCGGCTGGGCACCGTGAGCCTGGCCTGGGAGCGGGAGTTTCCGCACACCGGGGATCCCCTGCAGCGGCAGGCCGTGCCGCCACCGGCCGGGGCCCGGCCCGGCAGCACCCCCGGGGCCCTGCCGCTGCTGCTCACGGCCGGGGTGCTCTGCAACGACGCCCGCTGGGGTCCGGCGGCGATCGGCGGGAGTCCGGCGGCGGCCGAGATGCCGGCGGCGGCGGCTGGGCCAGCCCTCCACGAGCGACCACTCCTGGGCGATCCGACCGAGGGGGCCCTGCTGCTGGCCGCCGAGCGCGCCGGCCTTGATGCCGAGGTGATCCGCCGGTGCCACCCGCGGCTGGCCGAGCTGCCCTTCTCCGCCGAGCGCCAGTGGATGGCGGTGGTGGTGCTGGACGCCGGCGGAGAGCTCCAGACCGGCCTGGCGGATCCGGCGACTGGTGGTGGCCCCCCGGCCGCGGGTGAGCAGCTCGCCATCGCCAAGGGGGCCCCCGAGGTCCTGCTGGCCCGCTGCGACCGCTGGCTGGATGGCGCTGGCGTGGCGCCGCTGAGCGCGCTGCAGCGGCGCTGGTGGCTGGAGCAGGCCCAGGGCCTGGCGGCGTCCGGCCAGCGGGTGCTGGCCCTGGCCTGCGGACCGTCCCGGGCCCTGGCCGAGCCCGCCGCCAGCGCCGACTGGATCCTGCTGGGGCTGGTGGGCCAGCGGGATCCGGCCCGGGCGGAGGTGCCGGCGGCCCTGGCGCGCTGCCGCAGCGCCGGCATCCGCGTGGTGATGATCACCGGCGATCACCCCCTCACCGCCCGCAGCATCGGTGCCGGCATCGGCCTGGCCGACCCCCAGAGTCCGGTGCTGCTGGGCCAGGAGCTGGAACGGCTCAGTGACGCCGAGCTGGCGGTCGCCGTGGCCGGCTGCGACCTCTACGCCCGGGTTCCACCGGAGCAGAAGCTGCGCATCGTGCAGGCGCTGCAGGCGGGGGGCGCGATCGTGGCGATGACCGGCGATGGCATCAACGACGCCCCGGCCCTGCGCCAGGCCCACATCGGGGTGGCCATGGGGCTGCAGGGCACGGAGGTCTGCAAGGAGGCCGCCGACATGGTGCTGCTCGACGACAACTTCGCCACGATCGTGAGCGCCGTGGAGGAGGGCCGCCGGGTGCTGGCGACGATCCGCCGCTTCGTGATCTATGTGCTGGCCAGCAACATCGGCGAGCTGGTGGCGATCAGCGCCGCCCCGCTGCTGGGGGTGCCGCTCACCCCCCTGCAGATCCTCTGGATCAACCTGGTGACCGACGGCGTGCCGGCCCTGGCCCTGGCCCTCGGCCCCGTGGATCAGGAGCTGATGCAGCGGCCTCCGCTGCCGGCCCGCGAGCCGATCTTCGCCCAGGGCACCGGTGCCGCGATCCTGCGCATCGGCCTGATGTTCGCGGCCCTCACCCTGGGGCTGATGCTGGTGGCGGCGCGCTCCGGAGCCCCCTGGCCCACGATGGTGTTCACCACCCTCTGCCTGGCGCAGCTGGGCCATGCCCTGGCGGCCGGCAGCGAGCGGCCGCTGCTGACCACCAGCCCCCTGGGCAACCCCTGGCTGCTGGGGTCGGTGCTGCTCAGCGGCGCGGCCCAGCTGGCCCTGCTGCAGGTGCCCGCCCTGGCCCGGTTCTTCCAGCTCACGCCCCTGACGGCGACCAACCTGGCGATCTGCCTGGGCTGCAGCGGGCTGTTCGTCGCCTACCTGGAGGCCGAGAAGGCCGTGCGGCGGTGGCGGCGTATGCAGCCCAGCCAGGCCCAGGCCGCGCCGTGATCTCCGGATCAGGCTCAGTCCGCCCAGTGCGGATCCAGGTAGGAATCGAGGAACAGCCCCTTGGGCAGGCGGCCCTCGGCGAAGTGGATCCCCAGGAAGGTGGAGCTGTGCTCAGGGTGACTCCACCTCGTCTGGCCCTGAACCTCCAGGATCTGGTGGGTGGAGTCGCAGATCAGGCGCACCGTCACCAGGGCACCCTCCATCAGCTCATCGATGAAGTCGCGCACCACCAGGCAGCCCCCGATCGGGCTGATGTCCCAGAGCTGGCCCCGCGGGAAGACCTGCTCCGGCGTCACCAGCTCGGCTCGCACCGCCCCCGTCATCAGCGGCACAGGGGTGCGCTTCACGGTCCGTCTCTCGATCCGCTGTCCCGCCTTCTGCTGGAGCTGTCGATCCGTCGCCGCGCCGCCGCTTTTTTTCACTTCACATCGAATTCAGCGGCCCTTATTTAGCGAGGTCCCTGGGTCGAAGCAAGTCCCTTCCTGGGGGGGTCTTGGGGGATTGTCCTATCCCTTTGGGGGTGCAATGTGGCGCCCGTCGCCCTACAGGGCCCGCCCTCAGATGCCCGCGCCGTCGGAGAAGGTCTCGTTGCGGGCCATGGCCTGGGTCACCGTGGCCCCCGCCGGCACCGAGGAGGTGAGCCACACATTGCCGCCGATCGTGGCGCCCCGGCCGATGGTGACGCGTCCCAGGATCGTGGCGCCGGAGTAGATCACCACGTCGTCTTCGACGATCGGGTGGCGGGGTTCGCCCTTGACCAGATGGCCGTTCTGATCCACCGGGAAGCGCTTGGCGCCCAGGGTCACCGCCTGGTAGAGCCGCACCCGGTTGCCGATCACCGCCGTGCCGCCGATCACCACGCCGGTGCCGTGGTCGATGAAGAAGCTGTCGCCGATGCGGGCACCGGGATGGATGTCCACCCCGGTGCAGGAGTGGGCCGTCTCGCCGATGATCCGCGCGATCACCGGCACCCCCAGGCCATGCAGGGCATGGGCGAAGCGGTGGTAGGTGATCGCCTTGAAGCCCGGGTAGCAGGCCAGCACCTCGTGCAGGCTGTCGGCGGCGGGATCGCCGATGTAGGCGGCGCGCAGATCCGTATCGAGCAGGTGGCGGACGGTGGGCAGGTGGGTGGCGAATTCCTGCACCAGGGCCCGGGCCCGGGCCTGCAGGTCGGCGCTGTCCGGGCCCTCGGGTTCCGCTGCATCAACGGCGCCCGGAGCGCGGGCGCTGCGCCCTTCCGCCTGGTTCACCTCCAGCTCGATGTGCACCTGCTCCGCCAGGGCCTCCAGGGCGGCCTCCAGGGTGCGGGCCACGCCGCCGTCCACGTCGTGGTCGTCGCCGTCGACCCGGCTGGTGGGGTAGAGGGCATCGCTGAGGGCCTCCACCACCTGGGTGAGGGCCGCCTGGGACGGGAGGGGCAGCAGGGTGCGGGGATGGGGCCACGCCTGCTGCCAGCGTTCGCGTCCATCGCGCAGGGCCCCGACGATCCAGTCCAGGTCCCAGTGGCTCAGCGGCGTGCTCATGGGGCCAGACCCTGCTCCGTGCGGGCGCATCTGTGCTGCACCGTACTGACGGGGTGGGCCGACTCTCCCCGATCTGGCTAACCCTGGAGCAGCGTGAGTCCCCGGGGCATCCCATGAGCCTGCTGGAGCCCACGAACCTGCTGCTGCTGGCCTGCGCCCTGATCTACGCCGTGATCGGCGAGCCGGTGGACGGCGCCATCCTGCTGGTGTTCGTAGTGGCGATCGTGCTGCTCGATGCCGTGCAGCAGCGGCGCAGCAGCCGGGCCCTGGCGGAACTGGCGCGGCTCTCGGCTCCCCGGGCCCACGTGCGCCGCGCTGGCCAGGATCTGGAGCTCCCCGCCGAGCAGCTGCGCCTCGGCGACCTGCTGCGCCTGGAGGAGGGCGACCGGGTGGCGGCCGACGCGGCGATCACCGAGGCGGTGGGGCTGTGGCTGGATGAGTCGCTGCTCACGGGCGAGTCGCTGCCGGTGGCCAAGATCCAGCCCGGCGAGCGGATTCTGGCGGGGTCGCTCGTGGCCAGCGGCCGCGGCTGGGCCGAGGTGGTGGCCGTGGCCGAGGCCACCGAGCTGGGCCGCCTCGGCCGCAGCCTGGCCACGGTGCAGCCGCCCCCCACCCGGCTGCAGCGCCAGACCCGCCGCCTCACCGGCCGGCTGACCCTGCTGGCCCTGGGGCTGTGCGCGGCCCTGGCGCTGGTGCAGGGGGGCCTGAGCGGCGACTGGCCCCAGGCCCTGCTGGCCGCCCTGGCCCTGGCCCTGGCGGTGCTGCCCAACGAGATTCCGGTGGTGCTGGCCCTGTTCCTGGCTCTGGGGGCGCTGCGGCTGGCGCGGATCGGCGTGCTGGCCCGCTGGCCCGCGGCGGTGGAGAGCCTTGGCAGCGCCACCGTGCTGGCGGTCGACAAGACCGGCACCCTCACCGAGAACCGCATGGCGGTGCAGCAGCTGCTCACCTGGCCTGGGCTGCAGCGCTGGCAGGCGGGCAGCCCCCTGGAGGAGCCCTGGCACCGGCTGCTGGAGCTGGTGGTGCTGGCCAGCCGCGGCGATCCGGTGGATGCGATGGAGCTGGCGATCCAGCGGCTGGCGACGGCCCAGCTGGGGGGCAGCGAGCATCTCCACCCCGACTGGCCCCTGGAGCGCGACTATCCGCTGCAGAGCGACCTGCTGGTGTTCTCCCAGCTCTGGCGCGATGGCGCGGGGGCCTGGCAACTGGCGGCCAAGGGCGCGCCGGAGGCGATCGCCGATCTCTGCCACCTGGAGGCTGAACCCGCCGCTGCATGGCTGGCCGCGGCCGACGGCCTGGCCCGCCAGGGGCTGCGGGTGCTGGCGGTGGCCCGCGGCCTGGATGGGGCGCCGCTGCATCCGGAGCTGCACCCCGAGCAGGCGGCGAGTGCCGCCGGCCAGCCCCCCGAGCAGGTGCACGACTTCCTGTTCGAGCCGCTCGGGTTCATCGCCCTGGCCGATCCGCTGCGCCCGGACGTGCCGGCGGCGATCGCCACGGCCCAGGCGGCCGGTGTTCGGGTGGTGATGATCACCGGCGATGGGCCGGCCACGGCGCGGGCCATCGCCGATCAGGCCGGTCTGCCCGCGGGCGCCGTCCTCAGCGGCGCCGACCTCGAGTCGCTCACGCCGGGAACCCTGGCCGCGGCCGCGGCAACGGCGCCGGTGTTTGCGCGGGTGATGCCCCAGCAGAAGCTGCAGCTGGTGCGCGCCCTGCAGGCGGCGGGGGAGGTGGTGGCCATGACCGGCGATGGCGTCAACGACGCCCCGGCCCTCAAGGCCGCCGACATCGGCGTGGCCATGGGCAAGCGCGGCACGGCCGTGGCCCGTGAATCCGCTGATCTGGTGCTGCTCAACGACACCTTCGGCGACCTGGTGCAGGCCCTGGCCCTGGGGCGCCGGGTGGATGCCAACCTGCACCGCGCCCTGGGCTACACCCTGGCCGTGCACCTGCCGATCGCCGTGCTGGGGCTGGTGCCCCTGCTGCTGCCGGGCCAGGCCCTGATCCTGCTGCCCGTCCACATCGCCCTGCTGCACCTGGTGATCGATCCGGCCTGCACGGTGGTGTTCGAGGCCCTGCCGGGCAGTCCCAGGCTGCTGCGCCAGCCGCCGCGGCGGCCCGATGCACCTCTGTTCGGGCCTGCCACCTGGCACCGCGCCCTGATCCAGGGCGGACTGGTGACCCTGGCCGCCCTGGCGCTGCTGAACTGGCCCGCCGCGACCGGTCTGGCCAGCGGGTTGCTCGGCGGGGCCGACGCCGTGGCGGTGCAGCGCAGCCTGGTGTTCGCGCTGCTGCTGGTGGCCGGCGGGGGGCTGGTGTGGCTCAACGGCGATCCCCGCAGCCCGATCACGGCCGTGGGCGCCGGCCTTGGGCTGGGCCTTTGGCTGCTGGTGCTGGCGCTGCCGGGGCTGCAGCGTCTCCTGAGTCTGGCGCCCCTGGCCGGCCCCCAGATCCTGGCGGTGCTGCTCAGTGCGGCCCTGGCGCTGCTGCTGGCGGGGCTGCTTCAGCGTCGGCTGTGGCCTGGGGGGGCTGCCAGTTCTGCTTGACCAGCTGGCGGGCGCGGCCCAGGGCCAGGGCGCCGGCGGGCACGTCCTTGGTGAGGGTGGAGCCGGCCCCAACGGTCACGTTGGCGCCGAGTTCGATCGGTGCCACCAGCACGCTGTTGGCACCGGTCTTACTGCCGGAGCCGATCACGGTTCGGTGCTTGGCCACGCCGTCGTAGTTGGCGGTGATCGTGCCGGCCCCCACGTTCACCTGCTCGCCGAGTTCGGCATCGCCGATGTAGCTGAGGTGGTTCACCTTCGAGCCGGCGCCGATGCGGCTCTTCTTGATCTCCACGAAGTTGCCCACGCGGCAGTCCGCGGCCAGGTCGGCGCCCGGGCGCAGCTGGGCGAAGGGGCCGATGGCGCAGTCGTCCGCCACGCGGGCCTCGCGCACCACCGAATAGAGCACCTCCACGTTGCGGCCGAGGCTGGCGTTCTCCAGCAGGGAGCCGGGGCCGATGTGGCAGCCCTCGCCGATCTGGTTGGCGCCGCGGAAGTGGCAGTTGGGCTCCACCAGCACATCCCGCCCGAACACGGTGCGGTCGCTGAGGGTGCAGCTGGCCGGATCCACGAAGGTCACGCCCTCGCGCATCCAGTGCTGGCGCAGCCGCTGCTGCAGCACCGCCTCGCACTGGGCCAGCTGCAGCCGGTCGTTGATGCCGTTGATCTCATCCGCATCGGCCACCTCCAGGTGCATGGCCGGCCGTAGCAGCGCCACGGTGTCGGTGAGGTAGAGCTCGCCCTGGTCGTTGTCGGCGCGCAGCTGGGGCAGCACCGCGGCCAGCCGAGGCCAGTCGAAGATGTAGATACCGGCGTTGGTGAGGGTGTTGTCGCGCTGGGCGTCGGTGCAGTCGCGGTGCTCGATGATCGCCGAGACATTGCCGGCTCCATCGGCGAACACGCGGCCGTAGCCCGTGGGGTCGGCCAGGCGGGCGCTCAGCAGGGTCACGGCGGCGCCGCTGGAACGGTGCCGCTCCACCAGCTCGGCGATGGTCTGGGGGCGCAGCAGCGGCACGTCGCCGTTGAGCACCAGCAGCTCCCCCGTGAAGCCGGCCAGGGGTTCGAGCAGCTGCTGCACGGCGTGGCCGGTGCCCCGCTGCGGCTGCTGCAGCACGAACTCCAGGCCGCCGTGGGCCGCCAGGGACTGCTCCACCCGCTCGGCCTGGTGGCCCACGATCAGCAGGCGCCGCTCCGGCTCCAGGGCCTCGCAGCTGGAGAGCACCCGCTCCACCAGGGTGGCGCCGGCGATCGGCTGCAGCACCTTGGGCAGCTCGCTCTTCATGCGGGTGCCCTTTCCGGCGGCCAGGACGGCAACGGCGAGCATCGGCGGCAGCGGGCGGCTGGCCGGGAATCTACCGGGGCTGGCCGGCTGGACCTGGGCGGCTGGAACGGGGCCGCGGCAACGGCGCCGCTGGATCGGGGTTGGGGACTGGTTGCCGGATACCTCGCATGCGGTAACCCTGGAGCGTTGTCGCGCGCTCCTGAGCCGAGGATGGTTATCCCGTGCTGAGGCGAGTCGGAGCTGGGTTGCTGTGATCGGCCCGGAGGAATTGCAGGCCCTCGATCTGCTGATCTGGCAGCGCACCGGCCAGCAGGCCGCGGCCCTGTGCCATTGCAACCAGAGCACCATCAGCCGGCGGGTGGCCCATGTGCTGAAGGTGTTTGACCTGCGGCTCCAGCGGGTCGGCCAGGAATGGCAGCTCTCGCGCTTCCATCAGCTGCTGGCGATGGAGCGCCTGGTGCATCAGCACTACCGGCTGGCGGGCCATGGGCCGCTGCGGCTGGAGGTCGGCTACATCGCTGCCCCCCTGCTGGCCACGCCGCCTCCGCCCGGCTGGACCATCGGCCCCGGTGATCGGATGGGGCGCTTCCTGCCCCTGGCGATGCTGGAGCAGGGGATCATCGATGCCTGGATCACCAGCAGCCCGATCGACCTGCCCAGCGAGGAGGCGATGGGCTGCGTGGTGGTGCCGCTCAACTGGGCGCCGGTGTGGCTGATGGCCAGCGCCGACCACCCGCTCAACGGCATCCGGGGCATCAGCCGCTCCGACCTGGACCGCTTCCCCAGCCTGGCCCTGCCGGAGGGCTGGTACCCCCACATGGAGTCGGTGCTGCGCCGCCAGGGTCTGTGGACAGACCCCGTGCGCATGGCCCGCTACGACCGCGCCAGCTGGGATGGCCGCACGGCTGACGGGGTGACGCTCACCTACGCCACGCCGCTGATGGCCAGTCTCAACCCGGCCCTGCACCGACTGGAGTGGGACCTGGGCTTCCGCAACGGCGAGGCCCTGGTGGTGCGCCGCGACCTGGCTGAGCATCCCGCCATCGCCATGCTGCTGGAGGAGCTGCGCCGGCGGGTGCAGCAGTTGGTGCCGCGGCATCCCGAGCTGGAGGCTGTCGCCGGTTGAGGCCTGCAGGGCCGCCCTGCCAGCTCAGCGGCCCCCTCAGCCCCGCAGGCGCTCGAGGTCATCCCAGAAGGTCGGGTACGACACGGCCGCCGCCTCGGGGCGATGCAGCCGGGTGCTGCCGCTGGCGATCAGGGCCGCCACCGCCAGGCTCATGGCCACCCGGTGGTCGGTCTCGCTGTCGACCTCGGCGCCGTGCAGCGCCGTCTGCCCCTGGATCGTGAGGCCGTCCGCGTGCTCCTCGATGCGGGCGCCCATGGCCCCCAGCTGACGGGCCATCACCGCCAGTCGGTCGGTCTCCTTCACCCGCAGCTCGGCGGCCCCGGTGACGCGGCTGACCCCCTCGGCGCAGCAGGCGGCCACCGCCAGCACGGGGATCTCATCCACCAGCCGGGGGATCAGCTCCTCGCCGATCGTGAAGGCCTGCAGCGGCCCGTGGCTCACCTGCAGGTCGCCCACGGGCTCGCCGGCCACATCGCGGGCGTTGAGCACCGTGATGCGGGCTCCCATCTGCTCCAGCACCTCGAGGATGCCGGTGCGGCTGGGGTTGAGGCCCACGTTCTGCACCGTCAGCTCGGCGCCGGGGGTGATGGCGCCGGCCACCAGCCAGAAGGCGGCGGAGCTGATGTCGCCGGGCACGATCACGTCCTGGCCCCGCAGCACGGCGCCCGGGGTGACGGTGACTTCGGTGTGGCCCGGGCCCCCCACCACGAGCTCGGCCCCGAAGGCCCGCAGCATCCGCTCGCTGTGGTCGCGGCTCTGGACCGGCTCGATCACGGTGGTGGGGCCGTCGGCGGTGAGGCCCGCCAGCAGGATGGCGCTCTTGACCTGGGCCGAAGCCACGGGCGTGCGCACCGTGGCGCCCTGCAGCCGGCGTCCCTGGATCGCGAGCGGCGCCAGGTTGCCGCCGTCGCGGCCGGCGATCGTGGCGCCCATCTCCGCCAGCGGTCCGCCGACGCGGCGCATCGGCCGGCGCCGCAGCGAGGCGTCGCCGTTGAGCACGAAGTGGCGGCCGGCGCGGCCCGCCAGCAGGCCCAGCATCAGCCGCATCGTGGTGCCGGAGTTGCCGCAGTCGAGCACGTCCTCCGGCTCCCGGAAGCCATCGAGGCCCACGCCCTGCACGGTCACCGGCTGGCCCGCCTCGATCGGCGAGACGGCCACCCCCATCGCCCGCAGGCAGGCGGCGGTGCTGAGGGGATCCTCGGCCGGCAGCAGCCCCTCGATGCGGGTGGTGCCCTCGGCAATGGCGCCGAACAGCAGGGCCCGGTGCGAGATCGATTTGTCGCCCGGCACCGTGACCGTGCCCCGCAGGCTGCCGCCTCCCGGCAGGGTCAGCGGGCTGGCGTCAGCGGCGGGATGGGCCAAGGCGGGAGGGAATCCGGTGCGGGGATCCTATGGAGCGCCCCGGGCGGGGGCCCTTCAGGCCAGCGGCAGGAAGTGCAGGGGACCCCGGGGCTCCATGCCCAGGCTCCAGAGGCCGCCCGCCAGGGCCCGGAGTTCCTCCAGCAGGGTGGCGGTGTCGCCCGTGGCGATCCAGCGGGCCTTGAGGGCCGGCACCTGCTCCTGCAGCGCCTCGATCGGCACGGTGAGCAGCAGCAGGCTCCGGTCGCCCGCCGCCTGGCGCAGGGGCGCCGTGGCGCTGCGCTGCCACACCCGCAGCAGCAGCTCCAGGGCCTGGGCCCGGCCCGCCTCCCCGGGATCGCCATCGGGCGGCAACGGCTCCCGCAGCGACAGGCCCTGCAGCGGCATGGCCCGTTGGCCGTCCTGCTCCAGCAGGGCCAGCACGATCAGGTAGGGGGCGTCAGCCATGGCACAGCGCAGCGGAGGCCAGAGACATCGCACTCCCTGGAGGCCAATCCTGCGGCATGGTCCGTCGGCTCCTCGCTAGCCGGTGGCGCCGCCCCGCCGGCGCCGCTACCACGAGGGCGCCCTGCCGCTCTTCCATGGCCCACCAGCTTGAGGCCGTCTTCGCGTTCCTGGGCCTGATCCAGGGCGATGCCGACCTGCGCGCCCGCCTCAATGAGGTCTGCACCGCCGACGAGGTGGAGGCGATCGCCGCCGAGCGCGGCTACAGCGTGCCGGCGGCCACGCTGCTGGAGCTGTTCGAGCGCTGCAACGAGGCGCCGATCGCCCGCAGCGGCCTGATGGACGAGAAGCTGATCCGCGTCTGGCTGCGGCGCCAGAGCCTGGTCGGGGGGTGACGGCCCGGCTCAGCCGAGCATCAGGCCGCCCTCGTTGGCGAGGGTTTCCCGCCAGCTGCGCAGGTCGTAGAGCAGCTCCTCCAGGCTGAGGGCGAGCAGTTCCCGCTCCAGGGCGCGCTGCAGCCGGCGCTCCAGGGCCAGCAGCACCTGGGCCTCGGGATCGCCGGCGGGAGGGCCCGCATCCGGGCCGTTCTCCGATGGCGCGCTGCCTGAGGCGGCTCGGTCTGAGGCAGGAGTGCCTGCTGCACCGGCACCGACCTGGGGTCCCCGGCCCCCCAGGTCGGGCATCGCCCCCACGGCCGCCAGCAGCTCCGCCACCGCGATCTCCCGCGCCGGCCGGCGCAGCCGGTAGCCCCCGAGGCGCCCGCGCCGGGCCTCCACCAGCTGGGCCCGCCGCAGTTGCAGCAGCAGCTGTTCCAGCATCGGGGCCGGCAGGTCCTGGGCGGACGCGATGGCGGTCACCGAGCGCCACTGGCGCGGATCCCCCGCCGCCAGCTCCAGGGCGGCCCGCAGTGCCTGCACCCCGCTGCGGCGCAGCATCTCAGCGCTGGGCCCGATCGACCGCCAGCCGCTCCAGCACGTGCTCCAGCGTGTAGCCGAACAGGGCCGGATCGGGGGCGGCATCGCCCAGGTCGTCCAGGCCCAGCTCGGCCCAGCGGGCATCGAGGCGGGCCTCCAGCTCGGCGGGCCGTTCCAGGGCTTCGCCCCAGTCGTGGCGCTTCTCCGGGCCCACCTTGGTGGTGGCATCGATCGCCAGCCGGCCGCCCAGCCCCAGGCGCTCACTGGCGAAATCCAGGGTGTCGAAGGGCGTGTTCTCCAGCACGAACAGATCCCGCTGGGGATCCACCAGGGCGCTGATGGCCCAGATCACCTGGCGCGGGTCGCGGATGTTGATGCTCTTGTCAACCACCACCACGAACTTGGTGTAGGTGAACTGGGGCAGGGCGCTCCAGAAGGCCATCGCCGCCCGCTTGGCCTGGCCCGGGTAGGCCTTGTCGATGGCGATCACGGCCAGCTTGTAGCTGAGGCCCTCCATCGGCAGGAAGAAATCCACGATCTCCGGGATCTGCTGGCGCAGGATCGGCGTGTAGATCCGGTTCAGCGCGATCGCCAGCATCGCGTCCTCCTTCGGGGGCCGGCCGCTGAAGGTGGTGAAGTAGATCGGATCGCGCCGCTGGGTGACGCATTGGATGCGCACCAGGGGGGAGTCCTCGACGCCGCCGTAGAAGCCCATGTGGTCGCCGAAGGGGCCGTCGGCCAGCTCCTCGCCGGGCGTGATCGTGCCTTCGAGCACCACTTCGCTGTGGCTGGGCACCTCCAGGTTCACGGTCTTGCACTTGGCCAGCCGCACGCCTTCACCGGCGTAGAGGCCGGCGAACAGCCACTCGCTCAGCTGCACCGGGATCGGCGTGGCCGCCGCCATCACCAGCAGCGGATGCACGCCGATGGCGATGGCGATCTCCAGCTTCTTGCCCATCGCCGCCGCCTTGCGCAGGTGGCGGGCACCGCCGCGCACGCTCAGCCAGTGCACGGTCATCGTGTTGATCGACTGCTGCTGCAGCCGGTACACGCCCACGTTGGGTGTGCCGGTTTCGGGGTCCTTGGTGATCACCAGCCCCAGGGTGATGATCCGGCCGCCATCCCCCGGCCAGGGCCGCAGCAGCGGCAGGGCATCGAGGTTCACCGCCTCGCCCTTGAACACCTGCTGGTGGCAGGGGGGTGTGAGGTCCAGATCCGGCCTGGCCTTCAGCACATCCCAGAGCACCCCGCCGAAGCGGGCGGCCTCCTTGAGCCCCTTGGGGGGCCGCGGCTGCTGCAGCAGCGCCAGCCGTTCACCGAGGGACTCCAGCTCCTCGGGCCGCTCCATGCCCATGCTCCACAGCACCCGCTCCTGGGTGCCGAGCAGGTTCACCGCCACCGGCATCGAACTGCCGATCACGTTCTCGAACAGCAGCGCCGGACCCCCCAGGCTCAGCACCCGATCGGCGATCGCCGCCAGCTCCAGATCGGGATCCACCGGGGCGGTGATGCGCCGCAGCCGGCCCCGCTGCTCCAGCAGCTCCAGAAAGCCGCGCAGGTCCCGGCGGCTGCGCTGGCTGATCAGGGGCGCTGCCATGGGCCGGCCTGTGCGGGAGAGGGGATCCGGCCACTGTGACGCAGGCGGGCGGGCGCCTGCGGGCGCGTCGGGATCGCCTTCGGCGCTGCTCGGCCGCGGCGGCCCCAGCGCGCAGCCCGCTGCCGGCCCGGCTGCTTACGGTGGCCACCCATCCCCAGGCGGCGGCCGTGCAGATCTCCTATTTCCATACCTCCGAAGCCGTTCCGGCAGTGCGTCCGGCGGTCGAGGGCGGCCCGGATGCCGCCGTGGTGATCGACGTGCTGCGGGCCACCACCACCATCGCCTGGTCGCTGCGCAACGGCGCCGAGGCCATCCAGGCCTTCGCCGACCTCGGCGAGCTGGAGGCGGCCGCGGCCGCCTGGCCCGCCGAGCGGCGCCTGCGGGCCGGTGAGCGGGGCGGCAAGCGCGTCGAGGGCTATGAGCTGGGCAATTCGCCCCTGGCCGTGACGCCGGAGCTGGTGGGGGGCAAGCGCATCTTCATGAGCACCACCAACGGCACCCGCTCCCTGGCGGCGGTGCGCGCCGTGCCGCTGCTGCTCACCGCCTGCCTGCCCAACCGCGCCGCCGTGGCCCAGCGGCTGATCGCCGCCGGCGCCCAGCGGGTGTGGATCGTGGGCAGCGGCTGGGAGGGCGACTACTCCCTGGAGGACACCCTGGCGGCCGGGGCCGTGATCTCGGCCGCCACCGAGCTGGCGGTGGCGCCCCACGTGGGGGTGAGCACCGGCAACGACGAGGCCCTGGCGGCCCTGGCCCTCTGGCAGCAGTGGCGCCACGACCCCGAGACCTGTCTGCGGGCCGCCAGCCACGGCCAGCGCCTGATCGGCCTGGGCAACCACGACGCCGACTTCGCCTGCTGCGCCGCCGTGGACAGCCTGCAGGTGGTGCCGACCCAGACCAGCCCGGGCGTGCTCCAGCTGGTCTGACCTCTGCCGCGGCCGGCCCTCGGGTGCGGGGGCTGGCCGCGGCGGCTCCCCTACAGTGCCGCCGACAGCGAGACTCCAGCGGTGACAAGCTTTCTGGCGGCAGCCCTGCAGCTCACGAGCACGCCGGATCCCGAGGCCAACTTCGCCGCCGCCGAGGAGCAGATCGAGCTGGCCGCCCGCCGCGGCGCCGAACTGGTGGGCCTGCCCGAGAACTTCGCCTTCATGGGCGACGACGAGCGCCGGCTGGAGCTGGCCCCGGCCCTGGCGGAGCGCTGCAGCCGCTTCCTCGTGACCATGGCGCGCCGCTACCAGGTGACCCTGCTGGGCGGCGGCTTTCCGGTGCCCGCCGGCGAGCGGCTCACCCTCAACCGCTCCGAGCTGGTGGGCAAGGACGGCCAGCTGCTGGCCCGCTACGACAAGATCCACCTCTTCGATGTGGACCTGCCCGACGGCAACACCTACCGCGAGTCGGCCACGGTGCAGCCGGGCAGTGAGTTGCCCCCCGTGGTGGAGGTGCCGGGCCTCTGCCGCGTGGGCCTGTCCATCTGCTACGACGTGCGCTTTCCTGAGCTCTACCGCCACCTGGCCGGCGCCGGCGCCGACGTGCTGATGATCCCTGCCGCCTTCACCGCCTTCACCGGCAAGGACCACTGGCAGGTGCTGCTCCAGGCCCGCGCGATCGAGAACACCGCCTATGTGGTGGCCCCCGCCCAGACCGGCAACCACGGCGGCCGCCGCCAGACCCACGGTCACGCCCTGGTGATCGACCCCTGGGGCACGGTGCTGGCCGATGCGGGGGTGGCTCCGGGTCTGGCGGTGGCGCCGATCGATCCGGTGCACCGCGAGCGGGTGAGGGCCCAGATGCCCAGCCTTCAGCACCGCCGTCCCGCCCTGTTCTGAGCCGGTGAGCGTGCGCGGTCGATCCCTGCTGGCGGCGGGTCTCCCCCTGGTGGCGGGCCTGGCCACGCTGCTCTCGGCCCTGCCGGCCTGGGCAGGCAGCGCCTTGGGCGCCTGGCGCATCAGCCGCGAGGGGCAGCTGGAGCTGCGCACCTCCCCCGACATCCAGATCCAGGCCTTCTACGAGGCCGGCCGCGGCCGCTCCGGTCCGCGCATCTGGGTGGATCTGCCCGGCGCGCCGCTCCGCACCCGCACCATCCAGGGGGCCGGCCTGGTGCGCCAGGTGCGCATCGGCAAGCCCACCCCGAACGAAACCCGGCTGGTGCTGGAGTTCCAGCCCGGCACGCCGATCAACCCGGCGGACCTGCGCCTGGTGGGCACCGCCCGGGACCGCTGGCGCATGGATCTCAAGGCCCTGGGGGCCGGCTTGGTGCCCCTGGGGGAAGGGGATGTGGAGGCCCCGAGCGCGCCCACCTGGCGCCAGGGTCCGCCGGCCACCGCCTTCGTGCCCCGCGGCTCGGTCAACGCCGGCAGCCTGCCCCAGGTGCCCCGGGGCCGCTTCAAGGTGGTACTCGATCCGGGCCATGGCGGCCCCGATCCCGGGGCCGTGGGCATCGGCGGCCTGCGCGAGACCGATGTGGTGCTGGATGTGGGCCTGCAGGTGGCCCAGCTGCTCCAGGCCCGCGGCGTGCAGGTGCTGCTGACCCGCACCTCCGAGGTGGATGTGGACCTGCCACCGCGGGTGGCCCTGGCCAACAACAGCGGCGCCGATGTGTTCCTGAGCATCCACGCCAATGCCCTCAGCATGGCCCGCCCGGATGTGAACGGCATCGAGACCTTCTTTTTCCAGAGTTCCCTGTCCCGCGCCCTGGCCCAGGCCGTGCAGGAGCAGGTGGTGGCCATCTCACCGGGCTCCCCCGACCGCGGCGTGCGGCCGGGCCGCTTCTTCGTGATCCGCCGCACCGTGATGCCCTCGGCCCTGGTGGAGATGGGCTTCGTCACCGGATCGCTCGACGCTCCCCGCCTGGCCGATGCCGGCTTCCGCCGCCGCCTGGCCGTGGCGATCGCCACCGGTCTGCTCAACCACCTCGGCGGCCGATGAGCCGCCCTCGGCCAGTCGAGCGGGCGGAGCGGCGGCCCGGGGCCCCGATCGGCATCTTCGATTCCGGGGTGGGCGGGCTGAGCGTGTGGCGGGAGCTGGTGGCCCAGCTGCCCGGCGAATCCACGGTCTACGTGGCGGACCGGGCCCATGTGCCCTACGGCAACCGCACCAGCGCCGAGATCCGCCGCTTCTGTGAGGCCATCGCCGACTTCCTGGTGGCCGAGGGCTGCAAGGCGATCGTGGTGGCCTGCAACACCGCTTCGGCTGTGGCCCTGCACGGCCTGCGCGAGCGCTTCCCCGGCGTGCCGATCCTGGGCCTGGAGCCGGCGGTGAAGCCGGCCGTATCGCTCACCCGTTCCGGGGTGGTGGGCGTGATGGCCACGCCGGCCACCTTCCAGGGCCGCCTTTACCGGGCCACCGTGGGCCGCCACGCCGCCGATGTGCAGGTGGTGGAGCAGGTCTGCATCGGCCTGGCGGACCTGGTGGAGCGGGGCGAGCTGCAGGGGCCGGACTGCGAGGCGCTGCTGCAGGGCTTCGTGGGGCCCATGCTCGCCGCCGGCGCCGACACGATCGTGCTGGGCTGCACCCACTACCCCTTTGTGATCGAGGCGATCCGCCGCCTGGTGGGACCGTCCCTGGCGGTGGTGGATCCGGCCCCGGCCGTGGCGCGGCACCTGGGCCAGGTGCCGCGCCACCGCTTCTTCACCAGCGCCGAGCCCGCCTGCTTCGATCGCGCCGCCGGCCGCCTGCTGGGGCTTCACACCAGCAGCGAGGGGCTGCTGTGGCGGGATTCGGAGCGCCAGGCCCTGGTCCGGGTGGCCCAGCACTCCCGGCCAGCCGCGGGCGCCTTCTAGGATCGGCCCACCGCAGGGGGTCATGGCAACGGTCGCAGAGCTGCTTCAGCCCGTCGAGGCCGACCTGGAGGCCCTGCTCAGCGATCTGCGCAGCCTGATCGGCGCAGGTCACCCGATCCTGCAGGCCGCCGCCGAGCATCTGTTCAGTGCTGGTGGCAAGCGCCTGCGGCCCGGCATCGTGCTGCTGATTTCCCGGGCCCTCTCGCCCGATGGTGAGCTCAGCGCCCGCCACCGGCGCCTGGCGGAGATCACCGAGATGATCCACACCGCCTCGCTCGTCCACGACGACGTGGTGGATGAGGCCTCCACCCGCCGCGGCGTGGACACGGTCCACAGCCGTTTCAACCACCGGGTGGCGGTGCTGGCCGGTGATTTCCTGTTCGCCCAGGCCAGCTGGCACCTGGCCAACCTCGACGACCTCGAGGTGGTGAAGCTGCTCAGCCGCGTGATCATGGATCTGGCCGATGGCGAGGTGCGCCAGGGCCTGTTCCGCTACGACACCGGCCAGAGCTTCGAGACCTACCTCGAGAAGAGCTACTGCAAGACGGCCTCGCTGATCGCCAACAGCGCCCGCGCCGCCGGCGTGCTCAGCGGCCTGGCTGAGTCCCAGCTCGATGCGCTTTACCGCTTTGGTCGCCAGCTGGGCCTGGCCTTCCAGGTGGTGGACGACATCCTCGACTTCACCGGCAGCGATCAGCAGCTGGGCAAGCCCGCCGCCAGCGACCTGGCCAGCGGCTACCTCACCGCTCCCGCCCTCTATGCCCTGCAGGAGCGACCGGCCCTGGCGGGCCTGATCGAGCGCGAGTTCAGCCAGGAGGGCGATCTCGAGCAGGCCCTGGAGCTGGTGCGGGGCAGTGAGGCCATCCCCCGCTCGCGGCTGCTGGCGGAGGGCTTCGCCAACGAGGCCCGCGAGGCCCTCACCTGGCTGCCCGCCTCCGAGTGCCGCAGTGCCCTGCTGGCCCTGCCGGAGTTCGTGCTGAGCCGGCTGTACTGAGCGGGGTTCACAGCACCAGCTCCCGCAGCGAGTCCAGCCAGCGCACCCCCACGGGATAGGCCGCCGGATCGCCGCCCTCCGGCAGCAGCACATGCACGCGGCAGCCGGCCGCGTCGGCCGCCTTGGCGCCGGCGGGCGAGTCCTCGAAGGCCCAGCAGCTGCCGGGCGCCTGGCCCAGCCGCGCCGCCGCCAGCAGGAACACATCCGGCGCCGGCTTGCCCTCCCGCAGCTCCGGATCGTCGCCATGGACGCGGACCCTGATCAGCTCCAGCCAGGGGTGGGGCGCGGCCTTGAGGGCCACGGCGGCTCGGGCACTGCTGGTGGCCAGGGCCATCGGGATCGCCAGCTCGGCGCAGCGCCGCACCAGCTCAGGCGCCCCTGCCATCGGCTGGGCATGCACCAGCAGGGCCTCGGCGATCGGCTGGCGCACCGCCAGCAGGGCCTCGAGACTCGGCGGATCGCTCCTGACCGCGCCTGCTGCCTGCTCGGATGCCCCCGCGATCCAGCCGCGCACCTGCTCGGCGCAGTCGAGGCGGCGGCGGCCCCGCAGCTGCATCAGTTCCGCCGCATTGAGCTGGCGGCCGAAGTGGGCGGCGGCTTCGCGCCAGGCCCGGGCGTGCAGCGGCTCGGTGTCGAGCAGCAGGCCATCGAGGTCGAACAGGCAGGCGGCGGGTCGGGCCATCGAACCATCCTGGGTCAGCGCGGGCCTGGGTCAGCGCGGTGCACGGCACGGCAGCGCGAGTCTCTGCCCACGTCATGAACGCGATGCCGTTGCATTGGGCCGACCCGGTCGGCGGCCCCTGGCAGCGGCGCGGCGACCCCGGCCCGTTACAGCGGAGTGTCCGGGGCCCGTTTCTCGCTTGAATGGCAGCTCGCCGACCCCCGCGCCCCCGTCGCCATGAGTGATGCCACCATCGAATCGGTGCTGCAGGAGCAGCGGGTGTTCCAGCCCCCGGCGGGGCTGGCGGCCTCGGCTCGCATCGGCTCCCTGGAGGCCTACCGCGCCCTTGTGGCCCAGGCCGACGCCGACCCCGACGGTTTCTGGGGCGAGCAGGCCCGCCGGCACCTGCACTGGTTCGAGCCGTTCCGCACGGTGCTCGACTGGAGCAACCCGCCCTTCGCCCGGTGGTTCGAGGGCGGCCGCACCAATCTCTCCTACAACTGCCTGGATCGGCACCTGGACGGTCCTCGCGCCGACAAGACCGCGCTGATCTGGGAGGGTGAGCCCGGCGATGTGCGCCGCTTCACCTATCGGGAGCTGCACGCCGAGGTGGCCAGGGCCGCCAACGCCCTCAAGGCCCTGGGCATCGGCAAGGGCGACCTGGTGGCCCTCTACATGCCGATGGTGCCCGAGGCCGCCATCGCCATGCTGGCCTGCGCCCGCATCGGTGCCGTGCATTCGGTGGTGTTCGGTGGCTTCTCCGCCGACGCCCTGCGTGATCGCCTGATCGACGGCCAGGCCAAGGCGGTCATCACCGCCGATGGCGGCTTCCGCAAGGACAAGGCCGTTGCGCTCAAGCCCGCGGTGGATGAGGCCCTCGCCGATGGCGCCGCCCCCAGCGTGGAGCACGTGCTGGTGGTGCGCCGCACCGGCCAGGAGGTGGGTTTTGAGTCGGGCCGCGACCTCTGGTGGCATGAGCTGGTGGATGGCCAGAGCACCGACTGCCCCGCCGAGCCGATGGCCAGCGAGGACCGGCTGTTCGTGCTCTACACCTCCGGTTCCACCGGCAAGCCCAAGGGCGTGGTGCACACCACCGCCGGCTACAACCTCTGGGCCCACCTCACCTTCCAGTGGATCTTCGACATCCGCGAGGACGACATCCACTGGTGCACCGCCGACGTGGGCTGGATCACCGGCCATAGCTACATCGTCTACGGCCCGCTCTCCAATGGCGCCACCACGGTGATGTACGAGGGGGCGCCGCGCCCCTCCAAGCCCGGGGCCTTCTGGGAGGTGATCCAGAAGCACGCTGTCACGATCTTCTACACCGCCCCCACGGCGATCCGCGCCTTCATGAAGAGCGGCCGCGAGGTGCCCGACCAGTACGACATGGGCAGCCTGCGGATCCTTGGCACCGTGGGCGAGCCGATCAACCCGGAAGCCTGGATCTGGTATCAGCAGGTGATCGGCCATGGCCGCTGCCCGGTGGTGGACACCTGGTGGCAGACCGAGACCGGCGGCGTGATGATCAGCCCCCTGCCCGGCGCCACCCCTACCAAGCCCGGCTCCTGCACCCTGCCCCTGCCGGGCATCGTCGCCGACATCGTGGATCACAACGGCGTCTCCCAGGCGGCGGACCAGGGGGGCTACCTGGCGATCCGGCGCCCCTGGCCGGGGATGATGCGCACCGTGCACGGCGACCCTGACCGCTTCCGCCGCAGCTACTGGGAGGAGATCCGCCCGGCCGACGGCAGCTACCTCTACTTCGCCGGCGATGGCGCCCGCCGCGACGGCGACGGCTACTTCTGGGTGATGGGCCGGGTGGATGACGTGATCAACGTGAGCGGTCACCGGCTGGGCACGATGGAGATCGAGAGCGCCCTGGTGAGCCACCCGGCCGTGGCCGAGGCCGCCGTGGTGGGCCGCCCCGATGAGCTCAAGGGTGAAGCGGTGGTGGCCTTCGTGACCCTGGAGACCGGCCGCACGGGCGATGACGCCCTGGTTGCGGAGCTGCGGGCCCATGTGGGCAAGGAGATCGGTCCGATCGCCAAGCCCGATCAGATCCGCTTCACCGATTCCCTGCCCAAGACCCGCAGCGGCAAGATCATGCGCCGCATCCTGCGCTCCCTGGCCTCTGGCCAGGAGGTGAGCGGCGACACCTCCACCCTGGAGGATCGCTCGGTGCTGGACGCCCTGCGGGTCTGACGGCGGCAGGGCGACCGCCCGGCGGGGGCTCAGCCCCCGCCGGCGTGCCAGCGCTGGATGCCCTCGGCCAGGGCGTCGATCTCCCGCTGGCGCTGGGGATCGTCGGCCCAGCTGCCCAGCAGGTTCTGGCGCAGGCCGGCGCTGGCCGGGGTGAGGTGATCCCCGGGGCGCTCCACCAGCCGGGAGCGGTCGCCGCTGCGGGCCTGCAGCACCGCCAGCAGCCGCTGGCTCTGGTCGAGGCCATCGGCCTTGAAGCGCACCAGCAGGTTGCGGGGCTGGCGGTAGTGGGCGCCCACCAGCCGCAGGGTCTCCTCCGGCGAGGGGCTGAACTCGCTGCTGAATCCCAGCCGGGGCCCCAGCTCCGCCAGCAGCGGCACGGAGCGCTCGGCGGAGAAGTTGTTGAAGCTCAGGGCCACCAGGCCGCTGCAGGCCCGGCCGTTGTCCGGGGCCAGCAGGTGCAGCTTGCAGCCCAGGCTGTGGCCCAGCCGCAGGATGCCGCCAGGCAGCTCCAGGGGCTGGCGCTCGCGGGCCTGGCGGAAGGCGCGCCAGGCCTCATTGGCCTGGGCCTGGTGGTCGAAGCCCGGCACGTAGCTCCAGGCCCGCACCATCAGCCCCTGGCGGGCCAGGGCCTCCAGCAGGCGCCGGTAGCTGAGCTGGGGTGTGGCGGCCAGGTAGCTGCCGCCGATGAACTCCACCAGGGCGCTGGGCCGGGGCGGCGTCAGCACCCAGAGGCTGCCCTGCTGGCGCCAGCTGCCCGCCTGGGGGCTGGGGCTCATGCGCTCTGCAGGGCCTCCAGGGCCTGACGGGCCTCGGCCACGTGGGCCGGCGCGTTGAGCAGGTCGTTGAAGACGTGGCGGATCACCCCCGCGCCATCGATCACGTAGGTGACCCGGCCGGGCAGCACCAGCAGGCTGTTGGGCACCCCGAAGGCCTGGCGCAGGCGGTTGCCCGCGTCGGCCAGCAGGGGGAAGGGCAGGCCGTGGCGCTCGGCGAAGCGCCGGTGGCTGGCGGCATCGTCGCCGCTGACGCCCCACACCTCGGCGCCCAGGGCCGTGAGGGCGGCGTGGTTGTCGCGGAAGGTGCAGGCCTCGATGGTGCAGCCGGGGGTGTCGTCCTTCGGGTAGAAGAACAGCACCAGCGGCCGGCCCCCCAGCTGATCGCTGCGGCGCTCGATGCCGGCCTGGTCGCCCAGGGCGATCAGGGGAGCGCGATCGCCGACGCCAAGGGCCTTCGCCACGGGGAGCTTCTGGAGTGGGGCCAGCCTAGGCAGCGGCTTGCCTGGCCTGGGATCATGGCGCGATTCAGGACAGGGCCATGGCCAGCGCGGGGGATCAGCAGCCGGAGCGGCAGGCGAGCCCCGCCCCACCCGATTCAGGCCTTCCAGAGCAGGCTGAGGCTGTGTGGGAGCAGACCGACCTGCTCTCGCTGGTGGCGACCCTGGAACGGGCCGCGCCGGTGGAGCAGATCACCCTTGCGCAGCAGATCACCCGTGCGGAGCAGGCTCTCCCTGCGGAACAAGCCACTCCATCGGAGCCGGCCACCCCTTCGGAGCAGGCCCTCCCTCCGGAGCCTGCAGAGCCCTCCGCTGGCCTGCCGGACCATCGGGCCCCCGGCGAGGACGCCGCGGGCCCACCCGAGGCGCCGGCACCAGAGCATCACTCGGACACGAGCGAAGCCGCGCTGGTCCAGGCCGCGCCAGCAGCGGCGGCGGCGGCGCCCCAGACCGCACCCCCAGCCGCGGCGCTGCCTGCGGCGGAGCCCGTGCAGCTCCCTTCGTTCGTGGCCGGCGGCGGCCAGCCCCGCTGCCCCCAGCGCCTGCTGATCCTCGACACCGAGACCACCGGCCTGGATCCCGAGCACCACAGCTGCATCGAGCTCGGCGCCGTGCTGTTCGACGTGCCCCACCGGGCCGTGCTGAACCAGGTGTCGTTCCTGATCCCCTGCCAGAACAACCCCGCCGAGGCGGTGAACGGCATCCCGGCCGCCGTGAGCCGGCTGCCCCAGCCCTGGCGATCGGGCCTGGCCTGCTTCGAGGCGATGCTGGAGGCCGCCGACGTGGTGCTCGCCCACAACGCGGCCTTCGATCGCCAGTGGTTCGGCCGGGGCGAGCTGCCCGAGATCCGCAAGCCCTGGCTCTGCAGCATGGACGACCTGCGCTGGCCGGCCGAGCGCAACCTGCGGGCCACCCCCTCGGTCCGGGATCTGGCCCTGGCCTATGGCGTGCCGGTCTGGGCCGCCCACCGCGCCCTCACCGACTGCATCTACCTGGCCCAGGTGTTCGAGCGCTGCGCCGAGCTGGAGGGGCTGCTGCAGGCGGGCCTGGAGCCCCGCCAGCTCTACCGGGCCCGCCTCTCCTATGAGGAGCGCCACAAGGCCCGCGAGGCGGGCTTCCGCTGGAACGAGCCCGTCAGCGGCGCCTGGAGCCGCCGGCTCTCGGAGCGGGAGGCGGCGCTGCTGCCCTTCCCGGTGGTGCCCGTGGAGCCCCAGGGGGCCGGACGGCGTCGCTCCGCCTGAGGAAGCCCGCTCGCCGGATGATCTCTGGCGGTGTCAGCCCCCTCGCCGAACGGCTCCGATTCTCTTCGGTAATCCGAAGCTGATCGGCCGCTTTGGCCCGCTCCGCTCCCGTGGGGGTCAAGCTGGACGCATCACGCCGTGGCGATGGTGAGGCGATCCCCCTCCCACTGGTTTCACCGGGGCACGCGCCTGCGGGAGCAGGTGCGGCGCTGGCAGGACACTCGCACCTGGGCGCGCCTGATCCGCGAGGCCGAGGCCCTCTGGCATGTCGATGTGCGGGATCTGCGGCGGCTCGGTGCCATGGAACTGGGCCAGCTGCTGGAGGAGGTGCCGCCCGAGCTGCGGCCCCGCGTCAACCGCTGGCTCGCCTGCTACGGCGTGAGCACCCGGCTCACCTGAATCCGGCTGCGATCCGCGGCCCAGATGATCCCGGCAGGCCGACAAGTCCGGCTCCAGATCCGGCAACCCCGTCAGATCATTCGGTCAGCGCGGCAGACCAGATCAACCTGCCCGCAAGACCTACGCAGAAAACTGCTCAACAAACCCGCTCCCACAGAACGCTCCCACAGAACGATCACAGAACTGCCCAAAAAAACCGCCCACAAAAAAACCGCTCACAAAAAAACCGCTCACAAAAAAACCGCTCACAAAAAAACCGCTCACAAAAAAACCGCCTGGGGAAGGCGGTTGGGAAGTTGTCATCTGTTTGATGGACTGATCTGTGGGCCGGTGATTGCAATCGGAGCGACAGGATTTGAACCTGCGACCCCCACTACCCCAAAGTGGTGCGCTACCAAGCTGCGCTACGCCCCGGCAAGAAAGAAGCTATCACAGCGGCTTTCGGCCACTGGCCTGGATCCGGCGCAGCAGCCGGGCGGTGAGCTGCTCGCGATCCAGGCGCCCGTAGCCGCGCAGCTGCCACGCGCCCGCCAGCTGGCGCAGCTCCGCCAGGGTCATTGAGGCCAGGCGCAGTTCCGGGATCCGGCGCCAGGCTCCGGAGGCCACCGGCAGCTCACTGCCGACGCGCCCTTCGCGCAGGCCCGCCAGGGCCCCGCCGGCCATCCACTCCGGCACCAGCACGAACAGCACGGCCAGCAGGCCGTAGAGCTCCACCAGGCCCCGCGGCAGGGGATGGAGCCGCCGCGGCTCCGCCAGGGCCTCGGGGGGCTCCATCGCTGGCTCCGGTAACTCAGAGCTCGGCGACTCATTGCTTGGCAACGCAGTGCGATCCACGGCAGCAGTCAGGGGACCCGGCGGAGCAGGCCGCACGGTCGGCATTGTCTCCCAGATCCGGCCAGCCCCCGGTTCGTGCTGGCCTCAGATCAGCCCCCGCTGGGCCGCGGGGGGCTGTTGACGCCAGAGCATCGGCGCCTCCTGGGCGGGCTGCAGGCGCACGAACCAGAACACCAGGGCGAACACCAGCCCCAGGGTCGCCACCAGGCCCACGATCACGGTGCGGTCGGGAAGGGGAGTCATGGCAGGGGCTTCGGGGCCGCCTGGGCGGGCTGCAGGCGCACGAACCAGAACACCAGGGCGAACACCAGCCCCAGGGTCGCCACCAGGCCCACGATCACGGTGCGGT
>NZ_JAGQBX010000025.1 GCF_024345855.1 Synechococcus sp. GreenBA-s | reverse complement strand
CCCTCCCCCGATCCCCCATGACGCCCCACGCCTTCAGGGGCCTGCACCCTGCCCTGGCTTCGGCTCTGCTCGGGGCCGTGCTTCTCGCCTCCGCGCCCCTGCGTGCCCAGACGGCCCCCACGGCCCAGCCCACGCCACTGGCCGCTCCACCGGCGCAGGGCGCCAAGCCCGTGCGGATCCAGCTCACCCCAGCCCAGCAGAAGGAGTTCTTCACGGCCCGCAAGGCCCAGGAGCGCCGGAACCACACCGCCCGCCAGGCGATCCTCCGGGATGGCCTGCGCTGCATCGAGGCGGCGACCGACCTCAAGGCGCTCGGAGCCTGCAACCAGCAGGAACGGGTGGCCTACCGCGCGCTGATGGTCCGGGAGCGGGAGGAGACCCTCACCCTGTTCAAGCGGCTGGGGGTTCCTCTGCCTGAGGCCTCCAGCAGCCGACCCGAGGCTCCCACGGGCCGTTCTGCCACCCCGTAGGACTCTTCTGCTTCGCAGCAGGGCCCACGAGAAAGGGCCCCCTCGGGGGCCCTGGCAACGGCAACGGTTGCGCTTCCGGTCTTCAGGCCTCGTCGAGGGCGGCCACGCCGGGCAGCACCTTGCCTTCCAGCAGCTCGAGGCTGGCGCCGCCGCCGGTGGAGATGTGGGACATCTTGTCGGCCACGCCCACCTTCTCCACGGCGGCCACGGAGTCGCCGCCGCCGATGATCGTGCAGCAGCCCGTGGCGCTCAGGTCGGCCAGGGTGTGGGCGATGCCGTTGGTGCCGGCGGCGAACTTGTCGAACTCGAACACGCCCATGGGGCCGTTCCAGATCACGGTCTTGCAGTCGGCCAGGGCCTCCTGGAAGGCCTTGATCGAGTCGGGGCCGATGTCCAGGCCCATCCAGCCATCGGGGATGGCGTTGATGGACACGGTCTGGCTGTTGGCGTCGGGGGCGAAGTTGTCGGCCAGCACCACATCGGTGGGCAGCAGCAACTGCACGCCCTTGGCGGCCGCCTTGGCCTCGAGTTCCTTGGCCAGCTCGAGCTTGTCCTCTTCCACCAGGCTCTTGCCCACCGCCAGGCCGCGGGCCTTGTAGAAGGTGAAGATCATGCCGCCGCCGATCAGCACCTTGTCGCACTTGTCGATCAGGGCCTCGAGCACGCCGATCTTGGAGCTCACCTTGGAGCCGCCCACGATGGCGGCCAGGGGACGCTTGGGCTCATCGATGGCGCCCTGCAGGTACTGCAGCTCCTTCTCCATCAGGTAGCCGGCCACCGAGGGGCTCAGGTACTGGGTGACGCCCTCGGTGGAGGCGTGGGCACGGTGGGCGGCGCCGAAGGCGTCGTTCACGTACACATCGGCCAGAGCCGCCAGCTGCTTGGCGAAATCGGCCTCGTTCTTCTCTTCCTCGGCGAAGAAGCGCACGTTCTCCAGCAGCACCACATCGCCTTCGGCCATGGCGGCCACCTTGGCCTCGGCATCGGGGCCGATGCAGCTGTCCGTCTTCACCACGGGCTTGCCCAGCAGCTCGCTGAGGCGGGCGGCCACGGGGGTGAGGCGCATGCCCTCGTTCACCTGGCCCTTGGGACGGCCGAAGTGGGCCGCCAGGATCACCTTGGCGCCCTTGCCGACCAGGTCGTTGATGGTGGGCAGGGCGGCGCGGATGCGGGTGTCGTCGGTGATGGCACCGGCGTCATCGAGGGGAACGTTGAAGTCGACCCGGACCAGCACGCGCTTGCCGCGCAGATCGTCAGCGGAGAGGCTGGCCAGGGAGCGCTTCGCCATGGGGTGGAGACGCAAGGGAAATTGGGGCGAGGTTACCCTGCGGCCCTCCGGGCCAGGCGGGCGCGGCTCTTCTCCCTGCTCTTCTCCCTGCTCCGCTCCCTGCTCTGCTCCCGGGTCTGCTCCTGCCACTCCGCCCGGCGTCCGTCTAGACAGGGACATGACCGGCCCGATGGCCATGTTCGAGACGATTCTCTTCCCGATCGACCGCAGCCGCCAGGCGGCCGAGACCGCCACCACGGCCCTCAAGCTCGCCCAGCAGCACGGCAGCCGGCTGGTGGTGCTCTCGGTGGTGGAGCCCGATCAGGACGACCCCCTGGCGGTGGCCGAGCTGCTGGAGCAGGCCCGCAGCCGCTTCTCCGAGCAGGGCGTGAGCTGCGAGGTGCTGGAGCGCCAGGGCAAGCCGGCCTTCGTGATCTGCGATGTGGCCGATGAGATCAACGCCGATGTGATCGTGATGGGCACCCGCGGCCTCAGCCTCGAGGCCGACGAGGCCCCCAGCACCGCCTCGCGGGTGATCCAGCTGGCGCCCTGTCCGGTGCTGGTGGTGCCCTGATGGCGGCTGATCTCGCCGCCGGTCTGCTCAGCGCTGCGGCCCCGTCGATCCAGTGGTATCCGGGCCACATCGCCAAGGCGGAGAGGTCCCTCACCGACAACCTGGCCAAGGTGGACCTGGTGATCGAGGTGCGCGATGCGCGGATCCCCCTCGCCACGGGCCATCCGCGCCTGCAGCGCTGGATCGGCAGCAAGCCGCACCTGCTGGTGCTCAATCGCCGCGACATGGTCAGCCCCGCCGCCCGCGCCCAGTGGGACGCCTGGTTCCGCGCCCGCGGCCAGACCCCCTGGTGGTGCGACGCCCGGGCCGGCACGGGCGTGAAACAGCTGCAGCAGGCGGCGATCCGCGCCGGCGAGGCCCTCAACGCCCGCCGCAGCGGCCGCGGCATGAAGCCCCGCCCCGTGCGCGCCCTGATGCTGGGCTTCCCGAATGTGGGCAAGTCGGCCCTGATCAACCGGCTGGTGCGCCAGAAGGTGGTGGACAGCGCCCGCCGCGCCGGCGTCACCCGCAGTCTGCGCTGGGTGCGCCTCGGCCAGGACCTGGACCTGCTCGATGCCCCCGGGGTGCTGCCGCCGCGCCTGGATGACCAGCTGGCGGCCCTGCGGCTTGCCCTCTGCGACGACATCGGCCAGGCCGCCTACGACGGCGAGGCGGTGGCCATGGCCTTCGTGCAGCTGCTGGCGGGCCTGGAGCCGGTGGAGGCGGCCGGCGTGCCGGCGGGGCTGCTGGAGCGGCGCTACGGCGTGGTGGTGGAGCCGCTGGGGAATGGGGAGGCCTCTCCGGAGCTGTCCGTCGATTCTGTACGGCCTGTACAGCTTCCTGGAGGCGGGTTCGAGGGGGGTGTGGAGCCCGCCGGGGCTCACTCCTCGGGTGGCCAACCCTCGGTGCCCCAAGCCTCGGTGCCCCAAGCCGAGGCGCTCCAATCCCCAGAGACTCAATCCCAGGCGCCCCAGCCCCCGGCGACCCCATGCGAGCCGCCTCAACGTGAGGCTCCTCCGTCCGAGCCCCTAAAGCTCGAGGCTCTTCAGCGCCCTGTCATCCCCAATGCCGCCGCCTGGCTGGAGGCCGCCGCCGCCCGCCACACCAGCGGCGACACCGCCCGCATGGCCCAGCGCCTGCTGGACGACTTCCGCCGCGGGGTGCTCGGGCCCATCGCCCTGGAGTTGCCGGTGAACGGCCAAGTTCAGCCCCAGCCCCAGCCCCAGCCATGAGCGCGGACGGCGACGACCGCTTCGGTCAGGGGGAGGGCGAGCTGCTCACGCTCTCCTACCCCAAGCCCCTGCCGATGCGGCTCGACCGCTGGCTGGTGGCCCAGCGGCCCGAGCAGAGCCGCGCCCGCATCCAGAAGTTCATCGACGCCGGCTACGTGCGCGTCAACGGCACCACGGGCCGGGCCAAGACCCCCCTGCGCCACGGCGATGAGGTGCAGCTCTGGATGCCGCCCCCGGAGCCCCTGCCGTACCTGGTGCCCCAGGCGATGCCGCTCGATGTGCTGTTCGAGGATGTGCATCTGATCGTGCTCAACAAGCCCGCCGGCCTCACCGTGCACCCGGCCCCCGGCAACCGCGACGGCACCCTGGTGAACGGCCTGCTGCACCACTGCCCCGACCTGCCCGGCATCGGCGGCGAGATGCGCCCCGGCATCGTGCACCGCCTCGACAAGGACACCACCGGCTGCATCGTGGTGGCCAAGAGCCAGGAGGCCCTGGTGAAGCTGCAGGTGCAGATCCAGCGGCGCATCGCCTCGCGCGAGTATCTCGCGGTGGTGCACGGCCAGCCGGCGGCGGATCGGGGCACCATCGTGGGCGCGATCGGCCGCCATCCGGTGGATCGCAAGAAGTATGCGGTGGTGCACGACGGCACCGGCCGCCACGCCTGCACCCACTGGACCCTGGTGGAGCGCCTGGGCGATTACGCCCTGCTGCGCTTCAAGCTCGACACCGGCCGCACCCACCAGATCCGGGTGCACTGCGCCCACATCGGCCATCCGATCGTGGGTGACCCGGTGTATTCCCGCTGCCGCAAGCTGCCGGTCGAGCTGCCGGGCCAGGCCCTGCATGCCGTCCAGCTGGGGCTGGACCATCCGATCACCGGCGAGCGGCTGGTGTGTGAGGCGCCGCTGCCGGAGGTGTTCGAGAAGCTGCTGGCGGCCCTGCGGCGCCGGCTCTGACGCCCGACCCGGTACCGCAGCCGCCCGACCGGGCCTGGTTCAGGCCTCCGGTCGCCTGGCCGCCAGCAGCTCCAGCTCCGCCTCCTTGCGCAGCAGCTCGAAGATCGTCTCGCGCTCGAACAGATCGGCCACGGCGATGGCGGTGAGGGCGCAGAAGCCGATCGGCAGCAGCAGGGCGTAGTTCTTGCTGAGCTCGAAGGTGAGCAGGATCGCCGTGAGCGGCGTGCGGGTGAGGGCTCCCAGGAAGGCGGCGGCGCCGGCGAACAGCAGGCTGGCGGGGGCGTCGTGGACCAGGGCTAGGGACACCTGCTGCAGCAGCGTGCCCAGGGAGGCCCCCACCACAAGGGCCGGCGCCAGGAAGCCGCCGGGTGCCTCGGCGGCCACCGCCACCGCCGTGGCCGCCGCCTGCACCGCCAGCGCCAGCAGGGCCCGGGGGGCCGTGTCGATGCCCAGCAGGGCGTCGAAGTAGAGGCCATCGGGGTTGTCGAAGGCGCTGGGCAGCAGCGACCAGCCCGCCCCCACCGCCAGCCCCACCAGCGGCAGCAGCTGCCAGCTGGGCAGCTGCCAGCGGATGAAGCGGCGGCGCAGGGCCTGGATCCAGCGCTGGTAGAGCATCGCCAGCACGCCCGCCAGGGCGCCCAGCAGCACCAGCAGCGGCAGGTCCGCCAGCCGGAACTCGTTGACGCTGCTGGGGTATTGGACGATCGGTGCCAGGTTGTGCAGGATCGGGTGCAGGGTCGGCAGGTTCGCCAGCAGCCTGGTCCAGGCGATGGTGGCGAAGGTGGCCGCCACCGCCAGGGCGTTGGTGCGGCCGTCGGCGTGCTTGAGCAGCTCCTCGATGGTGTAGGCCAGCCCCCCCAGGGGCGCGTGGAACACGGCCCCCAGGCCGGCACCGCTGCCGATGGCCACTGCCACCCGCTGGTGATGGTGCTCGGCGCCGGTGGCCCGCGCGCTCTCCCGGGCCACGGAGGCGCCGATCTGGATCGAGGGCCCCTCGGGCCCCACCGGAATGCCGCTGCCGATGGCGATGCCGCTGGCCAGCAGCTTCACGATCGCCACCCGCCAGCCCATGGGGATCGGCCAGCCCCGCAGGAACAGCATCACCTGCACGATCCCCGAGCCCTTGGCGGCGGGCTCCAGCAGGGTGATCAGTCCCCCGGCCACGGCACCCCCCAGCAGTCCCAGCACCGGCAGCACCAGGGCCCGGGGCATCAGGGAGGCCAGCTGCAGCCGCACGCCGTTCACCAGGCCGATCTCGCGGCCGTAGAGCCAGATCGCCAGGGCCACGGCGATGCCGATCAGGTTCACCAGCAGCGTCAGCTGCAGCAGGCGGCGCAGCTTGGCGGGCAGGGTCATCGCCATCTCACACCAGCTCCGGCAGGCGCGGGCAGGCGTCCACCAGGGTGCGGGTGATGGCGGCCTGGGGGGCGCGCAGCAGCCGCTCGCCCGGACCCTCCTCCACGATGCGGCCCCCCTCCAGCACGATCACCCGCTGGCAGAAGCCGCTGGCCACCGAGAGGTCGTGGGTCACGAAGATCATCCCCAGCCCCAGGCGCTGCTGCAGCTGGTGCAGCAGCGCGAGCACCTCGGTCTGCACCTCCGCGTCGAGCATGCTCACGCTCTCGTCGCAGAGCAGCACCTGGGGCTCCAGCACCAGGGCCCGGGCGATCGCCACCCGCTGCTGCTGGCCGCCCGAGAGCTGGCGGGGCAGGCGGTTCTCGAAGCTCTCCGGCGGGTTCAGCCCCACGGCCGCCAGCAGCTCCCGGGCCCGCTGCCGCGCCTGGGGTTGGCTGGCCAGGCCATGGATCAGCAGCGGATCGGCGATGGCCTCGCCCACGGCCATGGCCGGGTTCAGGCAGGCCAGCGGGTCCTGGAACACCATCTGGATGCGGCGGCGGGCGCGGCGCAGTGGCCGGCCGCGCAGCTGGCGCAGGTCCTGGCCCTGCAGTTTCACGGCCCCGCCCCGCACCGGCGCCAGGCCCATCAGGGCCCGGCAGAGGGTGCTCTTGCCGCAGCCCGAGGCCCCCACCACGCCGATGGTCTCCCCCTGCCGCAGGGTCAGGCTCACCCCGTCCACGGCCTTGAGCCAGCGGGGGTTCCAGGGCAGTGAGGGCAGGCCGTGCCAGCAGCGCAGCTGCTCCAGTTCCAGCAGCACCGGCGCCTGGGCCGGCGCCGCCGGAGTGGCCCCGCCCTCGCGGGCGCGGGCCGCCGCCACCAGGCGCTGGGCCAGGGGGGAGCTCGGCGCCGTCAGCAGGTGTCGGGCGGGGCCCTGCTCCACTAGCCGTCCCTGGTCGAGCACCGCGATCCGCTGGCACCAGCGGCCGGCCAGGGCCAGGTCGTGGCTGATCAGCAGCAGGGCGCTGCCGGCCTCGCGGCAGAGCTGGCTGAGTTCGGCCATCACCTGGCCCGCCACCGACACATCCAGGCTGGTGGTGGGTTCATCGGCGATCACCAGCGGCGGCTCCAGGGCCATGGCCAGGGCGATCGCCAGCCGCTGGCGCATGCCGCCACTGAACTCGTGGGGGTAGCTGCCGTAGCGCTCCGGACTGATGCCCACCCGCGCCAGCAGGTCCTCGGCCCGGCGGCGCACCTCGCGGCGTGTCCAGGCCGGGCGGTGGGCCGCCAGGGTGTCGGCCAGATGCTCGCCGATGGTCAGCAGCGGGTTGAGCCGGGTCATCGGGTCCTGGAACACCAGGCCGGCCGCTTCGCCCCGCAGCCGCCGCAGCGGTCCGCGTCGCAGCTGCCGCGGATCCTGGCCCGCCAGCAGCAGGCCGCCCTCGCAGCGGCTGCCGGTGGGCAGCAGCTGCAGCACCGCCCGCGCCACCGTGCTCTTGCCGCAGCCCGAGGGGCCCACCAGGGCCAGGCTCTCGCCGGCCGCCAGGCGCAGATCGAGGCCGTCGAGGGTGGGGGCGGCGGCACCGGGGTACTGCACCAGCAGCTGCTGCAGGTCCAGTACCGGTCCCTGGTGGCGGGTGTGGCCGGGGCCGGAGGGGAAGGCGGCGGCCATCGGACCAGGCATGGGCTGGCGCCCAGCTTGGCGGCCGGTAGGGCCAGCCGCCCGAGTGTTGCGGTCTCTGAATACCATGGATCAATCCGCAGGCTCCCATGCTCCACGCGGCGCCCGACACGGCGGAAGTTGACCAGCGCGACGGCGCCCCACGCGGCGGCGCCCCAGGCGAGGCCGTCCGGCGCGACCCTCTCCCGTGCGATGCCGTGGCCCACGCTGGCGAGCCCTCCCTGGCTGGAGCCTCGCCTGCTTCGGCCGGCGGGCCGTCTGCCGTGGACCCTGCCGCCCTGGCCGCTGGCCCCCCAGCGGCCACGACCACCGACCCGATCACCAGCCCCAACCGGCGCCCGATCCGCTGCCCCGACGACTACGGCATCCCCCTGCCGGACTGGCTGCGCTGTTGCATTGAGCACGTGCCGCCGGGCCAAGGCGAGACCTGCCCCACCGACACCGAGGCGCTGCTGGCCGCTGCCTTCGACTTCGCCTTCCAGCTCCACGACGGCCAGGTGCGGGCCAGCGGCGAGCCCTACATCATTCACCCGGTGGCGGTGGCGGATCTGCTGCGCGACATCGGCGCCAGCGCCAGCGTGATCGCCGCCGGCTTCCTGCACGACGTTGTGGAGGACACCGACGTAACCCCCGAGCAGATCGAGGCCCACTTCGGCGCCGAGGTGCGGGCCCTGGTGGAGGGCGTCACCAAGCTCGGCGGCATCCACTTCACCAACAAGACCGAAGCCCAGGCCGAGAATCTGCGCCGCATGTTCCTGGCCATGGCCAGCGACATCCGCGTGGTGCTGGTGAAGCTGGCGGACCGGCTGCACAACATGCGCACCCTCGGGGCCCTCAAGCCCGAGAAGCAGCAGCGCATCGCCCGCGAGACCCGCGAGATCTACGGGCCCCTGGCCAACCGGCTCGGCATCGGCCGGCTCAAGTGGGAGCTGGAGGACCTCGCCTTCAAGATCCTTGAGCCCGAGGCCTACCGGGAGATCAAGCAGCAGGTGGCCACCAAGCGCAGCGAGCGCGAGGAGCGGCTGGCGGTCACCGTGGAGCTGCTCCGGCAGCGGCTGGTGGTGGCCGGGCTGGGCGCCTGCGATGTGAGCGGACGGCCCAAGCACCTCTATGGCATCTGGAGCAAGATGCAGTCGCAGCAGAAGGCCTTCCACGAGATCTACGACGTGGCGGCCCTGCGCATCCTCACGCCCGACCTGGAGAGCTGTTACCGGGCCCTGGCGGTGGTGCACGACACCTTCCGCCCCATTCCCGGCCGCTTCAAGGACTACATCGGCCTGCCCAAACCCAACGGCTACCAGTCACTGCACACGGCCGTGATCGGCCGCCACCGGCCGATCGAGGTGCAGATCCGCACCGCCGAGATGCACCAGGTGGCGGAATACGGCATCGCCGCCCACTGGAAATACAAGGAGGGTGGCTCCCCGGCCGCCCTCGGCAATGACGCCGAGCGGTTCAACTGGCTGCGGCAGCTGGTGGACTGGCAGAAGGACGGCGGCTCCGAGGACAGCAGCGACTACCTGGCCTCCATCAAGGAAGACCTCTTCGACGAGGAGGTGTTCGTGTTCACCCCCAGCGGCGACGTGGTGGGGCTGCGCAAGGGCTCCACGGCCGTGGACTTCGCCTATCGCATCCACTCCGAGGTCGGCAACCACTGCCAGGGGGTGCGCATCAATGATCGCCTCTGCCCCCTGCCGACGCCGCTGCAGAACGGCGACTTCGTGCAGATCATCACGGCCAAGAACGCCCATCCGAGCCTCGACTGGCTCAACTTCGTGGCTACCCCCACGGCGCGCAATCGCATCCGCCAGTGGTACAAGAAGAGCCACCGCGAGGAGAACATCCTGCGGGGCACCGAGATGCTGGAGCGGGAACTGGGCCGCGATGGCTTCGATGCCCTGTTGCGCGGCGAGGCGATCGCCAAGGTGGCGCGCCGCTGCAACCTGGTTGGCACCGAGGATCTGCTGGCCGCCATCGGCTTCGGCGGCGTCACCCTGCAGCAGGCGGTGAACCGCCTTCGGGAGGAAATCCGGCTGAGCACCCAGGCCGCGGCCCCGGTGCTCAGCAATGAGGAGCTTGCCCGCAGCGTGACGGCCCAGGCCGACCAGGCCGCGCCGCCGCTACCCCATCACCACGCCGAGGCCGGCAGCGCCAGCCCGATCCTGGGGCTGGAGGGCCTGGAATACCGCCTGGGGGGCTGCTGCAGTCCGCTGCCGGGCGAGGCGATCGTGGGCAGCGTGGCCCTCGGCAACCACGGCATCACGATCCACCGCCAGGACTGCGCCAATGTGGCCCAGGTGCCGGTGGAGCGGCGGCTGCCGGTGCGCTGGAACCCCCTGGCCGATGGCGCCCGTCGCCGCTACCCCGTGCAGCTGCGCATCGCGGTGCTCGATCGGGTCGGGGTGCTCAAGGACATCCTCACGCGCCTCTCGGACAGCCGCATCAACGTGAGCGATGCCCGGGTGCGCACCAACCCCGGCAAGCCCGCCCGCATCGACCTGCGGGTGGAACTGGCCAGCGCCGGCCAGCTGGGCACCACCATGGATCAGATCCGGGCGATGGCCGATGTGCTCGACATCGCCCGGACGGGGATTGGTTGACCTAGCGCTGATTGAGCTTCGTGGTCAGTCAAGTAGGCTCACTTTGTCGCTCTTGATGTCAAAGAAGGCACTCTTGATCATCACTTTGCCACTTGATCTGGCCTCTTCGGCACGGCGCTGCGCTTGGTGAGTTGGCCGGCCGCATAGTGTGCTTTGCCCTCAATCGCCTGGGTGAGATCATCGCGGCTCTTCAGTGAGGAGCGGATCGGTTTGGCCAGATCTTCCAGCAGCGGCGTGAGAAGTTTGGTGACCATGGCGGCTTTGACCGCGCCGCAACCGCTGTGCCCCGACGCCAGAATCAAGGGCACCTCCAGAACAGCTACGGCGTATGCGAGCGAGGCAATGCCGTCGTCAAAGGTGCTGTTGCCTGCTACCCGCACCTGGAACAGTTCGCCTGAGCAGGCAGCAAAGATCCATTCGGGAGCCACGCGGGCATCGGCGCCGCTGATCAGGGCCGCCCACGGATGTTGTCCTTCATCCAGCGCCAACCGATCGTTCTGGCAGCCCTGCTCGAGCATCGAGGCTTTCAGGGCCATCCGTTCCTGTGGGCTGATGTCATCTCCCAGGGCCTGCCAGGCCTTGCTGAACGTCTCGTTGCGCTCCAGTAATGCCTTCAGCGGATCGCCAGGTGGTGGGTAGGCATTGAGGCTTTGCTTGAGCGTGGGCACCATGGCGTCGGCGGCTTTGGCGACACCAGGCATCAGCTTGGGCGCCGCGATCGTGCCGGCAGCGATTCCGGCAGCTTGAAGCACACGACGATGTGAGAGGGGCATGGGACCCTGCCTGACGTCTTCGGGTGCTGTAAGCGGCTCTTGCACACCCACACGTGCTCTGACGGACGGCATGACTGCGTACCCTTTTTGTGGTCATTCCTTCATCATTCCCATGGGTCGTTAACGCTTTTGTGTTCAGCCCTTTTGCGGCTCCTGCGCGCTGTATCAGCTATTCGTTCTTCAGGGCGTCCCCAGAGGAACAATGTCCAGCACCAGCGCTTTGGCGGGAGTGGTGCCTTCGTTTCGCCACCAGTGGGTGATGCCCGAGGCTTCAAAGGCCACCTCGCCGGGGCCGATCACCCGAGGGCTGAACGTGGGGCCCCGCCGTTCTGTCATCTGCCCTTGGAGGATGTAGGCGACGCCAGGTCGTTGATCATGTTGATGCAGGGCGATGCTGCCGCCAGGGGCAATCGTGAGCTCCCGCAGCCTCAGTTCCCGGCCCTGCAGAGCGTTGAAGTCCTGTCCGAGTGGTTGAGCCCCAAGGCGCTTCACGGTGAGTACCCCATGCGTGTGTGTGGGGCCTTGGACGGGCTCCAGGTGCTCATGGGCAGGCGCCACTACGGGTTGCGGCTGGCTCAGGGCGGGTTGCTGTGTGCCCAACAGAGCCGCGGCGGGCAGCAGAGATGCGGCAGTGGTGACTATTGCAGAGAGCTTGATGACTGACATCTGCTTCAGGCAACGACTCGTGCCATTGAGGCATTGGCATATTTGTGCGCAATGACCAGGTAATTGCACAGCCTTGAAACGGATGAATCTTGTTGCGAGGCTATTTGTTGTCAGCACGTTGCTCCTTGCCGATCGCAGCGGCATCACTCAAGTCTGAGGCGACATGACGCTGGACAGTAGCCACTGTCATGGTTGAACGATCGCGTGTATCTCGATTCAGTGGGCGACGGGGATGGCGTCGACTGGTTCGATGAAGGCGATGAACAGCACACAGGGGTGCTTGCTGACGCAGGTCGCCACATGGGCCAGGCCAGCCGGGCCGTAGGCATAGGTGCCGGGGCGCAGGCGCACGGCCTGCTGCCCGTCGTAGCGAACGGTCATTTCGCCGGAGAGCAGAACGATGCGCTCGGGCGAGGTGTGCTTGTGATGGGCCAGCACGCTGCCGCCCGGCACTTTCAACAGCACATCCGCGTTCGGTTTGGCGGGGTCACCGTTCAGCACGGCCAGGCCGCAGCCCTTGGGGAGGAAGGCCGGGCACGGGCCCCACGTCACCTCCTGATCCGTGTGGTTGCGGATGAAGGCCTTCTCGCTGCCGCCAGCCTGCGCCTGCACAGTTCCCATGGCCAGCGCAGCGAGCGCACCACTGGCGAGAATCATCCGGCGCAGCATCCGGCGTGTCTGGCTGGAGCAGATCTGTGGAGCACGTGAGAAGAGCGCCATGAGACGTGCTCCGTAATGGGGTGACGTTAGGAGGGGGTCTCACATTGAGCAACGCTCAAGTACAGGGCATGGGTGAGTTCTAGTGTCGCGGGAGGGTGCCGATCGCCATCTGCCCTTCCCTTGGAAGCCGGACAGGTCCGCAGCAGAGAGGCCTGCCCCGTGATGTTCCTCTGCGGTTCCGTCCCGCCATCGATCGCAGCCCGATCCTGGGGCTGGAGGGTCTGGAATGCCGCCTGGGGGGCTACTGCAGTCCGCTGCCGGGCGAGGCGATCGTGGGCAGCGTGGCCCTCGGCAACCACGGCATCGCGATCCACCGCCAGGACTGCGCCAATGTGGCCCAGGTGCCGGTGGAGCGGCGGCTGCCGGTGCGCTGGAACCCCCTGGCCGATGGCGCCCGTCCCCGCTACCCCGTGCAGCTGCGTATCGCGGTGCTCGATCGGGTCGGGGTGCTCAAGGACATCCTGACGCGCCTCTCGGACAGCCGCATCAACGTGAGCGATGCCCGGGTGCGCACCAACCCCGGCAAGCCCGCCCGCATCGACCTGCGGGTGGAACTGGCCAGCGCCGGCCAGCTGGGCACCACCACGGATCAGATCCGGGCGATGGCCGATGTGCTCGACATCGCCCGTTCAGGCATCGGCTGAGTGGCGGGTCACTCCTGCCCTGCGGACCTGGGGAACTGCCGATCGCGGTTGCCGCTGCGTTGAAGCGACCTAGCGTCGGAGCAGATCGTCAGGCGCCGTCACGATGATTGTTCCTGCCCAGGGCGGCCAGGCCGCTGCGCTGGATCCTGCGCAGCGGCGGGCCGACCGCCTGATGACCGAGGCCATCGAGGACGCGGTGCGGCCCCTGTTTGCGGTGAACCGCGGGCTCGGCTGGCTGCGGGTGCTGGTGTTGCTGCTGCCGTCGCTGGCCTGCCTGTGGCTGTACTACGCCGAGCCGAATCTGGGGCTGGCGCTGCTCTGGCTGGTGGGCGCCACGCTGCTCTATTCCTTCCTGATGATCGCCACCCACGACATCAGCCACGCCACCCTGCTCGACCAGGGCGATCTGGAGCAGGCCCTGGGTTGCGTGCTGAGCTGGCCGATCGCCTGGCCCTACCTCACCTACCGCAACCTGCACATGCTCCATCACCGCATGAACGGGATGGACCTGCGCGATCCGGAGCGGCGCGAACCCACGGCTGAGGAGGCGGCCCAGGCGGGCCCGCTGCGGCAGCTGCACTTCCGCCATCCCTTCTGGGGGAGCGTGCTGGGGCTGGGCGGCCTGCAGCTGATCCTCTCGATGCTCTGGTTCGGCTGGAAACTGCGGGCCACCCACTCCAGGCTCCGAGCTGGTTTGCGGCTTGATCTGATCGGCATCCTGGTGGTGCAGGTGCTGCTGTTCGCCTGGGCCTTCAGCCAGGGTCAGGTGCTGAAACTGGTGCTGATGCTGGTGGTGGTGGAGCGGCTGGTGGGGGCCGTGATGCAGGCCCGGGGCATGATCGAGCACCACGGCCTGTGGCGGCCGAGCACCACCTATGAGCTCACCCAGCTCTACACCTCCCGCAACATCGCGGCCGGGCCCCTGGTGAACTTCCTGATGGGAGGGCTGCCCCACCATTCGCTGCACCACGCCTATCCGTCGATCCCCTACGACCGCCTGCCGGAGGCCTCGGCCATCGCCGAAGACGAGCTCGCCAGGCACGGCAAACCGCCCCTGCCGCGGGTGGGCAGCTACGCCGAGGGCCTGGCGCTGCTGCTCTGACTCCTTGCTCTCTGCCAGCTCTGTGACGCTGGCCGTATCGCTCGATCCGAACCACCGGGTCCGAACCGCGCACGCCCCTAGCGGCGCGCCGCGGTTCCAGGCGTCACCTTGCTCAGCCACCAGCGCACCCCCACCAGCAGGAAGCGGGGATCGCTGAGGAATTCCGGCGGCTTGCCCTCCACGGCGTGGCCGGCGAACTGGAGGGCCCAGCCCAGCACGAACAGCCCCAGGGCCGCCCACCAGAACTCGGGCCAGGCGAAGCCCAGCAGGCCCAGGCCAAGGGAGATCACGATCAGCGGGATGCCGATCAGATGGCAGGCCTGGTTGATCGGGTGCTGGTGGCTCTGGCCGTAGCGCTGGATCCACTCGCTCCAGGGTGTGCTGGCCAGCATCGAGCAATGGGCGCCAGGATTGGCGCCCAACCTAGACACGCCGGCCCGGTCGGGCCCCTCCCTCAGCCCAGCACCGCCACGCAGCGGCCGCAGAGGCTGGGGTGGGCGGCGTGGCTGCCGATGTCGGTTTCGTAGTGCCAGCAGCGCTCGCACTTCTGGCCCTCGGCCCGGGCGATCCGCACCGTGACGCCGCCCTCGCGGGCCTCCGCCAGTACGCCGGCCGGGGCCGCACCGCCGATCCGCACCGCCGACACCAGCAGCCAGTCCGTCAGGTTGTCGACCTGCGGGTGGGCGCTGGCGGCCAGCAGGGCCAGGGCCTCCTGCAGGGGGGCAGTGTCCTCGCCGGCTTCCAGTTCCAGCTGCACCTGGGCCTCCAGGGAGGCGCCGATGCCCGTGGCCGCCTCCTGCTCCTGGCCCTTGCCGCCCTGCTTGCGGCAGCTCTCCAGCTGGCGATTCACCAGGGCCCGCAGCTCCAGGATCCGCTCCAGCGGCGCCTCCAGGTCCGGGGCGCGCCAGTCGGCCGGCGCCGTGGGCCAGCCCCGTTCGAACACCGAGCCCTCGGCCACGGGGTAGGGCAGGCTCTGCCAGATGTCCTCGGCCATGTGGCAGAGCACCGGCGCGATCAGGCCGGCCAGCCGCTCCACCACCAGGCTCAGCACCGTCTGGCAGCTGCGGCGCCGGAACTCAGCCGCACCGCTCACGTAGAGGCGGTCCTTGGCGATGTCGAGGTAGACGTTGGAGAGATCCACCACGCAGAAGTTCTGCAGCGCCTGGAAGAAGCGGTAGAACTCGTAGCGCTCGAAGTCGCCCGTGACGCTGTCGATCAGGGCGGCGGTGCGCTGCAGCATCCAGCGATCCAGCAGCGGCAGCTCGGCCACGGGGATCGCGTGGCCGCCCTCGGCCTGGGGCCGCGGATCGAAGTCGTGCAGGTTGCCCAGCAGGTAGCGGGCCGTGTTGCGCACCTTGCGGTAGACGTCCGCCAGCTGCTTGACGATCCCCGGGCCCAGGGGCACATCGGCCGAGTAGTCGACCGAGCTCACCCATAGCCGCAGCACGTCGGCGCCGTAGGCCGGCTCCTGCTTCTCGTTTTTGCCGCCCTCCACCAGCACCGCCGGGTCCACCACGTTGCCCAGCGACTTGCTCATCTTGCGGCCCTTCTCATCGAGGGTGAAGCCGTGGGTGAGCACCCGCCGGTAGGGGGCCTGGCCGTTGACGGCCACCGAGGTGAGCAGGCTGCTCTGGAACCAGCCGCGGTGCTGATCGCTCCCCTCCAGATACAGATCGGCCGGGTAGTTGAGGCCGGCGCCGCGGGGGGCATCGCCCGCCAGGCCGCCGAGCACGCCGGCCCAGGAGGAGCCGGAGTCGAACCACACGTCCATGGTGTCGGTGCCCTTGCGCCACTGCTCCGCTTCGCCGGCGTAGGCGGGCGGTAGCAGGCCGGCCTCGTCGCGCTGCCACCACACGTCGGCGCCGTGCTCGGCGATCAGGCCCTGGATGTGGCTGAGGGTGGCCTCATTGAGCAGTACCTCGTCCGATTCGCGGTGATAGAACACCGGGATCGGCACACCCCAGGTGCGCTGGCGCGAGATGCACCAGTCGCCGCGCTCGCCCACCATGGCCTCGATGCGGTTGCGGCCGCTGGCCGGCAGCCATTCCACCTGGGCGATGGCGTCGAGGGCCTGCTGGCGGAAGCCCTCCACCGAGGCGAACCACTGCTCGGTGGCGCGGAAGATCGTGGGCTTCTTGGTGCGCCAGTCGTAGGGGTAGCGGTGGGCGTAGCCCTGCTCCGCCAGCAGCACGCCGGCGTCCTTGAGGGCGGCGATGATCGCCGCGTTGGCGTCCTTGAGCACGTTCAGCCCCGCAAACGGGCCCGCCTCGGCCGTGAGGGTGCCGGCCTCATCCACCGGGCAGAGCACCGGCAGCCCGTATTTCCGGCCGGTGTTGAAGTCGTCGACGCCGTGGCCCGGGGCCGTGTGCACCAGGCCCGTGCCGGATTCGGTGGTGATGTAGTCGCCGCCGAGCACCACCGGGCTGCGGCGCTCCAGCAGCGGATGGCGGTAGACGATCCCCTCCAGTTCGGCGCCCTTGACCGTGACCAGCGGCTCCAGCCGCAGCGCCAGGGTGGCCTGCAGGCTCTCCACCAGCTCGGAGGCCACCACCAGGTGGTTGGAGAGGCTGTCGCTGTCCTCCACCCGGCAGATGGCGTAGTCGAGCTGGCCGTTCACCGACACCGCCAGGTTGGCGGGCAGGGTCCAGGGGGTGGTGGTCCAGATCGCCACCGAGAGGGTGATCGGCCGGCCGCCGTGGGCCGCCTGGCCGAGGGCTTCGGTCTCGAGGCCCACCGCCTTCAGCTGGGCCGCCAGCCCCGCGGGCACCTGCTCCACCGGGAAGGCCACGTAGACGCTCGGGGAGGTGTGGCCGTCGGGGTACTCGAGCTCGGCCTCGGCCAGGGCCGTGCGGGAGCTGGGGCTCCAGTGCACCGGCTTGAGGCCCCGGTAGATGTGGCCCGCCAGCACCATCTGCCCGAACACGCCGATCTGGGCGGCCTCGTAGTCCTTCTGCAGGGTGAGATAGGGGCTCTCCCAGTCGGCCCAGATGCCCCAGCGCCGGAAGCCCGACTTCTGGCCCTCCACCTGCTCCAGGGCGTAGGTGTGGGCCTTCTGGCGCAGGCTCACCGGGGTGAGGGCGGCGCGCTCGCTGCCGCTCAGCCCCTGCAGCACCTTGAGTTCGATCGGCAGGCCGTGGCAGTCCCAGCCCGGCACGAACCGCGCCCGCTTGCCCTGCAGCAGGGCCGTCTTGTTGATGATGTCCTTGAGGATCTTGTTGAGGGCGTGGCCCACGTGCAGGGCCCCGTTGGCGTAGGGCGGCCCGTCGTGGAGGGTGAACACCGGGCCGGTGTTCTCCTGGCTGAGGCGCTCGTAGAGGCGCTGCTCCGCCCAGAACGCCTGGATCTCCGGCTCGCGCTGCTTGGCGTTCGCCCGCATGGCGAAGGGCGTCTGCAGCAGGTTGAGCGTGTCCTTGTAGGAGACGGGGTCGGAGGCGGGCGCGGAGCTGGCGGTCACGGCGCCTGGGGCAGCAACCGCCGATTATCCCGCCTGGCTGCGGGCTGCTGGGCCGGGGGCTTCGGGGGCGGGGCCCGTGGCGGCATCGGCGGGGTCCAGCCCGTGCTCGGCGGCGACGAGCGCCTCGATCTCGGCGAAGCTGCTCACCACCACAGTCTCGGCTTGGGCCCCATCGGTGGGCGCGGCGGCCGTGGCAGGGGGCGCCGGCTGCGGGGGTGACGGCTCGGGCGCGGCGGGCTCCGGTATCGGCGCGGGGGCGTCCGGCTGGTCGGCCGCGGCTGCGGCCGGTTTGGCCCCAGCCCCGGGTTCGGCCCGCACCCAGCGCTTGCCCGTGGCGGAGCTGCCCTGGGCAGGCTTGGTCCTGGCGGGGCGCTTCAGGGCGGCGCCGAGGCCCTGGCCCGTCTCGCCCAGGGCCGCCGGCAGCTTCGCCAGGGTGGTGGTGAGCTGGCTGACGCCCGTGCGCCAGCGCTCGCTGGAGCCCAGCCGCTGCTGCTCCTCGGGCGTGAGCTGGCGCCAGCGCAGCTGCAGCACCTCGCTGCCCAGCCGGCCGATCAGCAGCCCGCCGCAGAGCACCGCCAGCATCGGCGCGCCGCTGAGCCGCTCGGCGCTGGTCACCAGCACCAGGCCCAGCAGCAGCACCACGGCGCCCCAGAGGGCGTCGCGGGGGCGGCTCATCTCCGTGACCAGCAGGGGCAGCAGCAGCACCGCCAGGCCCACCAGCAGGGCCAGGCTTCCGCTGATCGTGGCGAGCATGGCGGCCGGAGCGCGGGCCCCCATTCTGGGGCGCTGCCAGGGGGCAGTCCCTACAGTCGGCCCACTGCCCGCCTGGCGGAATTGGTAGACGCGCTGGTTTTAGGTACCAGTGGCTTCGGTCGTGGGGGTTCAAGTCCCCCGGCGGGCATCGCTCCACCGCTGGCTGATTCCTAAGCTGGCCCATCAGCTTTTGTTCAACAGGTCCCCCCGCAGGCGATGACGCAAGCCTTGCTCCAGTCGCCCGAGGCCCCGTCCGTTCGGCCCAGCCTTCGCTCGGTGCCCAGGGAGTTCCTGGATCCGCCGGCGCCCTGGAACCCCACCGTGGGCCTGTTCTTCGGTGGCTTCGCCCTGGCGGCCGTGACGATCGCCGGCTGGTTCCGCTGGGACTGGCCGCTGCCGGCCCTGCTGGTGACGGGCTTCCTGGCCCTGCACCTGGAGGGCACCGTGATCCACGACGCCTGCCACAACGCCGCCCACCCCAACCGCTTCTGGAATGCGGTGATGGGCCATGGCGCCGCCCTGCTGCTGGGCTTCAGCTTTCCGGTGTTCACGCGGGTGCATCTGCAGCATCACGCCCATGTGAACGATCCGAAGCACGATCCCGACCACATCGTGAGCACCTTCGGTCCGCTGTGGCTGATCGCACCGCGGTTCTTCTATCACGAGCTGTTCTTTTTCCGCCGCAAGCTGTGGCGTGGCCATGAACTGCTGGAGTGGGGGATCGCCCGCGGCATCTTTCTCGCCATCGTGCTGGCCGGTGTGAAGTTCGGCTTCATCGATTTCATCTTCAACTGCTGGTTCGCCCCGGCCCTGATGGTGGGCGTCACCCTCGGCCTGTTCTTCGATTACCTGCCCCACCGTCCCTTCCAGGCCCGCAACCGCTGGCACAACGCCCGCGTCTATCCCGGCAGGCTGATGAACTGGCTGATCATGGGCCAGAACTATCACCTGGTGCACCATCTCTGGCCCTCGATTCCCTGGTTCGAGTACCGCCCGGCGTATCACGCCACCAAGGAGCTGCTCGATGCCAAGGGCTCACCCCAGCGCCTGGGCCTGTTCGAGAGCCGCAGTGATTTCGGGAACTTCCTCTACGACATCCTGCTGGGGGTGCGCAGCCACAAGCGCCGCCGCAGCCGGCTGCGGCCGATCGCCGGGCTGATGCCCAGCTTCCGGGCCCGACGCCACGTGCTGGGGCTGCTGCACCGCACGGCGGTGTCGCCCCAGCGCTGAGGCTGAGGCTCAGTCGGCCAGGATCTGGGGCACGCGGAAGAAGTCGCCCTCCCGCTGGGGGGCGCCATTGAGCAGCTCCTCGCGCACGGGCGTGGGCACCACCACGTCCTGGCGGGTCACGTTGACCACCTCCACGGCGCGGGTGGTGGGGGGCACGCCCTCCGTATCCACCGCCTCCAGCTGGGCCACGTAGTCGAGGATCCGCTCCAGCTGGCCGGTGTAGGTGGCGATCTTGGCCTCGGGCAGGTCGAGGCGGGCCAGCTGGGCCACCTTGCGCACGTCGTCGGCGGTGATGTGGCTCATGGTCGGTGCGGGATCGGGGAGGGCTGGTTGGGGTGAAACCTAGGCGCTGGTGGGTGTCGGGCTGCAGGTGTGCGAGGGCGGCCCGTCAGGCCTGGGGGTCCAGCAGGAAACGCTCCAGATCCGCCGCCAGGGCCGTGGCCGCCACCTCCAGGAAGCGGGCGCCGTGCTCCGCCGTGGCCAGGGAGGGATCGGAGCCCATGCGGCCGTCGGGGTGGCGGCGGCGGAAGTCGTCCGGGCCGTGGATGGGGCCGGCGGGAGCCGCTTCGGGCAGGGGGCGCTGCTTGGCTTCCAGGCTCGGCTCCAGCTGCAGGGTGATGGCGATCTCGCTGGGGGTGGCGTGGTGCCCCTCCCGCTCGCCGTAGAGCTCCCGGGCCAGCCCCATGGCCTCGGGCGCCATGAACCAGTTGGCCAGCTTGCAGCGCAGGGAGCCGGCGCTGGCCAGGCCCCGGTCGGCGGCGGTGCCGTAGGCCTGGGCGAAGGCGGCCTTGGTGGTGGCGATGTTGCCGCCGTGGCCGTTGATCACGTAGATCCGCTCGAAGCCGTGGCGCGCCAGCGACAGCACCAGGTCGTGGATCACGGCCAGAAGGGTGGCCGGCTGGAGGCTCATCGTGCCGGGGAAGCCCAGGTGGTGTTCCGCCATGCCGAAGGCCTGCACCGGTGTCACCAGCACGCCGGTGCGGCGGCCCACTTCAAGGGCCACCGCCTCGGCGGTGAGGGCGTCGGTGCCGATGGCGCCGGTGGGGCCGTGCTGCTCGGTGGAGCCCAGGGGCACGATCACGCCCTTGCAGGTCCTGAGGTAGTCCTCCACCTCAGGCCAGCTGCGCAGCTGCAGGCGGATCGCCTCGCTGCCGCTCACCGGCCCGGGCAGGGCTGTCGCCCCGGCGGCGGGGCTGGGCGGGCTGGAGGGGCTGGTGGCAACCACGACGACGGACCGGCTCGAATCCCTCCATCATCCCTAGCATTGATGCCACCTGGCGCCGCCCCGTCCGCTGGAGCCGCGCCCCGCCGGAGCCAGTCCGATGCTTCACCGCAAGCTCTACCGCTTCCAGTGCGAGCAGCGCCCCGTGTGGGTGTTCCTGCGGGATCAGCAGCGCTGGATCGAGCAGGCCCTGGTGGTTGAGCTGGAGGGCGATCTGGTGACCCTCCGCTACGACGCCGAAGAGGACGACGAGCACCAGAGCTGGGAGGAGTGCGTGCGGCTCGATTCGATCGGGGCCGTGAGCACCCGCCTGGCCTGCGTCAGCCGCAGCGCCGACGCGGAGGACCTGGCGGTCACCGGCGACTGTCCCGAGTCGGAGCAGCTGCCGAGCTCCTGAACGCCCGGCCGGCCTGCCTCAGTGGGCTGCCCGCAGTGAGCCGTCTTCAGTGGGCCGTGCCGTTGCCGTCGTAGTCGTCGCTGTCGTAGTAGCCGCCCCTGGTGCCGAAGTAGAGGCTGGCGAGTACGAACAGGCCGCTGGTGGCCAGCAGCACGGTTCCGAGATTGAAGCCGGTGGCGTCCATCCTGGGGCAGGCGGAGATTCCTGGCTGCACTCTGGCGCCCCCAAGGCCTGTGGCGAGGTTCTGTCGCAAGCCTTGGACTTGCAGGGCGTGGGCCTGGAGCTGCCAGATGGAGCTGGTGGAGCCCCCAGAGGCGGCGGAGCCCCGTAGCCTCCGCCCATCGGCACCGACCGGCGTGGGACCCGTGGGCCTGGCCAGCGGGGCTCTGGCTGTCGGGGAGAGCCCGCGCTGATCTCAGGCCCACCGCATGGCTGCGTTCGTGATCCGCTCTGCCCTGCCCCGCTCCTTTTTCGCCCGCCCGGCCGAGCGGGTGGCGCCGGAGCTGGTGGGCTGCCGGCTGGTGCGGCGCCAGGCCGATGGCTCCCTGCTCTGGGGCGTGATTGTGGAAACCGAGGCCTACTGCCAGAGCGAGCCCGCCTGCCACGGACATCGCCGCCGCAGCCCCAGTAACGAAACCCTGTTCGGTGAGCCGGGGCGCTTCTATGTGTACGTGAGCTATGGCCTTCATCACTGCGTGAACGTGGTCACCGGTCGGGCCGACTGGGCCAACGGCGTGCTGCTGCGGGCCGCCGCCCTGCCCGCGGAACCGGAGCGGGTGGCGGCCGGGCCGGCGCTGCTGGCCCGCCGGTTTGGCCTCGACCGCGCCCACGACGCCCAGCCCGCCGATCCCGATCGGGGCCTCTGGCTGGCCTCCCGCCCCGCCCCGTTGCAAGATCGGATGCAGCAGTGGCAGCGGGAGGGGCGCGTGGCGGTGAGGCAGACCACCCGCATCGGCATCAGCCAGGGCCAGGAGCTTCCCTGGCGCTGGTATCTGCAGCCCAGCCGCAGCGTCAGCCGCCGCGCCCCTGGCGATCGCACCCCGCCCGCGGCGGCGGCCTGGGCCCCCAGCGCCAGCCGCGGAGGCGAGCCGGCGTGAGCGGTTGGAGCCATCGCCACGTGCTCGATCTGGCGGCCTTCTCGCTGGACGACTACGCCACCGTGCTGGAGCTGGCCCAGCGCTTCCGGGCTCTGCCCACCAGCGGCGCCCGCAAGCTGCCGGCGCTGCAGGGCCGCCTGGTGACCACCTTCTTCTTCGAGCCCAGCACCCGCACCCGCAGCAGCTTCGAGCTCGCCGCCAAGCGCCTCTCGGCCGATGTGCAGAGCTTCTCGCCCTCCTCCAGCTCCCTGAGCAAGGGCGAGAGCCTGCTGGACACCGTGCGCACCTACGTGGCGATGGGGGCGGACCTGCTGGTGGTGCGTCACCGCTGCACCGGCGTGCCCGCCGCCCTGGCGCGGGACCTGGAGGCCAGCGGCGCCCGGGTGGCGGTGCTCAACGGCGGCGATGGGCTGCACAGCCACCCCAGCCAGGGGTTGCTGGATCTGTTCACCCTGGCGCGCCACTTCGCGCCGGAGCGGCCCGGCCCGGAGGCGCTGCGGGGGCGCCGCATCGTGATCGTGGGCGACGTGCTGCACTCGCGCGTGGCGCGCTCCAACCTCTGGGCCCTCACGGCCTGCGGCGCCGACGTGGTGCTGTGCGGCCCGTCCACCCTGCTGCCCGAGGCCTTCGCCGCGTTCGTGGCGGCGCCGCCGCCGGGCCAGGCCCGGGATCCTGTGGACCGGCGCGGCCGGGTCACGGTGGCGCGCAGCCTGGAGGCGGCCCTGCCGGGCGCCGATGCGGTGATGACCCTGCGGCTGCAGAAGGAGCGCATGCACCAGCACCTGCTCACCAGCCTGGAGGCCTACCACCGTCGCTTCGGCCTCACGCACCAGCGTCTGGAGCTCTGCGGCCGGCCGGTGCCGGTGCTGCATCCGGGCCCGGTGAACCGCGGCGTGGAGATGAGCGGAGCCCTGCTCGACGATCCTGAGATCTGTCTGGTGGACGAGCAGGTGACCAACGGCATCCCGATCCGCATGGCCCTGCTCTACCTGCTGGCGGCCGCCGGGGGGCCGGCGGGCTGATGCCGCCCGCGGAGGCGCGGCTGCTCAGAGCAGCTTGAAGCCCTCCAGCAGCAGGCCGTAGAGCAGGCCGATGCGGGCCATGTCCAGCAGCTGCAGGCCAAGGCGATCGCCCGGTTGCTGCAGCAGCTGTCGGCGCCAGCGCACCGCCAGCTCGATCGCCACCACGCAGATCAGGGCGGCCAGGGGGTCCAGGAAGGCCAGGGCGCCGGTGATGGTGCCGATCGCTCCCCCCATGAAGAAGCAGCTGAACAGCACGATCAGCAGCAGCGACAGGCGCCGCCAGGGGTTCTCCGCCCAGCGCTGCAGCCGCGCACCCGCCCCACCCAGGCTGGCCTGCAGTCGGGTCCGTTGCGGCCGGCGCCCGGGCGCGGACTGGCGGCTGCTGGCCGCCGCAGGTTGGCCGGCTCGGTTGGGGGTGGCGTCGGGCACGGGATGGGCGGGCCCCCTCAGGAGGGTGGCAGGGAGCGATGGGCTGAAACGGCGATCCCCATCACCCCGGCCCGGCCCCTGCCGGACTGGTTCTACACCATTTTGGCGGCGATGAGTCCCATGGGACGCCGGTCGTTGGTCCTGGCTGCGGCGATCGCCCTCGCCTCGCCATGAAAAAAGCCCGGGCGGAAGCCCGGGCCGGGGGATGGGGACGCGGGCAGAAAAGCCTGTTCCCGCCGAATGTGCAAGCCGCCGCCGGCGGGGTTGTTGTCAAGGTGCGACATACCTCTGATGGGGCTGTCTGTTGCTGGCTTCAGCCGTCGCTGTCCTTGTTCTTGCGGGAGCCCTTGCCCTCCAGCAGCTCCAGCAGCGCCTCCATCTGGGCCATCACGCCGCGCACTTCACCGGCCTCCGGCAGCAGGCCATCGTCCATCACGCCCTGGTGCATCTCGCGCAGTTCCTGGCGGATATAACGCAGGTGGCTCACCACCTGTTCGCGCTTCGACTGCGACATGGCGTCGGGTTCCGGTTCAGGCCTCCCTTTTACCGCATCGCCCGCCGGCCAGGGCCCGGCCCAGGGCATAGGCGCCGTATCCCACCAGAACCACCGGCCTGCCCAGGGCCAGGACCGCACCGAGGGCGCCGAGGCCCGCCAGGGTGCGTTTGCGGGGCAGGCTGCCGTTGCCGAGCACAGCGTGGAGACGGGGGAGGCGAGGCGGTGGGGTCTGGGCTTGGCCGGATCGGACGCGGCCGCTCATTTCTGGCCGAAGCGGGCCTTGGCGTCTTCGTAGAAGCTCAGATCGATGCTGCCGAGGCCCGCTTCCGTGGCCATCACCTCGATGCGCTTGCGCACGGCGGGCCGCACAAAGAAGGGCACTTCCTTCAACTTGGCCTCGGCCTCGGTGCTCCAGTTCATCGCTGCTCCCCACGGGGAAGGACCGGCTGTGGTGCCCTGAGCCGGCCGTTGGCCACGGCCCGTGCTGCCGGCTGTCGATGGAGAATAGGGGACTCGAACCCCTGACCTCTGCGGTGCGATCGCAGCGCTCTACCAGCTGAGCTAATTCCCCTGGGGCGGCATCGGAGCGGGCTCCGGCCCTGCAGCGAAGTTATCAGCAACGGCCCTGTCCCTGCAGCCTGCTGCTGCGGTGTCCGCCTGGACCGAGAATGCAGGAGCCCGAGCCGCTCCCGCCATGACCGAGCCCCAAGCACCGGAGCCCGGATCGATCACGCCCGAGCTGATCGCCTCCTTCGATGAGGCGGCCATCGCCGAGCTGGCGCGCCGTCTCGATGAGGACGACTACCCCACCCCCTTCGCCGGCCTGCAGGACTGGCACCTGATGCGCTCCCTGGCGATCCACCGCCCTGAGCTGGCCCGCCCCTACGTGCATCTGGTGGACCAGGAACCCTTCGATGAGGACTGACGGAGCCCCCACGGATCCCGCGGCGGGCGAGGGGGCTGGTCCCGCCGACCCCCTGGCTGGCCGGCGCATCCTGGTGGGGATCAGCGGCAGCATCGCCGCCGTGAAGCTGCCGCTGGTGGTGAGTGCCCTGGCCAAGCGCGGCGCCCAGGTGCGCTGCGTGCTCACCCCGAGCGCCGAGCGGCTGGTGAGTCCGGTGGCGCTGGCCAGCCTCAGCCGCCAGCCCTGCCACCTCGACGCCGACCAGTGGAGCCACCGGGAGCCGCGGCCCCTGCACATCGAGCTGGCGGAGTGGGCCGAGCTGGTGCTGCTGGCCCCCCTGAGTGCCACCAGCCTGGGCCGCTGGGTGCAGGGCCTGGGCGACACGCTGCTGGCGTCGCTGCTGCTGGCCACGGAGGCGCCGGTGCTGGCGGCCGCCGCCATGAACACGGCCATGTGGGCCTGCCCCGGCGTGGCCCGCAACTGGGCCGATCTGCAGCGCTACGAGCAGGTGCTGCCGCTCGGCCCCGCCGAGGGGCTGCTGGCCTGCGACCGCCAGGGGGCCGGTCGCATGGCCGAGCCCGAGCTGCTGCTCCTGGCCCTGGAATCCCTGGCCCTGTGGGGCTGCCGCCGCGACTGGCAGGGGCGCCGCCTGCTGGTGACGGCCGGCCCGACGCGTGAGTGGCTCGATCCGGCCCGCTGCCTGAGCAACCCCAGCACCGGCCGGATGGGGGTGCTGCTGGCCCAGGCGGCCCGGCTGCGGGGTGCCCAGGTGGATCTCGTGCACGGTCCCCTGGCCCTGCCGTCCGCCTGGCTGGAGGGCCTGCGCTGCCACCCGATCGACAGCGGGGCCGAGCTGCAGGAGCGGCTGCGGCAGCTGCAGCCCGAGGCCGATGCCATCGCCATGGCCGCGGCGGTGGCCGACCACCGCCGGGCCGAACCCCTGGCCGCCAAACTCGACAAGGCCAGCCTGGCCGCCGCGCTGGAGGGGGGCTGGCAGCCGGTGCCCGACCTGCTGGCGGAGCTGGTGGCGCGGCGGCCGGCGGGTCAGCGGATCCTGGGGTTCGCGGCCCAGACCGGCGCGGTGCTGCCCGAGGCCCGGGCCAAGCTCGCCCGCAAGGGCTGCGACCTGCTGTTCGCCAATCCGATCGACCGGCCTGGCGTGGGCTTCGCCAGTGCCGCCAACGAGGGCTGGCTGCTGGGCCCCGGCGCCCAGGAGCTGCGGCTGGAGCCCGCCGCCAAGCTGGCCCTGGCCCACCGGCTGCTCACCGCCCTGGGGGCCCTGCTGCCGGGCTGATGGGCTTCAGGCGGCCAGCGGCGTGTCGTCGCTGGGGCTGCTGGCGGGGCTGGTGCTGACCATCGCCGCGGTCGGGTCCTCGCGCTGCAGCAGATCCATGAAGGTGCGCAGCTGCAGGCGGGGGATGTAGGGCCAGCCGCCGCTGCGCTCCAGGTTCTGCAGCAGATCGAAGAGCTGGTTGCGGTCCCCCGGCAGGCTGGCGCGGAAGGGGCCGTCCTGGATGGTGCGGTGCAGCTCCTCCAGGCGGCGCAGCAGCGCGAGCAGGGCCTCGGGCTGGCCGTCGAGTTCGGCCGCCAGGGCGCTGAACCCGGTGAGCAGGGCGTCGAGGCGGGGGGCCCAGCTGTCCTCGCCGGCGCCTGCAGGGAGGGGCGCAGGCGCCGCCAGGGGGGTGGCCGGTGGGCTGCTGCCGTCGCTCATGGGGCCTTCGGGCTTCAGGCCCGCCTACAGGTTGTTGAGAGCCGCGACATGGTACGCGGAATCAGGGTTTTGCACCGGTACTATCGCGAACGGGCGCACCCCCAAACAGAGGATTTCCCCTGCCAGACCGGCTTTTACCCATGCGTTTCCGTCCCCTGCTGGCCCTTGCGCTGGCGCTCTGTCTGACCCTGGTCACCGCGTGTGGCGGCGGCGCCAAGGCTGTCGAACGGGCCAACCTCACCTACGACGACATCCACAACACCGGTCTGGCCAACGACTGCCCGACCCTGCCCGAATCGGCCCGGGGCTCCATCCCCCTCGATGGCTCGGCCAAGTACCAGCTGCGCGAGATCTGCCTGCACCCCAGCGAGGTGTACGTGAAGGGTGAGCCGGCCAACAAGCGCCAGGAAGCCCAGTTCGTTCCCAGCAAGATCCTCACCCGCTACACCACCAGCCTGGATCAGGTGTACGGCGATCTGAAGGTCTCCGGCGACGACCTCAGCTTTGTTGAGCTGGGCGGTCTGGACTTCCAGCTGGTGACCGTGCTGATGCCCGGCGGTGAAGAGGTGCCCTTCGTGTTCTCCAGCAAGGAGCTCGATGCCAAGGCTGCAGGCGCCGCCATCAGCACCAGCACCGACTTCACCGGTTCCTACCGGGTGCCCAGCTACCGCACCTCCAACTTCCTGGATCCCAAGGGCCGTGGTCTGACCACCGGCGTGGAGTACGCCCAGGGTCTGGTGCCGGCCGGGGATGACTTCGTCGGCGAGAGCGTCAAGCGCTACGTGGACGGCACGGGCACCATGGAGCTCTCGATCACCAAGGTTGATGCCTCCACCGGTGAGTTCGCCGGCGTGTTCACCGCCCTCCAGCCCTCCGACACCGACATGGGCACCAAGAAGGCCCTCGACGTGAAGATCTCCGGCCAGCTCTACGGCCGCCTGGAGAAGGCCTGAGCCTCCGCTCGCCTGACGTCTCCGAGGGGCCCCATCGGGGCCCCTTTTTCATGCCGCCCCACGCCCGCCGGCCTGGATGGTCGGCGGCCCTGCCCCCACCCCGCCGAGGCGTCAGGACAGGGCCGGCAGACCACTCTGGGAGAATCCACCGATTGCCCCGCTCACCCCGCCGCCATGACCACCAGCGCCGCCCCCACCAGATCCCACGGCCTGATCCCCGCCCACGGCGGCACCCTGGTGGACCTGCGGGTGCCGGCCGAGCAGCGCGAGGCCGTGAAGGCGGGTGTGGACCACGTGGTCGAGTGCAGTGACCGCAACGCCTGCGACGTGGAGCTGCTGATGGTGGGCGGCTTCTCGCCCCTGCGCGGCTTCATGCACCAGGAGGACTACCAGTCGGTGGTGGAGAGCCACCGCACCACCAGCGGCCTGCTGTTCGGTCTGCCGATCGTGATGGACACCCACCGCGAGGACATTGCGGTGGGCCAGAAACTCCTGCTCACCTACCGCGGCCAGGAGCTGGCGGTGATGACGGTGGAGAGCAAGTGGGAGCCCGACAAGGCCCGCGAGGCCAAGGGCTGCTACGGCACCACCTCCCTGGAGCACCCCGCCGTGAAGATGATCGCCACCGAGCGCGGTCGCTTCTATCTGGGCGGATCGATCGAGGGCCTGGAGCTCCCGACCCGCGTGTTCCCCTGCAAGACCCCGGCCGAGGTGCGCGCCACCCTGCCCGACAACGAGGACGTGGTGGCCTTCCAGTGCCGCAACCCCATCCACCGGGCCCACTACGAGCTGTTCACCCGCGCCCTGCACGCCACCAATGTGAGCCAGGCCGGCGTCGTGCTCGTGCACCCCACCTGCGGTCCCACCCAGGACGACGACATCGCCGGGGAGGTGCGCTTCCAGACCTATGAGCGCCTGGCGGAGGAGGCGGCCAACCCCCGCATCCGCTGGGCCTACCTGCCCTACTCGATGCACATGGCCGGCCCCCGTGAGGCGCTGCAGCACATGATCATCCGCAAGAACTACGGCTGCACCCACTTCATCATTGGCCGCGACATGGCCGGCTGTAAGAGCTCGATCACGGGTGACGACTTCTACGGCCCCTACCAGGCCCAGGATTTCGCCCGCGACCAGGCCACCGAACTGGGCATGGAGACCGTGCCCTCCCTCAACCTCGTGTACACCGAGGAAGAGGGCTACGTGACGGCCGAGCATGCCGAGGCCCGTGGGCTGCACGTGAAGAAGCTGAGCGGCACCCAGTTCCGCCAGATGCTGCGCAGCGGCGAGGAGATCCCGGAATGGTTCGCCTTCCGTAGCGTGGTGGAGGTGCTGCGCTCGGCTTCCTGAGTCCGCAGCCCTGACCAGAGCCGGCCCAGGCGGCCGGCACCCGGCCGATCCTGAGGCCGGTTAACATTCCTTTACTACCCAGAGCGGAGATCGCAAGGTGAAGAAGCGCTGGCGGAACGCAGGGCTCTACGTGCTCCTGGCCGTGGTGGTGATTGCCGTGGGCACCGCCTTCCTGGATCGCCCCGATCCGGCCAACGCCCCCCGCACCCTCCGCTACAGCGACTTCGTGGAGGCCGTGCAGGGCAACGAGGTCTCGCGGGTGCTGATCTCCCCCGACCGCGGCACTGCCCAGGTGGTGGAGAACGACGGCCAGCGCGCCGTCGTCAACCTGGCCCCCGACAAGGATCTGCTCAAGCTGCTCACCGACCACAACGTCGACATCGCCGTGCAGCCCAGCCGCGAGCCGGCGGCCTGGCAGCAGGCGATCGGCAGCCTGATCTTCCCGCTGCTGCTGCTCGGGGGTCTGTTCTTCCTGCTGCGGCGCGCCCAGGGCGGTGGCGGCAACCCGGCCATGAACTTCGGCAAGAGCAAGGCCCGGGTTCAGATGGAGCCCCAGACCCAGGTGACCTTCGGCGATGTGGCCGGCATCGAGGGCGCCAAGCTCGAGCTCACCGAAGTCGTCGACTTCCTCAAGAACCCCGATCGCTTCACCGCCGTCGGCGCCAAGATCCCCAAGGGCGTGCTGCTGGTGGGCCCCCCCGGCACCGGCAAGACCCTTCTGGCCAAGGCCGTGGCCGGCGAGGCCGGCGTGCCGTTCTTCTCGATCTCCGGCTCGGAGTTCGTGGAGATGTTCGTGGGCGTCGGCGCCAGCCGCGTGCGCGACCTGTTCGAGCAGGCCAAGAAGAGCGCTCCCTGCATCGTGTTCATCGATGAGATCGACGCCGTGGGTCGTCAGCGTGGTGCCGGCCTCGGCGGCGGCAACGACGAGCGGGAGCAGACCCTCAACCAGCTCCTGACGGAGATGGATGGCTTTGAGGGCAACACCGGCATCATCATCGTGGCCGCCACCAACCGCCCCGACGTGCTGGATGCGGCGCTGATGCGTCCCGGCCGCTTCGATCGCCAGGTGGTGGTGGACCGCCCCGACTACGCCGGCCGTCTGCAGATCCTCGGCGTGCACGCCCGCGGCAAGACCCTTGCCAAGGACGTCGACCTCGACAAGATCGCCCGCCGCACCCCCGGCTACACCGGCGCCGACCTCGCCAACCTGCTCAACGAGGCGGCGATCCTGGCGGCGCGCCGTCAGCTCAGCGAAGTGTCGATGGATGAGATGAACGACGCCATCGAGCGGGTGATGGCGGGTCCCGAGAAGAAGGATCGGGTGATGAGCGAGCGCCGCAAGCGCCTGGTGGCGTACCACGAGGCCGGCCATGCCCTGGTGGGTGCCCTGATGCCCGACTACGACCCGGTGCAGAAGATCTCGATCATTCCCCGCGGCAACGCCGGCGGCCTCACCTTCTTCACCCCCAGTGAGGAGCGGATGGAGTCGGGCCTCTATTCCCGCACCTACCTGCAGAACCAGATGGCCGTGGCCCTGGGCGGTCGCGTCGCCGAGGAGATCGTCTACGGCGAAGACGAGGTGACGACCGGCGCCTCCAACGACCTGCAGCAGGTGGCCCGCGTCGCCCGCCAGATGGTGACCCGCTTCGGCATGAGCGATCGCCTCGGCCCCGTGGCCCTCGGCCGCAGCCAGGGCGGCATGTTCCTCGGCCGCGACATCGCCGCCGAGCGCGACTTCTCGGAAGACACCGCCGCCGCCATCGACGAGGAGGTGAGCCAGCTGGTGGCCGAGGCCTACCGTCGCGCCACCGCCGTGCTCAGCGGCAACCGCCCGGTGCTCGACGAGCTGGCCGAGCTGCTGGTGGAGAAGGAAACCGTGGATGCGGAGGAACTGCAGGAACTGCTGATCCGCTCCGATGTGAAGGTGGCTGAATACGTCTGATCGGCGTGCCCCCGTGGCCGATCACTCCGGGGATCCCTCTGGGTTGATCGCCAGCCTGCACCGCCAGCCGCTGCTGGCGGTGCTTAGACCCAACGCAGCCCCCCAGGCCCATCGCCAGCTGCAACAGCTGCAGGCGGTGGGCCTGCTGCATGTGGAGCTGGCGGTGCCGATCCAGCCCGACGCCGCCTGGATCGACCTGGGCCTGGATCTCGTCCAGCGGTTCCCCGGACTGCGGCTCGGGGCGGCCTCGATTCGAACCCTGGCGCAGCTGGAGGCCGCCCGCGCCGCGGGCCTGGCCTATGGCGTGTCGCCGATCCTCGATCCGCCGCTGATTGAAGCCGCCCAGCGCTGGCGGCTCACCCTGGTGCCCGGCGTGTTCACCCCCACGGAGGTGCATGGCGCCCAGCAGCTGGGCTGTGCCCTGGTGAAGCTCTACCCGGCCGCCACGCTCGGGCCGCGCTACTGGTCGTCGTTGCGGGGGCCGCTCGGACCGCTGCCCGCCTGCATCGCCGCCGGTGGCCTCGACTGCGCCGACGTGCTGCCCTGGCTGGCGGCGGGAGTGGCCGGGGTGGCCCTCGGCTCCAGCTTGTTCGCCGATGGGGGTCTCGATCCCAACCTGGCGGAGCTGTTGGCTCGGCTCCGGGAGCGCGACGAGGGCTGACCGTTGTCAACGTGAGAGTGGAGTGTTAGCAATGAGACAGCACTGCGTTCTTCGCCGCGTTCTTCCATGTCTCAGCTCACGATCACCCTCAGCGACAAGGCGGATGCCCTGATCGCCCAGCTGCAGAAGGAGATCTTCAACCGCCGTCGCAAGAAGGTGAGTGCCGCCGGTGTGGTCGAGACCCTGGTCGAGAGCGGGGCCAAGTCGCAGTCGGACAAGCGGTTCGCCACCTCCTGGCGCAACCTGATCGCCGACATCGAGAAGGCCGCCAAGGTGGCCGATGCCCATGGCAGCAAGCCCGCCAACCTCAGCGATGCCGAGTGGGCCCTGGTGCTGAGCCACCGCACCCGCACCACCAGCAGCGCGGTGAAGGCCGCGACGAAGTCGGGGGCGAAGCGAGCGGCGGCATCCGGGGCGAAGGCAGCCGCGAAGACCACCGCGAAGGCATCGGCTCGCTCGACAGCGACGTCGTCGCTGACGGCCGCAACCACGAAGGCCGCCAGCAAGCGCACCAAGGCCGCACCCAAGGCCGCCGCCACGGCGACACGCCAAGCCGCCGCGAAGACAGCCCCCAAGACCGCCGCCAAGGCCCCGGCCCGCAAGGCCAAGGCCACCGCCAGCCCTGCCGGGGCTGAAACCACCGCGGCGTCGCGCTCCACGAAGGCGACCAAGGCCAAGTCCGCCGCCTCCGGGAACTCAGCCGCAGCGGCGGCGAAGCCCAAAGCGGCCGCCAAGGCCCCGGCCGCCCGCACGCGCAAGGCCAGCGCTGGCCAGGCCAAGGGCGCGACCTCCTCGGTGGCCAAGCGCATGGCGAAGGCCGTGAGTCGTCTCGGTTCAGCAGCCAGCGCCGCTGCCGCGCCTGAGGCCGCCGCCGCTGGGCCCAGCGGCAACGGGGTCGGCGAGCTGGCCGGCCTCAGCTGAGGCCGGAGCGGCCGCTCACCAGAGGCTGCACTGCCCCTGCTGGCGCAGCAGGTGATCGGCCAGCACCAGGGCCACCATTGCCTCCACCATCGGCACGGCCCGCGGCAGCACGCAGGGATCGTGCCGGCCCTTCGCCTCCAGGGTGGTGGCCTCACCGCGGGCGTTGATCGTCTGCTGGGCCTTGCGGATCGTGGCGGTGGGCTTGAAGCCCACCCGGATCACGATGCTCTCGCCGTTGCTGATGCCCCCCTGGATGCCGCCGGAGTTGTTGGTGGCGGTGCGCAGGGAGCCGTCGGTGGTGGCCAGGAAGGCGTCGTTGTGTTCGCTGCCCTTGAGCAGGGTGCCGCCGAAGCCCGAGCCGATCTCGAAGCCCTTGGTGGCCGGCAGCGACATCACCGCCTTGGCCAGGTCGGCTTCCAGCTTGTCGAACACCGGCATGCCCAGGCCCACGGGCACGTTGCGCACCACGCATTCGATGACGCCGCCGCAGGAGTCGCCTTCGCGGCCGATCGCCTCGATCCGCTCGATCATCCGCTCCGCCACCGCGGCATCCGGACAGCGCACGATCGTCGACTCCACCGCGTCGAGGGTCACGGCGGCGGGATCAATGGCGGCCTCGATCGTGTGGATCCGCTGCACCCAGGCGATCACCTCGGTGCCGTGGGCCCTGGCCAGCAGCTGCTTGGCGATGGCGCCGGCGGCGACGCGGCCGATCGTCTCCCGGGCGGAGGCGCGGCCGCCGCCGCTGCGGGCCTGGATGCCGTACTTGGCCTGGTAGGTGGCATCGGCGTGGGAGGGGCGAAAGGCCACCTCCACCTCCTTGTAGTCCTGGGGGCGCTGGTCCTTGTTGCGCACCACCATCGCGATCGGCGTGCCGAGGGTCACACCGTCGAGCAGGCCGCTGAGGATCTCGACCCGGTCGTCCTCCTTGCGGGGGGTGGTGATCCTGCTCTGGCCGGGCTTGCGGCGGTCGAGTTCGGCCTGGATGGCCTCGAGATCGAGCTCCAGCCGCGGCGGGCAGCCGTCGACAATCACACCGACGCCTCCGCCGTGGGATTCGCCGAAGGTGCTGATGCGAAAGAGATCGCCGAAGCTGCTGCCCATGAGCCTGCACTGATCCGCTGAGCGTAAAGAGTCGTCCGGGCGGCTTGCCGCGTTGACTGACTAGCTTCAGCTTCCGCTGGTGGCAGGAGCTGGAGGCCGGTGAACAGGAAGGAGCGGGCTGTATTGATCCTGCAGCGGCTGGAGGAGCACTATCCCCTCACCCCAATTCCGCTCGACCACAGCGACCCGTTCACGCTGCTGGTGGCGGTGCTGCTCAGCGCCCAGTGCACCGACAAGAAGGTGAACGAGGTGACGCCGGCGATATTCGCCGCTGGCCCCACGCCCGCCCGCATGGCGGCCCTGGATGAGGTCACGATCCTGAGCCACATCCGCCAGCTGGGTCTGGCCCGCACCAAGGCCCGCCATGTCAAGAGGCTGGCGGAGCTGCTGCTGGAACGCCATGGCGGGGACGTGCCGCGCAGCTTCGCCGAACTGGAGGCGCTGCCTGGTGTCGGCCATAAGACGGCCTCGGTGGTGATGGCGCAGGCTTTCGGAGTGCCCGCGTTCCCGGTGGATACCCACATCCACCGCCTGGCCCAGCGCTGGGGCCTCAGCAGCGGTGGGAGCGTGGCACGCACCGAGCGCGACCTCAAGGCCCTGTTCCCCAGGGAGGCCTGGAACAAGCTGCACCTCCAGATCATTTTTACGGTCGCGAGCACTGCACCGCCCGCGGTTGCGATGGCACTGTCTGCGGGCTCTGCCGCGAGCTGTATCCCAGGCGGCGCCAATCCGTGCCGTGGCTCAAGGCGTAGCGTTGTTCAAGACGTCGGGTGCCCGTTCAGTCGAGGGCCGATCGGCGCGCTTGCCGCTGCATGTCGAGCAGCAGCGCGGGTGTGTCCTCGAGTGGCGTGGGCCGGGCAAAGAGATAGCCCTGGCAGCGGATGTAGCCCAGCTCCTCAAGAATCCGACGCTGCTGTGGCGTCTCCACGCCTTCTGCCGTCACCTGGATGCCATAGGCCTTGGCCATTTCCAGCATGGCCCTGCAGAGGGCCAGGGCTTCGTCGGAGTCCTCCAGTTCCTGCACAAAGGTTTTGTCCACCTTGACGTGGCGGAACGGCACCGAGCGCAGCAGCAGCAGCGAGGCGTAACCGGTGCCGAAGTCGTCGAGGGCCAGGACGAAACCCTGTCCCACCAGGCGGTTCAGCAGAACCCGTGAGGGTCCGTCGGGATCGAGCCAGCGGCTTTCGGTGATCTCCAGGCAGATCCTGCGGGCGTCCACCGCTTCGGCGGCCAGAAGCTGGGCCACCTCGTCTGGAAAGTCTTCGCGCAGCAGCTGATGCACCGACAGGTTCACGTTGATCAACAGGTCGGAGCTGGCGATCGCCGGGTCCTTGAGCAGCCGACAGGCTCCTCGCAGCATTTCAAAGCCGATCGCATCGATCAGGCCGGCCTCCTCGGCCACGTGGATGCACAGTTGAGGGTCGATGCCGTTCAGCACACCGGTGCGCGTTCGGAACAGCAGTTCCATACCCAGCGGAGCGCCGGTGCGCAGGTCCACGATCGGCTGCGCATGCGGGTGCACCAGTCCATAGCGGAGGGCATCCTCGAGATCCTTGCCCACCTGCAGGCGTCGCTGCACGGCCGTGAGCTGTGCGGCGTCCACCATCTGGATGCGGTGACGGCCGCTCTCCTTGGCCTGACGGGCTGCGGTGTCGGCCTGGAGAATCGCCTGGCCGAAGTTCCAGTTCACCGCGGCAAGGTCGACCACGCCCGATGAAAAGCTCAGTCGGGCCCGCACGTGATCGATCAGCAGCGTGTCCTGATCCAGCCGCCGCAGCAGGTCGTGCAGCCGTTCACTCACCTGGTCGGAGGGTTCGGGGATGATCGCTACGAATTCATCGCCGCCGAAGCGGGCCAGCAACTGGGCGGTCGGCAGGAATGCCTTCAACTGCCTGCTGAACTGCAGCAACAGCTTATCGCCGAGCAGATGGCCGAAGTTGTCGTTGAACAGCTTGAAGTGATCCAGATCCAGAAACAGCAGGCTCAGGGGCTGTTGGGCGTGCTGCGCTTGGGCTACCAGCTCTCCGGCCTGGGTCTGCAGCAAATGTCGGTTACCCAGCCCGGTGAGGGCGTCTTCCATGGCCTGGCGTCGCCGTTCCTCATCACGCCGATGCCGTTCCGCGGCCAGGGTGGCCAGGTGGGTCATGTGGTCCACCAGCTCCAGATCGGCGGGCGAGGGCAGGCGCCGGTCCGGGTAATACATGCCGAATACCCCCAGCAGGCTCTGATCATTGGGGGAGATCAGCGGGGATGACCAGGCCGAGCGGATGCCGTAGCTGTGGCAGAAGTCGTGAAAGTCATCCCAGAGCGGATCGGTGAAGACGTCTTCGCTCACCACCCTCTGGGCCCGGAAGGCGCAGGTGCCGCAGCTTCCTGCCTTCGGACCGGGAACCAGTCCATCCACCGCTTCCTGGAAGCTGTCGGGAAGCTGGCCATAGCCACCGCGCCGCAGCCGTTGTTCGTAGGGGTCGTAGTAAAGGATCGAGGCGAGCATTTCCGGCAGGCAGGCCTCGGAAAAGGCCGCGATCGCCTGGAGGCTGCGCTGTAGGTTCTCGCCCCCGGCCACCATCTCGAGAATGCGCTGCTGGCCCTGCAGCAGCTGTTCCGGCGATAGGCCAGCTTCGCTGATGGGCTCTCCCCTGGTCTGCAGCCCTTCATCCTCGGCCATGGCGAATCCCGTGCGGCTCTCTGCTTCGAAGCTACGGCGGCTGGCTGCAGCGGGGGTTCCAATTCACACAAAAAAGCCCCTGCATGGGCAGGGGCTCAAGGGGTTGAGTGAAAGGATCAACCAAGGGAGCTGACGCTCAGCCGATGGCGGGGGCGGTCAGCGCCACGGGGGTGGCGGTGGCTGCAGCCAGGTCGAGGGGGAAGTTGTGAGCGTTGCGCTCGTGCATCACTTCCATGCCAAGGCCAGCACGGTTGAGCACGTCGGCCCAGGTGTTGAGCACACGGCCCTGGCCGTCCAGGATCGACTGGTTGAAGTTGAAGCCGTTCAGGTTGAAGGCCATCGTGCTCACGCCCAGGGCGGTGAACCAGATGCCGACCA
>NZ_JAGQBX010000024.1 GCF_024345855.1 Synechococcus sp. GreenBA-s | reverse complement strand
CTTTTGAACTTACAACACCGGCGGCTCGCGCCTCCTTTGTCGTCAGTCCGCCTCGGAATTCCCTCGGGTCCCCCCGCTGGCTCCTTGGCGCTGCACGCTCGCCTCTCGGCTCCCGCGCAGTCCAAAACCATAACACCCCTCTCGCCCTTCCCGCAAACAGGGCATGCTCAGCTGGGCAGATCGCCCGCCACCAGGGCCTCGGCCCAGGGCATGAAGGTGGTGAGGGTCGCGTCGTTGCGGGCCGCCAGCACGGGGTAGTCGGCCCGGGCCAGGTCGTCGCCGGGCACCAGCAGGGCCGGATCCTGCAGCAGCCAGCGCAGCGGACACCGCAGCTCGGTAAGGACCAGCCAGGCCGCCGCCAGATCCCAGATCTTGGGGGTGGCCTCCAGGGCCGCGACGGTCTGGCCCATGGCCACGCTCACCAGGTTGAGGCTCGCCACCCCGAGCAGGCGGATCTTGCCGGGGAAGCGCCGGTTCGGCAGCCTCTGCAGGACACCGATCGAACGACTGCAGAGCGAGGCGCAGCCGGCCACCTGGGTCCGGGCCGAGGGGGGTGCCAGCCATTTGTGGTTGCGCCAGGCACCAGCGCCCCGCACCGCCACGATGCGCTGGCGCAACGGCGGCACATCCAACACCGCCAGCACCGGCACGCCCGCCTCAAAGCGGGCGATCGAGATGGCCCAGTAGGGGATGCCGGCCGCGAAATTGGTGGTGCCATCGAGGGGATCCACCACCCAGAAGGCGGAACTGCGGGGTACGGACTGGTTCCCCTCCTCGCTGAGCACCCCCTCGCCGGGGAACAGCTCCGCCAGACCGGCCACCAGGGTGGCGTCGCTCCAGCGGTCGCAGGCGGTGATCAGGCTGCCATCGGGCTTGGCTTCGGAATCCAGCTGGCCGAAATCCTGGCGCTGGCGGTCGGCCACCCGATCCAGCAGCGCTTCGAGGGGTGCCAGGTCAGCGGGAAAGGCAGGGGGGGTGACCGTCATCCGAGTTCCGCGACCAGGACACGCTGCAGGCTCTGGCCAGTGTCGGCCCGGAACTGGCGCAGGTTGATCCGCTCCAGCAACACCAGGGCCGCCAGGGCAATGGCCACCTCAATCAGCAGCACGGCCGCAAAAGGCAAAAACACGCCATCCCCCGGCTGAATCCAACGGGCCAGATCCAGCAGTCCGCCCCCCACCAGCTTGCCCAGCGCCCGCGAGATGGCCTGGGCCAGGCCCCACACGCCCACGAAGGTGCCGGCGGCCTCGGGCAGGGTGAGATCGAGCATCAGACACAGGGTGCTGTTAGTACCAATCCCAGACGCGATGCCGAACAGCAGCATCACCAGCTGGAGGAGCGGTACCCGGGCCGTGAGGCCCACCAACACCAGCAGCAGCAGGCTGACCAGGATCAGCTGACAGCCGAGCCGGGCACTGGCGAACTTGCCGAGCCGGGGCACGATCCAGAACCCCGCGAGCAGCAGCCCGGCCAGGGTGCCGATGCCCCAGGTGGCGCTCAGGGAGGCAGTGGCCGCGATCGGCATGCCGAACACCTCGGCGCCGTAGCTCTCCAGGATCGGATCCTGCAGGAACAGGGCCAGGGTGAACAGCAGCAGGAAGGCGAAGAACACGAGCACCTGACGGCTGGAGGTGATCAGTCGCCAGGCCTGGGGCAGGGTGAGGGCATCGTCGCGCTCGGCGCTGCGGCTGCGGTCTGCGGCGGGCGGTTCCATGCCATGGGTGGCCACCAGCGTAAGGGCGAACACCACGGCGCCAACCTTGGCCATGAAGCCGAGCAACGCTGGCTGCAGCAGGGCCGGATCGGTGACACCATCAAGGCCCTTGAGGCTGACGGCGGTGGCGATCGCCCCCACCACGATGCCGACCGTGAGCATGCACCAGATCAGGCCAACGGCCCGGGGCCGTTCCTGCTCATCGGTGATGTCGATCACTAGGGCCAGGTAGGGGGTGCTGGCCAGGGAAATCGCCAGCCCATAGAGGGAAAACAGGCCGCAGAGGGCCACGACTCCCGCGGCGATGGCCGTGGAGCTGCCACTGGCCAAGGCCCCGTGCAGCGCAAAGATCAGCGGAATCGACGCCACCGCCAGGGCCGAGAACAGCGCGGCGCCGAGGCGGACGTAGGGGACGCGATGGCGACCGGCGAAGGGGTGGGCATCGGAGATCTGCCCGAACAGCACCCGGGAGGGGGCCATGAACTGCTCGAAGGCCAGGGCCCCACCCACCAGCAGGCCGGGGAACTGGAGCTCGCTGAGCATCACCCGGTTAAGCATGCCCGCGAAGATCACCGCCAGGCAGCCCAGACAGGCCTGGAACAGACCGAGGCGCAGCAGGCGGGGGAGGGGGAGAGTCAGCTGGCCACCTTCAGCTGGGAGTGGAGGTTAGGACGAAAGTGCAGCTGATCAGCCGCTGTGGGGAGCCGGCTCAGCTGCCGGCCGGGGCCGGGGCACGGCGCAGGGTGGCCTGACAGGCAGGTTGCAGCGGCTCGGGCGGCACGGGCACATCGATGCCGGTGCTGGGCTTGACGGCGCCGAGGTTCGGGGGCTGGCAGACGGCCACCGTGTCGAGGCCGGTGCGGCGGCGCAGCTCGGCCAGGCTGCTGTTGTACTGGGCGAGGGCCTGGGAGTAGCGCACCTCGGCGTTGGTGAGGTCGCGCTGGGTGTCGACCACCTCCCGCTGGGTGCTCACACCGGCCTGGAAGCGCAGACGGGCCAGACGCAGGGATTCGCGGGTGGAGATCACCTCGCGGGACGTGGTCTGGATGTCGCGGTTGTTCTTGCCCAGTTCGGCGAAGCTGCGTTCCACCTCAAAGCGGACCGTGTCGCGCTGATCGGCGAAGCGGAAGGCGTTCTCCTGGGCCCGCTGCTTGAACTGGCGCGATTCGGCCGCCGCCCGGCCACCATCGAAGAGCCGCCAGCTGAGGTTGAGGCCCACGGCGTTACTGATCTGGTACTGGTAGTCATCCCAACTGACCGTGTTGGTGCCAAGCGTGACACCACCAGCGAAGCGCTCGGCCGAGAAGTTGTTGAAGATGTTCAGGAACGGCTGAACCGCACCCAGGGCAGCGTTGGCCTGGCTGTTCGACACCGAGATGTCGAGGATGGCGTTGCTGAGCTCCTCACGGAAGGCGTAGGCCGCGATGATGCTCTCCTGCAGCGACGGAGTCCAGACGCCCAGGGCCCGCAGGGGTTCCTTGGCCGTGGGGGTGATGTTCTGGGGAAGAGCCAGGATGCGGGCCAGGTCGCGGCGGGCGATGGCCTGGTCCGCGATCGAGTTGGTCAGCAACTGCTGGTCGCGGGCCAGCTGGGTCTCGGCCTCGAGCACCTCCAGCTTGGTGGCCACGCCGGCCTGGAAGCGGGCCCGGGCATCGCGCAGGCTCACCAGCGAGGCCCGCACCGACTCCTGGCCGATCCGCACCCGGTCGTCGGCGAGCTGGAGCTGGAAGTAGGCCTGGGCCGCCTGCAGCCGCAGTTCCCGCAGACCGATGAGGTATTGGTTCTTGGCCTTCTCGAACTGATCACGGGCCGCGGCGATCTGGGGCACCCGCTGGGGATTGATCAGGGCCCAGTTGATGCCCAGGGTGGCCTGGGCGCCTGCGAGCTTGGTGAAGGAGAGCCCGTCCTGGGCAAAGGAGCCATCCGGCAGGGCGTTGAAGGACTCAGCCTGGAACAGGCCTGGAGCGTTCTGGGCGTTGAGGGTGATGGTGGGGTACCAGGCCGAGATCTGGGCCCGCAGGTTGGACTTGGCCTGCTCCACCTGGCTGGCGATGGCCTTGAGGTTGGGGTTGTTCACCTCAGCCAGGTTCTCGACCTCGCGCAGATCCAGGGGCCGCAGCTCGCGGATCATCACCTGCTGCACGGTGGTGGGCAGGGCCAGGGTGGCGGGGGCCGCCAGCCGCTGCAGGGCCGGATCGAGCCGCGTGGCGGCCGGGGTCAGCACCTTGGGGTTGGACTTGGGGCGAGAGCCCTTGATGCTCGGGGCCAGCGGCAGGATCTGCTGCTGGGGATCGAGATTGGGGAAGGAATTGACGGGCTGGAGCGGAACCGCAGAAGCCGGGGGCGCCTGGATCGGAATCGCCGTGGTACCAGGGGTGACCTGGGCGACCTCCGCCGGGGCCGCAGGCTTGGCGACGGGCTCAGCCCGCACGGACGTGACCGGCAGGGGAGCGAGGCAGGCCCCCGTGAGTGCCAGCCATGCCTTCCAGGAACGTCCCACCGCCTACTGACCCGGATTACTCGTTGGGCAGAGCTTAGTGAGTGGATCCTCAATCAGCCAGGCATCCGGCCACGACGTCATCTGCCCCATGCACCAGCCGGATCGGCACGGGCAGCTGCACCGCCACGGCCTCCAGGGTCTGGTCGTCGAGGAACACCGGCTCGCCCTGGCGCAGGGTGACCGCCGGCAGCAGCAGTTCCTCCCCCAGGTCGCGGCCGGCCAGGCCCTCCAGCAGATCAGCCCCGGTCAGCAGGCCGGTCACCACCTGGTCCTGGCCCCAGTAGGGGCTGGGCAGCCCATGCAGCAGCACCTCCAGACCGGCCACGGCATTGAGCCGATCGACGGCCGGCTGCAGGGCCTCGGCCACCAGCTTGCCCACCACCCAGCTCACCCGCCGCGGCGCCGACAGCGCGGCGGGCAGGTCGGCGGTGGCCTCCTCCATCGCCTCCAGGAAGGCGCGGATGCTGCCGACGCCGTTGCCCTCCTGGGGCAGGTTCTCGTAGGCATCCCGCGGGGGCAACGGCAGGCCCGCCATCAGATACCACTCATCCGACAGCCAGGCGAAGCGGCTGCCGAACTGGTGGCGGAAGCGCTGCTGCAGCGGCTCCACCTGGGCAATCACCCGCCGGGCGCAGGCCCGATCCACCGGCTCCAGGCCATCGCCCTCGGGGCGGAAGCGGGTGAGGCCCACCGGCACCACCGCCGCCGAGAGCACGGCGGGCCAGTCGCCAGCGGCGAAGCCCGCCAGATCCAGCAGGGTGCGCTCCAGGGCCGGGCCGTCGTTGACGCCGGGGCAGACCACCACCTGGGCATGGATCTGCAGCTGCCGCTCGGCGAACCAGGCCAGCTGCTCCATCAGCAGGGCCGCGCGGGGATTCACCAGCAGACGCGAGCGCAGCTCGGGATCCGTGGCGTGCACCGACACGAACAGGGGCGAGAGGCGCTGCTCCTCGATGCGCCGCCAGTCGGCGGCCGTGAGGTTGGTGAGGGTCAGGTAGGAGCCGTAGAGAAAGCTGAGGCGGTAGTCGTCGTCCTTGAGATAGAGGCTGCGGCGGTGGCCCGGCGGCTGCTGGTCGATGAAGCAGAAGGCGCAGGCGTTGTTGCACTGCTTGAGGCCATCGAACAGGGCCTCGCTGAAGCCCAGGCCCAGGCCCTCGTCGGCGTCCTTCTCCAGCTCCACCACATGGACGGTGCCGTCCGGGTCCTGGACCTCCAGGGTGAGCTCCTCGGCCCCCACCAGGAACTGGAAGTCGATCAGGTCGCGCGGGCGCACACCATTGATGCTCATCAGCCTGTCGCCGGGCTGGAAGCCCAGCTCCTCGGCGATGGAGCCCGGCTCCACCAACTCCACCAGCGCCGGCTGGGGCAGGCGCTGGTGATCGCCCAGATCCGCCAGGGCAATGCCGGCCGAGGGTTCATTCCACACAGGCGGCCTGGCTCTGCTCGCTGGCCTCAGTCTGCGACGCCGCTATGCCGGCTTGCCCAGAGCAGCAGCGACAGGCCGAACAGCAGGCGATAGCCCACGAACCACCAGGTGCTGTGCTGCTGCAGGAAGCGCAGCAGCCAGGCGATGGCCAGCCACGAGACCACGGCGGCCGTGACAATGGCCGCCACCAGAGGAATCACCCCCCCGGCGACGGGCTGGGCCACCGCATCCTTCAGCTCGATCAACCCGGCCAGGGTGATGGCGGGAATGCCCAGCAGGAACGAGAACCGGGCAGCGTCGGAGCGGCGCCAGCCGTCGAACAGCGAGGCCGTGAGGGTGCTGCCGGAGCGCGACACACCGGGCACCACGGCCAGGGCCTGGGCCAGGCCCACCAGCAGCCCGTCACGGACCCGCACCTCCGCCAGCTGGCGGCGGCGGCGGCCGAACCGCTCGGCCAGGGCCAGTAGCAGGGCCATGGCGATCGACACCCAGCCGATCACCGGCAGGCTGCGCAGCACCGAGTGGTCGTAGTTGGGGATGAAGCGCTTGATGGCCAGGCCGGCCACCAGGATCGGCAGGGTCCCCAGCAGAATCGCCAGGCCCAGGCGCGCCTCGGGCTCCTGCCAGTCGCGCTGGCGGAAGGCCTTGACCATCCCCTCCCAAACCTCGACCAGATCACGGCGGAAGTAGGCGAGCACTGCCGCGATGCTGCCGAGCTGGATCACCGCTGTGACGGCGACGCCGGGATCGCCCCAGCCCAGCATCAGGGGCACCACCTTGAGATGGGCGGTGCTGCTGATCGGCAGAAATTCGGTGAGCCCCTGCACCACCCCCAGCACCACGTAGTGCCAGGTGGCCTCGACGACCACGATGTCCTGCGGCGGGGCGATCGGAACCATGGGCGCGGGGGCGGCAGCTTGGCGCCGAACCTATGGCGGCGGCGCTCCCTTGACCAGCACGGGGAACACGCCGGGCCATCCCGCCGGGACCAGGACGAAGCCCGCCGGACACGCCGCGTCCCTTAAGGTTGATCATCTTTCTTCACAACCAGGTGATCGGGGTCCGGCCCAGCCTTGCCACCAGAACGCCGGCCCCGTCGCTGCCTGCCCCCCAGGTCCTGGCCCTGACGGCCGGGGAGCTGGGACGGTTGCCGCTGCAGCGACGCGACGGCCTGGCGACCGCGGCGGCCCTGCTGGTGGCCCTGCCGGTGTTCCTGCAGGCCCCCTGGGTGCGGCTGCACCCCTTCAGCGCCGCCGTCGCCACCGTGCCGCTGCTGTTGCTGGGCGTGGCCCTGGAGTGGCTGGCGCTGCGGCGGCCCCGCAGCATCGGCTGGCCCGACGCAGGGCCGCTGCTCGTGGGTTTCAGCGGCAGCTGGCTGGGGGGCTGTCTGTTCTGGGGCTGGTTCCGCCTGCACCCCCTCTGGCACCTGCCGATCGAAGCGTTTGCCCTGCCCCTGGCCCTGGGGGGCATGTGGACCAGGCGCTGGCGCCTGGCCGCCAGCTTCTACCTGGCCTCGCTGCTGGGCACGGCCTGCACCGATGGCGTCATGGCCCTCACCGGCGTGATGGGCCACTGGACCGCCGTCCTGGAGGCCGCACCGGCGGACGCCGCGCTGCGGCTGCAGCAGGCGGCCCAGGGGGTCCTCGAACCCCTGCCCCTGGCGGCCGTGAGCCTGGCGGGCACGGCCCTGGCGGCCCTGTGCCGCCGCTACTGGTCCCACCCGGATCCAGCCTGGCGGCTCGCCGCCTCCGCCCTGGCCACCACCCTCGCCGTGGACGGCCTGTTTCTGGCCGCCGCCCTCTGGGCCCCGCACCTGAGCGGCCTGATCTGAAGAACTGCAAAAGCCTGCAGGCCCCGGGCCAGCGGCGAGGCGGCCCACCTGTAGGTTGACAGCTCTGACTGCCCGGCAGTCGCATAGATCCCCGTTCAGACGGAGTTTTCGATGAAACGGCTGGTTTCCTGGCTCATCGGTGGCGTGCTGCTGACCGGCCTGCTGCTCGGCCTGGTGATGCCCCCCAGCGTGCAGGCCGCCGAGCGCCGCAACGTGGCGGACGAGAAGCTCGCCGAGCGGGGCGACAAGGTGGACCTCAACAACTCCTCGGTGCGGCGCTTCAAGCAGTACCCCGGCTTCTATCCCACCCTGGCCGGCAAGATCGTGCTGGGTGGCCCCTACGAGAACGTCGACGACGTGCTCAACCTCGACCTGACCGATCGGCAGAAGGAACTGTTCGAGAAGTACAAGTCCAACTTCACCGTCACCGCCCCCTCCATCGCCCTCAACGAGGGCTTCGACCGGATAAACGACGGCCAGTACCGCTGAGCGCCAAGCGGAGCCGGCGATTCGGTGCCAAGTGCCGGTCCCCTAATCTCGGTTCAGTGGTGAACGCCGTCGGGCCCTCCCGGCGGCTTTTTTGTTGGCTTCACGGCTGTTCCTGGCCGGCAGTGGTGAACGCGGAATGGGCGAGCTGGTGGACGTGGTGGTGGTGGGCGGCGGCGCCGCCGGCCTGATGGCCTGCCTGGAGCTGCCCGCGGGTCTGCGGGTGCTGCTGCTGAGCAAGGAGCGGGCGCCACGCTCCGCCAGCCGCTGGGCCCAGGGCGGCATCGCCGCCGTGACCCGGCCGGAGGACAGCTTCGCCAGCCACATCGGCGACACCCTCAGGGCCGGCGCCGGCCTCTGCGATCCGGCCGCCGTGGAGCTGCTGGTGCGCCAGGCCCCGGCCTGCGTGGAGCGGCTGCTGCAGCTGGGCATGGACTTCGACCGCCAGGACGGCGGCCTCAGCACCACCCTGGAGGCGGCCCACAGCCACCGGCGCGTGCTGCACGCCCAGGACCGCACCGGCGGTGCCCTGGTGGATGCCCTGGAACGGGAAGTGCTGCGCCGGCCGGGGCTGGAGCGGCGCCTCGATGCGTTGGCCCTGCAGCTCTGGGTGGAGGACGGCCGCTGCTGCGGCCTGCAGGTGCTCGAGCAGGGGCGCGTCCACTGGATCGGCGCCCGGGCGGTGGTGCTGGCCAGCGGCGGCGGCGGCCACCTGTTCGCCAACACCACCAATCCGGCCCTGGCCAGCGGCGACGGGGTGGCGATGGCCTGGCGGGCCGGCGCCGCCATCCGCGACCTGGAGTTCGTGCAGTTCCACCCCACGGCGCTGATGCTGCCGGGGGCCCCCCACTTCCTGATCTCCGAAGCGGTGCGCGGCGAGGGAGCGCGGCTGGTGGAACCGGATGGGGCCAGCCCGGTGGCCCAGCTGGCCGGGGGCGATCTGGCGCCGCGGGACGCCGTGAGCCGGGCCCTGGTGCGGCGCATGCGCGAACTGCGGCTGAGCCATGTGGGCCTGGACCTACGGCCAGTGGGCCGGGCGCGGCTGGAGCAGCAGTTCCCCACGATCCTGGGCCGCTGCCGCGAGCTGGGCCTCGAACCGCTGGCGGCGCCGATCCCCGTGGCGCCGGCGGCCCATTACTGGATGGGCGGCATCCGCACCGACCTGGCCGCGGCCACCAGCCTGAGCGGGCTCTACGCCGTGGGGGAGGTGGCCAGCACCGGCGTGCACGGCGCCAACCGCCTGGCCAGCAACTCGCTGATGGAATGCCTGGTGTTCGCCCGCCAGCTGCGGGAGATTCACCTGGGCGCACCGCCCCGATCCGGATCGCCACAGCCCCAGCCAGAGCCCGACGGCGCCATCCCAGCGGCACCGCTGACCAGCCCTGATCCCGAGGCGCTGCAGCGGCGCATCCAGCAGCTGCGCCAGCGCTGCTGGCAGGTGGCGGGGGTGGAACGACTCGCGGGTCCCCTCGCCGATGGCCTGCGGCAGATCCGCCGCGAGCGGCGCACGGTGGAGGCCACCCCGGCGCTGCAACACGTCCTGGCCAGCCCGCCGGAGGCGGAACGGAGCTTCGGTGAGGCCTCCCAGCGCTGGCTGATCCCCGCCCAGGAACTGCGAGAGCGCCTGGCGGTGACGGAGCTGCTGCTGGAGGCCGCCCTGTTCCGGCAGGAGAGCCGGGGCGGCCACTTCCGTGTGGATGCCCCGGCGGCCCAGCCCTTCTGGCGGCGCCACAGCCTGCAGCAGCGGGGTCAGCAGATCTGCACCGAGCCCGTCGGCCTCAGCACCGCGGTCACCACAGATCCGATCGGAGCGGAGCCGGTGGGGGCGGCCTGAGCCGCCCGCGCGGAGGCGGCCGCGACATCAGGGCGAGGCTCAGAAGCCGCGGGGCCCCTTGTAGCCGCTCAGGTCCGCCAGCTTCTGCAGCGGCTTGACGCCGGAATCGAGCTGGCCATTGATCTCCCAGGTGGGGAAGCCCTCGATCTTCTTGGCGTCGCAGAGGGCCTTCTGGCTATTGCGGCCGTCGGGGGCGCACTCGATCACCGTGAGCTTGGCGGTGGCCTGCTTGCCGAACAGCTCCTTCTGCTCGTGGCAGTGGGGGCACCAGTAGGCCGAGTACATGCGGGCGCCGCTGGCGCTGAGGTGCTCGGCCAGGGCCAGCTTGGCGGGGCTGCTCTCGGCCACGACGGCCGGCGGCACCCCCTGGCCGAGGGAGGCGTCCGGGCGGTTGGCCGAGGCGGCCCAACCCAGGCTCACCACCCCCACCAGCAGGGCCGTGATCACGCCCCGGAACAGCAGCTGGCCCCGGTCCTCCCAGTCACAGCCCAGCAGGGTGAGCAGGAACAGCGAGAGGCTCAGCAGGGCCGAGAGGATGCAGAAGGGGCAGCAGTCGCGGATGCCGAAGGCCATCACGCCCACCAGCACCGCGCTGAACACCGCCATGCCGGTGCTGAGCAGGAACAGCCCCCACTGGCTCGGCTGCGACAGCCGGGTGCGGAGGTCCCCCTGCAGCACCAGCGGCACCACCGCCAGGAGAAGCACCGAGCTGTAGGCCAGGAAGCCGAACAGGGCGAGGGGCTGGCCGAGCAGGCTGCCCCAGGCGCTCGCCAGCACCTTCTCGCAGCCGTTGCAGCCGAAGAAGCCCTCCTTGGCGCAGCTGATCGGCCCGAGCAGCCCCCACGTCTTGAGGGTGATGGAGCCGGTGTCGATGGCGCCGATGGTGGCGAGCACGGCCATCGCCACCCGCACCCACTTGCGGCCGGGATCGCTGCGACGCCGGCTGCTGCCGAGGCGCTCGCTCAGGCGGGAGGAGGTCACGGGGGCCCTTCAGTCTTGGGGCGATTGTGGCAGCAGTCCCGGCAGCTGGTGCCGCAGGGCCCGCACCCGCTGCACATCCACGGGACTGGCCAGCAGGCCATCGCGCTTGAGGGCGGACCCCACGATCAGGCCATCGCAGCGGCTCGCCAGGGCGGTGGCCGTCTCCAGGGTGGCGCCGCTGCCCACCAGCACGGGGACCCCTGCCGCCACCTGGGCCGCGGCTCTCCGGGCCCGCTCCAGATCGGCAAGGGCGGTGGGCTGGCCCGTGCCGCTGCCGGACACGATCACGGCGTCGGCGCCACCGCGCTCCAGGGTGTCGCGCACGGCCTCCTCCAACGGCAGCGGCGCCAGGGGCGCCCCGTGCTTCACCAGCACATCCGCCAGGATCGCGATGCGGTCGGCCCTTCCCGTGCTGAGGCCGCGGCCATCGGCGCTCCCGCCATCACAGCCGAGCAGGCGGCGCCGGCGCAGCAGTTCGGCCGCCGGCCCCTGGATCAGCCCCTGGTCCGTCACCGTGGCACCGGTGAGCACGTTCACGCGGATGAAGCGGGCACCGCTGGCCGCAGCGATGCCCAGGGCCGCCAGCGCGTCGTTGCGCAGCACATTGATCCCCACCGGATGCTCCCCGGCCATCGCCACCACGGCCGAGGCGATGCGGGCCATCGCCGCCACCGTTTCCGGCGGCACGGCGCTGGCGAAGAAGGGGTCATCGCCGAAGTTCTCCACGATCAGGCCATCGGCGCCGCCGTCCAGGTAGGCCTGGGCATCGGCCAGGGCCGCCCGCTCCAGCGCAGCCAGGTCACCGGCCCAGCGCGGTGAGCCCGGCAGGGGCCGCAGGTGCACCACCCCGATCAGGGGGCAGGCCTGGGCGAACAGCCGCTGCCAGTGGGGAGAGTCAGCCATGGGGGGAGGGACGGGGGCGGGGCGGGGCGCGGCACGTCTGGGTAGGGTGAAGGATTGGCCGGCGCGCGGCCAGCGATCAGCAGCAGCACGCGGTGGCCCCCCCTCAGCACCCAGGCGAGCAGACCAGTGCCCCCTGCGCCACCGCACAGCCAGACCCCGGATAGCCCCACAGCCTCACCAGACGCCATGAGCCCGACCGCCAGCGACGCCGCCCCCCGCCGCACCCCTGCGCCAGGCGAAGCCGCTGCGCCGCGCCAGAGCGAGGCGCCCCGCAAGACCGCTGCGGAGCGCAAGACCGTGGCTCCCCGCAAGACCGTGGCCTTCGCCCACCTGGGCTGCGAGAAGAACCGGGTGGACACCGAGCACATGCTCGGCCTGCTGGCCGAGGCCGGCTATGGGGTGAGCGCCGATGAATCCGACGCCACCGTGGTGGTGGTGAACACCTGCAGCTTCATCCAGGAGGCGCGCGAGGAGTCGGTGCGCACCCTGGTGGAGCTGGCGGAGCAGGGCAAGGAGCTGATCATCGCCGGCTGCCTGGCCCAGCACTTCCAGGAGGAGCTGCTGGAGAGCCTGCCCGAGGCCAGGGCGATCGTGGGCACCGGCGACTACCAGCACATCGTGAGCGTGCTGGAGCGGGTGGAGGCCGGCGAGCGGGTGAACCAGGTGAGTGCCAACCCCACCTTCGTGGGCGATGAGCACCTGCCCCGCTACCGCACCACCAGCGAGGCCGTGGCCTACCTGAAGGTGGCCGAGGGCTGCGACTACCGCTGCGCCTTCTGCATCATTCCCCACCTGCGCGGCGACCAGCGCTCCCGCCCGATCGAGAGCATCGTGGCCGAGGCGCAGCAGCTGGCGGCCCAGGGGGTGCAGGAGCTGGTGCTGATCAGCCAGATCACCACCAACTACGGCCTCGACCTGTACGGCAAACCCCAGCTGGCCGAACTGCTGCGGGCCCTGGGGGAGGTGGAGATCCCCTGGATCCGCGTGCACTACGCCTACCCCACCGGCCTCACAACGGAGGTGCTCGCCGCCTACCGCGACGTGGCCAACGTGCTGCCCTACCTCGATCTGCCGCTGCAGCACAGCCACCCGGAGGTGCTGCGGGCGATGAACCGCCCCTGGCAGGCCGAGGTGACCGGCGGCGTGCTGCGCCGCATCCGCGAGCAGCTGCCCGAAGCCGTGCTGCGCACCACCTTCATCGTGGGCTTCCCCGGCGAAACCGAGGAGCAGTTCCAGCACCTGCTGGATTTCGTGGCCGAGCAGCAGTTCGACCACGTGGGCGTGTTCACCTTCTCGCCGGAGGAGGGCACCCCGGCCGCCGAGCTGCCGGATCAGGTTCCACCCGCGGTGGCCCAGGAGCGCAAGGACCGGCTGATGGCCCTGCAGCAGCCGATCGCCGCCGCGCGCAATGCCGCCTGGGTGGGCCGCATCGTGGATGTGCTGATCGAGCAGGAGAACCCGAGCACGGGCGAGATGCTCGGCCGCTGTGCCCGCTTCGCCCCCGAGGTGGATGGCGAAGTGCGGGTGCTCCCCGGCGAGGGCGGCCTGTGCGCCGCGCCGGGAACGATGGTGCCGGTGCGCATCACCGCCGCTGACACCTACGACCTGGTGGGCGAAGTGGTGGGGGCGAAGGCGATGGTGGGCGACGCCCTCGCCGCCCGCCAGGCAGGCGCTTGAGCCTGCCGAAGGTCCCCAGCCCGGGCCCCCGCGCCGACGAGGCCCCGACCCGGCCTCCCGGGCGGCCTGCCGTCGCAGCGCAGCCCCCGCTCTTCGCCCTGCGCGCCCAGCTGGGGCGCCTGCGCCGCCGGCTCACCCGCCAGCAGCGCACCACCTTCCTGCTGGCCTCGGGCCTGAGCACCGCGGGATCGTTCGCCGGCCTCACCGCCAAGGGCTGGCTGCTGATGCACGGCAGCGCCAACCCGCTGCTGCTGGCCCTGCACTTCGCCCTGCTCACCCTGCCCACCCTGGTGGTGAGCGGCCCGGCGGGCGTGCTCACCGACCGGCTCGGCAGCGAGCAGGTGCTGGTGCGGGCCCAGTGGGGCCTGTTCGCCGCCGCCGTGCTCGGCGCCATCGCCATCCCGATCAGCACGGGTGCCACCCAGGCGGCGCTGCTGCTGCTCAGCACCCTGGGCATCGGCACCGCCAGTGCCTACGAGCTCACGGCCCGCAACAAATACGTCGCCCTGCTGGTGGACACCCCGGAGCAGCTGGGGCCCTACCTCACCAGCTTCTCGGTGATCTTCAACGTGGGCAAGCTGGTGGGGCCGCCCCTGGGGGGACTGCTGCTGGCGGCCACCGGGCCGACCCTGGCCCTGGCGCTGGATGCCGCCACCTACCTGCTGCCGATCAGCACGCTGCTGTGGCTGATGGCCCCGCACCGGGAGCGGGAGCAGCGCAGCCAGCGGGGTGAGGCCGCCAGCCTCGCCACCGCCTGGCGCGAGTGCGGGCCGGGCCTGCGCCACGTGCTGGTGTTCACGGCCGTGGCCTGCCTGGTGGGCTTCTTCCACCCGGGCCTGGCGCCGCTGATGGCCAGCCGCCTGCTGGGGCCGAGCCCCCAGGAGCTGGGCGTGTTCACCAGCGTGGTGGCGGCCGGCAGCATCAGCGGCGGGGTGCTGCTGCAGCGGCGGGCCAACCTGCTGGGCGAGCGGCCCGGCCTGCTGCTGGGGTTGGCCACCTTGGTCAGCGGCGTGGCGCAGGTGGGCCTGGCCCTGCCGTGGAGTCCCCTGTGGGGGCTGGCGATGGCCTACCTGATCGGGGCCGGCACGGCCTGCCTGCTGGCGGGGACGAACCTGCTGATCCAGGTGCACGCGCCCCAGAGACTGCGGGGCCGCATGGCGGGCCTGGGCCAGATCGCCTTCCTCGGCGGTGGCGGCCTGAGTGGGCTGATAGCGGCGGGACTGACCCTTCAGGCGGGCTTCAGCGCCTGCTTCGCTCTGCTGGGCAGCCTGGGGGTAGCCCTGGGGGCCTGGCAGCTGCTGCAGCGCCGCCGGCTCCGCCTGGAGCCCCGGTTCACAGCCTGCTGAGCGATGGAGCCGTGGGCTGAGGAGCCGCGCCCTCAGATCAGCTTGACGCCGCGCAGCACCAGGGAAATGGCGGCAGCGATGGCCAGACCACCACCCACCAGAGCCAGATAAATCGCGGCACCCATGGGCGGCCATCCCAAAACGTCGTGGCCATTACAGCAGAAAGGCCACCCGCCGCGGGGCAGTCCACCTAGGGTGTTGCGCACTACCCACCGGTCCGCTCCCCGCGGGGCCAGGCCGAATTCTTCCGGTTCCACCGGGACGTCACCCCGATCGGTATGCGCACCCTCTTCGTCTACCCGGAGTTCCCGAAGACCTTCTGGAGCTACGAGAAGATCCTTGAGCTGGTGAACCGCAAGGTGCTGCTGCCGCCGCTCGGCCTGGTGACCGTGGCGGCGCTGCTGCCCCAGCGCTGGGAGATGAAGCTGGTCGACCGCAACGTCCGGGAGGTCACCGAGGCGGAGTGGGCCTGGGCCGAGCTGGTGGTCATCTCCGGGATGATCGTGCAGAAGGCCGACATGGCCGTGCAGATCGGCAAGGCCAAGGCCCGGGGCCTGCCCGTGGCCGTGGGCGGCCCCTTCGCCAGCTCCACCCCCGACGCCCCCGAGCTGGCCCTGGCGGACTTCAAGATCCTCGACGAGGGGGAAATCACCCTGCCGCTGTTCATCGAGGCGGTCGAGCGTGGCGAGCGCTCGGGCCGCTTCAGCGCCAACGGCGAGAAGCCCGATGTGACCTCCACACCGGTGCCGCGCTTCGACCTGTTGGAGCTCGACGCCTACGACTCAATGAGCGTGCAGTTCTCGCGGGGCTGCCCGTTCCAGTGCGAGTTCTGCGACATCATCGTGCTCTACGGCCGCAAGCCGCGCACCAAGACGCCGGAGCAACTGATCGCCGAGCTCCAGACCCTCTACGACCTGGGTTGGCGCCGCTCCATCTTCCTGGTGGACGACAACTTCATCGGCAACAAGCGCAACGCCAAGCTGCTGCTGCCGGCCCTCAAGCAGTGGCAGATCGAGCACGGCTATCCCTTCAGCTTCGCCACCGAGGCCTCGGTGGACCTGGCCTCCGATGACGAGATGATGCTGATGATGGCGGAGTCCCGCTTCGACTCGGTGTTCCTCGGCATCGAGACCCCCGATGAGGCCAGCCTCTCGATCGCCGGCAAGCACCAGAACACCCGCAGCTCCCTGGAGGAGTCCGTCGATCGGATCACCTCCTACGGCATCCGGGTGATGGCCGGCTTCATCATCGGCTTCGACGGCGAGAAGACCGGAGCCGGCGATCGCATCGTGACCTTCGTGAGCCGCACCGGCATCCCCGCCGCGATGATGGGCATGCTGCAGGCCCTGCCCAACACGGGCCTGTGGCACCGCCTGGAGAAGGAGGGTCGCCTGATCCAGGAGAAGGCCGACGCCAAGGGCGTGAACCAGACCAACCTGCTCAACTTCGTTCCCACCCGGCCGATCCGCGACATTGCCAACGAGTACGTGGATGCCTTCTGCCGGCTCTATGAGCCGAATGCCTACATCGACCGGGTCACTCACTACTACACGAAAGTGGGCATGCCCCGCTGGCAGAAGTACGTGCCCACGGTGGCCTTCGGCAAGGCCAGCCTGCCCTCCTGGACCGACGTGCGCGCCCTGCTGATCGTGATCGGGCGCCAGGGCGTGCTGCGCGACACCCGCTGGCGCTTCTGGCGCTCGATCCTCAAGATCGCCCGCTGCAACCCCGCCAACCTGGAGCAGTTCCTGGTGACGCTCGCCCACAACGAGCACTTCCAGGAATACCGCGGCGTGGTGACGCGCGAGATCGAGCAGCAGCTGGCCGCCCTGCCCCCCGAGCCGCCCACGGCCCCCGCCTCCGCCGATCGCGAGCTTCAGCCGGCCTGAGCCGGCTGCCGGAGGGAGTCAGTCCTGGATGTAGGGCTCGCCCTGCTCCAGGCAGAGCTCGGCCCGCTGGAATTCGCGGCCCAGGTAAAGGGCGTGGTCGAGGCAGCTGATCGGATGGGGGCCGTCCCCTTCGGTCAGGGCGATCCCCAGTTCCTTGGCCGAGCGGGCGCGGTAGATCGCCAGGGGCTGGCGCGGTCCGGCGCCGCGGCAGCTGATCACCTCGCCGGTCTCGGGGTCGGTGGCGAGGCCGCGCTCGTCGATGCCGTTGCCGTAGTGCTCGGCGATCAGCTCGCCGGCAGCGTGGTCGACCTTGATCAGGAAGTAGCCGGCGGCATCGAGGGCGATGAAGCGCTGCGAGAGGCGCTCATCCAGCGCGCGGCGCTGCTCGATACCGAAGCTGGCGGGGGTGGTGGCCATGGCCCGATGCTACGCAGCCGAATCGGCGGCATCCGCCAGGGGGAGCGGGGCGGCCGTGAAGGGGAGCTCGGCATTGATCGCCGCAATCTCCTCCAGCTCCTGGGCGTTGGCCTCCGGCAACCAGCGGCGCACGATGGCCTCGAAGCGGGGATGCTGCCAGCGGTGCAGGCTGGCGTGGGGCCGGGCCACGAAGCCGCGGCGGCGCTTGTGGCTGCCACCGGCGCCGGGATCGAACCGCTGGATGCCGCGCTGGATCGCCCAGTCGATCGGGGCGTAGTAGCAGACCTCGAAGTGCAGGTTCTCGATCTCCTCATCGCTGCCCCAGTAGCGGCCCCACAGCTCCTGCTCGGTGTGGACGCACAGCGACATCGCCACCGGATCAAGCGGATCGCCGCGGTGGGCGCTGAACAGCACCAGGTGGGGGCGCAGCTCGGCGGCGGCCTGGGCGAAGAAGTCCTCGGTGAGGTACTTGCTGCCCCAGGGGCCCCAGCGGGCGCAGTGCTGCTCGTAGAAGCCGTGCATGCGCAGCAGCAGCGCCGGCGGAATCGCCTCGCCCACGATCGGCGTCACCGTGAGGCCGGCGGCGGACACTGCCCTGCGCTCCCGCTTGATGTTGCGGCGCTGGTTGGCGTTGAAGCTGGCCAGGTAGTCGTCGAAGTGGCGGTAGCCCTGGTTGCTCCACAGGCTCTGTTGGTGCAGCCAGGTGGCACAGCCGGCGGCCTCGGCCAGGGGCTGCCAGGTGGGGTCGACGTAGAGGAAATTGCAGCTGAGGATGCGGTGCTCGGCGCAGAAGCCGTCGATCAGCCGCAGCATCAGGGCCGTGAGGGCGCCCGGATCCTCGCCGGGGGCGATGTGGAAGCGGTAGCCCAGCACCGGGCTCAGGGGGCTCATGCCCAGCAGCTTGGGGTAATAGCGCAGCCCCAGCTGGCCGGCGAGCTGGGCGAACGACTGGTCGAAGACGAATTCGCCGTAGCTGTGGCCCTTGAGATAGAGCGGCGCCACGGCGATCAGGCTCTCGCCGCGCCAGAGGCCCAGGTGCACAGGCTGCCAGCCCTGGCGCGGCGCGATGCTGCCGGAGCGCTCCAGGGCGTTGAGCCAGCGCCAGGAGTAGAAGGGAAGCCCCGCTGCCGCCGTGAGGGGCTGCCATTGCGCCTCCGGAATCTCCGCCATGGACGCATGCCAGCGGGCCTCAAGTTCAGCCATGGGCAGGCGACGAACCGCCGGACGGCGGGGCAACGGAACCGGCCCGCAACGCTAACGACCGGGAGCCCGATCACGCCGTCAGGAGGACCACCGCAGGCCCGGCAGCTGCCGCGGCGACCGATGCCTGGCCATCGGCTGTCGGCGCTGCTGCTGGCGGCCGTGGCCCTGCTGGCGGCGCCACCGGCCCGGGCCGACCTGCTGGCCCCGCTGCTGGGCCTGCTGCGCCCCCAGGTGGAGCGCCGCCTGGCGGAGCGCTGCGAGGGCTGGCTCAGTGGTGGCGATCCCCAGCTCGCCGCCAGCCTGCGCCAGCCCTGTCGCCGGCTGGCAGGTCCCACCAGCCGCTGCCTGGTGGAGGAGACCTCCCGCAGCGGCCGCAGCCTCGGTGTGGCCAGCGAACTGCTGGCGGGCCGCGTCGGCAACGACGGCGAGGTGGTGGTGAAGCGCTGCCTGGCCCGCCTGGTGGGGCTGCCGCCGGACGCCCTGCAGGGGGTGTCGCTGCAGGAGCTGGAGCGACGCTTCAGCGGCCGCAGGCCGCAGACGCCTGGCCCGGTGGAGCTGAAGTTCGAGAATCACGGCAGCGGGCTTCAGCCCGGTCCTGGGCCGGAGAGCGGAAAGCGCGTGATCTCCGGGGGGTCCGAGCGTCAGCCCTGGGGCCCCGCACCAGGAGAGCCGCATCCCGAGGACCGCCGCCGCCCGTAGCGCAGCAGCAGCTCGCCCTCGCCGAGCGGCTGCTGCTCCTGCAGCTCCCAGCCTGCGGCCGGCAGGGCCACCCCCTCCGGCAGCCAGCTATGGGGACCACCCAGCAGCAGCGGGCAGAGCGTGAGCTGCAGCTGCTCCACCAGATCCAGGGCCAGCAGCGCACCGGCCAGCTCGGCGCCCCCCAGCAGCACCAGCCGGTCCAGGCCACTGGCGCCGAGGGCCGCCAGGGCCTCGGGCCAGGTGCCCAGGGGCCAGCCCTCGTCAAAGCCTGAAGGCCGGGGCGGCGGCGCCCCTGGCGCGTGGGGCCGCAGCAGGCCGCGGCGCAGGGGCTGGCGGAAGAAGGGCAGGGCCGGATCCAGCTGGCCGCTGCGGCTCACCACGACGGCCATGGGCTGCGGACTGCGGCCGGCGCGGCGGCGCTGCTCCAGCAGCTCGGGCCGGTGGATCAGGCAGGTGCTGCCGTGCAGGCGCAGGGTGCGGGCACCGATCAGGACGGCATCGGCCCAGGCCAGGGCCTCCTCCAGCACGCGGCGATCCCCGGCTCCACCCAGCTGGGCGGCGCCGCCGGCCGGGGGTGCCAGGCGGCCGTCGAGGCTCACGGCCAGCACCAGCCGGATCTGCGGCAGCGGAGCCTGCGGCAGACGGATCTGCGGCAGACCTGGGGCTGGGCCTGACCCGCCAGGATCGGGCGGGGGAACGACCGCCGGCAAGGGCTCAGCCGGCGGCCAGGGCCTCGAGGGCCAGGGGCCGCATGCCCAGCTGGGGCGCTTCGGCGAACACCTCGGCCGCGTTGTTGGGGCTCTCCTGCAGGCGCACCTTGTGCAGGGCGGCGCCCGTGGCCGCGATCGGGCCCGTCAGCAGATCGGCGATGTGCAGGGCGATGTTCTCGGCGGTGGGCACCGTCGTGGCGAAGTGGGCCACGTCCTTGTTGAGGAAGGTGTGGTCAAAGGCCTCCACCACCAGATCGTCCACCAGCTGCTGCAGGGCCGCCAGATCGCACACCATGCCGGTGCGGGCATCGATCGGACCGCGCACCGTGACATCCAGCAGGTAGTTGTGGCCGTGGCCGTGGGGCCGGGCGCACTTGCCGTAGATGGCGTCGTTCTGCTCCGGGCTGAGCTCCGGCCGGGCCAGGCGGTGGGCGGCGGCGAAGTGGGTGCGGATCGTCAGGAAGGCTTCCATGGCATCGCCGATCACATCGGCCCAGAGCTTGTCGGTTTCGTAGAGGCGCAGGCCCATCAGGGGCAGCTGCGGGGCCAGGCGCTTCCAGATGGCGTGCACCAGGCCCTCGGTGGTGGGCAGCATCCCCTGCGGCCGGGAGAGGTCGAACTCCGGCCAGACCTCGTTGAGGAAGCGGAAGTCGAGCTGGCCGGTCACCTCGGCGCGGATGGCGTGCTTCACCTCCGAGAGGTTGAGCACCATGCCGTCGGCGTCGAGGCCGCCGCCCATGGCCACGATCAGCTCGTAGTTGTGGCCGTGGCCTGGGGCGATGGCGCAGGGCCCGAAGCGGGCCGCGTTCTGCTCCTCGGTGAGCTCCGGCAGCCGGTAGAGATGGCTGGCGCTGAAGGTGGCGCGGCGGGTGATGACGCAGGGCCTGCCGCGGCCATGGGGATGGGCCGCGGCGGGGGCCTCGGGCGAGGCGGGGGCCCCAGGGGGCGCCGCCATCACGGGCGGAGTCATGGCAGCGCAGGGCGTAAGGCAGCATCCTAGAAACGTCACCCACTGTCATGGCGGAGTCCGCCCCCGGCGCCGGCGAGGCCGCGCAGGTTCCATCCGCCCCAGCGGCCGGCCCGTCGGCCGCCCCGGTGCCCACGGAGCTGGCCCGGGAGCTGCGCCGGCGCCTCGAGGGGCTCAACCTCTATCTCGTGGGGATGATGGGCAGCGGCAAGAGTTCGGTGGGGCGCCCGCTGGCCGAGGCCCTCGGCTACCGCTTCCTCGATGCCGACACCAGCCTCGAACAGGTGGCCGGCCGCTCGATTCCGGAGCTCTTCGCCGCCGAGGGGGAAGCGGGCTTCCGGGAGCTGGAGGCCGCCGTGCTCAACCAGATCGCGGCCTGGCATTCCCTGGTGGTGGCCACCGGCGGCGGCGTGGTGACCCGCCCGCAGAACTGGGGTCAGCTGCGCCAGGGGGTGGTGATCTGGCTCGATGCTCCCGACGCCCTGCTGCTGCAGCGCCTGGCCGCCGATCCCACGCCGCGGCCGCTGATGCAGGCCGAGGATCCCGCCAGCCGACTGGCGGAGCTGCTGCAGGAGCGCCGGCCCCTCTATGCCCAGGCCGATCTGCACATCGTCCAGGACGGCCGCCCACCCGAGCAGGTGGCCTGGCAACTGCTGGAGGCCCTGCCCGGGATCCTCAGGCAGCGCCCGGCAGGCCCTGCCGAGGCGGTGACGGTGCTCAACGCCGATGGGGCGGCGGCCCACTCGATCAACTGAGGGAATCGCCCTTGTCGCCGGGGGGCTCCAGCCGGATCGCGAACCACTGGACCACCTCGCCTGGGGCCAGCTCCAGCTCGCAGGCGGTCTCCAGCAGCCGCTCGGCCCGGGCGCGGGAACTGGGCAGGGCCGCCAGGTCGGCGGGCAGGGGGTCGAGCCCGTCCAGGCGGGCGGCCAGCCAGTCGAGGGTGTCGGCGGCGCTCAGCAGCTGCTGGGGGCGACCTGGCTCCAGCAGCACGTAGTGGTCGAGCTCGCGGATCAGGGGATCGGACATGCAGCGGACCTGGAGGGCTCCAGCCTGGCGGAGCGGGCGCTGCCCCTGGGGCGGCGCGCCAGGATCGCCCCATCCACCAGCGGCCCCACCCAGACCCGACGTGTCGATCCTGCTTTCGGCCCTGCTTCCGGTCCTGCGGCTCGTTCGGGCGGCGGCCCTGTACCTGCGCCTCGGCCTGCCCGTGGCGTTGCACCTGGGCCTGCCCATCGCGTTGATCCTGGTGTTCGCGGTGGCCCCCACGGCCGCACCGGCCTTCGCGGCCGTGACCCCAGCGGCTGGCCGGCCGACGGCGGCGACGGTCGCAGCCGACGCGGCCTGGCTGGAGACGCGCCTGGCCCGCTGGCCCGACTGGAGCCTGCCGGCGCCCCTGCCGCGCCCTGGCCACACCGATCTGACCTATCCCGCCTGGTTTGCCGGCACCTGGCGGGCCCGCAGCCACGACCTCTCGGGCCAGGAACCGGACCTCCGCTACACGGTGCGCTTCGGGCCGGATCGACGCGGCGCGGTGGTGGGCGATCGGGCCTTCAATACCGCCGCCATCGGCCGTGCCCTGCTGGGGGAACAGCTGCAGGGGGTCCGCAACGATCCCCGCAATCCCAACCGGCAGCTGGCAGAGCTCACGGGGGATCGCCAGCTGGAATCCAGCGTGATCGGCCGGCGCAGCGCCGCGCCAGGGGCTGGGGGCGACACCGGTGCGGGAGCCAGCCCTGCAGCGGCGGGATCGGCCGAGGGATCCACAGCCCGGGGGCCAGCCGACGTGTTCCTGGCCGATGAACTCGCCCTGCAGGTGCTGCACGGCCCCGGCGATCCGCGGGTCAGCCGCGTGGAGACCCTGAGCCGCTACCGCCGGCTGGGCCCAGGGCGGATCGAGGCCGAGCAGTGGCAGACCAGCTATGGATCACCGGCGGCGGGCCTGGCGGCCACGGCCCGCCATCCGTGGCACGGCAGCCTGGTGCTGGAGCGGCTGGCGGAGGAGCCAGCACCAGCCGGTCGAGCCCCAGATCCGTGAGGGGTTCTGCAGCCCTGCTCAGGGACGTCCCACCTCGGCGCCGATGCGATCGCGCCAGGCGAACAGGGGCTCCAGCTGCGGATCGTCGGCGATGCCGGGCACGCCCCGGCCCGCCAGGGGAGCGCCGGCGGCGGCCGGGAACCTGAGCAGTGACAGCTGGCCGGCCACCGCCAGGTCCGCCAGGGACAGGCGCTCGCCCACCAGGTAGGGGCCGGCCGCCACTAGGGCCGTGAGCTGCTCCAGGTTGCGGCGCAACTGCTCCAGGCCGCCGTGGTCCATCACCTGGCCCACGCCGCTGAGCAACGGAGCCGGCAGCGCCCCCACCAGGGAGCGCAGCGGGCCCGGCGTGGCCTCCGGCAACAGGGCGCCGCGCAGCACTGGATCGGCCGCCGCGGCCTGCACCAGGGCCAGCCGAGCCCCGGCAGCCAGGGCCGTGTCGGCCCAGTCCTCGAACAGCAGCACCCGGGCCCGGGCGGCGGGATCGGCCGGCAGCAGCGGCGGCGCGGTCACCTTTCCCTCCAGGTGGAGGGCAATGGCGCTGGAGTCGGCGATCACCTCCGTGCCATCCACCAGTACCGGCACCTGGCGCTGGCCCGAGAGCCGGAACAGCTCCAGCTGACCCAGGGCCGGGGTGACCTCCACCACGGCGTAGGTGAGCTGTTTGGCCGCCAGGATCAGCCGCACCTTCTCGCAGAAGGCGGAATGGCGGAACTGGTGGAGCTCCAGCATGGGGATCGGGCGGCGGATCGGCCGCCTTGGCGACCTCTGGCGGCAGAGTAGCCAGCACGATCCAGCCGCCACGTCAGCCCAGCGCCATGAGGGACTTCTTCGTCAACGTCACCCGCTACCCCCGCTACCTGATCGCCTTCGGGCTCGGGGTGCTGAACTCCGTGGTGGAACCGCTGGCCCAGCGCCGCAGCAACCCGGTCACGGCGGTGTCGCTGATCGGTGCGCTGGTGAGCGGGATGCTCAGCCTGGGCCTGATCCTGCGTGCCATGGTGAGCCCAGCACCGATCGCATAGGGATGGCACAGGGCAGGCGCGTCGAACGGGTGGCAGCGCTGATCCGGCGCGAGGTGAGCGAGCTGCTGGTCAGCGGCATCAAGGACGAGCGGGTCGGCCTCGGCATGGTGAGCGTGACCAACGTGGACGTGGCCGGCGACCTGCAGCACTGCAAGATCTTCGTGAGCGTCTACGGCAGCCCCGAGGACCAGCAGCAGGTGCTGGAGGGCCTGCGGGCTGCCTCGGGCTACGTGAAGGGGGAACTCAGCCGGCGCCTGGCCATGCGCCGCACCCCCGAGGTGATCTTTCAGCTGGACCGGGGCATCGAGAAGGGCACCTCGGTGCTGGGGCTGCTCAACCAGCTGGAGGAGCAGCGCCGCGAGCGCGGCGAGATCCCCGCCGGAACGGACGAAGCCGGCACTGAAGCGAATCCAGACAGCCATCCCGAAGACGGTCCAGCGTCCAGCAGCGCCGATGACGCCTGAACCGGGACGGCTGCGCCATGACGTCTGACCTGCGTCGCCGGGTGGCCCAGCTGCTGGTGGTGCGCGGCAGCGGGCACTGGAGCGACGGCCAGCGCCGCTACCCCCGCTGGGAGCTGCCCAACGCCGAGCTGCAACGGCTGCTCGAGGCCGGGGTGGGCGGGGTGATCCTGCTGGGGGGGAGCGCCGCCGAGCTGCGGCTGCGCACGGACCAGCTGCGCCGCTGGGCGGATGGCCCCCTGCTGCTCTGCGCCGATGTGGAGGAGGGCGTAGGCCAGCGCTTCGAGGGGGGAAGCTGGCTGGTGCCGCCCCTGGCCGTGGGCCGGCTCTACGGGCGCGATCCGCAGCGGGCGATCGAGCTGGCCGGGCGCTACGGCCACTGCACCGGCCGCCAGGCCCGGCTGCTGGGGCTGAACTGGGTGCTGGGCCCGGTGTGCGATGTGAACAACAACCCGGCCAACCCCGTGATCAACGTGCGGGCCTGGGGGGAGGATCCGGCCACGGCGGGTTCCCTGGCGTCGGCGTTTGTGCGGGGCTGCCAGGGGGCCGGCGTGCTCGCCTGCGCCAAGCACTTCCCTGGCCACGGCGACACCAGCACGGACTCCCACCTGGAGCTGCCGCTGCTGCCCCACAGCCGCGCCCGCCTGGAGGCGGTGGAACTGCCCCCCTTCCGCGCCGCCATCGCCGCCGGCGTGGCCGCGGTGATGACGGCCCACCTGCAGCTGCCGGCCCTGGATCCCGAGCGGCCCGCCACCCTCTCGGCGGCGGTGCTGGAGGGGCTGCTGCGCCGCGATCTGGGCTTCGGCGGCCTGGTGGTGACCGACGCCTTGGTGATGGAGGCCATCGCCGGCCGCTACGGGGCCGCCGAGGCGGCGGTGCTGGCCTTTGGGGCCGGAGCCGACATCATCCTGATGCCGGCCGACGCCGACGCCGCCATTGACGGCCTGGTGACGGCCCTCGCCAGCGGCCGCATCGCCAGGGAACGCCTGGAGCAGAGCCTGGCGCGACGGGAGCAGGCCCTGGCCGGGCTCGGCGCCGCCCCCCTGGAGCCGGTGGAGGTCGCCCTGGACGGCCTGGTGTCGGCGGCGGAGCAGGCCTTGAGCCGGGAGCTCCTGGAGCTGAGTCTGGAGCCGGCCCTGACCACCCCCCCAGCCCTGCCTGGGGGCCCCGGCGTCAACCTGATCCGGCTGGACACGGCCCTGAACTGCCCGTTCCTGCCTGCGATGGCTCCGGCCCTGCTGAGGCCCTCCGCCGCCGGCTACGGGGCCTGCCTGATCGAGGGCCGCAGCCGCAGCCCCTGGAGCGGCGATCCCCAGGCCCCCCTGGCCCTGGAGCGGCTGCCGGCGGGCCCGGTGCTGCTGCAGCTGTTCGTGCGGGGCAACCCCTTCCGCGGCAGCGCCGGCGGCGACGAACCCTGGCCCGCCGCCCTGGCCCAGCTGGTGGCGGCCGGTCGGCTGGCGGGGCTGGCGGTCTACGGCAGCCCCTACCTGTGGGAGCGGCTGCACCCCCTGGTGCCGGCGGGGATCCCGGCGGCCTTCAGCCCCGGCCAGATGCCCCAGGCCCAGGCGGTGCTGCTGGAGCGGCTGGGGCTCGCGGCCGCGGCCCTGGAGGGCGGCTTCACCGACTGAGGCCGCGCTGAGGGGTAGGCCCAGTGCCCCTAGCCTCGGGCCTGCATACCCGCCGCTGGTCGCCCATGCTCAGCCTGTCGATGATCATGCGCGACGAGGCGGAGCGGCTGGAGGCCTGCCTGGGCTCGGTGCAGGGCTTCGCCGACGAGCTGGTGGTGGTGGACACCGGCTCCAGCGACGACAGCGTCGCCATCGCCGAGCGCCTGGGGGCCACGGTGCACCGGATCCCCTGGCCGGGGGACTTCGCGCCGGCCCGCAACCGGGCCCTGGAGTTCGTCCACGGCGACTGGGTGCTGGTGCTCGACGCCGACGAGACCCTGCGGCCGGAGGCCATCGCGCCGCTGCGGGCGCTGATGGCCCAGCCCGACGTGCTGCTGATCAATCTGCTGCGCTTCGAGCGGGGCGCGGTCCAGTCGCCCTACTCCAGCGTCAGCCGCCTGTTCCGGCGCCACCCCGCCATCCGCTGGAGCCGTGCCTACCACGCCCTGGTGGACGACAGCGTGGACGCCCTGCAGGCCGCCGAACCCCACTGGCGCGTCGCCGACTGCCCCGAACCCGCCCTGATCCACGACGGCTATCGGCCCGAGCTGCTGGCCGACGGCCGCAAGGCCGCCCAGCTGCGGCAGGCCATGGAGGCCGAGCTGGCCGCACGCCCCAACGACCCCTACGCCTGCGCCAAGCTCGGCAGCCTGGACGTGAGCGAGGGCCGGCTGGAGCAGGGGCTGGAGCTTCTGAACCGCGGCCTGGAGCACTGCCCGGAGGGAGCCCACCCCGAACGCTACGAGCTGCTGCTGCACCGGGCCATCGCCGTGGCCCCCACCGATCCCCAGGCCGCCCGTCTGCTCTACCGCCAGGCCCTGGCCCTGCCGCTCCCGCCACGGCTCACCCTGGCGGCCCGCCTCAACCTGGCGGCCCTGCTGCTGTACCAGGGCGACCTGAGCGGCGCCGAAGACCTCTGTCGCACCGCCACCGCCGTGGCCCCCGAGGTGGGCCTGGGCTGGTACAACCTGGGCCTGATCCGGCGCCGGGCGGGCGATCTGGCCGGCGCCCTGGAGGCCTACGGCGAGGCCCGGCGGCGCAGCCCCGAGCACGCCGAAACCCACCAGAACCTGGCGGTGGCGCTGCTGCTGGGGGGGGACATCGAGGGCTGCCGCGCCAGCTTCCGGCAGGCGATCGCGCTGCTGACGGCCCAGGGTCGCGGCGCCGAGGCCGCCCAGCTGCAGGCCCAGGCCGGCGCCATGGTGAAGCTGGAGGCCTGAGCCAATGCCTGAGCCAACCCCCGCGGGCGCCCCCTCCGGGCCGTCACCCTCCGAGGCCAGCGCCAACACGACCCCAGCCGCCCCCCAGCCCCTGCGCGGCCACCGCATCGCCGTGACCCGGGCCGAACAGCAGCTGGGCGAAGCGCGCCGCCTGTTCGAGCAGGCCGGCGCCACGGTGCTGGATCTGCCCGCCCTGGTGATCGGTCCGCCCGACAGCTGGGGCCCCCTCGACGACGCCCTGGCGGAACTGGAGGACTTTCACTGGATGATCGTCAGCAGCGCCAACGGCGTCGAGGCCGTGGAGGCGCGGCTGCAGCAGCAGGGCCGCAGCCTGGCCGGCCGGCCCGCCAGCCTGAAGATCGCGGCGGTGGGCCGCAAGACGGCCGCCAGCCTGGAGGCCCTGGGCGCCCCAGCCGATTTCGTGCCGCCGGACTTCGTGGCCGACAGCCTGATCGAGCACTTCCCGGTGTCGGGCTGGGGGCAGAGGCTACTGCTGCCGCGGGTGCAGAGCGGCGGCCGCACCCTGCTGGCGGAGGCCTTCGGTGAGGCCGGGGCGCGGGTGGTGGAGGTGCCGGCCTACGAGTCCCGCTGCCCGGAGGCCCTGCCGGCGGCCACTGCCGCGGCCCTGGCGGCCGGCAGCGTGAGCGCCATCACCTTCAGCAGCGGCAAGACCGTGCGCCACACCGCCCAGCTGCTGGAGCGCCAGTTCGGCAGCGCCTGGAGCGAGCGGCTGGCGTCGGTGGCCCTGGTGTCAATCGGTCCCCAGACCAGCCGGACCTGCCGCGAGCTGCTGGGCCGGGTGGACGCCGAGGCCCACCCCTACGACCTGGATGGCCTGGTGGCCGCCTGCGCGACGGTGCTGAGTCCCTAAGCAGTCCAACTCAGGAGTTGACGTCTGAATGCCCAGGTGAGCGAATCTCAGAGCGAGAGGGTGAAACGCTGCTTGCCCTGGCGCAGCAACAGAAGGCCGTTCGATACATCGATGGCGGCCACAGTCCAACCGGGAGGCAGGATCGGTGGTGTACCAGAATCGGGACAGAAGCCGCGGGCGCCAAGGCAGACAGGTCCTGCCTGACCATCCAGCTCAAGCATGGCCTTGGATTGACCAGAGCTGCGAATCACACCATTGAATCGAAGCCCGTTAGGCAGCGTGACCAGGACTTTGCCAGGTTGAATAATCGGCGCGAAGGGATCCGGACGGCCCTTGGCCAGGGGGCCCACCACCTGCTGTGGCGAAGGCAGCGGCGTGAAGCCTGGGGTGACCGACGCGGAGGCCGGCAGGGGCTTCGCCGGAGCCGGCGGCGGCGGTGGCGGTGCTGGAACCGCGGACACCTCGGCGGCCGGGGGCGGAGGGCCACCGCAGCCGCCCAGGAGCAGCAGGGGCAAGGCCCCCACCAGGCTCACCGCCCGTGGGGGCCGCCCGATCGCCCGCGCTTGTGGGGGCACGGTTGCACCACCGGATCCTGCACGGCCCATGCGTGTCGCAGCTCTCGTCCCAGCCCTCGTCTCAGCTCTTTCCATAGCCGCTTTCCACCAGATCGCGGAACCGATCGAGGTTCGCCTGGAGTTCCTTGGTCACAATCCCCCCCAGGATGCTGGGTTCCATCAGCGGCGCAAGTACCCCGGGCAGCTCGTAGCTCACCGTGAGCTTCACCGTGGTGAGCTCCGGGCCCTGGGGATAGAAGCGCACCGCCCCCTTGGTCGGCAGCCCCCCCACCGATTCCCAGTGGAGCTGCTGGGCTTCGACCCGCTGGGTGATCCGGGCCTTCCAGTGGAAGCGGAAGCCCTGGGCCGCCAGGGTCCAGTCGGTGAGGTCGGGATCGTCGAGGGTCACCACCGACTCGATCCAGCGCATCCAGCGGGGCATGGCCTCCAGGTCGGCCCAGACGGTCCAGACCCGATCAGCCGGGGCCTGGATCTCGGCGGTGACGCTGTGCTCGAGCCAACGGCCCATGGGAGGAGGTGCGGGGGGTCAGTGGGCAAGCGGGACAGTGGGCGAGCCGGTCAGTGGGCGAGCTCAGCCTGGCCGGCCAGGGCGACGGGGCGGTCGAGGATCGCCGCCGCGGCCAGGCGGCCGCTCATGGTGGCACCTTCCATCGAATCGATGTAGTCCTGCTTCGTATAGCTGCCGGCCAGGAAGAAGTTGGCCACCGGCGTGCGCTGATCCGGCCGGTAGGGCTCCATGCCGGGGGCTTCGCGATACAGCGACTGGGCCAGCTTGACCACGTTGCTCCACACCAGCGTGAGGCCGGCGGCCGAGGGGAACAGGCGCCGCACCTGGGCATCGGTGGCGGCCACGATCTCCTCGGTTTTCTTGGGGATCCAGGGATCGCCGGGGGTGAGCACGCACTGCAGCAGCGAGCCCACACCCGGCTTGCGGTAGTCGACGGGACTGGCCAAGGCCAGATCGGCGAAGCAGCTGAAGTCGGCGTCCGCGGTGTAGAGCAGGTTGTCGAGGCCGGCGGGGCGGCTCACATCGCTGCGGGCGGCCTGGGCTTCGGGGGAATCGCCCAGTTCCGTCACCCAGCCGTCGTAGCGGAGCTGCACCGTGGCCACGGGGACGGCTTCGAGCTTGTAGATGTTGTCGAACAGGCTGTGACAGCGCCAGGCCTCGGGGATCATCCGCTGGATGCCAGGCACATCACAGGCGGCCAGGTAGGCATCGGCCTGCACCTGGATCTCGCCCTCGGGGGTCCCCAGGCTGAGGCCGGTCACCTGGGTCTCGCCGGCCGCCGCCGACGCATAATGGATCTCAGTGACCCGGTGGCGCAGGTGCAAGCGGGCGCCCCGCTGCTGGATGTAATCCAGGATCGGGCCGGTGAGCCAGCGGTGGGGCGAGCCCTTGAGCAGGTTGAGCTTGGAGGCCTCGGTTTTCGCCGCAAACATCAGGAAGATGGTGAGCATGCAGCGGGCCGAGATGGCCTCGCAGTCGATGAAGCCCAGGGCGTAGGCGATCGGATTCCACATCCGCTGGATGCTCTGCTGGCTGCCGCCGTGGCCCAGGAACCACTGCTGGAAGCTGATGCGATCGAGATCGCGGATCACCTTCATCGCGCCGTCGTAGTCGATCAGGCCGCGCACGATCGGACTGGTGCCCAGGGCCAGGGCGTTGCGCAGCTTGTCGATCCAGTCGAGCTGGGGGGTGGTGAAGAAGGCCTTGAGCCCGTTGAAGGGAGCGCCGAGGGCAAAGCGGAAATCGAGTTCGCGCAGGTCACCGCCCGTGTTCACGAACAGGTGGGTGTGCGGCTTGGGCAGCAGGTTCTCGAAGGCGCCCACCTTGCGCAGCAGGGCGAACAGATTGGCGTAGTTGAAGAAGAACACATGCAGCCCCATCTCGATGTGGTTGCCGTCCCCATCCACCCAGCTGCCCACCTTGCCGCCCATGAACGGGCGCGCCTCGTAGAGATCCACCTGGTGGCCGGCCTCCACCAGATCCACCGCCGCCGCCAGACCGGCCAATCCCGCACCCACGATGGCGACGCGCACCCTGCTGCTCCCTGAGTGGGCACGACTCTATGGAGAGGCCTGCCGGCGGCGGGGGCAACGGCGGGCGGGGAAACCGGCCCAGGCCCGGGGCAGGCTCCATAGAGTGGGTCAAACGCCGTCAGGCCAGCCATGACCAGCGAGACCGCGACGGCCACCGCGACCACCCCGGCCACGACCCTGCCACCAGCCGCCGCCGCGGAGCCGGCGGCCACCAACGCAGCCCCCCAGGCCACCTTCACGGCCCAGGGCGGCAAGGGCATCCTGGTCACCGAGCCGGCCATGAAGCAGCTGGCCCTGCTGATGACCCAACAGGGCGGCGACAAGGTGCTGCGGGTGGGCGTGCGCTCCGGTGGCTGCAGCGGCATGAGCTACACGATGGACTTCGTGGAGGCCGGCACGATCCGCGACGACGACGAGCAGTACCTCTACGAGCCGGAGGGTGCCCCCAGCTTCACGGTGGTGAGCGATCCCAAGAGCCTCCTCTACATCTACGGGATGCAGCTCGACTTCTCCACGGCCCTGATCGGCGGCGGCTTCAACTTCAGCAACCCCAACGCCTCCCAGACCTGCGGCTGCGGCAGCTCCTTCGCCGTCTGACGCGCGGCCAGCCGCCCGAATGGCAATCTGAGGGCATCGCACGCCCCACTGCAGCGCCATGACGGCCACCACCCCCGCCACGGGAGACGCCAGCCCCGACGCCAGCACGCCCTCGGCGGGGGCCTCCCTGTTCGAGCAGGCCATCGGCCGCTACCAGCAGGGCGCTCCCCTGGCCGAGGTGATCGACGACTTCGTGGCCATCACCCAGCAGGAGCCGCGGCTCTCGGCCGGCTGGACCTGCCTGGCCTGGCTGCAGCTGCTCGACAACCAGCCCCAGACGGCCCTGCACGCGGCGCGCACCGCCGTGAAGCTCAACCCCCAGGACCCCCAGGCCCGCATCAACCTCAGCCTGGCGATGCTGGAGACCAATGCCAAAGGCGTGCGCGAGCACATCGATCTGGTCAAGCGGATCCGGCTGATGGCCCCCGAACTGGCGGCCGAGCTGGATGAGTCGATCGCCGATGGCCTGGCCCGGCGGCCCGACTGGCAGGCCCTGGCGAAGGTCAAGGCCTGGCTGACGGCTTGAGCGCCCGCATCCTGCTGGTCAGCAACGGCCACGGGGAGGACCTCAGCGGTGCCCTGATCGGCACGGAACTGCGCAGCCAGGGACTGGAGGTGGAGGCCCTGCCGCTGGTGGGCCACGGCCGCGCCTACCTCCAGGCCGGGCTGCCGCTGCTGGGCCGCACCCGCGAGTACAGCACCGGCGGCCTGGGGTACACCAGCGGCGGCGCCCGCCTCAAGGAGGTGCTGGAGGGCCAGGCCGCCTATCTGGTGCGTCGCCTGCTGCTGCTGTTCCGCATCGCCCGCCGCTACGCCCTGATCGTGGTGGTGGGCGACGTGATCCCGGTGGTGGCCACCTGGCTGACGCGCCGGCCCGTGGTGACCTACCTGGTGGCCTATTCCAGCCATTACGAGGGGCGCCTGCGACTGCCCTGGCCCTGTGGCGCCTGCCTGCGCAGCCGCCGTTTCCGCCGGGTGTTCAGCCGCGATGCCCTCACCGCCCGCGACCTGAGCGCCCAGCTGGGGCGCCCTGTGGAGTTTCTGGGCAATCCGTTCTTCGATGGGGCCCTGGCCCCGGCCGAGCCCCTGGCCCAGCCGCCGTCCTCCGGCGGGCCGGGCCGCGGAGGGCCGCAGCAGCGCCTCGGCCTGCTGCCGGGCAGCCGGCTGCCGGAGGCCCTGCACAACCTGGAACTGATGCTGCGCAGCCTGGAACAGCTGGAGGCCCCCTGGCAGGACCCCGGTCGCCTCGGCATCCATGCCGCCCTGGTGGGCAAGCTCCATGGCGACGCCCTGGCACCGCTGGCCCAGCGGCTGGGCTGGCGGCTGGAGCTGACGGGCGAGGGGCAGGGCTGGCTGCGGCGCGGGCCCCTGGCCGTGGGCCTGGAGTGGGGCCGCTTCGCCGCGGTGGTGCAGCAGTGCGACCTGCTGCTGGCGGCGGCCGGCACCGCCGCCGAGCAGGCCGTGGGGCTGGGCAAGCCGGTGCTGCAGCTGGCGGGCGCCGGGCCCCAGTTCACCGAGAACTTCGCCGAAGCGCAGCGCCGGCTGCTGGGGCCCTCCCTGAGCTGCGCCAGCGGCGGCCCCGGCAGTGAGCAGCAGCGACGGGGCACCGCCCAGCTGGTGGCGGTGTTGCTGGAGCGGCTGGAGCGCGATCCCAGCTTCCACACCGCCCTGGTGACGAATGGCCGCGAGCGGATCGGCAGCCCCGGTGGCACCGCCAGGATGGCCGCCGACATCCGCGCCGAGCTGCAGGGCGCGGCCCCGGCCCCCCAGCCCCATGCCTGAGTCCAGCGCCGACGCCACGACCCCCAGCACAACGCCCAACCCCGGCCTGCCGCAGCGCCTCAAGGGCTGGCTCGACGGCCTACTGGTGGCCGATGTGTTCCTGGTGATCGCCGGCGCCCTGTGGTTCGCCGTGGCGGTGGTCCTGCAGGGCCAGGGAATCGGGGGGCCACTGGCCCTGTTCCAGAGCCTCTGGGAGCCCCTGTTCACCCCCGCCATCGGCCTGTTGATGGCCGCCGCCCTGGTCAGCGGGCTGCTGGGCTGGTGGCAGCGGCGAGGGCGGCGCTGAGCTCGGGATAGCGGAAGGCGAAGCCCTGCTGCTGCAAGCGGACCGGCTGCACCCGCTGGCCCTCCAGCACCACCTGGGCGCCCTCCCCCAGCAGCAGCTGCAGCACCGGCGCCGGCACCGGCAGCAGGCTGGGGCGGCCGAGGGTGCGGCCCAGCTCAGCCGCGAAGGCCGTCATGGTGCAGGGGTTGGGGGCCACGGCGTTGTAGGTGCCGCTGTAGGCCGGATCCTCCAGGGCTGCAGCGATCAGGGCGCAGAGGTCCGTACGGCTGATCCAGCTCATCCACTGGCGGCCGCTGCCGATCGGCCCACCAAAGCCCGTGCGGAACACCGGCAGCATCTTGCCCAGAGCGCCGCCGCCGGGGGCGAGCACGATGCCGATCCGCAGGATCACCAGGCGGGTGAAGGCCGTCGCTTCGGCCGCCGCCGCCTCCCAGGCCTGGCAGAGCCGGCCGAGCACGTCGCCGCCGGCAGGGCTGGTCTCATCGAAGCGGGCCGTGGTGCTGGTGCCGTAGTAGCCGATGGCCGAGCCGTTCACCAGCACGGCGGGGGGTTGGGGCCGGGCCGCCAGGGCCGCCACCAGGGCGCGGGTGGTGGCTGTGCGGCTGGATTCCAACCGCCGCAGCTGGTCCGGCGTCCAGCGCTGCTCGGCGATGGGCTCGCCCGCCAGGTTCACCACGGCCTCGGCGGCCTGCAGGGCCGCCTGCAGCTCCGGGCGCTGCCAGCTGGCCGGATCGGCGGGGTCGGCCTGCAGGCGCTCCAGGCGCGGATCGGTCACGGCTGGCAGGGGCCGGGCCTGGCGGCTCACCAGGCTGAGCTGATGGCCCCGCTCCAGCAGCAGCGGCACCAGTTCAGCGCCCACGAAGCCGCTGCAGCCCACCAGCAGAATGCGCACGCCGAGACCGCACGAAGATTGGCCGCAGGCTAGGGACCGGCAGGGCCAGCAAGGGCCAGGGCCGGATCGCCCCCCCTGAACCAGACCCAGCACCAGGGGCTCTAGCCTGAGGGGACTGCCCGCTTCCCCATGGCCGAGACGCCGACAGCGACGCCGAGCCCAGCGCCGACTTCCACCCCCCTCAAGAAGGGCAGCCTGGCGAAAGTGAACCGGGCCGCCTATGCCGGCAGCCTGGAGTCCGGCGCGAGCGACCCCGTCGCGCCCGACTATCTCTTTGAAGGTCCCGCCGAAATCCTGGCCGTGAAGGGCGACTACGCCCAGCTGCGCTTCCGTCGCCCCGTGCCCGACATCTGGCTGCGTCTCGACCAGCTGCTGTCCTACTGATCCCGTCGCCGCCGGTTGATCGCCCCTGAACTCGGCCCTGGCCTCAGAGGTCCAGCCGCCGGCGCTCCTCCTGCAGGCGCGAGCGGCGGCGCTTCGCCTCCCGCAGCATCTCGCGGCCGTCGTGGAGATAGCTGTCCACGTAGCCCATCGTGTAGCGCTCCAGCTCGGCCAGGGCGTCCTGCACCTGGCTGAGGCAGTGGTAAAGGCTGAGCCCAAACCCCTGGGCCGAGGCGGGACAGGCCCGCGAGCGATAGAGACCCACCACCTTCTCCAGCCGGGCCTGGCTCTGTTCGAGGTAGGCGCAGAACGCCTCCATCAGCTGGTCGTCGTAGGGGTCGGCCGACAGAGCCCGCAACTGGGCTGGGAAGGGATTGATCACCTGGCCCAGCAGGCGATCAATCGGGGCGTACACCAGCTGCAGCCACTGGCCCAGTTCGCTGTCCTGGTCGACCGCACGGCGACGGCTCTGGCAAGGGCTCGCGCCTCCTGCTGCTGACGCCACCGAGCCAGCAGGCCCGCCCCGCAGCTGGTCGTGGCGACGGCGGCGGTCCACGTCACGCAGCACCTCCCAGGCCGCATTGAGCTCCAGGATCGTCTGGTCATCACCGCCGGTGTCCGGGTGGTGCCGCTTCACCAGGGCGCGGTAGGCGGCCTTGATCTCGGCGGCCGTGGCCAGGGGCGCCACCCCGAGCACCTGATAGGGGTCGGGGGCGGCCTTGGGCATGGGCGGGCGGCGGAGCAGTTCCCATCATCCGGGATCAGAGCATCGGATCAGAGCCTGAAGGTGGTCTGAACCAGGTCGCCGAATCTGTTGAGGGAGCCGCGGTCCTTGGGGCCGGAGCCGTTGTGGAGCGAGTCCTGGCCCTGGGGGCGGTTGAACCGGAAGACGGCCGGGGTCACGGCGATGGTGGCGACCACCTGGACCCCGTACGGCAGCGCAGGGGAAACAGTCGGAGCCTGGGGCTCGTGGACGTTGCCGATGGCACGGCTGACACCCCAGCAGGGATCGATGGATCGCCTGGGCAATAAAAAAGCCGCGGCGAATGCCGCGGCCAGATTGTGAGAGAAGCGAGGACGATGAGAATGAATGGAGAACGGGTTGTGTGAGGGTTGAACCCGGACTCCAGACAGTCGATCTGAACGATCGATCAGAACTTGAAGGTGGTCTTGACGAGACCGCCGAAGTTGCTGAAGGTGCCGCCTTCGACGATCGCATTGTCCACCTTCTGGAGCTGACCCAGGGGGGCGCTCAGGTAGAAGATGGCAGGGGTCACGCTGATGTTGTCGGTGACCTGGAACTTGTACCACCACTCCCAGGCGTAGTTGCCGTCGCGGGGGCTGTCGTTGCAGAAGTCGCCACAGCTGGTGATGAAGGTGGGCTGACCCACGGCCATGCCAAGGGCGTTGCCCTTGATGAAGGCATCCTGCCACTGCAGACCGACATACCAGGACTGGCTGGCCACGCCATCAAAGTTGGCGGCGGCATTGTCCTCGTTGTAGGAGTTGATGCCCCAGCCAGCGCTGATGGAGGGAATCCAGCCGGTGGTGGAGGGCTGCCAGTAGCCGCTGATGCCCACGGAGTTGACGGTCTCAAAGAAGCCACCCTGGCTGCCCAGGCCCACGGCCAGGGGCGTGCCGCTGGCGGGGCTCACACCGTTGCTGTAGTTGTAGGCGGCGGCCAGGCCCCAGTTCTTGCCGGCGTAGCCGACCTGAACAGTCCCGGTTTCCTGGGAACCATCGGTGCCGATACCACCCTCGTTGGGGTTACCCACATCGCCGTTGGCGGCCACGTAGTTGGCGCTGATGCTCCAGCCGTTGTTCTGCCACCAGATACCGGCACCGGCACCCAGGGTCAGGTTGTAGGTACCGGGGGCACCGGCGTAGGTGAAGACATCCAGAATCGTGTCAGCGGGGTACACGCTGGGCCACATGGCCAGCATGTCGTCCTGACGGACCCGGCCACCGATGGTGGCGGTGAAGTTGCTGCCCAGGGGGAACTGGTAGAAGAGGCGGTTGATCGCCACAACATCGCCGCAGTCAGCCGTGCCGCAGCTTTCCTGGAAGGCCACTTCCAGCTGGTTCAGACCCACGCCGACCTGGCCGTTGGGGCCAACCGGGAAGGAGCTACCGAAACCGGAATCAGCAAAGTTGCCGGCCCGCAGGGTGGTGCGCAGCAGGTCCTTGCCGGTGAAGCTGGTGTCGAAGTTCAGACGAACGTCGTAGTTGAAGGTGGTGGCACCCTCCGTGGAAGCAGCGACGTCGCTGAACTTCCGGCCGGCCACGTTCGGGAATTCCCGGGTGATGGCGTTGTCCCGGAAGCGGGCGTCACCGCTGAAGCTGTTGGCGCCGAGCACGAAGGTGGCGACACCCTTCAGCTTGGTGGTGGTGGAGAACTGGGTGGCTTCCAGCTCACCCACCTTGGCCTCCAGGCCATCCACGCGGCCCTTCAGCACGGCGAGTTCCTTCTCGAACTCCTTCATCAGGCGCTTCAGCTCGTCGGTCACCTCGGTGATCCGGTCGAGGCAGGCGTTCAGCAGGGCGGCCGCTTCATAGCGGGTCATCGCCTGCTTGCCCTTGAAGGTGCCGT
>NZ_JAGQBX010000023.1 GCF_024345855.1 Synechococcus sp. GreenBA-s | reverse complement strand
GGGGAGGGAGGGTGAATCGTCAGTCTGGGCTCAGTACCAGGCCAGGGGGTGGTACAGCTGGGCCTGGTAGGGCTGGGGGCGCGGCTGCCACGACTGGGGGGCACCGGTGTAGGGAACCGGCACCGGTCTGGGGCCCCAGCGGCCCTGGTCAGCACGACCACCCCCCTTAGCGCGGTGGTCCGGCAGATCTGGCAGCCCGAAACGCTGGCGCAGCTGGGAGATGTCGGTGCGCTCCTGACGGCGCTGCTGCATGCGCTGCTGGCGCTCCTGTTGCAGGCAGGTCTGCACCGCCTGAGCGCCGCGCGCCTGCTCCAGGCAGCGCTCGGTGCCGTTCAGCAGGCTGATCTGCTGGTCGGCCTGGCGGCGCTCCAGGCTGCGGCGGGCATTGAAGAACTCCCGCCGCTGGCTCGGGCTGAAGCGGGCGATGGCCTCGGCCTCCTGCTGCTTGAGTGCGGCCCAGCGCCCATCCGGCCGTTGGCCATCGGCCCAGCCGCGGCGATCGGCGGGCACGGGGGGCGTGGCCTGCTGGGCAAGCCAGCTGTCGCGGTAGGGCTGACTGGGCACAGGGGCGCCATAGGGCGGGTAGGGCTGGGCCAGGGCGGCTCCGCTGGCCCCCGTGACCGCCAGCAGCAGGGCGAGGGCCGCAGCGCGGCGCGGGCGGAGCGACGGACCGGCGGGAACCGGGGATGGACGGGTCATGGGGACTCGGATCGCGACCCCTCCAGCCTCTGCGGGAGTGGCGGTGCAGGTGTGTCCGCCGGCGCCCGAACCTGTGACCAGATCCGACCGAACCGCACCCCTTCACCGCAACCCGGCGGAGCCCTCGGCTCCCTCCCCACGGCTCAGGCCCTGGACCCACCCCCAAGGCTGAGGGGGCCAGGGGCGATCGAGCGGCCGTGCAACACCACCGCAAAGCCCGGCTCCCCATCCGGCAACGCGCCACGCCGCCAGCTGAGGCCGCCACCATGCCCCGCGGCCACCCGCGCCGCAATCGCCAGGCCCAGGCCGCAGTGGCCCAGGCCGCCGCGGGCCTCATCCAGGCGCTGGAAGGGCACCAGGGCCTGCTGCCACTGCTCCGGGGCGATGCCGGCGCCCCGATCCCAGAGCTCGATCCGGAACCCCTGCCCATCGGGTTGATCCGCCGTCTGCTCGTCGCGGAGCACCAGCCGCAGCGGCGGCCGGCCGTGGCTCAGGGCATTGTCGATCAGGTTGCCCACCGCCCGCGCCAGGGCGGTGGGCTGCACCACCCGCTCCAGGGGCTCCAGGTCCAGGATGAGGGTGGCCGGGTCCAGCCCCGCGCTCGACTCCGCCAGCAGCTGGTCCAGGGGCAGCGCCACGGGCCGCTCGCCGTCAGCCCCACCGGCGAACAGCAGGAACTGGCCGGTGATCCGCTCCAGGGCATCGAGATCGGCCTCGCTGCGCTGGCGGTCGGCGGGCTCGGGCTGGGGCACCGCCAGCCGCAGCCGCAGCCGGGTGAGGGGGCTCTTGAGGTCGTGGGCGATGCCGGCCAGCATCGTGGCCCGCTCCCGCCCATTGGCCTCCAGCCGCTGCACCATCGCGTTAAAGCGGGCCGTGAGCCGGCGCACCGCACCGGTGCCCCGGGCCGCCAGCACCTCCGGCCTGCGCTGCAGCCCCACGCGGCCCAGGGCCTGCTCCAGCTGCTGCAGGGGCCGCTGCACCTCCAGCCAGAGGAACAGCAGGGTGGACGCCGTGCCCCCCGCCACCAGCGCCAGCGCCAGCAGCAGCGGATCCGGCGGCCAGCGGCTGGGGGAGGGGATCGCGGTGAACAGCCACACCGGCTCCAGGGGCGAAAACAGCTCCACCCAGGCCCCCCGCGGCTCACCCGCCGCCGGCAGCAGCTGGGGGCAATGGGTCAGCTGGTGGCAGAGCTCCTGCTGCAGCCGCCGGGTCTGGAGGGCCAGACGGGGATCGCCGCCACTGGCGGGCCGGCCGCCCACCCGCAGCGGCAGCCCGCTCAGCCGCGACACCGCCGAGGGGGGCAGACGCTCCAGGGCCAATTCCGCCAGGCGCAGGTTGAAGCTCACCTCGCCGCCCATCTGGGTGATCTGGGCCCGCTCCAGCCGCTGGGCCAGCAGTCCCTGCAGCAGCACCAGCGTCAGGGCCGAGCCCGCGCTGCCCAGCAGCAGGTAGCGGACCAGCCGCAGCAGGGCCGCCCTAGCGGCTGCGGGGCTGGCCATCGGGCACGAACACGTAGCCGTAGCCCCACACCGTCTGCAGGTAGCGGGGGCGGGCGGGATCGGGCTCCACCAGCCGCCGCACCCGCGACACCTGCACGTCCATGCTGCGGCTGTCGGTTTCCGAATCGGGCCCACGGGCCAGCTCGATCAGCCGCTCCCGCGACAGGGGCCGGTGCGGGTGCTGCACGAAGGCGGCCAGCAGGCTGAACTCGCCGCTGGTGATCGCCACCGGCTCACCGCCGCGCAGCAGGCTGCGGGCCGCCAGGTCGAGCTGGTTCTCGCCGAAGCACACCTGCTGGCCCTCCGCCAGGGGGGTGCCGGCCGGCAGGGCCACCCGGCGGCGCAGCACGGCGTCGATGCGGGCGCTGAGTTCGCGGGGCAGGAAGGGCTTGGCCAGGTAGTCGTCCGCCCCCTGCTCCAGGCCGATGATCCGATCCACCGCATCCCCCTTGGCGGTGAGCATCACCACAGGCAGGTCGTCGCCCTGGTCGCGCAGGCGCCGCAACAGGCTGAGGCCGTCATCGCCCGGCAGCATCAGATCGAGCACCACCAGGTCGGGGCGCTGGCCCTCCAGCCGCGCCATCAGCTGGGCGCCGTCGCTGAGGCAGCGCACGTCGTAGCCCTGATCGGTGAGGTAGGTGCCCACCAGGCGCCGCAGCTCGGGGTCGTCATCCACCACCCAGATCCGCTGTGCTGTCTTGCCCATGGCGGCGTCTGGCCCCAGGCCGGTGTGCTGGCCCGACTGTATGGAGCCCCTCCGCCCAGCGGGGCCGCGGAAGGATCTGGTCACAACTCGGGCCTGGCGCGGTCGCAACCGCCTGCGGCTCGCTCCATAGCCTGAAGGGCATGCTCGGCTCCGCGCTCCCCACCGCTCCTCCATCCGGCCAACACCGTGGCCCTCAGGCCCGCAGCGGGCGGCGCTGGGGCCGCCCGCTGCGGGCCGCCGGCCTGGCGCTGCTGCTGGCGGCCGCCAACCCGACGCCGCTGGCGGCGCGGGCCCAGAGCGCCGAGGAGCTGCGCCAGTACCAGGGCCGCCTGCAGAAGCTCTACCGCCGCCTCGATCGCAACGGCGACGGGCGCCTGGATCGGGGCGAGGTGGAGGGCCATCCCTACCTGGAGCGCCACTTCGAGCGGCTGGGGGGCGAAAACCGCGGCTACCTCGATCCCGGTCAGCTGCTTCCCCGCAGCACCGAGGCGATGGGCCAGCGGCTGCGGGAGTTCTTCAGCCGGGCCGACCGCAACGGCAACGGCCGCATCGACCGGGCCGAGGCCGAGGCCTACGCCTGGATGCAGCGCCGCTTCACCGAGGTGGATGCGAACGGCGACGGCGGCGTGAGCTGGGAGGAGCTGGGCCGGCAGCGCCGGCGCTGGCTCAGCCAGCCGAACGACCGATGAGGATCGGGCTCCCCCGTGCCGCCGCTGCCCCCCAGCCGCCGACCCGATGCCGCAGCCAGGCCACGACCGCCCGCCTAGGGCCGTTCCCCCATCCCGTCCACCCGTGGCCTGGATCGGCCTGGGTGCCCTCGGCAGCCCCATGGCCGACAACCTGCTGACGGCCGGCTTCCCGCTCACCGTGCACAACCGCCGCCGCGGGCGGGAGGAGTCCCTCGCCACCCGCGGGGCCCGGCGGGCGGCCAGCCCGGCAGAGGCGGCGGCCGGCGCCGAGCTGATCGCCGTCTGCGTCAGCGACGACGCGGCGGTGGAGGCGGTGCTGTTCGGCGCTGATCCCGGCGCGGGCGTGGTGGCCGGAGCCCGGCCCGGCAGCCTGGTGATCGACTGCTCCACGATCGCCCCCGCCACCAGCCGCAGGCTGGCCCAGCGGCTGGCCGGGCACGGCCTCGGCTACCTGGATGCCCCCGTGACCGGCGGCACCGAGGGGGCCCGCGCCGGCACGCTCTCGGTGCTGGTGGGCGGCAGCGCCGCCGACCTGGAGCGGGCCCGGCCCCTGCTGGCCTGCGTGGGCAGTCGCCTCAGCCACTTCGGGCCCGTGGGGGCCGGCCAGGCCGCCAAGGCCGTGAACCAGGTGCTGGTGGCGGGCAGCTACGCGGCGGTGGCCGAGGGCCTGGCCCTGGCCCGGCGGCTGGAGCTGCCGCTCGAGCCGCTGGTGGAGGCCCTCAAGGGCGGCGCCGCCGGCTCCTGGGCCCTGGAGCACCGCAGCGGCGCCATGATCCGCGGCGCGTTCCCGCTGGGATTCCGCCTCGCCCTGCACCGCAAGGACCTGGCCATCGCCCTGGCGGAGGCCGCGGCGGCAGGCCTGGAGCTGCCGGTGAGCGAGCGGGTGGCGGCCCTGCAGGACGACCTGCTGGCCGCAGGCTGGGGCGACGAGGACGTGGCGGCGCTGGCGCGCTGGTTCGAGGGCCAGCCGGGGGCCGAGGGGCTCAGGGGGTGAGGGCCGCCCGGTCGGCCACGACCCGCACCTGCTTGGTGGCGCTCACGATGCCCTGGGGATGGACCAGCAGCACGCCCCAGGTCTGCACGCCGGGCTGGTAGGGGGCCTGAACACTCTTGAACAGGCCGCCACCGGCCAGGGCCTCGAGCTGGAGCCCGGGGGACTGGATCGCGGCCAGCTCGCTGGGGGCGACGGCCTGGATCGCCCCGGCGGCCACGGAGCCATCGAGGGGGTCGTCGAAGATCACGTCGAGGTCGTAGCGCTGGCCGGTGAGGACCGCATCGGGGATCAGCACGCTCACCTTGAGCTCGCTGTCGGCGCTGCGCAGCAGCGAGCTCTCGCTGATCACCTCCTGGCCGTTGAAGCGCTCGCCGCTGCTGCTCAGGGCCAGCCGCTGCTGCGCCTCGAAGCGGAAGCGGTAGGGGCCATCGGCGCGGCTGCCGGTCACCCGCACATCCGCCGTGGCGCGCCCGTCCCGCAGGGGGGCGCCGGGGCTGACGCTCCAGCGGGCATCGGGGAAGCGGCTGCGCAGGGCCTCGCGGCGACGCTGCACCTCAGCCGGCACCAGGCCCTTGCCGGGTTCCAGCAGGGCGCTGAGGGCCTGGGGGGCCGGGTCGTTGAGGGCGGCCTCCAGGCCCGCCAGGCTGGGGGCCGCCTGCAGCGGCGCCAGGGGGGCAAGGGGTGCCAGGGCCGCCGCCGCCAGCAGGGCGGGCAGGAAGGGGCGGAGCAGCACCATGAACCACAGCGGGACCAGGCTTTTAAGTTAGGCGCGCCACGGACAGGCGCCAGGCGCGTCAGAGCACACCCATGAGCCGGCTCCTGATCGCCGCCAGCGGCACCGGCGGGCACCTGTTCCCGGCCCTGGCGGTGGCCCAGGCCCTGCCGCCCGACTGGACGATCCAGTGGCTGGGGGTGCCGGACCGACTGGAGCGGGAGCTGGTGCCCGCCGCCTACCCGCTGCACACGATCCGTGCCGGGGGGCTGCAGGGCCGGGGCCTGCAGAAGCTCTGGCAGCTGCTGAAGCTGCTGGGCTCCACCGGCCAGGTGCGGCGCCTGATCCGGCGCGAGCGCATCGCCGTGGTGTTCAGCACCGGCGGCTACATCGCCGCCCCGGCGATCCTCGCGGCCCGCTGGTGCGGCGTGCCGGTGGTGCTGCATGAGTCCAACGGCGTGCCGGGCCGGGTGACCCGCCTGCTCGGGCGCCTCTGCAGCCGCGTGGCGGTGGGCCTGCCCCAGGCCGCCGAGCGGCTGCCCCACTGCCGTCCGCTACTCACCGGCACGCCCGTGCGCCAGGAGTTCCTGCGGCCGGCGGCCCTGCCGGACTGGGTGCCACCCGGCCCGGGCCCGCTGCTGCTGGTGATGGGCGGCAGCCAGGGGGCGGTGGGCCTCAACCGCATGGTGCGGCCGCTGCTGCCGCGGCTGCTGGCGGCCGGCTGCCGGGTGGTGCACCTCAGTGGCAGCAGCGATCCCGAGGCGGGCCTGCTGTGCCATCCGGCCTACGTGGAGCGCCCCTTCAGCGACGCCATGGCGGGCCTGCTGCAGCACGCCGATCTGGTGATCAGCCGGGCCGGCGCCGGCAGCCTCAGCGAACTGGCCGTGAGCGGTGCCCCGTCGATCCTGGTGCCCTTCCCCCAGGCCGCCGACCGCCACCAGGACGCCAATGCCGGGGCCGCCGCGGCCGTGGGTGCCGCCGTGATCGTGTGGCAGCACCCGCCGGAGCAGCCGGAGCTGGAGCGGGCCGTGTGGCGGCTGCTGGGGCCGCGGCTGCGGGGCGCAGAGCCCGGCCTGGATCCACTGCTGAAACTCCAGGCCGGCATGGAGCGCCTGGCGGTGCGCGATGCCGACCAGCGGCTCGCCCTGCTGCTGCAGGAGCTCAGGGGTCCAGCTTCCGGCTGAGGGCCCGCAGCAGGCGCCGGTTGCCGCGGCGATCCTGCAGGCCGATGCGCAGCCAGCTGGCATCGAGGCCCTCGAAGGAGCGGCAGTCGCGCAGCAGGATGCGGTGCTGACTCTCCAGGGCGAGCCGCAGCGGCTCCAGGGCCACGGGCCGCCCCTGCCGTTCACCCCGCACCAGGAGGAAGTTGGCGGCGGAGGGCAGCGGTACCAGCCCCTCGAGCCCGCCGATCCGCTCCGCCAGCCAGGCCCCCTCCCGCGCCACCCAGCCCTGCACCCGCCCGCACCAGCGGGCGTAGCCGCGCCGGTCGGCCAGCAGGGCCTCGCCGGCGGCGGCGGCCAGGCTGTTCACGGGCCAGGGATCGCGCCAGCGGCTCCAGCGGGCCAGGCGCTCGGGCGCCGCCAGCGCGTAGCCGAGCCGCAGGCCGGCGATGGCGAACAGCTTGGTGAGGCTGCGGATCACCACCAGGTTGGGATGGCGCTCCAGGAGCGGCAGCAGCGACTGGGCCTCGCCGCCCGGCACCAGGGGCAGGAAGGCCTCGTCGCAGATCACCAGGGCATGGCGGGCCAGCAGCGGTTCGAGGCTGGCGCGGCTCCAGAGCTGGCCGGTGGGGTTGTGGGGGTTGGTGATCCAGAGGGCGGTGGAGGTCTTGGTGGAACGGGACTCCGCGGCCCCGGGGGCCAGGCCGGGCGCCTCACCATCCCAGGGCCACCGCAGCGGCCCCGCCCCCTGCCACTCCAGAGGCAGGTCCAGGCTGCGCACCTGCCCGCCCCAGCAGGCCAGGGCGCGCCGGTAGTCGGCGAACCCAGGGGCGGGCAGCAGGCTGACGCCCACGGCGGCGGCATCGCGGGCGGCCCAGGTGAACAGCTCGGCGGCGCCGTTGCCGGGCAGCACCCAGGCCGGATCGAGACCGTGCAGGGCCGCGATCGCCGACCGCAGGCCGACGTAGCCGCGGTCGGGATAGGGGCGCAGGGCGGCGGGGGCCAGGGCGCGGTCTAGGGCCCGGCGCAGGCGCCACGGGGGCGCAAACGGCACCAGCGAGGCGCTGGCATCCAGCAGTTGGTCAGGGCGGCAGCCGAGCCGACGGGCCGCGGCCTCCAGGTTGCCGCCGTGAATCTCGGGACTGGCAGGGCCAGAGGCGCTCACGGGACAGGCCAAGACTCTGCCTAGCCTGACGGCCCACCGCCAGCCCCGCGCCCGCCCATGGGATCCCGCCCCCTCGCAACGGTGCTCGCGGCGATCGACGGGGTGCTGCTGGGCAAGCCCAGCCAGGTGCAGCTGGCCGTCACCTGCCTGGTGGCGGGCGGCCATCTGCTGATCGAAGACCTGCCCGGCATGGGCAAGACCACCCTGGCCGAGGCCCTGGCCCGCAGCTTCGGGCTCGACTTCCAGCGGGTGCACTTCACCAGCGACCTGCTGCCAGCCGACCTCACCGGGCTGCGGATCTTCGACCAGAGCCGCGGCGCCTTCCGCTTCGAGCCGGGCCCGCTGTTCGCCCAGGTGCTGCTGGCCGACGAGATCAACCGGGCCAGCCCCCGCACCCAGAGCGCCCTGCTGGAGGCGATGGCGGCCGGGCGCGTCAGCGTGGACGGCGTGACCCACCCGCTGCCGCGGCCGTTCTGCGTGATCGCCACCCAGAACGGCCTGGACCAGGGCGGCACCTCGGCCCTGCCGGAATCCCAGCTGGACCGCTTCCTGATGCGCCTCAGCCTGGGCTTCCCCAGCCGCGAGGCGGAGGCCTCGCTGCTGGCGGGCCGAGGCCATGGCCTGGAACAGCTGGGGGCCCTGCTCCAGCCCGCCGCGCTGCTGGAGCTGCAGCAGCAGGCCAGCCGGCAGCACTGCGAGCCGGCCCTGACCGACTACGTGCTCGATCTGCTCACCGCCAGCCGCGGGGCCGGCGCGGCGGGAGCTCCCCTCTCGCCCCGAGCCGGGCTGGCGCTGCTGCAGGCAGCCCGGGCCTGGTCGCTGATCGAGGGGCGCCCCTACGTGACGCCGGCCGACGTGATCGCCGTGTTCCCGGCCGTGGCCGAGCACCGGCTCGATGGCGGCCATCCCCTGGCCGAGGCCAGCGGCCACAGCCGCCGACTGCTGGAGAGCGTGGATGCGATCCGCTGACCCCGGCACGGGGCATCCCCGCGATTCCTTCCCCGATCGCGTGATCCGCCCGCACCGCAGCGCCGAACTGCTGCTGGGCCTGCGCAACCTCTACATCCTGCCCACGGGCTTCGGCTGGCTCTGGCTGCTGTGCTGCGGCGTGCTTTACCTGCTGGCCATCAACGGCGGCAGCAACGGAGCCCTGCTGCTGGCCTACGGCGGCGTGGGCCTGTTCCTGCTGGCCCCCTACCTCACCCAGTTCAACCTGCAGGGGCTGGAGCTGCGCTGTGGCACGCCGGAACCGGGCTTCGCCGGCGAGCGGCTCCCCTATCCGCTGCTGGCCAGCAGCAACCAGGAGCGCCTGCAGCTCAGGGCCCGCTTCCGGGGTGAGGCCACCCCGTGGAGCGGCGGCCTCCAGGCAGGCCGCCAGACCCTGGCCGTGCCCTGGCAGCCGGCCCGACGCGGCCTGCAGCGTCCCGGCCGGCTGCGGCTGGAGGCCACGGCGCCCCTGGGGCTGTTCGTCTGCTGGACCCTCTGGGAACCCGAGACGCCGCAGCTGATCTATCCGGCGCGGCGGCCGGGTCCCGTGGCCACCCTGGCGGCGGCCCAGGGCGACCTCGAGGGCGGCGGCGGCGGCCTGGAGGAGCAGCAGGGCAGCGAGGAGTGGCGCGAGCTGGGCCCCCACCGCCCCGAGGAGGGCCCCACCCGGCTGGCCTGGAAGCAGCTGGCCCGCAGCGGCATCCGGCTCAGCAAGCGCTTCAGCGACCCGAAACCCGGCGCCTTGCTGCTGGCCCCCGATCCAGCCGTGCCCTGGGAGCAGGCCCTGGAACACCTCAGCGACAGGCTCTGCCGACTGGCGGCGGCGGGCGAGGCGTTCGGCGTGGTGCTGGAGCGGCGCGGCGGCGAGCCGCTGGTCATCCCACCGGCCTCCGGGGCGGCGCAGCTGCAGCACTGCCTGGAGGCCCTGGCCCTGGCCCCAGCGGTCCACGGCAGCGGCAGCCCCCTCTGATGGCCAGCCCCCTCGCCCGCAGGAGCCTGCTGCTGCACGGCCTGGCCCTGGGCCTGCTGGCCCTGCAACTGGCCCTCACCGACCGCACCCAGATCCTGTTCTGGGGGGCGGTGGCCCTGGTGGCTCTGGCGGGCCTGAAGCTGCGGGAGAGCCGCCGCCCGCCCGATCTGCGCCGGGCGGCCCTGGCGGAACTGATCGCCGTAGGCGTGCTGGCGGTGATGAACCCGGAGCTGGGCCCGAGCCTGCTGCAGGCCAGCACCGCCCTGGTGGTGCTGGGGGCCCTGCTCAGCCAGGAGGCGGGCGGGCGAACATCGGTGCGCCAGCTGCTGACCCGCAGCTTGCAACTCGCGGTGGCGGCCCTGCCGCTGCTGGTGCTGCTGTTCCTGCTGCTGCCGCGCCTCGGCCCGCTCTGGAGCCTGCCCGGCGCCACGGCCGGCCGCACCGGCCTCAGCGACCAGCTGGACCCCGGAGCGATCGCCAGCCTCGTGCAGGACCCCTCCCCGGCGCTACGGGTCAGCCCCCTCAGCGGCTCGATCCCGCCGCCGGCGCAGCGCTACTGGCGGGTGCTGGTGCTGGATCGCTTCGACGGGCGCCGCTGGAGCAGCCTGGCGGCGCCGGACCTGCGCCAGCCCCCGCCGCCGCCACCGGCCGAGCGCGCCCCCTGGCAGCTGTGGGTGGTGGAACCCTCGCCCGTGCCCCAGCTGCCCTGGAGCGGCGAAGGCATCCCGCTGACGCCAGGTCTCCGCATGGCCGAAGCGGGGGAGCTGATCGGGCCCGGCCCCGGCGGTGAGCGTCGGCGCTACACGCTGGGCCGACCCACCGGCCCCAGCGCCTGGCGCACCCGGCCACCCCTGCCCCAGGACCTGCTACTGCCCCGCGGCAGCAACCCGCGGCTGGAGCAGCTGGCGGAGCAGTGGAGCCGCACCCTGCCGCCAGCGGCCCGCCTGGAGGCCGCGGCCCGCTTCTTCCAGGGCGGCTCCTTCCGCTACACCCTCCAGCCCGGGCGGCTGCCGCAGCGGGCCCCGCTCGATGCCTTCCTGTTCGAGACCCGGGCGGGCTTCTGCGAGCACTTCGCCGGCAGCTTCACGGCCCTGATGCGGGCGGCGGGCCTACCGGCCCGGGTGGTGCTGGGCTACCAGGGCGGTGAGTGGATCGGCGATGCGGGCGGCACCAGCGGCTACCTGGACGTGCGCCAGCGGGACGCCCACGCCTGGAGCGAGGTGTGGCTGGAGGGCCAGGGCTGGGTGGCGGTGGATCCCACCGGCTGGGTGGCACCGGATCGCATCGCGGCGGGGGTTCAGGGGGGCCTGGCCGGGCAGCTTGAGGATCTGCGCCGGCTGGGCCGCACACTCCCCTGGCTGCGCCAGCTGGAGCAGGGCTGGACCCGCCTGGACCTGGCCTGGACCCGCTGGGTGCTGCAGTTCGACGGACGCTCCCAGAACGGGCTGATGGACCGCTGGCTCGGCCGCTGGCGCCAATGGCAGGGGGCCGTGCTGCTGGGGGGCCTGGCGGTGGCGCTGGTAGCCGCGGCGCTGCTGCTAGGGCGGCAGAATCAAGCCCGCCGCCGGGATGGCCTTCGGCGGGAGCTGGAGCGCAGCCTGGGCCGGTTGGCCCGCATGGGGCTGATCCCGCAGCCGGGCGAAAGCCTGGAGCACTTCTGCACCCGAGCGGGCGCGCACCAGCCCGAGTTGCGGGAAGCACTCCAGACCCTCAGTGACAGCTACGCCCAGCTTCGCTTTGGACCGCCAGGGACTGAACGGCAGCGACGGGCTCGACTGCGCCTGCGGGCGTGCCACCGAATGCTGGCAAGCAGTAGCGCCAAAACCCCAGGAATACAACCATTAGAGACCCAAGCGAATCGAGCCGAGACAAGCCAGGGATAGGCCAGCCCACCGTCTCTCGCTAGCATTGCCTCAAAAGAATCATTCAGCCCAAGATGAGTACCACCATCAACGGCCCAAAGGACGGGAGCACCACGTTTACCTTCGGCAGCGAGCCGGACGACGTCAACATCGACGATCCCTCCAATGGCTATGTGCTGCTTCTCAAGGGCGGCAATGACAAGGGCCGAGGATCAGGAGGAAATGACAGCCTTTACGGAGGCACCGGCTTTGACGAGCTGAGCGGCGGCTTTGGCGATGATTTCCTCAAAACTGGCAAAAGCAAAGAGGGCGAGCAAGACCAGAACGACCTACTCGGCGACCAGGAACTGATCGGCGTGGGAGTTGCCGGTGGCAACGACAGGCTGCTGGGCGGCAAAGGCAACCTGGATCGCCTCGTGGGCGACAGCGAGGAGCTCTATGGCCAGGGCGGCCGCGACGAGCTGAAGGCCTTTGGCCTTTACACCCAGCTCGTGGGCGACGCCACCGCCATGAAGCCCTATAGCAAAGGCGGCGACGACATCCTCACGGGCTCCCCCACAGCCGGAACCCGCACACTGATGCATGGGGATGCCGTAAATGTATACGGGCCCGTACAAGGCGGCAATGATCGCCTGATCAGCGGCCAGAGTAACGACTTCATGTATGGAGACTGGGAATACACCTTCAATGCCGACTTTGCCAATGAGCCCTATATCTTTGACATTTACGACCAGTTTGCGTTCTTCTCCCCAGCAAGCCAGGGGCCCCAGGAGTTCACATTTAAGCCTGTCACCTTCGAGCTGATCCAGCAGAACTTTCTGCAGGAGAGCACCGGCACGACGCTGCCGCAAGACACCATCGACAAGGCAGTTGCCAACAATCAGACCGTCATCAGCTTTCAGGGCCTGGGCAAGCTGGCCAATGATTTCAACGTCGATTACTCACCAAACAGCCCTCTCTCAACGAAGTTTCTCAACGACATCACCTACATCATTCCCGATCGCAGCTCCGATCCTCTGGCCCCGAAGGGAGGCGCTGATTTCTTCATCTTTGACACCTTCCAGGAAGGCAACGATGTGATTTTCGACTTCCACGCCAGCGAGGGCGATCGCATCTGGTTCCGCAACGGCCTCACCGCCGCCGACCAGGGCAGCCGCTTCTTCGTATTCGAAAACGGGCGCGACAGCTTGATCAGCTACGGCGACTCCTCGATCCTGCTGCCCTACACGACGGGGCTCACGATCGACGACTTCATCTTCGGAGCCCAGGGCAGCGGCAGCGGGCTGGGTGCGCCAGCCGGCTTCACGGCGGTGACCCTCACCTGAGCTGAGCCTCAGCCAGCCCGAAAAGCCCCCCACCGGCACTGGCCGCCCCAGATGGCTCCGCTAGGACGGTGCATCGCGAGGAGATCTGGCATGACACGGATGCGATCGGCCTGGGCTGGAGCGGCCCTCTCGGCGCTGATGTTGGCCGCACCGGGCCGCGCCCTGGCCGGCAACCAGGAGCACATCCTGCGGCTGATGGAAACCAAGACCTGTCCCAGCTGCCGCCTCCAGGACGCCGACCTCGTGTACGCCGACCTACGGGATGCCCAGCTCAGCAAGGCCCAACTCCAGCGCGCCAACCTGAGCCGCGCCCAGCTGGATGGAGCCGACCTGCGGGGATCGAATCTGAGCTTCACCTCCCTGACCGGTGCCTCGCTGCGGGGAGCCGACCTCCGCGGCGCCCAGCTGGAGGGAGCCGACCTGCGGGAGGCGGATCTCAGCGGCGCCAAGCTTGACAATGAGGCCCTGGCCCGCAGCCATTGGCGTGGAGCCACGGGCGTAAGCGCCGAGGTGAGCAGCTATCCGGCCATGCACAATGCCGGCGTGGAGGCCTCCCAGCAGGGTCGTTTTCCTGAAGCAGAGGAGTATTTCAACAAGGCCCTGCTGAAGCAGCCGGATGCGGCTCTCACCTGGCTGGCACGTGGGATCACGCGGGCCGAGCAAGCCAAACGGGAACTGGCTGCGCAGGACTTCACCTATGCAGCCAAGCTGTATGAACAACAGGGCCAGAAGGAAACAGCCGAACAGCTTCGCAAGGGCGCGGCTGAACTGGCCAAGGATCCGCGGCAGAAGGGCAATGGGGCTGGCAGCGCCTTCTTGCAGGGTGCGATCAGCATATTCCAGCAAGTGGCACCACTGGCCTTGAAATTTCTAGGGCCCATGGCTTTTTAAATGAATTCCCTGAAGAAGGAAGCCAGGGAGAGAGGGATCAAGACCGACCACAGGCTCGATCCACCCGCTCCTCTCATGTCAGCCTCTATCAAGCCATAAATGCGATAGCCCCGAGATCAGGGCCTAGCCAACTCTTTACCATGGCGACATGCTAATTAACTCCAATCCGGAACCTTACAGCGAGGACACCTGAGGAGACCAGTAGAGGCTACTTTCGCAAGACAGCGTATCGTCCCGCAATTGAGACGCTCCAGCAGCTCGCACCTTACAGCATACGAGCGTGAAGACAAAGCAGCCCGAGCAAGAGAAGGAAGATGAATCCCATGCAGGTCTCCCCAGTTACCTGAGACAGCCCAAGAACCCATTTCTAACTTATGGACGCCCAAAGACATAAGTCACACCCAAGAACCGCAAGCCGGGACCAGCGCCCCAAATACCAAGAATTACGAAGTCCACAGTCGCGGCCGGCTTGTGCGCACATAATAGATAAATATTCATGCAAACCCATGGCAAGATTAACTTTTGCCTTTTTGCCCGCCGCCTTGATCGCATTTGCAACGTTGTCCGCGGCGCCCACCCAAGCCCAGCAGCAAAACTGCAGAAAGCAGTTCATTGATGGACAGTGGGTCTTGGTTTGCTGCGACAACACCGGCAGGTGTCGGCGCGTCTAACAGCTCTTTGCAAGATAGGCATCGCGGCCAACAGCTTAATTCTTGGCAGGGCACGACTGCCTACACCTCGCAACACCCATAAGAATATAGCCACAGGGAGCATCCACCCCATTGACGGTTATGCAGTCAGTGCGCAGGGCATTAACAGCCCCGCACATTCTTAGGATCGTACACGAGACCTGCCTTCGCCTTATTGCCGATATTGGCCTACCCACTTCACGGCCTTGCACAAGCAGCTGTAACTACAATATCAACAGCCGCTAGGGCCAACTTCTTCCTACTTATCGCCGACGAATCGAGGCTGATATAGAGCAGAACAAAGCATACTCTAATGCCAAGACTAGTCCTGCAGCAAGTCGAAGAGTCTCTGGCCTCCTAAAATTGCCGAGAGTGTCACTAGAGTCGCAGGCGAGGAGGGATTGGAAAGCAAGAACCGAGAGCAATTCATCTCTTGGCAGCAAGAGACACTAACAACAGAACCACGTACAAATGCAGGAAATACAGCCATGGCAGGCTCGGCACCATGACGAACAGCCCCGCCAAGAACATATCCAATATTCATTTCTAGCCCCCTGCACGAAGCTCCGCTGATTACTTGATTCTCCAGCCCAGAGAGGCTTAGGCTAATTACAGTCGAAGCAATCCGAGGAGGCCTAGGTTTTACTCTTCGGTCAGCCGCTGGAGATAGTGCCCCAGTGGCAGAGAGCCACTTCGCAAAAGATCCGAAGCAAGACTGTCAGGCAAGAAAATAGAAAGGAATGAAGTTGTATGGACTGGCAGTTGAATGGGCAGCCAGCTTAATTCGCCGAAGCAATCAACAACTTGCCTTGATTCACTATTGACAAAATGGCGACTTAAGGACTCACACCAGAAATCAGCAGTTCACCCCTACTGCCCAGGCGAGTAGATTAGACGTCGAGCATCCTGAGTGGAAGGGGTAAAACCATAGCCATAAGTCCCTCCCTGCTCGTCATTGATGATGCGCGGTGTCACCATAATCACCAATTCATTCTTTGTTCGCGTGCCACCTGTTCTTCTAAAGAATTGTCCAATAAAAGGCAAATCACCCAGAACAGGCCATTTTGTGACCTCCTGCCGATCCGAATCAGAAATCACACCAGTAAGAATCAGTGTTTGACCATCGCGCACGCGCACTTGACCGGTATCAAGTTGACGGCTGTTTAGAATGGCATAGCCACCGCATTCTCTTGATCCAGGAACCTCGCCCACCTGAGCACTCACCTCAGGAGAAAGCGAGAAAGTGACAAAGCCATTATCGTCGATCTTGTCAACTCGCGCACCAAAAGTGAGGCCAGCATTTGCAAAAAATAGGCTCGCAAATAGTGGGAGCATTTTCCTGGGTAATCACATTGTACGATTTCACCAATTGAGTCCCAACACTCACGTAGGATTCATTAGAGCGCGAGCGCCCAATCTGGCCATCACTTGACAAGGAATTGGCGTCAATAGACCTATCATTCAGGGTGGATCCACCCTCCTGAAGAATCAGAGTTGGGCTTGCCAAGACCTTGGCATTACTCGAGACAATCTGAGCCTGCAGGAAGTTAAAGAACTGGTTGTCTGGGTAATTGAGGCCTGGATTAGTTCGGCGCACCCCGCCACCCGTGATGTTACGAGCTGAATCGGCAGATGAAAACTGATTTCGTCCTTGATTAGATGATCCGGCCGCACTACGGCTAAGGGTCACATTTTGGCCAGTGGAGTTTGCGATAACCTCTTGGATAGTGGAGACCAGATCAGAGCTAAAGGTTTGAGTTGACTTCCCAATGGGAACGACGCGAAACACATCATTTGTAACCGTAATAAATTGGTCGCCAGGCTCGGCAGCGCCCGGATTATAGTTTGGATTGGGAACAAATCTCTCTTCGGCAAATCTCTGAATCTCAGTGCCAGTTTGCCGAGTAAGATTGGCATTAATTGTCTCAACCTGGCTCTGAGTAAGGTTGCGCGAGTTATCAAATGTCGCAGTCAGCGAGTTGCTAAATCCAGTAGAACTATTAGCCCCAGAGCTCTGATTGGAATTAGAGAAATTATCATTTGACGTGCTGATGGTTTCTCGGCTAGTCAAGAAGTCGGCCTGACGAGCAGGCAGATTACGGCCAAATGCCGCAAGAAGTCGGCCACTGTCGTTGACAATGAAATTACTTCCGAAGCGGAGAGCGAAGCTATTGTCTATATCAGTATCATTATTGAGCGTAACATCTAGTATCTTGACGCTAAGGGCAACTTGACGCTGGCGCAGATCCAGCTGACGCAGATACTGTTCTGCCGTTGCAACCAAGCCAGACTCACCCACCAAAGTGATCGTCGAGAGGCGGGTATCAGTGGTCGCACGCAATCCCAGAAGCGGTCCACTGTTGGCCTGATACTCCTCAACCTTGATCTTGGTGGAGGTGCGCGTGGTCTGCGGATTGGAGGTAGAGGCACCTGCCAAAGGCACCCCGGTGGTGGCAGTGATGGTTTCCGTGAAGGTCTTCGTAACGGCAGCCCCTAGGTTGGCCAGATAATCCGCAGCACTATCGGGCGACACCTGGTTGAGGCGATAGACCTTGGAGGCTTGAGGTCCCATCTGCTTTTGGAGCACGTTGGGCCCCACGAGAATGGTATTGCCTTCTGTTCTTGCCTTGAGACCAGATGTCGTCAGAATAAAATTAAAAGCCCGAGAAAATGACTCACCACGGAACGCCGCTGTAACGGGACATGGGACAAAAGCCTTATTTGGCCCCTGGAATTCATCCTCATTCTCTCGCTTTGTCTTAAAAGGCTGAACTGGCACGCCGCAGACAACATCCTTACTGCCCTGCGGATCAGTCAATGCTCCCTGAAGGAAATTGTCCTCATAGGCAAAGCCATAGTTCCCCATCTGGGCCAGCACCATCAGCACGTCACGAGCATTCGCCCCGCGGGTGGTGAGGGTCACCGGCGGCCCACTCAGATTGATGAAGCCGCGGTTGCGGATCGTCATCGAGCCCACCGCCATATCGCCCAGCGGCGGAGCCACAGCCCGGGGCCGCAAGGGCGGCACATAGGCCGGCGTCGGCAAGGCGGTGGGCTGGGTCAGGTTCGGCCGGAAGGTCTGGCTCACCGGCAGCTGGGGCGCCGGGAAGCGCACGGTGAGATCCTTGCCGTCGCTGCTGATGATCGGGGGCCCGAGGGAGCGGCCCATCTGGGGCGTCAGCTTCAGCTGGAACAGCCGCCCAGTGCCATCGAAGGTGATGCGCTCCAGGCCGGCATCCGGCATCGCCAGCGACTGGGGCCCCGCCTTCAGGCCCCGCTCCCGCTCGGTGCGCAGCTCCCCGGTCCAGATGGTGCCCGAGCGCTGTTGCTCCAGGGCACTGCCGGCACCCGCATCCTGGATCACCAGTTCGATCGCATCCGGGAGGCGCTTCACCCGCAGCTGAAGCCCGTCCTGGCGGATCTGGGCCTGGGCCTGGGCCACCAGCTCCAGGGGGGGCGCCACCACCAGAGCCAAGGTGGCGGCCCCACACCACAGCGTGCCTGCAAGACCCAGCCGTTTCACCAAACCCACCCATCCATGCGACCGGATGGTAACGACTGACCTTCACCGAAACCAGTGAAGGCCAGCGCAGAGACTGGCCTCAGCCCCCAGGGGCCCTGGAGCAGAGGGTCAGATTCAGCCGCAGCTCGGTACTGCCCGGCACCAGCGGAGCGCCGGGCTGTGGGGCGGGAGCGGCGGGGCGCTTAAGGCTCAGGTCGCGCTGCACCACCAGCAGGCTGAGCCGTTCCAGACGGCGCAGGAAGTCGAGCAGCTGGGGCGTCGGGGCCTTGGCGCTGATCAACCGGGAGGTCGGTTTGAGCTTGAAGGACGCTCGGCAGAGCGGATCCTCAGGTGCTGCGGGTGGCTGAGCCCCCTGGGCCGCACCGGCCGGTGGTGGGGTTCCAGCGGGCGTTGCAGGGGGCGGGGCAGTGGCCGCTGGTGCTGCCGGTTCCACCGGCTCGTAGCTGTCCAGCTGGACACCGCTGCGGATCGCCTCGGCACCGAGCTGGGCCATGAAGGTGGAGATGTCGCCGCTGCCGGCGATCAGGTTCAGGATGCGGGCCTGACTCAGCTCCTCCTTGGCCTGCCTCGCCTCGGTCTGCTGGAGCTGAGCGCGCAGCAGGGGCAGCTGGGCGGCCTGGGCCTGCAGGGACCGCAACTGCTGCTCTGTCTGCTGCAGCTTCTGCCAGGCCGGCCAGGCGGCCACAGCCAGAACGCCCAGGGCCGCGAGGCCTCCCACCAGAATCGGGGCGCCGACCAGCAGCCGTTCCCGCGTGATCAGCCTCTGGATCGCGCCCTCGGCCTCAACACCGGCCTGCAGGTTCGTCATCGCAGCAATCCCTCCTTCTGCAGAGTCTCCAGGCGGCGGGCCATGCCATCGGCCCCCAGCCGCCGCAACTGCCGCAGCTGGGCAGCCGCCGGCAGAGTACTGAATTTGGACGTGAAATCAAACGCCACGGGACCGACGGTCGGCGCGGTGGATTGGGGATCGGCCGCCGCTGCCCCTGGTTCACGCACCGCCTTATTCAGAACCACCCCATCGGGCTTGAACAGGGGCGAATAGGCCAGCAGCAATTGGAGGGCATTGATGCGGCGGAAGGCCTGTGGGTCGGCGGCCGTGCCCTTGAGCGTCAGCGTCTGGTCCGACGACGGTGCACCCGCCACCGTGGCCTCGGTCAGCTGCACCCGGTCGGGCGTGATCTGGGAGAGCTGGGTCAGCAGGGCCGAACCGGACGACACAGCCACCAGCCCCTTGGCCAGCCCCTCGTTGCTGGTGCTGATCTTCGTGAGCTGGGTCTGGGCCGCCTGAACCCGCTGCTCCAGTTCCTTCAGCTGGACGGGCACAGAGCCGAGCTCGCGGATCTTGCCCTCCACATAGACCTGGCGGGCCTGCAGCAACAGCCAGACCCCCGCCGCGGAGGCGGCCACCGCGAGACCGAGCACTCCCCCCACCAGCACAAGCTGGCGAGCATTCACCAGGGCCGGAGCCTCGGGGGGCAGCCCCAGCTCCAGGCGGCGCTGGCGCAGCAGGTCGAGACGATCGAGCTTGAAGGTGCTGCTCATCGCGCCGCCTCCGCCAGGGCCAGGCCAGTGATCCGCAGCAGCCCCGCGCCGGTCGGTGCGGCAGGATCATCCGGCTCGAGACCCGGCGGCAGGCGGATCCAGCCCTCGGCCACCGGGTCCAGCAGTTCCACCGGCCAGGGCAGCAGGCTGGCCAGCTGCTCGGCCACGGCGCCCGTGGCCTTGGCCCCATGCAGCAGCAGACGCACGCTGGTAGCGGAGGAATCCTGCTGCTGGTTGAAGTCGATGCAACGGCGCAGCTGCTCGGCCAGATCTGCAAGACCGCCATCGGCTGGATAGGCGTGCTCGTAGAGCGGAAGGCCGCGGCGCACCAGCAGTAGCCGGCTGGCCTCAGCCTGCAGGCTGAGCACCACCTGCAGCTGGCTGGCCGGCGCCTGGCGCAGCAGCGGCTCCAGGGCCCGCAGCCAGCAGACCTGGGCCGCCTCCAGCCCATCCAGCGCGACCCCGGCGATGGCCAGCGTCTCGATCCAGGCCTGCAGCAGCGACTGGCGCACCGCCACCACCAGGGAGGTGGGGGCACCACCGGTGAGGCTGGTGTCGAGCGGGATCTCACGGATGTAGGCCGCCTGGATCGGGAAGCGGAAGCCCGAATCGGCCCCCCGGCGGATCAGCACCTCATCGGAATCCACCGGCCACTCCCCGCCAGGCCACTGCACCAGCTTCCACTGGCTGGCGACCGCCGGTAGGCAGGCCCACACGTGGGCCCCGTTGAGGCCGCGTTCGATCAGCAGATCGCCGATGAAATCCCCCACCGCCTCCTGGCGCAGCGGCTCCCCCCGATCACACAGGCCGGCCGGCAGCGGCACCCGCTCCAGCAGATCCGCCTGGAAGACGCCGCCGCTGCGCTGGCCGGCCAGCACGGTGATCGAGCGGTCCTCCAGCTCCAGATAGGCCATCGATGGGAACAGCCACGACCTCAGCGGGGCCAGCCGCTCCTGCAACTGCTCCTGGACTCCGGAGAGGACCAAGACCTCATCCCACACAAGTGTGCGCAGGGTATCGGGCCGGGCCGCTCAGCGCCAAGGCGCTCCGCTGCCCACCGCCTCGCCGATGCTGCGGAAGCCGTGCTGATCGAGCTGGCCCAGCAGGCCCTCCAGGATCGCCGGCACCAGCTCTGGGCCCCGGTAGATCCAGCCCGTGTAGAGCTGCACCAGCGAGGCGCCGGCCACGATCCGCTCCCAGGCCGCCTGGGGCGAATCGATGCCGCCCACACCGATCAGGGGCAGGGACGGGCCGGCCGTGGCCCGCAGGCGACGGATCACCTCCAGGGCCCTGGCCCGCAGCGGCGCCCCGCTGAGGCCACCGGCCTCCTCGGCCAGGGTGCGACCGGTCTGGGCCAGGCGGCGGCCTTCCAGACCCAGGCGGTTGAGGCTGGTGTTCACGGCGATCACCCCGGCCAGCCCCTCCTCGTAGGCCAGGCGGGCGATGGTGTCGATGGCGTCGTCCTCCAGATCCGGCGCGATCTTCACCAGCAGCGGCGGGCAGGCCGGCAGGCGCCGCAGCCGCTCCACCAGGCGCCGCAGCTGGGTCTCGTCCTGCAGCTCCCGCAGCCCCGGCGTGTTCGGCGAACTCACATTGATCACGGCGTAGTCCGCCAGGGGCGCCAGCAGCTCCAGGGAGGAGGCGTAGTCGTCGGCGGCAAGCTCCAGGGGCGTGACCTTCGACTTGCCCAGGTTGATCCCCAGCACCGCCGGCCGCTGCCCCGCCGGCGGCAGACCCTGGCGCTCCAGGGTGCGGCGGGCCGCCACGGCACCGCCGTTGTTGAAGCCCATGCAGTTCAGGGCCGCCCGCTCGGCCGCCAGGCGGAACAGGCGGGGCCGGGGGTTGCCGGGCTGCGCGTGCCAGGTGACCGTGCCCAGCTCGGCGAAGCCGAAGCCGAACAGGTGCCAGATGCCGGCCGCCACGGCGTTCTTGTCGAAGCCCGCCGCCAGCCCCACGGGGTTGGGGAAGCGGCAGCCGAACAGGGTCTGCTCCAGGCGCACATCGCGGCGCTGCAGCTCGGCGCCGAGGCCCGCCAGGCTGCCGGCCACCAGCGGCCAGCCACGCCGCAGCGAGGCCTGGCCCAGCAGCGTCAGCGTCAGCTGGCTGAGCTGCTCGGCATCGGCGCCCTCGTCCTGCGCCAGCAGGGGGCCCACGAAGCGGCGGTAGAGGCTGCCGGTGCCCTCAGCCATGGGCCAGGTCCTCACTGGTGGCGCGCCCCGATCCTGCCGCCTCGCGCTCCAGGCGCCAGCGGCCCTCGCCAGCGGGCAGCACCCGCCAGTCGCGCCAGGGCCAGGGACCCTGGCGGGCCTCCAGGGTGCGCAGCGGCATCTCCACCAGCTGGGCCAGTTCCACCAGGCTGAGCCCGTAGCCCCCGGCCGCCAGCCGGTCCGCCAGCTCCAGGCGGGTCAACAGCTGCTGCAGAGCTGGCGGGGCGGGCTCCACCGCCTCAAGCGAAAGGGGGGCAGGGCTGGTCTTGGCCTTGGGGCTGGCCTTGGCCGTGGAACTTGCCTCGGCCGTGGCGGCTCCGGCCAGGCTGGTCCCCGTGCGCCGTGCCGTGGGGCGCTGGCCCCCAGGAGCTCCGTCCGCCAGGGCGGGCCGGCCGCCCTTGGAGAAGGCCACCGCGATGGTGTCGCAGCGGTCGTTGTCGGGGTCACCGCTGTGGCCCTTGACGTAGCGGAAGGGCAGCCCCGGCAGCCGGGCCGCATCCAGCGCCTCCCAGAGGTCGCGGTTGAGCACGGGGCCGCCGGAGGCCGTGCGCCAGCCCTTGCGCTTCCAACCCGGCATCCACTTGCTGAAGCCGTCGATCAGATACTTGCTGTCGGTGCGGATCGCCAGGTCGGGGTGGAGCGGCAGCTCCCTGAGCTTCTGCAGCAGCGTCAGGGCGGCCGTGAGCTCCATGCGGTTGTTGGTGGTGGCCGGGTCGGCGCCGCCGAACTCCTGCACCGTGCCGTCCTCGAAGCGCAGCAGGCAGCCCCAGCCGCCGGGGCCGGGATTGCCACTGCAGGCGCCGTCACAGGCGGCCGCCAGCACCCGCGGGGCCTGGGCCGGCGCGGCGGACTGGTCAGTGGCCACTGGGCTGGCCATCCGAAATCCGGTACAAACCGTTGACAATGAGACGCGTTGGAGCCTGACCCATGCAGCGAACCTACCTCCCGTGGCTCGGGCTCTCCGCCCTGGCCGCCGGCGCTGGCCTGACGCTCCAGGATCGGGGCGTGGCCGCCGCCCTGTTCGATAGCCGCCCGCTCGACAACTCCCGCTTCGCGGTGCTGGCCCGGCCGGTGGGCCGCAGCGACTGGAACCTGCTGGTGCTGGAGCAGATCGCCGCCACGCCGCGCTGCTGGGAACCCCGGGCCGACGGCCTGATCGATCCGGCCCTGAACCGCTTCGACTACACGGGCATCTGCAGCCGCTACCTGGACAGCAACGGCTATTCGCTGCGGGTCGACCAGCAGGATCTAGGCAGCGGCTACCGGCTGCGGCTCAGCCAACAGGGCACCACCCTGCAGCTGCTGGCCATGACCCCGGAGAACCCCACCGAGTTGCTGGTGGGCCGGGGAACCGTGAACCAGCGCGACCGTGATGGCTTCGTGGGCCTGACGCTGGAGCCAGGCTGGGAGCTGCAGCGGCGCGTCTACGGCCGCCAGACCCTGAACCACGTCTACTTCGCCAACGCCACGCCCCTGGCGCAGCTGATCGCCGCCAGCAGCGGCAGCCGCTTCGAGACCGGCCTCCGGGCGAGCCTCGGCCCCGCCACGGCCCCCGGCCTGCCGGGCGATGCCAGCACGGGCTTCTCGGAGACGGCCCTGGCCAGCGGTCCCGTGCCGCTGCAGGTGATCCCCTTCCGGGAGTGAGGGGCCGGGGCACCGCCGGCCAGCCCCTGCAGGCCAGTCATCCAGGACAGTTCAGGCAGCGGCCCTCCTCCCCCTTCCCCCTCCCTGCAGCCCGGGTTATGGTCTCAGCGTGTGAGGAGTGCGGAACCCACTTCTGGGGTCGAAACGAGGACAGACTCCCAGAAGCGTTCCGGCTCAGAGCCCTGCCTTCGGTGGGGCTTTTTTTTGTCCGGCGGCCCCTGGCGTTGCTCTGCTTGGAGGATCGGCAGCGGAGGGTTGGCAGCAAAAAGCCGGCCCCGCTGGGGCCGGCTTCGGTGGGACCAAGGTCCGGAAGGAGCTGGAGCGCCACCAGGCCCTGGGGGCCGGCGGCGCTCCGCGGCGATCACTTGATGGTGACCTTGCCGCCGGCCTCTTCCACGGACTTCTTGATGGCTTCGGCATCGGCCTTGGAGATGCCTTCCTTGATGGGGGTGGGGGCACCTTCCACCAGGGCCTTGGCTTCGCCCAGACCCAGGCCGGTGGCCTCGCGGACGGCCTTCAGCACCTTGATCTTGGCGGCGGCATCGAAACCATCGAGGATGGCGTCGAATTCGGTCTTCTCCTCAACGGCCTCGGCGGCAGCGGCGGGAGCAGCGGCCATCACGACGCCGGCGGAAGCGGCGGCGGACACACCGAAGGCCTCTTCGATCTGCTTGACGAGCTCGGAAGCTTCCAGCAGGGAGAGGGTCTTCAGCTGCTCGAGGATCTGGTCAGTGGTAGCGGACATGGTTGGGAATCAGCAACAGATCTGTATGGACAGTGATCGGTTGAGCTCGGGCGGCTCGACGGATGGGGCAGGCCTCAGTTGGCGCTGCCTTGGCCATCGGCGTGCTGCTTGAGCGCCCGGGCAAGACCGGAGGGAATCTCGTTGATGCCCACGGCAACCTTGGTGGCCACGGCGTTGATCGCACCGGCGATCTGGGCCAGCAGCACCTCCTTGGAGGGCAGGTCCCCGATGGCCTTGATGTCGGCCTGGGAGAGGAGTTGGCCTTCGAAAAGGCCACCCTTCACCTCAGACTTCTTCGTGTCCTTCTGGAAGGACTGGACGGCCTTCACGGCAGCGCCGACATCGCCCTTGACCAGGACGAAGGCGTTGGTGCCAGTGAGCAGGGAATCGAGATTCGACCAGGCGTCGTTGCCATCAATGGCACGGCGCATCAAGGTGTTTTTGGTCACCTTGCACACGCCGTTGCTGGCCTGCAGACGGGTCCGCAGATCAGACATCTCCTTGATGGACAGGCCCTTGAAATCAAGGACCAGCGCCAGTTCGGCCTCACCGAGGAGCCCCTTGAGCTCTTCGACGATCTGTTGCTTGCTCTCCAGCGTGCGGCCCATAGGGAGTGGAACGGATCGGGGGAACAAGCGGGGTACGCAGCCCCAGTGCGCTGGGCACTCGAGGGCTGCGGCCTGTTCCGTCCGTTCGGGGGAATCCCCGTCTGGGCCAAAACCTGTCGCGTGCACCTCGGCAGGATTTACGACCCGGCGATCCGGATGAACCGGCTGCCAGGGTTGACCTGCTGTCTTGGGTAGGGCGCGTGCCCTTCTGGCTTTCGCCAGTTGGTCAACCTACAGCACGGCCTGCAGAAGCCAACAAAAAGCCCCCGCCGAAGCGGGGGCCTGGAGATCACGGCACGCAGGGCCGGCGGAGCTCAGGACTCCTGCTTGATGTCCTGCAGGGCGGCCACATCCACTTCCACCGAGGGGCCCATGGTGGAGGTGATGTAGAGGCTCTTCCAGTAGCGACCCTTGGCACCGCTGGGCTTGTTGCGGTCGATGGTCTCCTGCAGGGCCTTGAGGTTGTCCAGCAGATTGGCGGCATCGAAGCTGGCCTTGCCGAAGCGCACGTGCACGATGCCGGTGCGGTCGGCACGGAACTCGAGTTTGCCGGCCTTGAACTCGTTGATGGCACCGGCCAGGTCGGTGGTCACGGTGCCGGCCTTCGGGTTCGGCATCAGGCCGCGGGGACCGAGCACCCGGCCCAGCTTGGCCACCTTGGGCATCATGTCCGGCGTGGCGATCAGCAGGTCGAACTCCATCTCGCCCTTGGCGATGGTCTCCACCAGCTCGTCGTCGCCGGCCAGGTCGGCGCCGGCGGCCTTGGCCTCGGCCACCTTCTCACCGCGGGCGATCACGGCGATGCGGATGGACTGACCGGTGCCGTGGGGCAGGGCCACGGTGGTGCGCAGCTGCTGGTCGGTGTACTTGGGATCGATGCCGAGGCGGGCATGGGCCTCGAGGGTCTCATCGAACTTGGCCGTGGCGTTGGCCTTCACCAGTTCCACCGCTTCCAGCGGGGCGTAGGTGCGGTCTTCGACCGTCTTGGTGAGGGCGTTGAAGCGCTTGGAGATTTTGGGCATGACAGGAGTGGGGTGCGGGCGACCGGTGTCGGTCTCCCCCGGTGGGGTGGACGGGGATGGAGCTCAGCGGCAGGCCAGGCGGATGGCCCGGCAGCCGATGGGGCTCAGTCGGTGATGGCGACGCCCATGTTGCGGGCGGTGCCTTCGATGATGCGCTGGGCCGCCTCGAGATTGGAGGTGTTGAGGTCGGGCAGCTTGGTCTTGGCGATCTCCTCGAGCTGGGCGCGGCTGATGGCGCCGACGTCGCCCTTGGAGGAGGTGGCGGCACCCTTCTCGATGCCGGCCGCCTTGGAGATCAGCACGGAGGCGGGCGGGGTCTTGGTGATGAAGGTGAAGCTGCGGTCTTCGAAGACCGAGATCTCCACCGGGATCACATACCCGGCCTTCTCCTGCGTACGGGCGTTGTACTCCTTGCAGAACGCCATGATGTTGACGCCGTGCTGACCGAGGGCGGGACCCACCGGCGGCGCGGGGTTGGCTTTGCCGGCGTTGAGGGCCAGCTTGATCACGGCTACGACTTTCTTGGCCATCGGCTGGGGCTGCGGAACGGGTTTCCCCGGATGGGGAATCTGCGGATCGCCGAACCTAGGGCAGCGGCGGTGCGGCGCTCCCCGGCAAGCGGGGAATCACCTGGGGCCGCCCTCCGCAGGGAGGCGGCCGCGGGGATCAGCTCTGTTTGCTGATCTGGGAGAACTCGAGTTCCACCGGGGTTTCCCGGCCGAAGATCGAGAGCAGGGCCTTGAGCTTGCTGCGCTCGCCCGACACCTCGATCACCTCGCCCTGGAAATCCTTGAACGGGCCGGCGGTGACCAGGATCTGATCGCCCTCGGCCAGATCCACCTTGACCACGGGCTTCTTCTCGGCGGCGCGCTTGAAGATCCGATCGACCTCCTGGCGGCTGAGGGGGCGGGGCTTGATGTGGCCGCGGGCCTTGCCGGTGGCGCGCCGGTCCTCGGCACCCACGAAGTTGATGACGTTGGGGGTGCTGCGCACGGCCATCATCGTGTCCTCATCGAGAACCATGCGCACCAGCACGTAGCCGGGGAACACCTTCTCCTCGGTGCCCTGGCGGCTGCCGTCCTTCTTGATCTTGACGGCGGGGGTCTGGGGGATCTCGATCTCGAGGATGCGGTTGTCCACGCCCAGGGTCACGGCCCGCTGCTCCAGGGTGGCCTTCACCTTCTTCTCGCAGCTGGAGGCCACCTGCACGGCGTACCAGCGGGCCACCTGGGCCCGGGGGGTCTCACCGGCCTCGGGGGCCGCGGCGCCGGCCAGATCCAGCACGGTCCCGGCGTCGGCGGAGGCGAGATCGGTGGTGGTCAGGTCGACGTCGGACACAGGCGGGGGCGGCGGGAAAGAGGACGAAGGGGGAAGGGAACGGCGGGGCGAGCGGACCAGGCTCAGCGGAAGACCTGGCTGTTGGCCCAGCTGTAGAAGCGATCCACGGCGGCGATGGCGAAGGCCGAGAGGGTCACCATCAGGATCACCGCCAGGGATTCGCTGAACAGCTGCTGGCGGCTGGGCCAGACGACCTTGCGCAGCTCCTCGAGGCTGGTGGCCACGAAGCCCGCCTTCGGCGTGTCGGTGGGGCTCACCGGATCGCTGCCGGGTGCGGTGCTGCCGGGCGCCGTATCAGCCGTATCAGTGGATGTCACCGTCGGGTCCGGGGGGCTGGGGTGTCGGTCGGGCTGGGGGAGCGGGGCCCCCCAGGCGATCGCGCAGCGCTGGGGCGGCGCGGACCGGCAAACAGTCACCCTACCGGACGTTGTTCCGGGGCTGGTTCGACTGGGGAATCGGGCAGCCCCAGCCGCTCAGGGGATCGGGGTGAAGGCCAGCTGGTCGGCGCCGGAGCCCGCACGGCCCTCACCGGCGACGCTGACCCGCACGCCGCGGGCGCCGCTGAAGTGCTCCTCCAGCAGCTCGGTGGCCAGCGGGTTCTCGATCGCCCGGCGCAGCAGGCGCCGCAGCGGCCGGGCGCCGTACTCCGGCTCGTAGCCCTGGCGGGCCAGCAGCGGCAGCACCGGCGGATCCACCTCCAGCTCCAGGCCCTGCTCCCGCAGCAGCAGCGCCAGCTCCGCCAGCTGCAGGCGCACAATCCGCTCCAGATCCGCCGGCTGCAGGGGCCGGAAGCGGATCACCTCATCGATGCGGTTGAGGAATTCGGGCCGGAAGTGGCTGGCCAGGGCCCGCTCGATCGCCGCGGCCAGAGTGGTCTCGCGGGCCTCGGCCCCGGCATCCGCCGCCCCGGCAGCGGCCTGCTCCCGGGCGCTGTCGAGGATGGCGCGGCTGGCCAGGTTGCTGGTCATCACCACCACGGTGTGGCGGAAGTCGACCGTGCGGCCCTGGGAATCGGTGAGCCGGCCGTCGTCGAGCACCTGCAGCAGCACGTTGAACACATCCGGGTGGGCCTTCTCCACCTCATCGAGCAGCAGCACGGCATAGGGCCGGCGCCGCACCGCCTCGGTGAGCTGGCCGCCCTCCTCGTAGCCCACGTAGCCGGGGGGCGCCCCCAGCAGCCGTGCCACGGCGTTGCGCTCCATGAACTCGCTCATGTCGAGGCGCACCAGGGCCTCCTCCTCGTCGAACAGGGAGGCGGCCAGGGCCTTGGCCAGTTCGGTCTTGCCCACGCCGGTGGGGCCGAGGAACAGGAACGAGCCCACGGGGCGGCGCGGATCCTTCATGCCGGCCCGGGCCCGGCGGATCGCCGCCGCCACCGCCGCCACCGCCTCAGGCTGGCCGATCACCCGCTCGCCCAGGCGGGCCTCCAGCTCCAGCAGCTTCTGGCGCTCGCCCGCCAGCAGCCGCTGCACGGGGATGCCGGTCCAGCGGGCCACCACATCGGCGATGTCGCCGTCCTCCACCTGCTCGCGCAGCAGCGACTGGCCACTGGCCTGGTCGGCCTGGAGCAGGGCCTCCAGCTCGCTGCGGCGCTGCTGAACCCCGTGCAGCTGGTCGTACTGCAGCCGGGCGGCCTCCTCCAGATCGCCGTCGCGCTCGGCCTCGGCGATGGCCTGGCGCAGGGCTTCGTCGTCGGCGAGCAGCTGGCGCAGCTCGGCCAGCTGCTCGCGCTCACCCTGCCAGCGCTGCTGCAGCTCCTGCAGCCGCTCGGCGGCCAGGCGGCGCTGCTCCTGCAGCTGGGCCCGCTCCGCCAGGGGGGCCGTCTCCGCGGCCAGCAGGGCCAGCTCCACACGGCGCAGCTCGCTTTCGGCCTCCTCCACCAGCCGCGGCTTGGAGGTGACCTCCATCTTCAACTGGGCGGCGGCCTCATCGATCAGGTCGATGGCCGAATCGGGCAGGCAGCGGTCGGCGATGTAGCGATCGGCCAGGCGGCTGGCGGCCACCACGGCCCCATCGGCGATGGCCACGCCGTGGTGCAGCTCGTAGCGCTCCTTGAGGCCCCGCAGGATCAGGGTGCTCTCCTCGATGCTCGGCTCCTTGATCAGCACCTGCTGGAAGCGGCGGTTGAGGGCCGGATCCTTCTCCACGCTGCGGCTGAACTCCTCGGGGGTGGTGGCGCCGATGCAGCGCAGCTCCCCCCGGGCCAGGGCCGGCTTGAGGATGCTGCCGGCGTCGCTGCCGGAGCGCTCGCTGCTCACCACCGCGTGCAGCTCGTCGATGAACAGGATCACGCCGGCCTCCCCCGGCGTGGCATCGGCGTCAGCCACCTCCTGGAGCACGCTGCGCAGGCGCTCCTCGAACTGGCCGCGGAACTTGGCGCCGGCGATCAGGGCGCCCATGTCCAGGGCGATCAGGCGCTGACCCCGCAGCGAATCGGGCACCTCGCCGGCCACGATCCGCTGGGCCAGCAGCTCGGCGATGGCGGTCTTGCCCACGCCCGGCTCGCCGATCAGCACCGGGTTGTTCTTGCCGCGGCGCGAGAGCACCTGGATCAGGCGGCGGATCTCCGTGTCGCGGCCGATCACCGGATCGAGCTGACCGGCGCGGGCGGCGGCGGTGAGGTCACGGCCGAACTGCTCCAGGGCGCCGGGCTCCCGCTCCAGGGTGAGGCCCCCATCACCGGCGTCTCCGCGGGCCTCGCCGGCGCCGCCCTCCACCGCCAGTGGGGACGGCGACACCGCAGACCTGGGGGATCGGCCGACGGGCGGACGGCCCCCCGGGGCCATGGACTCGGCGGCCGGGGGCCGCTCGGGGCGGCGCGGTACGGCCGGCAGCGACGGCGCCGGAGGACCGGGGGCGGGCCGACCGCCGGAGCCGGCGGCCCCGGGCCGCAGCTGCCGCAGCAGGAGCTCCTCGCTCAGCCCCGCCTCCGCCAGCAGGGCGGCACCGATGCGGGGCTCATCCAGCAGGGCCAGCAGCAGGTGGGGCACATCGAGCAGGCGCGAGCCCCAGGCGGCCCGGCGCCGATCGGCGTCCTCCAGCAGATCCTCCAGGGCATCGCCGATGAACAGCTCGCGGCCGTTGCCCGAGGGCTGATCAGCGCAGAAGTCCTCGAGGCGATCCAGCAGCCGGCCGCTGTCGATGGGCAGGGGATCGATCCAGGCGGCGTAGGCGGGTTCCGAGAGCAGCACCTGCAGCAGGTGCTCCACGTCCATCTGGCCGTGGCGCCAGCGGCGGGCCGCGTCCTGGCTGGCCAGCAGCAGCTCCCAGGCCACGTCGCTGAAGCGCTCGGGCGCGCCGGTGAGGGAGCCGCGCTCCGGGCCGGCGCCGGAGGTCGTTCCGGCGCCCGGGGGGACGGCGCCGCCGCCGAAATCAGGCCCCATGGGACCTCGAGGCGAGTTCGATCAGTTCCACCTTGTAGCCGTCGGGATCCTCCGCGAAGGCGATCACCGTGGTGCCGTGTTGCTTCGGACCGGGCTCGCGCACCACCCGGCCGCCCTTGGCGCGGATGGCCTCACAGGTGGTCACGATGTCGTCGACGCCGAGGGCGATGTGGCCGTAGCCGCTGCCGATCTCGTAGTGGCTGGTGTCCCAGTTGTGGGTGAGCTCCAGCACCGTGTGATCACTCTCCTCGCCATAGCCCACGAAGGCCAGGGTGTAGCGGCCGCCGGGGTAGTCCTTGCGGCGCAGCAGCCGCATGCCCAGCACCTCCGTATAGAAGGCCAGCGAGCGCTCCAGGTCCCCGACCCGCAGCATGGTGTGGAGCAGACGCATGGAGGAGGTCAGCCGGGCGGCGCAGCCTTCCATTGTGGCCAGTGACGCCAGCGTCTGAACCAGCACGGGCCGGAGGGATCAGGCCTGAAGGCGAATTACGTGCCAACGATCACCAAAGGCCGGGCAGGGGCGACCCATAGGATCTGGCGCACAGACACCAGGCTGCTGTGATCGACACCCTCGACCTCGTCATCGACACCATCGTGGCCCGGGAAGTGCTCGACTCCCGCGGCACCCCCACGGTGGAGGCCGAAGTGGTGCTCGAAGGTGGTGCCAGCGGTCGGGCGATCGTGCCCAGCGGCGCCAGCACCGGCGCCCACGAGGCCTGCGAACTGCGGGACGGCGACCCGAAGCGCTACGCCGGCAAGGGCGTACTCCAGGCCGTGCGCAACATCGAAGAGAAGATCGTCCCCGCCCTCTGCGGCCTCAGTGCCCTCGACCAGGGCACGGTGGACGCGGCGATGATCGAGCTGGACGGCAGCGACAACAAGAGTGCCCTGGGTGCCAACGCGATCCTGGCCGTGAGCATGGCCACGGCCAGGGCCGCCGCCGCCGGCGTGGGCCTGCCCCTCTATCGCTACCTCGGGGGGCCGATGGCCAACCTGCTGCCGGTGCCGCTGATGAACGTGATCAACGGCGGCGCCCACGCGGCCAACAGCCTGGACTTCCAGGAATTCATGCTCGTGCCCCACGGCGCCCCCAGCTTCCGGGAGGCCCTGCGCATGGGCACCGAGGTGTTCCACGTGCTCAAGGGTCTGCTGCAGGAGCGCGGCATGAGCACCGCCGTGGGCGATGAGGGCGGCTTCGCCCCCGACCTGGGCAATGACGCCGCGGGCGACATCCTGGTGCAGGCCATTGAGAAGGCCGGCTACCGCCCCGGCGACCAGATCTCCCTGGCCCTCGATGTGGCCAGCACCGAGTTCTTCAAGGATGGCCGCTATGCCTTCGGCGGCGGCAGCTATTCCAGTGCCGAGATGGTGGAGGAGCTGGCCAAGCTGGTGAGCCGCTACCCGATCGTGTCGATCGAGGATGGCGTGGCCGAAGACGACTGGGACGGCTGGGCCCTGCTGACCGACAAGCTCGGCAAGACGGTGCAGCTCGTGGGCGACGACCTGTTCGTGACCAACACCAGCCGCCTGCAGCGCGGCATCGACCTGGGGGTGGCCAACTCGATCCTGATCAAGGTGAACCAGATCGGCTCCCTCACCGAAACCCTGCAGGCGATCGACCTGGCGGGTCGCGCCGGCTACACCAGCGTGATCAGCCATCGCTCCGGTGAAACCGAGGACACCACCATCGCCGACCTGGCCGTGGCCACCCGGGCCGGCCAGATCAAGACCGGTTCGCTGAGCCGCTCCGAGCGCGTGGCCAAGTACAACCAGCTGCTGCGCATCGAGGATGAGCTGGGCAGCCAGGCCATCTACGCCGGCGCTGCCGATCGGGGCCCCCGGGGCAAGGCCGCCTGAGGCCTGACGTGCACCGCCAACGTCTGCCACAACTGCTGGCCGTCCTCGCGAGGCCTGGTTCCGGTGGGAGGGCCGATGGGGCAACCGGGGGTCCTGCCGGCTGGGACGCTCCCGATCTGCGATGACCCGGCTCCCCGATCGGGATCTCTCCCTTGAGGGAAGAATGAGCCAGGCCAGTGGCTGCTCCCGCCTGTGCCTGATCCTGGCGGCCATCGGCCTTTCGATGACCACAGCCGCCAGCCTCTACACCTACCGGATCCTGCACGAACCGCTCGAATCCGTGGGGGCCTCGGTGGTGAGCCATCTGGCCTCCGCCAAGTGCACGGCCATCGCCCGCACGCTCACGGCCCTGTCCGTGACCCGCAGTGATGTCCTCCACGGTGAACCGGAGGGGGAACGCACGGACCCCGACCCCAACGCCATCATCGGTGTGGTGACACCGGGCCGCTGGGCCCTCGAGGATTTCCACTCCACCAGTCTCACGGCGGACCAGACCCTCGCGATCCTCAAGGGCCTGCCGGTGCAGAACCCCGACGACGGGGAGAGGCGCGCTGTCCAGACCCAGCTCCGCCGCGCCACGCGCGAACTCAGCGCCGACCTCCACCAGCATCGCTGCAACCAGCTCGGCTACGGGCTGAATCCCTCAGCGGTGCGTGTCTACCCCATCCCAGGCCGCCCCAGCAACTGGCTGGCCTTTCTCTATGGCCCGCTGACGATCCGGGGGCAGGAGAAGACCGCCTTCGCCCTGGTGGACCTGAGCAGCAGCAGCCTGGAGATCAGCGGTCACGATCAGAACCTGGAGGAGCTGTTTCCGTCCGGGGGCGTCCAGATAACGACAGCCGTGAAGCTGAGCCCCGCCAGCGTGCTGACCAACCCGAGCAGCCTGCATCAGGACCGGCCGGACCTGGACGAGGAGGACCACAAGCTGCTGGGCCTGCGGATCGTGCCCTTCGCCAATCAGCTGGTGAGCAGCGAGTTCAGCATCAACCACGCCGCGCTCGATCGGATCTCACGCCGTGCTGCGGCCCTGGTCTTCGTGATGGGTCTGCTGGCCACCACCGCCGTGGTGCTGATCAGCCGCAGCTCGGAAGTGCGCCTGCGCCGTCTGAATCAGGCCCTGCTGGGGGAAAGCCGCACCGACAGCCTCACCCGCATCGCCAATCGCCGGGCCTGGGACGAGGCCCTGGCCCTTGAGCAGAGCCGCCGCCAGCGCCACGACCGCCCGTATGGCCTGGTGGTGGTGGACCTGAATGGCTTCAAGCAGATCAACGACCAGCAGGGACACCTGATCGGCGACCAGGTGCTGCAGAGTGCCGCCTCCCAGCTGGCCTCCCAGCTGCGCAGCAGCGATCTGCTGGCCCGGGTGGGCGGCGATGAATTCGCCCTGCTGGTGTTCAATCCCACCGCCCAGGGCCTGGAGGACCTGGTGGAACGGCTGGGACGCACCCTCAAGCGGGCCGGGATCGAAGCCTCGATCGGCTCGAGCCTCAGCGAGGCGAACGCCAGCCTCGATCAGGCCTGGGCCCAGGCCGACCAGGCGATGTACCGGGTCAAGAGCGGCGCACCAGGCTCCAGTCCGCGCCTCTCTCCTGATCCCTCCACCACCCAGCTCCCATGACCAAGTGGCTTGCCGCGATCCAGCAGACCATGAGCCGCTTCAAGCGGTCCATGGGGCTGCCCGACTCCATCGGGATTCTCGGCCTGATCCGGATGTGTCCGATCCTGGCCTTTGTCAGCCTGCTGCTTCTGGTGGCGGTTGGGGTGATGGTGCTGGGCTGACCCCGGCACCCGGCAGGCGATCCAGCCGGCCATCACGGCTCAGGCGGGTCTGCAACTTCAGCCAGTTGAGGCCAACCGGCAGACCGAGCACCAGCGGAATGGCGGTGAGGGTGGGTCTGGTGCTGGCCGCCAGCAGGGCAGCGGCCACCGCCAGGGCCCCGAGCAGCACCGACTGGCCGGAACTCTGCTGGCTCAGGGCCAGGCGCCGCAGCAGCCGATCGGTTTCTCCCGCGCGGATCTGGACCTGCAGATCACCCTGCTCGATCCGGGCCAGGCTCTCCTCCAGCCGCCGGGGAATGCCCAGGGCACGGCTGCCCACTTCGGCGGCCTGGCGGCCCAACTGGTTGAACAGGTCGCTGGTGCCGCCGCTGGAGGTCATGAGGGGCAGCAGGTAGGGGCGGGCAATGGCGACCAGGCTAAAGCCGGGATCGAGGGTGCGGCCGACCCCCTCGAAGGTGGAGAGGGCCCGCATTACGAAGATCAGCTCGCTGGGCAGGCGGAACGGCTGGCCGTAGACGAGGTCGTAGAGATCGCCGGAGAGCTTCTGGATCACGTTGGCCGAGAAGGGCGGGGTGAGGGCGTCGGTGAGCATCACCCGCACCAGCCGCCGCACCGGCCCCAGGTCGATGCCGGTGGCGATCACGCCGGCGGCCTGGAGTTCCGTCACCAGGGCGCCGGCATCGCGGGCGGCGGCGGCCGTCACCATCCGGCCCAGACGGCTGCGCAGCCGCTGGGAGATCTGCCCCATCATCCCGAAGTCGTAGTAGATGAGGGCGCCATCGGCCGCCACCGCCAGGTTGCCGGGGTGGGGATCGGCGTGGAAGAAGCCGAAGCGCACCAGCTGCTGCAGATAGCTGGCGGCGCCCTTCTCCGCCACCGCCGCCGGGTCGATGCCGGCCGCCACCAAGGCCGGGCGGTCGGTGATCTTGATGCCGGGCAGGTAGTCGAGGCAGAGCACGCGACGGCTACTGAGCTCCCACACCACCGCCGGGATGCGGATACCGGCATTGTCGAGGAACTGCTGGCGGAAGCGGGCGGCGTGCTCGGCCTCCAGGCGGAAATCCAGCTCGCGCAGCAGCACCCGGCGGCATTCCTGGGCAATCGCCACCCAGTCGCGACCGACACCCCAGCGGGGATGGCGCTGCAGCACCGCCGCCACCTGCTGCATCACCTCCAGATCGAGCCGGAAGATCCGCTCCAGACCGGGCCGCTGGATCTTGAACACCACCTGGCGGCCGCTGCGCAGGGAGGCGCGATGGACCTGGGCCAGGCTGGCGGCCCCGAGGGGCTCCTCCTCGATGTCGATGATCTCGGCCACCCGCTCGCCGAGCTCCTGCTCCAGCAGCTGCTGGGCCACGGCGAAGGAGAAGGCGGGCACCCGGTCCTGCAGGTGGGCCAGTTCCTCCACCCAGCCGGCCGGCAGCACGTCAGGGCGGGCCGAGAGCAGCTGGCCGAGCTTGATGAAGGCCGAGCCGAGGCCCAGCAGTTCGGCGGTGAGCCAGCGGGCCCGGCGCCGCTGACGCCGTTCGCGCCGCTCGGGAGTGACGCCACCGGGGTAGGTCCAGTCGGCACTGTCCCACCACAGACCCAGCAGCAGCTGGAGCACCGAGCGCCAGATGCGCAGGGAGCGCCCCAGGCCCCGCAGCCCCAGGACCAGCTCCTGCAGCCAGCCACCGGCCGGGCCGCCCTGCGGACCCTGAGGCAGGCCGTTGCGCCGGTGCGCCATCAGGCCCGGTCCTCGAGGCGGCGGGAGAGCTGAGCCACCAGGGCCCGCAGCTGGTCGATCTGGTCCTGGGGGCTGACGCCGGCAGCGGCGCCGTGGGGATCGGCAGCATGGGCCCCGCCCGGGCCCTCCGGGCCCGAGGCCGCCCAGCTGGCCGCGGCATCAGCGGTGGTGGTGGCGGCGGGATGCTCCAGCCGCTCGGCCTCCTGCTCCACCTCCTCCATAAAAAGCTGCCATTCCTGAAGGAGGCGTTCGGGGGCGTCCTGGGCGATCACCGCCAGGCCGGCGGCGGCATCGGCGAGACCGGAGCCCAGCCGGGCGGCCAGGCGGTTGACGGCTGCCTGAATCAGCGTCTGGGGCGCGCTCATGGCAGGCCGGAGGGTGCCCCCAGACTGTGGCAGATCAGGGCCGGCCGGCGGGAGCCGGCTCCGGTTGCGGGGCGGGGGGTGGAGCGGGCGTTTGCGCGGGTGATTCGGCGGGGGTGGGCAGGACCACCGGCTCCGGGGCCCGCTCGACCGCCGCCGGCGCGGGGGACGGATCGGACGCGGAGCTGGGCTCCGGCGCGGTGGGCTCCAACGGGTCGGGGTCCTTGGGCGCATCGGCCTCGGCAGCACCCTGCTGCCGCTCCAGCTGATCGAGGTCGAGGATGCCGCGGATCTGCTGGGCCTCGGCCCCGAAGCGCAGCCGCAGGCTCTCGAGGCTGGTGCCGGGGACGGGCTGCACGTCGAAGCTTTGGCCGAAGCGCACCAGATCGGCCACGTTCAGATCCACCAGCCGCTGGGTGAGGCCATAGCCCAGGCCGAAACAGAGCCCCGCCACCAGCGGCCCGAGCCAGAGGCGCGGCCTGGGCTGGGATGCGGGACCGGCGGCCGTGCCGGCTGGGGCGGCCTGAACCATGGCGACATACCTGCAGCTGCCGATGCCATCCTGACGGGTCCGCAGCGATCGGCGGCCGCAGCGCCCAGCGAGGATTGCGCTGACCAGCCGACCGAGCCCGGTGGGGCGGCCCTCCCGACCGGATGCCCTGGGCCAGGGTCGATGAACATGGATAGTCCACGACTAGCGTGGGGCCTGATGCTGGCTGCAACGCACCCCATGGCGCCACTGACGCTTGAGGGGATTGCCGATCGGCTGCTGCCGAAGCTGGTCAGCACGCTCCTGGCGGCTCCGAGCCCTGAGCAGACGCGGACCATCGCCGAGGACGTGCGCCGGCAGATCCCCGCGTCGCGGGATCGCGAGGTCTGGCAGGGGCGCTATCGCACCGAAGCCGCGACCGCCCACTTCGCCAGCGATCCAGCCGGTGGCCCCGATGGCATCGGCACGACCGCCCGCGATCTCGACGATCTGCACCAGTTCCTGCTGCGCGGCATCGTCGGCGCCGGGGTGCTGGCGGCGCGAACGCCCGACCTGGCGATCGATCTGCCCCTGATCCTGCTGCTGGCCTCCGGTTACGGCTTCGCGGCACCGGGGCCCGCCAGCCAGGATCACCACTTCCGCCGGATCCAGGTCCTGGACGGCACGGGGCGCCGCCAGCTCCGCGGCCTGGCGAGGCCCGACGTGGAGGCAGAGGGAAGCGAGGACTGGGAGGCGGCCCAGCTGCCGGCGCAGCTGGGCACGCCCCCGGGCCAGGTCAGCCTGGCCCGGGGACTGAAGGTCCGGCTGCTCAAGGGGCTCAGGGAGCAGGGCAAGGGCGAGGGCCCCCTGATCCACGCGGCGGCCGGGGCCAACCTGATCATCCGCCAGGTCATTGTCCTTCTGATCAAGGCCGCCAGCGACTACTACAGCCAGTCGCAGCTGCTGGTGAACCGACAGCTGCTGGAGGGACTGGAGCGGCGGGACGCCTGACGCCTGCGGAGTGGCCGCCCCGCGGGGCACCGCCTGGGCACCCAGAGCGCCGTAACGCGATGTGACGCCCCCTCCATGAAGCTCGGTATCGCTTCGTTCCAGACCCCACGGCCGCCCTGGTCGGTCCTTAAGGATTCCCTTAGGATTCGGGCAGACGGGCGAGCGGAGCCATGCCCCAATTGACATCCCTGCTGGCCCTCACAGGCCTGGCCGGCCTGGCCCTGGTGGAACTGCTGCTGCGCGGCTTCAGCTGAGGCCATCCCCCCGCGGGCGTCCGCGCTCGGGCCAGGGCCGGCTCTGCACGCGCCCACAGACCCGCCCCTACCGCCGGAGCCCGACTTTGCCGCCTGTGAAGCCACCCTTGCCTTCGCCCAGGGGCGCGGTAGCCGCCGTAACGTCGATTTGCGTTGGTCGGCACTCCCTGTGAAAGTCACGCACCACGACGACGAGCATCTGCTCTGCCTGAGCTCCGACGAAGTGGCCCTGCTGGTGGACCTCTGCCACGCGGCCACCTTCTCCGACATGCTGCCCTCCCAGGCCGAGCAGCAGCGGCGCCTGCAGCAGTTCATGGCCCAGGTGCAGACCTCACTGCTCGGAACGGCCCAGGCGGTGTGGGTCACCAAGCATCCCGAGACACCCTCGATCGCCTGAACCGCCGGTTTCAGGCCAGGCTCGGTTTCAGCCACAACAAACGACGGGCCCCACGGGGACCCGTCCCAAGAAACGTCCCCGGAGGGCTCGAGCCGCCCCGGGGGCATCCGCCTTGCCTCTGGACGCTGGACGCCCGAGGGGGTTGCCGGAGGGCCGGATCCCGATCAGGTCGTGTAGTCGGCCCATCGTGCGACTGCCGCTGGAGAGGCACCACCCCTGGCGTCATCGCTTACTTCCCCACCTCCAGTGAAGAGTGGTTGAGGCGCCCTCCAGACCCAGACCCCATCTGCGAAACTTGAAGAAATCCTTAAGAGAGTGCCTGTGTTTGGGTCCTGGTCCAGCAAGTGCGGCAACTGCGCCAACTACTCGGGGTCCCAGCAGTCCTGCGGGTTCTGCAGGGTCTGGGGTGCCGTGGTGCTTCAGGACCCTGCCCTCACCAGGCAGTGCCCTCACTGGACGAGTCGGGATGCCCTGAGGGCTGCAGGTCCCACTCCTGCCTGAGTGCCCCCACTCACACCAGCATCAGAACCACACCAACCGCCAGTCCAGCGACGTGGACCAGCACGGTGTCCCTGTTGTGTGGCGGGTATGCCAGCAGTGGTCTGACGGGTCTGGGTTCGCTTTTGCTTGCCCAGATCAGCACGGAGAGCACCAGGAAGCACCCGAGCACCTGAAGGGAAGCCTCCAGGGCCTCATCAGGCGCGAACTGATTGATGAACTCCAGGTGCTCGGCAAGGTGCTGGATCTTTTCAGGGAGCACCGTTGACGTGGACCCCGGCAATCGGTCCAGGGTGAATGAGAGTCCTCATCTGGCCAGACTGGGCCGGGGACTCGACCATGAAACGCACCAGGCACACGGCGGAGCAAATCATCCGCAAGCTCAAGACCGCCGAACAGTTGAT
>NZ_JAGQBX010000022.1 GCF_024345855.1 Synechococcus sp. GreenBA-s | reverse complement strand
GGGGGAGTCGGCGCTGGGGCGGGCGCCGCGGCGTCGGGCGCATCCCCCCATGCTGGCGACTGCAACGTTGGGCTGGCTGGAGGGCGCGCTGGCGTGCCAAAGCCCGGGGCTATGCATAAAGATGACGTCGTTGCTGCGTGCGTCGCATGAAGGCCCGCCCCTTCCTGGCGGCCGTCCTGACGGCAGCCCTGGTGCTGCTGGGGCTGGGGGCCGGGGCCTGGTGGCTGGTGCTGGGGCACAGCCCGCTGGCCCTGCAGCATCGGCCCCTGGCCCTGCCCCTGGCGGCCCGCTTCGTGCCGCGCAGCGCCCCGCTCACCCTGCACTGGCTGGTGGGGCCCGAGGCGGCGGGCTCCTATGCCCGGGCCGTCGCCCCGCCGCGCCAGCGCCGTGCCGCCGCGGCGGCCGTCGATCGCCTGCGCGATGGAGCCTTTGCCGCCGCCGGCCTCGACTACGCCAGTGAGCTCTCCCCCTGGCTCGGCGACGAGGTGAGCCTGGCCCTGCTCACGCCCCCGGATCAGGCCGGCGAGCCCGGCTGGGTGCTGGCCCTGCGCAGCCGCGACAACGAGGGCGCCCGCCGCTTCCTGCAGCGCTTCTGGCAGACCCGCAGCCTGGCGGGCACCGACCTGCAGGTCAGCCGCTACCGGGGCATGGGCCTGATCAGCGGCCGCGGTGCCCTGGTGGGCGAGAGCCCCCGGCCCCTGGCCACGGCCCTGATCCACGACGATCTGGTGCTGATCGCCTCCGGCCGCGGCGTGCTTGAGCAGGCCCTCGACGTGTCGCAGATCGACGAGCTCAACCAGGCCGCCAGCCCGCCGCTGCGGCAGGCCGTGGCGCGGCTCGGCCAGGGCGTGGCCCTGCTCACCGCCCGGCCCGCGGCCCTGGAGCGCTGGCTGGGCCTGCCGGCCGACCCCCAGCTGGCCTCCCCCGCCAGTGAACTGGTGGCGGCCCTGTCCCCCTCCGGCCGGGGCCTGGCGGTGGATGCCCTGGTGCAGCTCAGGGGTCCCCTGGCCAGCCGGCCGCTGGTCGGTGGCGAGGCCCTGCTGCAGCAGCTGCACGTCCCGGCCGCCAGCCTGGCCCTGCTGCAGGATCCGGCGGCCCTGCTGGGGGCGGCAGCGTCCACGCCGGCCCCTGCCGCTGACTCCCCTGCCGCTGACTCCCCTGCCCTTGCAGCGGCGGCTGAGGTTCAGCCGCTGGAGCCGATGCAGACGGTCGAGCCGGTTCCGCTGGTAGCCACAGCCACGACCCCGGACCCCTGGCGCACCCTGCTCGGCCCCGTGCTGGCCCGGGCCCTGGCCGCCGAGGCCGGCCCGCTGCCGGCGTTGGTGGCCGGTGCCGATCGGGGGCCGCTGCTCTGGGCCCGCCAGGAGGAGGGCTGGCTGCTGGGCACCCGCGTCGACAACCCCGCGCCTGAGGCCCTCCAGGCCGATCTGACGCGCCAGGGCTTCACGGCCGCTCCCCTGAGCCTCAAGGGCCAGACCCTCGAGGCCTGGACCCAGCTGGAATCCCGGCCGGTGCGGGGCAACCCCGACCAGCTCCAGGCCCGCCTCGCCGGGGCCCGCAGTCCCCAGGGCGATCTGGCCTGGTGGGGCCAGGGCCTGGCGGTGCTCGGCCAGCAGCGCGACGGCCATGGGCAGCCCCGCCGTCGCCTCGACCAACTGCAGGCGCTCGGCACGCCCCAGGCCCCCGTGCAGTGGGCGATGGATGGGGACACGGCCCGCGGCCTGCTGGCCCGCTGGCAGCCCTGGCGTCTGCTGGCCACCCTGGCCTCTACCCCCCTGACCGAGCGGCTGGAGGGGGCGGCCCTGAGCCTGGACGCCGACGCCCCAGCCGCCGGGGCCCCGACGGCCGGGGCCTCACCCCGCGGTGCCCTGCGGCTCCACGCCCTGCTGGAGCTCGGCTGAGGTGGTTAGGACCCATCGCCGCGAACTGCTGCTGCTGCGCCACGGCATCGCCGAAGAGCGCCATGAGGGCCTCGACGACGGCTCCCGCGCGCTCACGGCCGCCGGGCGGGAGCGCGCGGCGCTGGTGCTGCAGCGCCTGCTGGAGCTGGATCTGCGGGCCGAAGTGCTGCTGAGCAGCCCGTTGGTGCGGGCCCGCCAGACCGCCGAGCTGGCCCGGGACGCAGGCCTGGCCGCTGACCTGGAGCTGGAGGCGGGCCTGGCCCCGGAGGCCGATCCAGAGCCGCTGCTGCTGCGCTGGCTGGGGCCGGCCTCGCCGCGGCCCGGCTGGAGCCGGTTGGCGCTGGTGGGCCACGAACCCGACCTCAGCCGTCTGGCGGCCTGGCTGATCGGCGTGCCCGCGGCCCATGCCGAGGGGCGCCTGCGGCTTAGGAAGGCCGGCGCCCTGCTGCTGCAGCTCCCCGCCGAGGGCGAGCTGGCGGAGCAGGCCCTGGCCGGATCGGCGCGGCTGCTGTTGCTGCTCAGTCCGAAGACCTTGCTGGCTGGTCGGTAGCGCTACCCACCGGGCTCCGCCGCTGGCCTTAGGTTGCCCACTGCAGCAGGAGGAGCGGCATGGTGGCAGAGGCAGGCATCCAGGCGACCGCTGCGCTCTATCGCCCGGGGCTGGAGGGCGTGCCGGCCACCCAGTCGGCGGTGTGCGACATCGACGGCCAGCGGGGGATCCTCAGCTATCGCGGCTACCGGGTGGAGGACCTGGCGTCCCAGAGCACCTTCCTGGAGACCACCTACCTGCTGATCTGGGGCGAACTCCCCGATGCGGAGCAGTTGGCGGCCTTCGAGCAGGAGGTGCAGATGCACCGGCGGGTGAGCTTCCGCATCCGCGACATGATGAAGAGCTTCCCCTCCCAGGGGCACCCGATGGACGCGCTGCAGGCCAGCGCCGCCTCCCTGGGTCTCTTCTATTCGCGCCGCGCCCTCGATAACCCCGAATACATCTACGGGGCGGTGGTGCGGCTGATCGCCAAGATCCCCACGATGGTGGCGGCGTTCCAGCTGATCCGCAAAGGCCAGGATCCGATCCAGCCCCGCGACGATCTGGCCTATGCCTCCAACTTCCTCTACATGCTCACCGAGCGGGAGCCGGATCCCCTGGCGGCCCGCATCTTCGATGCCTGCCTGATCCTGCACGCCGAGCACAGCCTCAACGCCAGCACCTTCAGCGCCCGCGTCACTGCCAGCACCCTCACCGACCCCTACGCCGTGGTGGCCTCGGCCGTGGGCACCCTGGCCGGCCCCCTGCACGGCGGCGCCAACGAGGACGTGCTGACGATGCTGGAGGAGATCGGCAGCGAGGACCAGGTGGAGCCCTGGCTGGATCGGGCCATCGCCGAGAAGCGCAAGATCATGGGCTTCGGCCACCGGGAATACAAGGTGAAGGACCCCCGGGCCGTGATCCTCCAGAAGCTCGCCGAGCAGCTGTTCGACGCCTTCGGCCACGACCCCCTCTACGACCTGGCCCGCAAGCTGGAGGCCGTCGCCGCCGACCGGCTCGGTCCCAAGGGCATCTATCCCAACGTGGACTTCTATTCCGGCCTGGTGTACCGCAAGCTCGGCATCCCCGAAGACCTGTTCACGCCGATCTTCGCCATCGCCCGCACCGCCGGCTGGCTGGCCCACTGGAAGGAGCAGCTCGGCGCCAACCGCATCTTCCGGCCCACGCAGATCTACACCGGCTATGCGGCCCGGGAGCTGACGCCGATCGAGGCCCGCTGACAGGTTCCCTGACCCGCCCACCGCCGCCTGGCCTCCCACCGACCCGTCTGCCGCTGCGGCCGCCTAAGTTGCCCCCATCCAAGTCAGTCCCCCTGCAGCCACCCGCATGCTGACCGCCCCAGCCAGCGCCATGGCCGCCGCCCTGCAGGCCCCCGCCCTGGTGACGCCCGGCCTCGACCTGGAGGCCAGCTTCACCGACGTGCTCCAGGGCTTCGGCCTCAGCCCCGCCGCCGCCCACCTGGTGTGGCTGCCCCTGCCGATGCTGCTGGTGCTGGTGGGGGCGGTGGTGGGCGTGCTCGTCACCGTGTGGCTGGAGCGCAAGATCTCGGCCGCCGTGCAGCAGCGCATCGGCCCTGAATACGCCGGCGCCCTGGGGATCCTGCAGCCCCTGGCCGACGGCCTCAAGCTCCTCTGGAAGGAGGACGTGATCCCCGCGCGCGCCGACGGCCTGCTGTTCACCCTCGGCCCCGTGCTGGTGGTGGTGCCGGTGATCCTGAGCTGGCTGGTGGTGCCCTTCGGCCAGCACCTGCTGATCAGCAACGTGGGCGTGGGGATCTTCCTCTGGATCTCCCTCAGCAGCATTCAGCCCATCGGCCTGCTGATGGCCGGCTACGCCTCCAACAACAAATATTCCCTGCTGGGGGGCCTGCGGGCGGCGGCCCAGTCGATCTCCTACGAGATTCCCCTGGCCCTGGCGGTGCTGGCGGTGGTGATGATGAGCAACTCGCTCAGCACCGTCGACATCGTCGATCAGCAGAACGGCGCCGGCATCCTCACCTGGAACATCTGGCGCCAGCCGGTGGGCTTCGTGATCTTCTGGATCTGTGCCCTGGCCGAATGCGAGCGTCTCCCCTTCGACCTGCCGGAGGCCGAGGAGGAGCTGGTGGCCGGTTACCAGACCGAGTACGCGGGCATGAAGTTCGCCCTCTTCTATCTGGGCAGCTACATCAACCTGGTGCTCTCGGCCCTGCTGGTGTCGGTGCTCTACCTGGGTGGTTGGGGCTTCCCCATCCCCGTGGAGTGGCTGGCGGGGGCCCTGGGCCAGTCGGCCGATGCGCCGCTGGTGCAGGTGATCACGGCCTCGGTGGGCATTGTGATGACCGTGCTCAAGGCCTACCTGCTGGTGTTCTTCGCGATCCTGCTGCGCTGGACGGTGCCCCGGGTGCGGATCGACCAGCTGCTCGATCTGGGCTGGAAGTTCCTGCTGCCGATCGCCCTGGTGAACCTGCTGGTGACCGCCGGCCTCAAGCTCGCGTTCCCCGCCTTCTTCGGCGGCTGATCCCCAGACCCCTCTCCGGCCGGCCCATCATGGGGCCGGCGCTCCAGATTCACCGCCCTTCACCCCGCCAAGTCCATGTTCGGGTTCCTCAAGAAAGTCGGCGACTACACCCGCGATGCGGTTGGTGCGGCCAATTACCTGAGCCAGGGTCTGGCAGTCACCTTCGATCACCTGCGCCGCCGGCCGATCACGGTTCAGTACCCCTACGAGAAGCTGATCCCCTCGGAGCGCTATCGCGGCCGCATCCACTACGAGTTCGACAAGTGCATCGCCTGTGAGGTGTGTGTGCGCGTCTGCCCGATCAACCTGCCGGTGGTGGATTGGGTGATGAACAAGGCCACCAAGAAGAAGGAGCTGCGCAACTACTCGATCGATTTCGGGGTGTGCATCTTCTGCGGCAACTGCGTGGAGTACTGCCCCACCAACTGTCTGTCGATGACGGAGGAGTACGAGCTCTCCACCTTCGATCGCCACAACCTCAACTTCGACAACATCGCCCTGGGCCGTCTGCCCACCAGCGTCACCAGCGACCCGGCGGTGTTCGCCCTGCGCGAGCTGGCCTACCTGCCCAAGGGCGAGATGGATCCCCATGGCGTGGATCCCAACCGCCCCCGGGCCGGCAGACTGCCCGAGCAGGTGCTCGAAACCCTGCCCAAGCCTGAGGCCGCCGCCAGCGGAGACCAAGCCTGATGACCATCGCCTCCTCCACCCAGTTCCTCTGCTTCGCGGCCCTTTCGGCGGCCGTGGCGATCGGAGCCCTGGGCGTGGTGCTGCTGCCCAACATCGTGTATTCCGCCTTCCTGCTGGGGGGCGTGTTCCTCTCGGTGGCAGGCCTCTACCTGCTGCTCAACGCCAGCTTCGTGGCCGCCGCCCAGGTGCTGGTCTACGTGGGCGCCGTGAACGTGCTGATCCTGTTCGCGATCATGCTCGTCAACAAGAAGGAGGCCATGGCCGAGATTCCTGGCCTGGCCCTGCGCCGGGTGCTCTCGGGGGCCGTCTGCGCCGGCCTGTTCGTCCTGCTGCTGCGGGTGGCCTTCATCACCCCCTGGGCCACGCCGGGCCCGGAGCCCATCGGCGATGAGGCGACGATCCGGATCGGCGAGCACCTGTTCTCCGACTACCTGCTGCCCTTCGAGCTGGCCTCGGTGCTGCTGCTGATGGCGATGATCGGCGCCATCGTGTTGGCCCGCCGCGATGTGCTCTCCGCCGACATCGTGACCGGTGAACCCGCGGACCAGGGCCTGATCGAGAAGTCGCGCACGCCGCTGCTGCTCGAGACCCCCGCACCGGCCAGCCCCGCCATGCCCACCCCCGTCCTGGAGAAGCGCTGATGAGCCTCGAGCTGCCCACCACCGTGCCCCTGCAGGCCTACCTGGCCCTGGCGGCCATCCTCTTCTGCACCGGCGTCTGGGGCCTGATCAACAGCCGCAACGCCGTGCGGGTGCTGATGAGCATCGAGCTGATGCTCAACGCCGTGAACATCAACCTGATGGCCTTCTCTAGCTACCTGGACGGCCAGCTGATCCGCGGCCAGGTGTTCGCCATCTTCGTGATCACCGTGGCCGCCGCCGAGGCTGCCGTGGGCCTGGCAATCCTGCTCTCCCTGTACCGGAACCGTGAAACGGTGGACATGGAGCGCTTCAACCTGCTGCGCTGGTAGCCAGGCTGGGGGCTGATCCGGTGTCGGCCGCCCCTGTGGTGCTCCACCGGCCTGCCCCGTTCGATCCATGCAACTGCGGACCGTCTGGCTGATCCATCGCGCCGGCAGTCAGGCGGCCCTGCGCCAGGCCCGCCGCAGCGCCGAGCAGCTGCGCCAGCAGGGGACGCGGGTGGCCGTGGCCATGAGCGGCGCCAACGTGAACCCCTTCCCCGGCCTGCTGGCCCATGAGGGCGAGCCGCCGGATCTGGCGGTGGTGCTGGGCGGTGATGGCACCGTGCTCGGGGCTGCCCGCCACCTGGGCCCGTTGGGGGTGCCGATCCTCTGCTTCAACGTGGGCGGCCACTTCGGCTTCCTCACCCATGAGCGCAAGCTGATGCACACGGCCGAGCCGGTCGATTCGCCCGAGAACCTCTGGCATCGCCTGCGCGATGACCGCTTCGCCCTGGAGCGCCGCATGATGCTGGAGGCCCATGTGGAGGACGGCGACGAGGTTCACCTCGCCCTCAACGACTTCTACCTGCGGCCTGGCCAGGACGAGCTGTCGCCCACCTGCGTGCTGGAGCTGGAGATCGACGGCGAGGTGGTGGACCAGTACCGCGGCGACGGCCTGATCATCTCCACCCCCACCGGGTCCACCGGCTATTCCATGGCGGCCGGCGGCCCCATCCTGCATCCCGGCATCGACGCGATTGTGGTGAATCCCATCTGCCCGATGAGCCTCTCCAGCCGGCCCGTGGTGGTGCCGCCCCGCTCCCAGCTGGCCATCTGGCCCCTGGGCGAGGCCAGCCGGCGGGTGCGGCTCTGGAAGGACGGCGCCCACGCCACGGACCTGGAGCCGGGCGAGCGCTGCAGCGTGCAGCGCTCGCACCACCAGGCCCTGCTGGTGGTGCTGGAGCAGAGCCCCTCCTACTACCGCACCCTCACCCGCAAACTGCACTGGGCCGGCAACCTCACCGCCGGCGAGCCCTCCCCCAACTGAGCCGCACCCCGCGATGGCCCTGGAGATCGAACGACGCTTCCTGGTGGCCGGCGACGGCTGGCGCCTCCACGCGGATGCCCCGCAGGCCCTGGCCCAGGGCTATCTGAGCGCGAGCTCCGAGGGCCTGACCCTGCGGGTGCGGCAGGCGGCGCCGCTCCCGGCCGAGGACGGCGGGGAGCCGACCGCGGCGGCGGCGGCGGCCGGGTCTGGGGCCGGCGAGGCCTGGCTCACGCTCAAGCTGCCGGCGGCCGGCATCGCCCGCCATGAATTCGAGTATGCGATTCCGGCCCTCGATGCCGAGCAGCTGCTGGCGCTCTGCCCCACGGCACTGCGCAAGCGGCGCCATCCGCTCGCGCTGCCCGGCGGCGACTGGGTGCTGGATGTGTTCGAGGGCCCCAACGCCCCGCTGGTGATCGCCGAGGTGGAGCTGGAGCGCTGCGACAGTCCGGTGACGGTGCCGCCCTGGTGTGTGCGGGAACTCACCGGCGATGGCCGCTTCAGCAACGCCGCCCTGGCGCGGCAGCCCTTCGCCGGCTGGCCCGATGCCGATCGGGCGGCCGTGGAGCAGCTCCTGGTGGCGGACGCTTAGGATCCCACTGGAAGCTTCCACTTCTCTTCAGGAATGGCGCCCTGGTCCATGCCAGGGCCTGGGCTGCCACTGGCTGCCGCGCCACTGGTTTATCAGCCACCGGTTTCACAGCCCTTGTTCTCCCTGTCTGCCCCTGCCCGGATGATCGGCCTCTACGACCAGGACGGCGTACTGCGCATCGCCGGCCGTGACCGGGACGACTGCCTCGCCTATGCCGAGTTCTTCGGCCTGGAGGCCGGCAGCTTCAGCCTGGAGGTGCTGCAGGGCGAGCTGGCCGATCCACTGCTGGCTGCGGCCTGAGGCCGTCAGCCCTGGCCGTTGGGCTGGGGCAGGCTGCAGCAGTTCACCCCGTCGCGGCAGATCTTGCCGTTGTCGAGGGCCCAGTTGAGCAGGGCCACACGGTTCTTGGCGCCGGTCTTGGTGAACACGTTGCTCACGTGGTTGTCCACGGTGCGCTTGCTGATCATCAGCGCCTGGGCGATCTCCTGGTTGGTGAGGCCCTGGGCCACCAGCTCGATGATCTCCAGCTCGCGCTCCGAGAGGGCGGAGCGGGGATGTCCGAGGTCGCCCAGCTCTGACATCGCGGCTCCTGGAGCTGTGGCTGCACTGTACGCAGCGCGCCCGCTGCTGGGCCGTTTCGGCGGCCAAGCGTCCAGGGCGTCACCGTGCTGGCCGATGATGAGCCGACTCGAGAGCACGGCATCTTGCGGCTGCAACAGGCATTGGAGGCGGGGCAGTTCGCCATCACCGCGGAGGTGATGCCCCCCCGCGGAGCCGACGTGTCCGCCCCCCTCGCCCATGCCCACCGGCTGCGGGGTCTGGTGCATGCCGTGAATGTCACCGATGGCAGCCGCGCCGTGATGCGGATGAGCAGCCTGGCGCTGTGCCGGCTGCTGCTGGAGGCGGGCATCGAGCCGGTGCTGCAGCTGGCCTGCCGCGACCGCAACCGAATCGCCCTGCAGGCCGACCTGCTCGGCGCCCACGCCCTCGGCATCCGCAACCTGCTCTGTCTCACCGGCGATCCGGTGCGGGCCGGCGATCAGCCCGCTGCCCGGCCGGTGAACGAGCTGGAGGCGGTGCGGCTGTTGCAGCAGGTGACCGCCTTCAACCATGGGCTCGATCCGGTGCAGGGGGTCCTGCCCGATGGTCCCACCGACCTGTTCGCCGGTGCGGCAGCCGATCCCCACTCCCCCAGCTGGAGTGGCCTGCAGCGCCGCCTCGCCCGCAAGCAGGCCGCCGGCGCCCGCTTCCTCCAGACCCAGATGGTGATGGATGCCGAGCGCCTGCGCCGGTTTGTGGGGGAGCTGGCCGCCCCCCTGGGACTGCCGGTGCTGGCAGGGGTGTTTCTGCTCAAGTCGGCCAAGAATGCGAGCTTCATCAACCGGGTGGTGCCCGGTGCCTGTATTCCCCAGGCCGTGATCGATCGGCTCGCCGCCGCCGCCAACCCCGCCGATGAGGGCATCAGCATCGCCGCCGAGCAGGTGGCGGCCTACACCGGCATTGCCCAGGGGGTGCACCTGATGGCGGTGAAGGCCGAAGAGCGCATCCCGCTGATCCTGGAGCGCGCCGGGGTCGGGGCCCTGGGCGTGGCGGCCTGAGGCGGGCACGCAGGCTCCCGTAGGCCCCCGGCCCAGACCCTTCAGCCGGCGGCGGAGCCGCTGATGGCCAGGTCAGTGCCGAGCAATTCGGCCATGGCCTTCTGCTGGGGCGAGGGAGCAACGAGATCCTGGCGACGCACGTCGGTGATCAGCCAGTCCAGGGCGGCTTCCTGCAGGTCGAAGTGGTCGCCGTTGCGGTCTACGCAGTAGCGGCCATACACGAGTTTTTCCACCAGCCGCACGCCGGGGCCGATGCGGGAGTAGTCGAAGATGATCGAGTTGTCGATCGTGGCGCCCTCACAGATGTGACAGCTCGGGCCGATCATCGCCGGGCCGATAATCGTGGCACCGTCCTCGATCTTGGTCATGCCGCCCACGTAGATCGGGCCCTGCACCTTGATCTTGTCCCAGTTGGCGGCCACGTTGAGGCCCGTGTAGATGCCGGGGCGCACCTGCTTGCCGGGAATCTGGACCTGGCGCACCTGGCCATCCAGAACGCTGCGGATCGCCTGCCAGTAGTCGGGCACCTTGCCGATATCCACCCACTCGAATTCCATCGGCAGGGCGTAGAAGGGAGCCCCGGCCTCCACCAGGCGCGGGAACAGGTCCGAGCCGATGTCGAAGGGCACGCCCGTGGGGATGAAGTCGAGCACCTCGGGCTCGAAGATGTAGATGCCGGTGTTGATCATGTCGCTGGCGGCCTCATCCACCGCCGGCTTCTCCTGGAAGGAGCGCACCCGGCCGTCCGCATCGGTCACAACCACGCCGTAGCTGCTCACCTGATCCCTGGGGACCCGCTTGGTGATCAGGCTGGCCATGGCGCCCTTCTCGCGATGGCGCCGCACGGCCTCGGTGAGATCCAGGTCGATCAGGGCATCGCCGCAGAGCACCACGAAGGTTTCATCGAAGAAGGGCTGGAAGTTCTGAATCTTCTTGATGCCACCGGCCGAACCCACCGCCTCGCCAATCAGTTCGCCGTCCTCGATGCGGCCCTCAAAGCTGTAGGCGATCTCCACGCCGAAGCGCTGGCCATCGCGGAAGTAATTCTCGATCTCCTCCGCCAGGTGCGACACGTTCACCATGATTTCGGTGAAGCCGTGCTCGCGCAGCAGCTCGAGCAGAAACTCCATCACGGGCTTCTGCAGGATTGGGATCATCGGTTTGGGCGTGGTGTGCGTGATCGGACGCACCCGCGTTCCCTTGCCGGCCGCCAGGATCATCGCCTTCATCGGCGCTGTCTTCCGTGGTGAGAGGGTCTGGATGGGGGAACCCTAGTCAACGGCTCTAGGCCACCAGTGCCGGCCGAGCCGGCCCCGGAGCTGGCCCCGGGGCCGCTGCCAAGGCAGGCAGCGGCTCCTCGTCCGCCTCGGCCAGGCGTTTGAGGCTCAGCGGTCCGTAGAGCCCGCCGCTCTGCTCCAGCGCCACCTTGCCCTGGGAGCAGAGGAACAGCAGGGCCCAGAACACCCCTACCCGATCGCAGTCCAGGTCGGCCGGGGCCACGGCCGACCAGCCCTCCACCAGGGCGTCGAAGCCCAGCCAGTCGAGGCTGTCGGGGCGTTCCAGCAGGAAGCGACCAAGGGCCGCGGTGGTCTCGGGCAGCTTCTCGCGGTGGGCGAGGGCCGCCACCTGTTCGATCACGGCCCGGTCGCTGAAGCGCCGGCTGCGCTGGCGCTGGCGGGGCCGGGCCTCCTCCTGCTCCAGCCGCTCGGCGATCTCCTCCAGCTGGCGGATCAGTTCCCCCAGGGTCACGGGGCGCTGCAGGGGCGGCGGGGCCACCAACCGCCGGCGCAGGTGCCGCTCGGGGCGGCTGGGCAGCTCGATCAGCGCGCCGCCGGGCCAGCCCGGCTCCAGGTCGTCGGGCTCGTCCTCCAGGGCCGCGTCTGGGGGAAAGGTGCGGGCCTCCAGCACCTCGGCCTTGAGGCTCACCAGCACCGAGGCCGCCAGGAAGGCCTCGCTGGTTTCGGCCAGGTCCTGCTCGTAGCTGCCGCCGCCGCCCGCTCCGTTGGCCACCACCAGCCGGGGCAGGGTGATGCGCTGGCGCAGCTGGTCGAGGAAGCCGTCCACTACGGCGATCACATCCACGTCCCAGGGATCGAGATCCCCGCGCAGGGCCGCGTCCTGCAGCAGGCGGATGGCCAGCCTGGCGCCCCCTTCCGACACGGGATTCCGCAGACTGTCTGCAAGCTACCGGCTGGATCGGATCCGGACCAGCCCCAGGCGCACCCGGTGGCAACGCCGAGGGGCTGTCCCCCCGGCGAGAAAGGCGCCGGCCGGTCGTCAGCCGTTGCTACTGGCCTGCTGCGGGGGCGGAACTCTCGCCGGCGGCCGGCAGCAGCCCCAGCTGGGCATCCACGGCGGCCCGGTAGCGCTGCACGTCCTCCTCCAGCTCGCGGATGCGCACCTGCTGGGCCTCCACGTCGCTGGGGGTGTTCAGGGTCTCCACCTGCTTCACCACCCCGGTCCAGACGGCGAAGACCCAGGCGGCGGTGGCGCCGATGCCGCCCACCAGCAGCAGCAGCACCGCCAGCGGCAGGGTGGTGGACACGCCCGGCAGGAACTTCACCGTGGTGGCGGCGGTGTTCTCCAGGGTGAACATCACCATCGCCAGGCTGAAGCTGAAGATCAGCAGAAAGTTCAGCTGTCGCATCGCCGTTCAGGGTGGGGGAAGGGCCGGTGGCTCGGTCCGGTTCGGGAGCGTACGGAGACTGTTTCGGATGCGCAAGTGCCCTTGGCAAAGCGTCGCGATGGGCCCCTAAGCCACCGCCGCCGTGAGGGCGGGAGCCTGCAGCAGCGCGGGCGGCAGCAGCTCGCCCAGGGGGGAGCGGCGGATCAGGCCGCCCGGCGGGTTGCCGAGGGGCCGGTCCAGGGCCGTGAGTTCCCGCTGCACGAGGGCCTCGATCGAGGCGCGGTAGCTGTCGGTCACCAGGCGGGGGTAGAGGCCGATGCCGATGATCGGCACCAGCAGGCAGCTGATCACGTAGATCTCGCGGGGCTCGGCATCCACCAGGTGGGTGTGGGAGGCCAGCTCGGCATTCTCCTTGCCGAAGAAGATCTCCCGCAGCATCGAGAGCAGGTAGATCGGCGTGAGGATCACCCCCACCGCCGCCAGCACGGCCATCACGATGCGGAAGCTGAGGGCATAGGCCTCGCTGGTGGCGAAGCCCACGAACACCATCAGCTCGCTCACGAAGCCGCTCATGCCCGGCAGGGCGAGCGACGCCAGCGAGCAGATCGTCCAGAGGGCGAACATCTTGCGCATCTTCTGGCCCACGCCGCCCATCTCATCGAGCTGCAGGGTGTGGGTGCGGTCGTAGGTGGCGCCCACCAGGAAGAACAGCGAGGCGCCGATCAGACCGTGGCTCACCATCTGCAGCATCGCCCCGCTGGTGCCCAGGGCGCTGAAGCTGCCGATGCCGATCAGCACGAAGCCCATGTGGCTGATCGAGCTGTAGGCGATCTTGCGCTTGAGGTTGCGCTGGGCGAAGGAGGTGAGGGCCGCGTAGATGATGTTCACCACCCCCAGCACCACCAGCAGCGGCGCGAACTGGGCGTGGGCCTCGGGCAGCAGCTGCACGTTGAAGCGCAGCAGGGCGTAGCCGCCCATCTTCAGCAGGATGCCCGCCAGCAGCATGTGCACCGGCGCCGTGGCTTCGCCGTGGGCATCGGGCAGCCAGGTGTGCAGCGGCACGATCGGCAGCTTCACCCCGAAGGCGATCAGCAGGCCGGCGTAGGCCAGCAGCTGGAACTTCAGCGGGAACTCCTTGGCCATCAGGGCCGTGAACTCGAAGCTGGGGGTGCCGCCGCCGTAGAAGGCCATCGCCAGGGCCGCCAGCAGGATGAACACCGAGCCGCCGGCCGTGTAGAGGATGAACTTGGTGGCGGCGTACTGGCGCTTCTTGGCGCCCCAGATGGCCAGCAGCAGATACACCGGCAGCAGCTCCAGCTCCCAGGCCAGGAAGAACAGGAGCATGTCCTGCACGGCGAACACGGCGATCTGGCCGCCATCCATCGCCAGCAGCAGGAAGTAGAAGAGCCGCGGCTTGAAGCTCACGGGCCAGGCGGCCAGGGCCGCCAGCGAGGTGATGAAGCTGGTGAGCAGGATCAGCGGCATCGACAGGCCATCGGCCCCCACCGACCAGGCCAGCCCCAGGTTGGGCAGCCACTGCCAGCGCTCCACCAGCTGCAGACCCTCGACGCTGGGGTCGTAGCCGTTGAGGTAGCCGCCCACCGTGAGCAGGAAGGTGATCAGCGACACCCCCAGGGCGAACCAGCGCACCTGCTTGCCGTCGCCCTTGTCGGGCACGAAGGGGATCAGCAGAGCGGCGGCGATCGGGAACAGGATCGAGGCGCTCAGCCAGGGGAAATCGGCAGCCGATGCAGGGGCGGCTCCTGGGGCGGCGCTGGCGGCGGCCAGGCTCGCCACAGCCGGGAACACCGCGAAGTCGAAGAACACAGACAGGCCCGATGGTCTGGCCGGAGTGTAGAAATGCCGGCCCGCCAGGACCTTGGCCGGTGGCCGTTGTCACACAGAGCGTTGTGGCCTGGTTGCCCGGGATTCGCGGTGCCGCTCCGGCGGGCGGTGCCGCCGCTCAGCCCAGGACGCCGAACAGCACCACCAGGGCGATCACGCCCCCGAACACGATCAGGGCATAGAACTGGGCCCGGCCGGTCTCGAAGTACTTGAGGCCCTCGCCGCTGCCCAGGGTCACCAGGCCGGTGAGGTTCACCACGCCGTCCACCACCTTGGAATCCACCTCGAGCACCTGGCGGGCCAGCTTGCGGCTGCCCTGCACAAACAGCTTCTCGTTGATGGCATCCAGATACCACTTGTTGGCCAGGAAGGCGTTGACGGCGGGGAAGCGACCCGCCACGGCCGTGGCCAGATCCAGCTTGTGCAGGGCATAGGCCAGCACTGCCACGCCGATGCCCAGCAGCGAGATCCCCACCGATGCGCCAGCCAGCGGCAGGAATTCGCCCCAGCTGAAGTGCTCCGCCGCCTCGGCGGCCTCCCGGGGATCGAGCAGGGCGGCGAAGCGGCTGTTCCAGGGGGTACCCAGCAGGCCGATCAGCACCGAGGGCACGGCCAGCACCACCAGCGGTGCGGCCATCTGCCAGCCCGACTCGTGGGGATGCTCGGCATGGGCATGGCCATGCTCGTCGCCGTGCTCGGCGCTGCCGCTGCCCTTGCCGGCGGCGGCGAGCAGCTGGGCCTGCACGGCCTTGTCGGTGCCGCGGAAACTGCCCTCGAAGGTGAGGAAGTAGAGGCGGAACATGTAGAAGGCCGTGAGGCCGGCGGTGGCGAAGCCGGCGACCCAGAGGAGAGGGAACTGGCCGAAGGCCACGCCGAGGATCTCGTCCTTGCTCCAGAAGCCGGCCAGGGGCGGAATCCCGCTGATGGCCACGCAGCCAATGAAGAAGGTGGTCGCGGTCACGGGCATGTAGCGGCGCAGGCCGCCCATGAGGCGCATGTCCTGGGCGAGCACCGGCTCATGGCCCACCACCTCCTCCATGGCGTGGATCACCGAGCCCGAGCCCAGGAACAGCATCGCCTTGAAGAAGGCGTGGGTCACCAGGTGGAACATCCCCGCCACCGGGGCGCCGCAGCCCATGGCCAGCATCATGTAGCCCAGCTGGCTCACGGTGCTGTAGGCCAGGCCCTTCTTGAGGTCCTGCTGGGTGAGGGCGATCGAGGCGCCCAGCACCAGCGTGATCGTGCCCACCACGGCGATCACCGTCTGCACCTCGGGGAAGGGCACGTAGACCGGCTGCAGCCGGGCCACCAGGAACACCCCGGCGGCCACCATCGTGGCGGCGTGGATCAGGGCGGAGATCGGTGTGGGGCCCTCCATCGCGTCGGGCAGCCACACGTGCAGGGGGAACTGGGCCGACTTCGCCATCGGGCCCATGAACACCAGCAGGCAGAGCAGGACCGCCGCGCCGTTGCTCACGCTGCCGGCGGCCACGGCCTCCGTCAGCCGCGCGCCGATCTCCTCGAAGCCGAAGCTGCCGGTGGCCCAGAACAGCCCCAGGATTCCCAGCAGCAGGCCGAAGTCCCCGACCCGGTTCACCACGAAGGCCTTCTGGGCGGCATTGGCGGCGCCGTCGCGGTCGTACCAGAAGCCCACCAGCAGGTAGGAGCACATGCCCACCAGCTCCCAGAAGACGTAGATCTCGAGCAGGTTCGGGCTGATCACCAGCCCCAGCATCGAGCTGCTGAACAGGGCCAGGTAGGTGAAGAAGCGCACATAGCCCTTGTCGTGGGCCATGTAGCCATCGGAATACACCATCACCAGCACGGCGATGGTGGTCACGAGCGACAGCATCACAGCCCCGAGGGCATCGACGCGGAAGCCCATCTGCAGGTTGAAGCTGCCGGCGCTGGCCCAGTTGAACAGCACCTCCGTGGGGCCGGCCCCCGCCAGCTGTTCTGCGAGTACGCCGTAGCTGAGGGCCGCCGCGGCCCCGACGCAGGTGATCAGCAGCAGGGCCACCGGCTTGCGCAGGCGGTTGATGGTGCGGTTGAAGCTGATCAGCCCCAGTCCCACGAGGCACGCCCCCGCCAGGGGCAGGACCGGAATCAACCAGGCGAGTTCGGCGGCCGAGGGCATCCGGGGGGGAGGCAGTCCCCCGGAGTGTAGGCAGCCCCTCCGGGGCGTCCCTGCTCCTGTGGCCGGGTTGTGACGCGGGCTCGGCCCGGGCGTGCCCTCAGCCCAGCCAGTGGGCCAGGCCGGTGCGGGCAAAGGCCGTGGCCCCCAGGCCGATGAAGCGGTGCGCCCACCAGAACACCCCCACGGCGATGGCGATGCCCAGCTGGGCCGGCCGCAGGAATTCCGAGAGCACCAGCTGTTGCCGCCCGTCCAGCACCGCCACGAAGGGGATCACCGAGGTGCTGGCCTTCAACTCCTCGAAGGCCGCCCCGAAGCGGTTGCGCAGGCGCCGGTCGCCGTTCCACACCGCGAACAGGTGGTGGCCGATCAGGCCGATGCAGGCCGCCACCATGAAGCTGCTGCCGATCCAGAGCAGGTGGGTGGCGCACCAGAGGATCTGGCCGACGGCCTGGGGATGGCGGCTCACCCGGATGATGCCGGTGGCGTAGAGCCGCACCTGGGGCTTGAGCACCGCCGGAATCTCCAGCAGGTTGTAGGTGGCCGGGTAGAGGAACAGGAAGCTGATGGCGGTTCCGGTCCAGACCACCGGGATGATCCAGGCCTGGTCCTGCAGGTTCCAGAGGCGCAGGCCGTCGTAGCGGTGGGCCAGGAAGTAGCCGATCACCACCACGGCCGACGGGATGCTGACGCCGGCGAACAGCAGCCGCCAGGCCCGCTCGCCGATGCGTTCGACGCCCCAGGCCCGCAGCGAGGCGCCGCCGCTGTGCACCAGGGCGAAGGCCAGCAGCAGGCCCAGCATCACCAGGCTGCTGTGGTGCAGGTGCGGGTCGGCCATGACGGGATGCGGAGGCGGCGATTCTGGCGACACGGCATCCGTGCCTACAGTTCCAATCTCCAGACGGTGCAGCCCCAACGGGATCCATGGCCGATCTGCCGTTCACCCTCGACCAGCTGCGCATCCTGCGGGCCATCGCCAGCGAGGGCAGCTTCAAGAAGGCTGCCGACAGCCTCTACGTCACCCAGCCGGCGGTGAGCCTGCAGATCCAGAACCTGGAGAAGCAGCTGAGCGTATCGCTGTTCGACCGCGGCGGCCGCAAGGCCCAGCTCACCGAGGCCGGCCACCTGCTGCTCAGCTACTGCGACCGGATCCTCAGCCAGTGCCAGGAGGCCTGCCGGGCCCTGGAGGATCTCCACAACCTGCGGGGCGGCTCCCTGATCGTGGGCGCCAGCCAGACCACCGGCACCTACCTGATGCCGCGCATGATCGGCCTGTTCCGCCAGAAGTATCCGGACGTGGCGGTGCAGCTGCAGGTCCACAGCACCCGGCGCACCGGCTGGAGCGTGGCCAACGGCCAGATCGACCTGGCGATCATCGGCGGCGAGCTGCCGGGGGATCTGAACGAGCTGCTGCAGGTGGTGCCCTACGCCAGCGACGAGCTGGCCCTGGTGCTGCCGGTGAAGCACCCCCTGGCCCGGCTGCCGGAACTCAGCAAGGACGACCTCTACCGCCTGGGCTTCGTCTGCCTGGATGCCCAGTCCACCACCCGCAAGATGGTGGACCAGCTGCTGGCCCGCTCCGGCCTGGACGTGGGCCGGCTCAAGATCGAGATGGAACTCAACTCCTTCGAGGCGATCAAGAACGCGGTGCAGAGCGGGCTGGGGGCGGCCTTTCTGCCGGTGGTGTCGATCGAGCGGGAGCTGGCCGCCGGCAGCCTGCACCGGCCGGCCCTGGCGGACCTCTCAGTGCGGCGCCAGCTCAAGCTGATCACCCACCCGGCCCGCTACTGCTCCCGGGCCGCCGATGCCTTCCGCCGCGAGATCCTGCCGGTGTTCGCCAGCCCCGACAGCCCGCTGCGGCGGCCGCTGCAACAGGCGGCGGCGGCTCCGGCCCCGGGCGGCGAGCCCGCCTCGCCGGGGGCCTGAAGCTGTCAGTTCTGAGCCGCTGCTGGCTTCAGAACTGGTCGGCTTCGGGGGTCACGCCCACGGTGTCGTCGGCCACGCCCCTGGTGAGGAACTTGTTCTCGCTGATGTCGGTCTGGTAGACGCAGCGGACGATCGGCTTGTCCTTCACCGAGCCCACGTAGGCGAAGGTGTTCATGCGCTGCTTGCACTGGCGCATCTGCTCGGCCGTCACGGCGCCCTCCTTCTGCAGCACGCTCCAGTTCTCCCGCCGGATCACGCAGCCAGGCTTGAGCTGCGGCTGGGTCACGAAGCTGCTGCTGGGGTTCATCGTGGTGTAGAGCTCCACGTCCATCACGAAGGCGCTGGCGCCCCACTGGCGGCAGAACTCCGGATCGGGCACAGCCATGTCCAGCTGCTGGGAGCTGGCGATGTTGCCCTGGTCGCCCTGGGTGGTGCTGGAGAGGGCGGTGCCGATGCCGATGCCCACCACGAGCACGCCCGCCAGCACGGCGATCGTGCCGATGTTGAACTGGAAGGGTCCGCCGCCGCCGGGGCCGCCTCCCCCGCCTGGACCCCCGCCGGGCCCGCCGCCCGGGCCACCGGCGGCGGGCCTGCGCCCAGCGTCCCGGGGGGCGTCGTAGCGGCTGTCGTAGTCGCGACCGCTGGAGCGGCCGCCGCGGGCCGTGGCGTAGCGGTCGTTGGAGGGGGCGTCGTAGCGGCCCTCGCGGGGGGAGCGGCCGCCGCCGTCGCCATAGCGGGAGCGGGTCATGCCGATTGGGGGGCCTGGGGCAGGCCCATCGAGTAGTTGAGGACCCGCGCGTCCGGGTTGTAGCGCAGCTCGCCGGCCTGGAGCAGCTGGCGCACAAAGCCCTCCAGCTCCGAGCCGATGCGCCGGATCGTGTAGTCGGTCAGGTCGGCGCCGGCCTGGCCCTCCACCAGCTCGCGAAAACGGTCCTGCACCTTGGTGAGGGCGGCGGAGTCCCAGAGGAATTCGTTGTCCGGGTCCACATCCAGGGTGAGCTGGCCGTCATCGGGCACCAGCTGGCCGTTTTCCACCCGCGCCGTGAACAGGCGGATGTGGCGGGTGGTGGACTTGATCAGGGTGTCGGCCATGGGGTCGGAAGTCTCACCGGGAGGGTGCCGGAGCGCGGTGGCGCCGGCGTTCGCCTGGGCTGGCGCGGCGGGCGGGCTCGTCTAAGGCGTGGCTCGACTTTAGGAACAGTGCGCCCCGCTCCGGTCCGGCACCGCCGGTCTTCCCATGGGCCATGGATCCCCGCCCTGCTCCGGGCTCCGTCCTCGCCGAAGGGCGGCGATCCCCGCCACGGCCGGCCCTCTCGGCGGCGGGAGCGGGGCTCTTAAGGTTGTCGCAGGATTTCGGGTGTGCCATGCGCGTCGCCATTGCAGGAGCCGGGCTGGCCGGTCTGGCCTGCGCCAAGTACCTCTGCGACGCCGGTCACACCCCGATCGTGGTGGAGGCCCGCGACGTGCTGGGCGGCAAGGTGGCTGCCTGGCAGGACGAGGACGGCGACTGGTACGAGACCGGTCTGCACATCTTCTTCGGCGCCTACCGCAACATGCGCCAGCTGTTCAAGGAGCTGGACATTGAAGATCGTCTGCAGTGGAAATCCCACTCGATGATCTTCAACCAGATGGAGACCCCCGGCACCTACAGCCGCTTCGACTTCCCCGATATTCCCGCCCCCCTTAACGGCGTGGCGGCGATCCTTGGCAACAACGACATGCTCACCTGGCCGGAGAAGATCGCCTTCGGCCTGGGCCTGGTGCCGGCGATGCTGCGGGGCCAGTCCTACGTGGAGGAGTGCGACCAGTATTCCTGGAGTGAGTGGCTCAAGCTGCACAACATCCCCGATCGGGTCAACGACGAGGTGTTCATCGCCATGGCCAAGGCGCTGAACTTCATCGATCCCGATGAGATCTCCAGCACCGTGGTGCTCACGGCACTCAACCGCTTCCTGCAGGAGAGCGATGGCTCGAAGATGGCCTTCCTCGATGGCAACCCGCCCCAGCGCCTCTGCCAGCCCATCGTCGACTACGTGACGGCCCGCGGCGGTGAAGTGCACCTGGATTCGCCCCTGCGGGAGATCGAGCTGAGTGCCGATGGCACGGTGAGCGGCTTCCGCATCGGCGGCATCAAGGGCAAGGAGGGCTACACCCTCACGGCCGATGCCTACGTGAGCGCCATGCCGGTGGATCCCTTCAAGCTGCTGATTCCTGAGGCCTGGAAGCCGATCCCCTACTTCCAGAAACTCGATGGGCTCAACGGCGTGCCCGTGATCAACATCCACCTCTGGTTTGATCGCAAGCTCACCGAGATCGATCACCTGCTGTTCAGCCGCAGTCCGCTGCTCAGTGTGTATGCCGACATGAGCAACACCTGCCGGGAGTACGAAGACCCCAACCGCTCGATGCTGGAGCTGGTGTTCGCCCCCGCCAAGAACTGGATCGGCCGCAGTGACGACGAGATCGTGGCCGCCACCATGGAGGAGCTGAAGCGCCTCTTCCCGATGCACTTCACCGGCGACGACCAGGCCCAGCTGCGCAAGGCGATCGTCGTCAAGACGCCCCTCTCGGTCTACAAGACCGTGCCCGGCTGTCAGCAGCTGCGGCCCGACCAGGCCAGCCCGATCGCCAACTTCTTCCTCGCCGGCTGCTACACGATGCAGCGCTATCTGGCCTCGATGGAGGGGGCGGTGCTCAGCGGCAAGCAGTGCGCCGAGGCCGTGGCCGGATCCGCGGTGGCGGCGGGCCGGGCCGAGCGCACGCCGGTCGGCGTGTGAGCGATCCCGGCGCCCTGGGCGTTGATGCCCGCGCGATCGAGCGCCGTGTCCTGCGCGGCACCCTGATCTGGTTCGGGGTCGTCGCCGGGCTGCTGGTGGGTACCGCCGTGTTCAGCCTGCTGCAGCTGCGCAGCACCGTGCAGCACTTCGCCGCCCTGCGGGTGAAGACGGTGGGCGACAACCTCGTCAGCCAGCTGCAGGTTACTGACACCATCTACCGCCAGCTCACCCACGCCGCCCTGCGGGTGCTGCAGGCCGACACCCTGGCCCTCGGCCCGGCGGGCCTGGGCCCGGGCAGCCAGCGCGTCGGCGCCGAGCGCGTGCCTCGGCTGCGCTTCGGCAGCACCGACATCGATGCCAGCACCGGGATCGTCGATGCGGTGGTGGCGCGCATGGGCGGCACCGCCAGCCTGTTCGTGCGCCAGGGCGACCGCTTCATCCGCGTGGCCACCACCGTGCGCGGGGCCGATGGGCAGCGTGCCGTCGGCACCGAGCTCAGTCCAAGCGGCGTGCCGATCCAGTTCCTGCGCGGCGGCCGCAGCTACACGGGCGTGGCTGAGATCTTCGGCGAGCCCTACTTCACCACCTACGAGCCGATCCGTGACGGATCCGGGGAGGTGATTGGCGCCTGGTACACCGGCTACCGCATCGACACCCTCGCGGTGATCGGCCGCTCGGTGAACAGCTCCCGCATCCTGGACCGCGGCTTCGTGGCCCTGCTGGATTCCCGCGGCAAGCTCCGCTTCCACTCCGCCCATGTGCCGCTGGGCCGGGTCGAGGCGCTGCTGGACTCGGCCGACGACCCTGGCGCTGCTGGTGCTCCGGCGGCGGCTGGGCCCGCCGCCGCCCCGAAGGACTACCTGCTGGAGCGCCAGCAGTTCGGGCCCTGGCGCTTCCAGATCCTCTCCGCCACCTACCTGCCGGACATCGATCGGCTCACCCTGCGGCTCACCGGTGGCCTGCTCGCTCTGCTGTTCGTGATGGTGGGGGCTGTGCTGGCCCTCTCCTGGTGGTTCAGCCAGCGGCTCGCCAAGGCCCTGATCGACGACGAGGTGGCGCGGCTGCGGGCCGAGTCGGAGCGGGCCTCGGCCCAGATCGCGCGCCAGGAGGCCGAGGAGGCCAACCAGGCCAAGAGCGCTTTTCTGGCCAACATGAGCCACGAGCTGCGCACGCCGATGAACGCGATCATCGGCTACAGCGAGATGCTGATCGAGGAGGCCGAGGATCTCGAGCCCGACGAGTTTGTGCCGGATCTGCGCAAGATCCATGCGGCTGGCAGGCATCTGCTTGGCCTGATCAACGATGTGCTCGATCTCTCCAAGATCGAGGCGGGCAAGATGACCCTCTACCTGGAGGATTTCGAACTTCCCGCCACCCTGGCCGAGGTGGTCAGCACGGTCCAGCCGCTCCTCGATCAGAACGGCAATCGCCTGGAGGTGGAGTGCCCTGCGGACATCGGCAAGGTGCATGCCGATCTCACCAAGGTGCGCCAGTGCCTGCTCAATCTGCTCAGCAACGCCAGCAAGTTCACCGACCACGGCCACATCACGATCACGGTGAGCGCCGAGGGCTCCGGCCCGAGCGAGCTCCTGCGCATCGCGGTGGCCGACACGGGCATCGGCATGAACGAGGAGCAGATGGGGCGCCTGTTCCAGAGCTTCAGCCAGGCCGACAGCAGCACCACCCGCCGCTACGGCGGCACCGGGCTCGGCCTGGCCATCAGCCGCCAGTTCAGCCGCCAGATGGGCGGTGACATCACGGTGGCCAGTGAGCCCGGCCGCGGCAGCACCTTCACCCTGGAGCTGCCCCGCCAGGTGAGGCTTGAGGCCGAGGCCGATGCCGAGACCGGGGTGGAGGCCGGGGCAGGGGCCGCTCCCGCCGGTCCGGTTGCGGTGGCTCCCGCGGCGCTGGCCCCGGCGGCAGCCGAGCCGGCCGCCGCGCTTCCCTCAGCCGCCCCGGATCCCCCGCTGCCCATCCCCGCCGTGCTGCCCCGGGGCACCGTGCTCGCCATCGACGACGATGCCGATGCCCGCGAGCTGATCCGCCGCTTCCTGGTGCGCGAGGGCTTCCAGGTGGAGCTGGCCGGCGATGGGGCGGAGGGCCTGGCCCTGGCCCGCCGCCTGCGCCCCGATCTGATCACCCTCGACGTGATGATGCCGGGCATGGACGGCTGGGCGGTGCTGGCCAGCCTCAAGTCGGATCCGGAACTGGCGCTGATTCCGGTGGTGATGATGACGATGCTCGACAACCGCGAGCTGGGGGTGGCCATGGGGGCCACCGACTGCCTCACCAAGCCGGTGGACTGGCCCAAGCTGGAGCAGCTGCTCGGCCGGCTCACGGGCGATTCCCAGCTGGGCCAGGTGCTGGTGGTCGAGGACGACGACGCCAACGCCGAGCTGCTGCGGCGCCTGCTGGAGAAGGCGGGCTGGCGTGTGGATCGGGCCAGCAATGGCCGCGAGGCCCTGGAGCGGATCGCCACCAGCCGGCCGGCCCTGATCCTGCTCGACCTGATGATGCCGGAGATGGATGGCCTGGAGTTCGTCGAACAGTTGCGCCGCAATCCGATCGCCGCCGCCATCCCCGTGATCGTGCTCACGGCCAAGAGCCTCAGTCCAGATGATCAGGCCCGGCTCAACGGCCGGGTGAGCGATGTGCTCAGCAAGGGACGCGTCACCGGCAACTCTCTGCTGGCACAGATTGATGCCATTGTGAGGCGAAAATCCTGAGCACTCCTGCCACCGCGATGGTTCGCATCCTGCTCGTCGAGGACAACGAGATGAACCGGGACATGCTGTCCCGGCGGCTGACGCGCAAGGGCTTCGAGGTGGTGATGGCGCTGGATGGGGCCGAGTCGCTGGACATGGCGGCGGCCCAGGCTCCGGCCCTGATCCTGATGGACATGAGCCTGCCGGTGATTGATGGCTGGGAGGCCACGCGCCGCCTCAAGGCCGATGCGGCCACCGCCGCCATCCCGGTGATCGGCCTCACGGCCCATGCGATGGCGGAAGACCGTGATCGCTGTCTCGCCGCCGGCTGCGACGACTACGACACCAAGCCCGTGGACCTGGCCCGGCTGCTGGAGAAGATCCAGGCCCAGCTGCAGCGCTGCGGCATCGCGGTGGACAGCTGAGTGATGTCGCCTGCTTCCCCTTCTCCGGGTGCTGCATCCGCGGCGAGCCCTCTGCCAGGCTGCGAGGTCCCTGTCGCCCCGGACGCCTCCCAGGAGCTCGCGGCCCTGCGCCACGACCTGCTCACGCCCCTCAACCAGATCATCGGCTACAGCGAACTGCTGGAGGAGGAGGCCGCGGAGGAGCACCCGGCCGCCGTGCCCGATCTGCGCCGCATCCAGCAGGCGGCCGCCACGCTGGTGGGTCTGATCCGCACCCGGCTGCAGCTGGCGCCCCTGCCGGCCCCTGGCGCCGCTCCGCCGGCCCGCCCGCTCCCCTCAGCCGAGGCCCCATCGCAACCGGCCGCCCAGCCGCCCGAGGCCCCCGCCCCAGCCGCGTCCGATTCCCCATCCGAGGCGGCCGGGCCAGCGCCGCGCCATGGCCGCATCCTGGCGGTGGACGATGACCCGCTCAACCGCGACATGCTGGCCAGTCGCCTGGTCCGCCAGGGCCACAGCGTCACCACCGCCGCCGACGGCGTGGAGGTGCTGGAGAGGGTGCGCCAGCAGCGCTTCGATCTGGTGCTGCTCGACGTGATGATGCCGCGCCTGGACGGCTACGACACCCTGCGGCAGCTCAAGGCCGACGAGGAGCTGCGCCATCTGCCGGTGATCATGATCAGCGCCCTCGACGACCTCTCCAGCGTGGTGCGCTGCATCGAGGCCGGCGCCGAGGACTACCTGCCCAAGCCCTTCAACGCCACGCTGCTGCGGGCCCGCATCGGCGCCTGCCTGGAGAAGAAGGCCCTGCGCGACCAGGAGCTGGAGCTCTACCAGAACCTGGTGCTGAGCCAGCAGCGCCTCGATCGCGAGCTCAGCCAGGCCGACCGCTTCGTGGCCTCCATGGCGACCGATGTGCGCGAGGACCCCCGGGTGGCGCCCCTGCTGAGCGCCTTCCAGCGCATGGCGGGGGCCGTGTCGCGGCGGGAGACGGAGTTGCGGGCCACGATCAAGGAGCTGGAGATCAAGATCAACACCGCCGTGGTGCAGGGCCAGGTGGGCTCGATCCTGGGCGATCCCTCCTTCTCCTCCCTGGCCGAGCGGGCCCGGGCCATGCGCCAGCGCCGTGCCGCCTCATGAGCCAGCGCTCTGCCACCATGGCCACTGCCTCGGTTGATCCAGGTGCCGACCCTGCCCCGATGACGGCACAGTCCTCCGCCGCCACCTCCCGCCAGCGGGAGCCGGGATCCACTTTGCTGCCGAGCCTGGAGGAGGCCTATGAGGCCTGCCGCAAGGAGACGGCCGAGTGGGCCAAGACCTTCTATCTCGGCACGCTGCTGATGCCCCCGGCCAAGCGCCGGGCGATCTGGGCCATCTACGTCTGGTGCCGCCGCACCGATGAACTGATGGATAGTGCCGAGGCCCAGGCGCGTCCCGTGGAGGAGCTGGCGGCCCGGCTCGATGCCTGGGAGCTGCGCACCCGCCAGCTGTTCGAGGGCCAGGTGCGCGATGGCCTCGATCGGGCCATGGTGGACACCCTGGAGCGCTACCCCCAGAGCCTGCAGCCCTACCTCGACATGATCGAGGGCCAGCGCATGGACCTGCTCCAGACCCGCTACGCCAGCTTCGCCGAGCTGGAGCTCTACTGCTATCGCGTGGCCGGCACCGTCGGCCTGATGACCCAGGAGGTGATGGGTCTCGATCCCGCCTACACCTCCGCTCCCTGGAGCGAGCGGCCCGACACCTCCGAGGCCGCGGTGGCCCTGGGCATCGCCAACCAGCTCACCAACATCCTGCGGGACGTGGGGGAGGACCGGGGCCGCGGCCGCATCTACCTGCCCCAGGAGGACCTGGAGCGCTTCGGCTACTCGGAGGCCGAGCTGCTGGCCGGCACCCTCAACGACAACTGGCGGGCGCTGATGGCCTTCCAGCTGGAGCGTGCCCGCCAGTGGTTCGCCCGCTCTGAGGCGGGCGTGCGCTGGCTGGCGCCCGATGCCCGCTGGCCGGTGTGGGCGTCGCTGCGGCTCTATCGGGGCATCCTCGATGTGATCGAGCGGCACGACTACGACGTGTTCAACAAGCGCGCCTACGTGCCCCAGGCCGGCAAGCTGCTGGACCTGCCCTTCTCCTACGTGATCTCCCAGGCCCGATGAGTCGCCCGCCAGAGCTGAGCCCCTGCCGGCGTGGGCCCGCAGCCCTGCTGCGCCTCGCGGCTGCGCTGCCGCTGATGCTTGCTGCCGTTATTCCGGCCGGATCGGCCGGTGCGGAGCCGCTGCCGGGGGAGCAGCGCGTCGAGACGCTCGGATCGGGCTGGCCGGGGCAGCGGCCCCGCCCGACGGAGTCGCCGCTCCCGCCGGAGCAGCTGTCCCGGCTGGCCATGGCCCAGGCGGTGGCCTGGGCCAGCCAGCGCAACCCGGTGCTGCGCCAGTCGTATGAGGAGCTGGTGGCGACTCAGAACAGCCTTGGCGCCGCCTACGCCACCTGGTGGCCCACGCTCAACGCCTCCCTCAACGGCGGCCCCTACGGCGCCCGCTCCTACTACAACTATCCGGGGGCCTTCACCGGCGGCGTGGCGTCGCCCGGCCCCTACCAGAACCAGAAGGCCTACATGGGCAGTTACTTCCAGGCGATCGGCCAGGTCGATGTCACCTGGAACCTCTTCGATCCGGCCCGCACCCCCACGATCTGGCAGAACAAATACAAGGTGCGCCAGGCCGCCGACACCTATGTGATCGCCCTGCGGGACAACCGCCTGCAGACCGAGCAGGCCTTCGTGGAGCTGCAGCAGGCCTACGCCCAGGTGCTCACCGGCGAGCAGATCGTGGCCAACGACAAGCTGCTCTATGGCCTCACCGAGACCCGGTTCCGCCTGGGCTCCTCCACCAAGGTGGATCTGGCCAAGCAGGAGTCGGTGCTGAAGGCCGACCAGAGCAACCTGGCCCGGGCCCAGCAGGACGTGCGCGTGGCCCAGGCGGCCCTCGGCGAGCTGCTGGCCATCAGTGATTCCTCGCCCCTGACCCCGGCCGAGCAGCTCGGGGCCCTGGGCTCCTGGCCCCACTCCCTGGCGGAGACCAGTCGCGCCGCCCTCGACTACCGCAAGGTGATCGAGCAGAAGCTGATGGACGTGAAGATCAACGAGGCCCAGGCCCAGATCGAGCTCGCCACCTACCGGCCCACGATCCAGCTGGTCAACAGCTGGCTGTGGACCAAGGCCGCGGGTTTCACGGGCCAGGGGCCGCCGTGGGTGCAGGGGGCCCGCTCCGACCTGTGGGACACCTCGGCGTTGCTGCAGCTGTCGTTCACCGGCTTCGATGGCGGCCAGGCGCGCATGAATGCCGAGGCGGCCCGCCGCAAGGCCAGGGCGGCCGAGGCCTCCTATCAGGCGGCGGTCAACCAGGTGCGCAAGGAGGTGCAGACCTTCTATGCCCAGGCCACCCAGGGGCGCGACGTGGTGCTCTTCTCCTCGGGTCGCGTCAAGGCCGCCAATGAGGCCCTGCGCCTGCAGACCCTGCGCTTCAACGCCGGCTACGGCACCGTGACCGATGTGGTGCAGGCCCAGCAGGACCTCACCCAGGCCGTGATCGCCTACGTGAACGACCTGGCCGACTACAACATCGCCCTGGTGAGCCTGGCCCGCGCCAGCGGCCTCAACTACATGGGCGATCCGGCCCTCAGCCAGGAGCTCGGCACCCCCCTCAACGACCTGCGCCTGCCCGCCCGCCTCGCCAAGCTGCGCTGATCAGCCCGCTGCGCTCCCCTCGGACGGGGAGGGGCTCTCCGGCGGCTGGCTGTCCGGGCTGCTGGCCAGGGCGCTGCTCCCGTCCGAAGCCCCGGCTTCGGGGGGAGTCGCGTCGCGGAACTGGCGGCGCCGCTGGCGCATCGCCTGGGCCCGCTCGCTCAGGGCGCTGAAGCTGGGATCCGCCACGATTGAGCACACCTGCCCCTGCAGCGACTGGTGGTTGATGCTGATCGTCAGCTCCTGGATCTGGGCCCGCAGGCCCTCCTCCCGGTCGGCCACCGCGCTGGCCATGCGGTTGAAGGCCAGCACCAGCTGGCCGATGGCATCGTCGGCTCCATAGCGGAGGGTCTGGCGCTTCTGGTCGGAGGCGATTGCATCGGCCGCCTCCGCCAGTTGCTGCAGCTGGCGGGTCACGCCGCGGGCCAGGTGCCAGGCGGCGAGGCCGCAGCCCAGCATCAGCAGCAGGCTCAGGCCGATCAGCCCGGTGATCACCCGGCTCGTCTCCCGGCGCAGGGGCGTGAGCGTGCGCTGCAGCACGTCCTCGTTCACGGCGATGGCGGCCACCCAGTTCCAGGTCGGGAAGGTGGCCACAAACAGGGAGCGGCGCGGCAGCGGCCGCCGGTCCGGGCCGATCAGCGGCAGCTGGCGCTCCATCAGCGCGGGTTGCTGCCCCGCTCCGGGCCTGGGGATGCCGCCCGTGGCCGCCAGGGAGGCCTGGAGATCCCGGCAGGTGGTGGGCCGGGGCCGCTGGTAGTTGCAGTAGAGCGTGCCCGTGGGCGTCCAGCCGAAGAAGGCCACCTCGTGGTCCTCCCGGGGGAATAGGTTGGAGCCCGCGTTGAGCAGGCCGGTGGCGGCATCGGTGGAGACACTCACCATCACCACCAGGCGCCGTCCCTGGGGCGTGCCGTTCAGGGGCGTCAGGCGGGTGACGCGCCACTGATCCCCTCGGCGCAGCAGGGTGTTGCGGGGCGTCAGCAGCCCCTCGCGGTTCAGATAGAGCGCCTCCAGCTCCCGCACGGTCTCGATGGGGGCCTGCCAGTTCATCTGCAGCGGTTCGCCCGAGCGGGTGATGCCCGTGAGCCGATGCCACTGGCCCTGCCCATTCTTGAAATAGATGCCCGCCCAGGCGTCGCCGATCGAAAGGGGCTGGCGCAACAGATCGTTGAGCAGGGTCGCCGCCTGGTTCGACTCGAACCGTTGCCCCTGCCAGGTGAGGCTGCTGGACCCCGTGATCGCCAGACCCTGCAGATTGCGGCGAATCGCCTCGGCATCGAGGATCAGCTGCTCGCTGGTCCTGGTGGCGGCGGCCTGGATCAGCGCGGTGGTGTGCAGCAGGTTCTCGCGGTTGTCCTGTTGGAAGAGGCTGGAGATCTCGATGCTGGCTTTTCTGGCGATGACCACCGCGGCGGTGCTGGCGCCTCCCAGCAACAGCAGGGTGCTCACCAGGGGGCCACTCACTCCCAGGATCACCAGGCGGGTCCCGAGGGGCAGGCTCTTGGTCATGCGTACCACTGGGAGAGTCCTAGTATCCCGTGGCTGAGCGGGGTTTGGGCCTGTTGCGATGACCAAGATTGTCTGCGTTCATTCCTTCCGCGGCGGCACGGGAAAGTCGAATCTTTCCGCCAATCTGGCCACGGCCCTGGCCCTCAGCGGACGCAAGGTGGCCGTGATCGATACCGATCTGGCCTCGCCTGGCGTGCACGTGCTGTTTCAGTTCACGCCCGCCCCGGATGATGCCACGCTGAATGACCATCTCCAGGGCTCAGCTCCGATCGAAAGCTGTTGCCACGACGTCACACCCGCGGCGGTGCGGGCGAAGGCCGGCCAGGTGTTTCTGGTGCCGGCTTCCATGCAGAGTGACCGGATCGCGCGGCTGCTGCGCGAGGGCTATGAAGTGGAGAGACTCAATGACGCCCTCTTCCAGCTTGGTGAGCATCGCCATCTCGATGTGATCATCGTGGATACCCACCCTGGTATCAATGAGGAGACGTTGCTCACCACGGCCATCTCCGATTGCCTGGTGATGGTGATGCGCCCTGACTCCCAGGACTATCTGGGTACCGCCGTGGCGCTTGAGGTGGCCCAACGCCTGGATGTGCCCAATGCCCTGCTGGTGGTGAACAAGCTGCCGCGGCACTTTGATGGTCAGCAGGTGCGCGATCGGGTGGAGCAGAGCTATGGCATCCCCCTGGGGGCCGTGCTGCCCCTCAGCGATGAGCTGCTCGATCTCGCCAGTGGCGATCTGGCCCTGCTCACGGTGCCGGATCACCCCTGGAGCCAGGGGGTGATCTCCCTCGCCCAGAAGCTGATCGATGGCATCCTTTGACGGCGCCCAGCTGCCCCGGCAGCCGCTCTCGATGGGGCTGCTGCTGAGCCTCGAGCCGCCGGAGCTGCGCCGCCTGCTCAAGTCGGGTCTCCGGCTGGGCCTGGCCCCTCCCGAACTGGAGCAGCTGCTCTGCCAGGACTGGGGCCTGGAGGCCGGCAGCCCCGAGGCCGACACCCTGCTCGCCGCCCTGGCGGAGCGGGACTGGTTCCGCTGGAATCCCCAAGCGGAGCGCTGGAAGACCCATCTGGGCTGACCGCCCCCGCCGCGGCGACGCCGCCTCCCCGTTCGCCCCCCGCCCTTTCCCCACCGCCCCTGAGACGGCCCCTCCTGCCGCCCCTGGCCCCCTGTTCCCGGCGCCCGCCGCCATTCCCCGTACCCCGCCGATGCAACTGCTCAACGCCTGGTATGCCGTGGCTCTGGCCTCAGGGCTGCAGCCGGATCAACCGCTCACGGTGCACCTGCACGGCCAGGCGCTGGTGCTGTGGCGTGGCGCCGATGGAGCGCCGCTGGCGGCCCAGGATCGCTGCCCCCACAAGGGGGCGTCCCTGGGCCGGGGCTGCCTGGTGGAGGGGCGGTTGCGCTGCGGCTACCACGGCTGGACCTTCAACGAGCAGGGCGAGTGCGTGGAGATTCCGGCCAATCGCCAGGGGATGAACATCCCCCATCGCTCCCATCTGCGCCCCTATCCCTGCCAGGAGGGCCATGGATTCGTGTGGGTGTGGTGGCATCAGCAGGCCGATCTCGATCCGTCCACCGTCCCCCCCCTGCCGCCGATCGAGCATGTGCCCGCAGCTCAGGATCCCGGCTGGCGCACCATGGAGGGATCGGCGGTCTGGTCGGCCCACTGGCTGCGGATTCTGGAGGGCTTCATCGACCTCACCCACGTGCCCTATGTGCACAAGGGCACCTTCGGCGGCGCGGCGGCCGATGAGCTCTACCCCGCGGAGGAGTCGGCCACGGCGGACAGCCTCTACGCCCTGATCGATACGCCCCGGGATCGCCATTACCGCTCGGATCAGGCTGGCAATCCCCTCAGCCGCCTCAAGCGCACCCTGCTGGGCTCCGGCCATCCGGAGGACGAGCCGGATCCGGCGGATCCCGCGCCGGATCAGCCTGCGGACGGGGCCGATGCGGCCCCCGCCGGCGTGCAGCACCTGAATCTGTGGATGGCCAACTTCCTGCTCATCCGCGTGGTGTTCAAGGACTTCTCGATCTATCTCTGCCTCATTCCCGTTCCGCTGGGCGATGGCCGCACCCAGCTGCTGTGGCGCCACTTCCGCTCCTTCCTCAGGAGTCCGCTGGCCGATGGGGCCGCCCTCAAGCGGGTGCGGCGCTTCCTGGAGGAAGACCGCTACATCGTGGAATCCATGCAGCCGTTCGAGCCGGATCTGGATGGCCGCGAGGATCTGCTGCTGGCCAGTGATTCGATGACGCTGGGCCTGCGCAAGCTGCTGCGCGCCAAACGCGAGGCTGGTCTGGTTCGCTGAGACCACTGCTTCGCTGATCGCAGCGTCTCGCTCAACCCAGCGCCTCGGTCATCGCAGCGCTTCGCTCAACCCAGCCCCTCGCTCAACCCGGCCCCCGATCCCCAGGAGCACTCCCGATGACATCCACCGGCGCCACCCCACCCGCCGTCTCCGCCCAGGCCGCCCCTGCAGAGACCGTCACTTCCGCAGGGGGCCAGTCCATCCCGATTGAGGCGATCGACCACGTGGCGCTCACGGTGTCCGATCCTGCCCGCTCGATCCGCTGGTATCAGGACACCTTCGGCTTCACGGAGGCCCACATGGAGGGGCTGGCCGTGGGCCCGCCGTTCATCCTGCGGGTGGTGGGGGAGTCGTACCTCAACCTCTTCCCGCCCGATGCGGGCGCCACCCAGCCCTGCCCCGGCCACGACACGATCGCGATGCGGCATCTGGCCTTCCGCGTCCCCTTCGCCCTGATGGAGCAGACCGAGCAGCGCTTGCGCGAGCAGGGCCATGCCGTCAAGGCGTTTGCCTATGGCCCCCGCTGCCGCTCCCTGTTCCTCTCGGATCCGGATGGCCACCAGATCGAACTGATCGGCTACGGCGAAGGGGTGTTCGTGGGTTGAAGCTGGGGCTCCAGATTGGGTTCTGACCGAGGCTGCGATCGCACCTTGGTGACGATCAGGATGGCGGCGGCGATGAAGACCACCGCCGCCTGAATCTGGAAGGTGAGTGCAAAGCCAAGATAGGTGTAGAGCCGGCCGGAGGCCAGCGGACCCAGCAGGCTGGAGAGACTCACGCAGGATTGGGTGAGGCCCCCCAGGAGGCCCTGCTGGCGTTCATTGACGGCCGTGGACAGCAGGCTGCGTAATCCAGGGGTGCTCAGGCCCACCCCGGTGGCGAACAGAAACTGGGTGGCATACAGGTAGGCGCCCTGGTCGATGCCGGACACGCCCAGCAGCGCGATGGCCACAAGCACCAGCCCCAGTTCCGCCAGGCGCTTGGCCCGAAACCGTCGCAGCAGTTTCGGCAGCAGGCCGCCCTGCACCACGGCCGCCACGACACCGACGAAGCAGAGCAGCAGGCCGGCGGCTTCGGGCCCCCAGCCGAAGCGCTGGCGCGTGTCCACCACGAAGATGCCCGTGAAGGAGGAGAAGCCGAGGTAGAAGAGGAAGTAAACGACCAGCATGCGGCGCAGGTCACCCTGCTCGCCGGTCCACCACCGCAGCGGCTCCTGCGGTTCCTCGGCGGCTTGAACGCTCGCCGGCGAGCGGGTTTCCGGCAGCAGCTTGAGCACCAGCACCAGGTTCACCAGGGTCAGTGCCGCGGCCACCAGGAACGGTGCCCTGGGGCTGAAGGAGCCGATCAGCCCCCCCAGGGCCGGGCCGAACACGAAGCCCAGGCCCAGGGCCGCGCCCAGGGCTCCGAAGCTCACCGTGCGGGCGTCCGAGGCCTCGCTGCGATCGGCCACCATCGCCTGGGCCAGGGCGAACACCGCCGCGGTGCCGCCCTTGATGGCCTGGAACAGCATCAGCAGCGCCAGGTTGCCGGACAGGCCGGACCCCAGAAGGGCCACGCTGCCCACCGCGATGGCGCCGGCCATCAGCGGCTTGCGGCCCCAGCGGTCCGAGAGGCGGCCGATCAGCGGCGCCCCCACCAGCTGGCAGCCCGCATAGAGGGCCGTCACCTGGGTGACGGTGATGGCGTTCAGGCTGCCGGTGAGGTCCGCCACCAGGAACGGCAGCACCGGCGCCAGGAGCCCGAAGGAGCCCGTGTCGACGGCCACCACCAGGCAGAGGATCAGCAGGGAACGCTTGTTCATGTCCCAGCTCCGTTGAGGGCCTGGAGCAGCAGTGGATTCACCCGCTCCGGCGCCTCGTCGTGGGGGCAGTGGCCCAGCCCCGGCAGCACCTCCAGGCTGCGCACGCAGGCGAAGTCCTGCCAGCGGCGGGCTTCGGCCACGGGCTCCCAGGGGTCGGCCTCGCCCCAGATCAGGTCGACGGGGGTCTGCAGGTCCGCCAGGATGTCTGGGGCCAGCAGGTCTTCGAACAGGTTGATGAAGCCCCGGAAGGCCTCGGCGGCTCCGGCCTGGCGGGTGGGCTCCAGCAGCGCGGCCACCAGCTCGTCGTCGACGTTGGCCCCGCTCGGATAGGCCACACCCAAGACGTTGCGGATCACGCCGGGGCGGCTCAGCTGGTTGAACAGCAAGCTCGTGAGCCAGCGCTGCCGCACCAGCGACTTCAGCAGCGGCCGGCCGTAGCGGCGCAGTGGCGGCTGCTCTGCCAGCCGCTTGTCGTCGAGGGCGCGCTGGGCGCAGTCCACCAGCACCACCTGCCGGGCGGGGCGCCCCAGCTGTTCGAGCCGCTGGGCTGCGCGCAGGGCCACCACGCCGCCGATGGAGTTGCCCACCAGGCTCACCGGACCCGGCACCTGGGCCTCGATGAGAGCGCACACCTGCTCGGCCCAGAGCTCGATGCCATAGCGGCAGTCGCCGGGGGCGGCCTCCTCCCCCGCGAGCACGGCCCGGGGCTTGCCACTGGCGCCGAAGCCCAGCAGATCGAGGGCCAGCACGCGCCGGCCGGCCGCCAGGGGCGCGATGGTGTGGCGCCAGTGCTCCTTGCAGGCCCCGAAGCCGTGGACCAGCACCACGGTGTCGCCGCTGCTGGCGGTGTCGCCGGTGTCGGCGCTGGCCGCCGCGGCCTCGGGCCCGGCGACCACGTAGCTCACGGGTTCACCGCGCCACTGCCACTGGTGGACCCAGCTCTCGGGGTAGGGAAGGGATGCCATGGCTAATGCTCCGCTGTGGCTAGATCCGGTTGCCATGGCCTGACGCGCCCGTCTTCGATCCGCCAGATTCTGTCGGCGTCCTTGAGCAGCCGCAGGTCGTGGGTCACCAGCAGCACGGCGCTCTGGCGGCGGCGACACAGGGAGCCGAGCAGTTCCACCACGTCCTGGCCCGACTGGCTGTCGAGGGAGGCCGTGGGTTCATCCGCCAGGATCAGATCCGGCTCGGGGGCCAGGGCCCGGGCGATGGCCACCCGCTGGCGCTGGCCGCCCGAGAGCTCGTCGGGGTAGTGGTGCAGCCGATGGCCGAGGCCCACGGCCTCCAGCAGATCGCGGGCCCGCTGTTCCCGCTGGCCGCCATGGGCCTCGCTGAGCTGCAGCAGCAGCTGCACGTTCTGCAGCACCGTCAGCGACGCCACCAGGTTGTGGCTCTGGAAGATGAAGCCGATGCGACGGCGCACGGCCATGCGCTGCTGCTCGCTGGATCCGTAGAGCTCCTGGCCGAGCACCTTCAAGGAGCCCTCCTCCACCGAGCGCAGCGCGCCCACCAGGGTCAGCAGGGTGCTCTTGCCGCTGCCGGAGGGGCCCACCAGCAGCGTGATCTCGCCGGCCTGCACCTCGAAGTCGAGCCCGTGCAGGATCTGGCTGCGCAGCTCTCCCTGGCCATAGCTGTGGCGCAGGTCGCTGGTGACGATGACGGGTTCGCGCGGGGTTGGTGTCATGGCGGTTCAGAACACGGCTCAGAACACCGAGGCCGGATCGGCATCCGCCAGCTTGCGGATGGCGATGGCGGAGGAGGCGGCACAGACCCCCAGGGTGAGCGACCCCACCAGCAGGATCTTGTCGGAGCTCATCTCGATGCGGATGCCCGAGGCGGAGGTGAGAAAGGCGTAGAGGGCTGCGCTGGCCAGGGTGGCGGGAATGAACGCGGAGACGGCCAGGATGATCGCCTCCTGTACCACGATCACCAGCAGAAACGTATCGCTGAAGCCCATCGCCTTGAGGGTGGCGTATTCCTTGAGGTGATCGGTCACATCGGTGTAGAGCACCTGGTACACCACCACGCCGCCCACCAGGATGCCCATGATCGTGCCGAAGCCGAAGATGATCCCGAACGACGATGACGTGTTCCAGTAGTTGCGCTCCTGGCTGATCAGTTCAGCCTTGGTGAGCACCTGTAGCTCCCGGCCGTAGCGCTGGCGCAGAAACTCCTGAACGCGGGGGACCTGGCTGGGGTCGCTCAGCCGCACGGCCCCCAGGGAGATCTCCCCCGCGTTGATCTGGCGGTAGGCGAGGTTGATGGCGGTGCTGTCGCTGCTGATCAGGTTGCTGTCGGCGGCGAAGATCGAGCCGAGCTTGAACAGCCCCACGATGCGGAAGGTCTTGGAGAAGTCCGAGAGCAGCATCTCCTGGTAGCCGTTGCGCTTCACGGCGGGCGCCACCGGGCCGGTGTTGCGGTTGCCGCGGGCGTCGAACAGCACGTAGTTGGGGATGCGCAGCTTGTCGAGCTGGGCGGTCACCTCCGGCAGCTTGAGCACGTTGGTGGCGGGATCGAAGCCGATCAGGCGCAGGCTGGTGGGCTTGACGCCACCGAGCCGCTGGGCATTCACATTGGCGACGTAGATCGGGATCACCTGCTTGACCCCTTCGACCCCGAGGGCGTTGTAGAGCAGCGACTGGGGAAACTGCTGAAAGTTGCCGCTGTTGAGGGTGCCGGGGCTGATCAGGATCAGGTCGGTGTCGAGGGCCTCATAGAAGGTGGTGGCGCTGTTGAGCAGGCCCGACTGAAAGCCCAGCTGCATGTACATCAGCAGCGCCGCGAAGCCGATGCCCGTCACGGCCACCAGGTAGCGAATCGGCTGGCGCTTGAGCTGCAGCCAGGCCAGGGGCAGATCCGCCAGGTTGATGCCCGCGGGCAGGAGCCGCCTCATGAGCGGGTGAAGCGCACGATCACGTTCAGGCCGCTGAGGCGCTCCACCCGACGGCGATCGGCTGGGTCGAGATCCAGTTTCACCAGCACGACCCGGGCGTTCACGTCGTTGTTGCCGGTGATGGCGAACAGATCCCGCTCCGACACCTGGCTGATGATCGAGGCCAGGCTGGCGTTGATGCTGCCCTTGAAGCCGCCGCTCTCGGCGGTCACCACGGCCGGCTGGCCGATGCGCAGCCGGTTCACGTCGGTCTGGAACACCTGGGCCCAGACCTGCATGCGGTCGGCCCGGCCGATCAGGGCCAGACCCTCATCGGTTTCCTTCATGCCCGGCCAGCTGTAGATGCGGATCAGGTTGCCGTCGAGAGGCGAGAGCACCTCGGCGGCGGCCAGCTGGGTCTGGGCCCGATCCAGGGCGGCCCGGCTCGAGTCGATGTCGGCGCGCTTGCTGATCACGTTCGACTGCACCTCGCCGAGCTCCTGCTCGGAGATGCCGCCATCGCGGAACAGCTCCCGGGCCCGCTTCTGGCTGAATTCCAGGCTGGGCAGCAGCACCTGGGTGGCGCGCAGGTCGGCGCGGGCCTCGCGTACGGAGGCCTCCAGCTGATCCCAGCTGCTCAGCCGCGCCAGCACCTGGCCCTTGCGGATCGGGTCGCCTTCGCCCACGAACCAGCGGCCCACCACTTCACTGCCGCCGACGCTGCCCGCCGGTATCGACAGGTTGACCAGGCCGCCATCCGGCGTCAGCCGGCCCAGGGCGGTCACGTCCTGGCGCAGGGGGGCCTGGGGCTTGGGCGCGGGCTTGGGGCGCAGCACGACCCAGCCGGCCACCAACAGGCCCCCGAGGGTGACGATCAGGAGCAAGCGTCGACGCTTTCCGATCCAGGACGGGGCCCGTTGCGGGGCTGTCGTGCTCATGGCCGCGTGCTGGTCCGCGCATCTTAGGGGGCGATGGAGGCGGGAAAGTGCCCCTACACTGGGCAAACTTTTGGACCCAGCGGGAATGCGTCGCCTACGGATTCCAGCCGGTGAGTACGTCTACAAGCAGGACGATCCGAGCGAGGCCATGTTTCTGGTGCGCGCCGGCAAGGTGGACATCACCGTCACCTACCCGGAGACCGGTGAGGCCGTCGATGTGAGCCATGGTCCTGGCCACATTTTCGGTGAGGTGGAGCTGATCGACAACCGCGCCCGCGTCGCCAATGCCCGGGTGACCACGCCGGCTGAGCTGGTGGTGTTCGATCGCGGCGAACTGCTCGAGATCCTGTTTGAAAGCCCCGAAAAGAGCCTGCTGCTCGGCAAGACCACCTACGAGCGCCTCAAAGAGCTCTTCAGTGATGAATCCCTGGATTCCGAGCTGGCCCGCCTGCGGGAGGAGATGAAGCAGACCATCCAGCAGGCGGTGGTCTCCCATGAATCGCGCGTCGTGCGCAGCCACAACGGCATGCTCGCCATCGCGGCGCCGATCATCGTGATGGTGGTGCTGGCGGTGGGGGCCTACTGGTTCTTCCACCGCGCATGAGCCGACCCCGCCCCGCACAACCTCCAACCCCACTCCCCCCTGACCGGCGATGAAGGAACCGTCTCCCGAGCAAAAGCAGGCTGCCTTCGTGGCCTTCCGCGAAGAACTGGATCAGGAGGTGGAGCACGGCATCGAGCACCACGAGGCCTCGATGACCAAGATGGGTTTCATGTTCCTGGGCATCTTCATCGGCGTGATCGCCCTCGCCGCCCTGTTGCCCTGAGGTCAAGCCCGGTCGGTCCACAGCAGAAGGCCCCACCCGATCGGAATCGGATGGGGCTTTTTTTGATGGGCTGCTGTGCGCCCTGCGGCGGCGGAAAGCCCCCGGCCCCCAGGGCGAGGGAGCTTGCCGCGGCAGGGTTCAGACCGCCGCCTTCTGGTCGGCCAGCAGGGACTTGAGCTTGGCGAGTTCGCCGGCCCAACGGGGGTCAGGGGCGTCCTCCTGCACGGTGTCGCTGTGCACCACCTTGTTGACGGCCTTGCGGGCCACCTGGCTGGTGGGGGCGGCACCGGGGCGGCGGTCGCCAGCGGCCGGGCGGGCGTCACGGCGCTCGGAGCGCTCGATGCGCAGGCTGTTGCCGCCGAACTCGCGGCCGTTCAGCTGCTCGATCACCGCATCGGCGACCTTCTCGTCGTCGACGTTGGCGAAGCCGAAACCACGGCCGGCGCCGGTCTCCCGATCCTGGACCGCCTTGAAGCGGATGCCTTCACCCACGGAGGCGAACAGGGCCTCGAGTTCGGTGGCCTCGAAGCTCTGCGGCAGGTTGCCGACGTACAGACGAACGCTCATGGGATCGGGGAGAGGGAGGGAGGGGAGAAGCTGTGCTGGCCGGGGTCGCTGGCTGATGGCGCGGGCCTGGACCCGGCATCGGCTGGCTCTGGCCCGCGATCGGCGAGCCTGACGTTCTTGTCCTCATCGGAGTTTCACTCGCTCCGGAGGCGCGCTCAAGTCGCTCTCGGGGGGTCATGGAACGGTGATCAGGACTGCAGCGAAGCCCTAACTGGCGCGATTCAGGTCGTTGAAAACGACTTTGCCAGAGAAGTTAATCACGGCGTGGTGTCTCTCCGCCAGCGTCAGGTTGGTGCTCGAGCCAGTGGCGCGCCCCGCTGATGGCGGCCTCGGGGCCGTGGAGGCGGCCAAAGGCCTGCTCCAGCAGCAGGTGCTCCATCAACTCCCCCAGCAGGGGCGAGGGGGCCAGGCCGCAGGCCTGCTGCAGGCGGCGCCCATCCAGCGGCGGCCGGGGATGGAACAGCCGGTCGTGCGGATCACGCCAGCGCACCAGCCACGGCCGGGCCAGCTCCGTCGGCCAGGCCAGCAGCAGGGCCGGTAGGTCCGCTTCGAGCTGGCGCTGCAGCTGCAGCCGCTCCACCTCCGGCAGGGTGGCGATGGCGGTGCTGAGGGCGGCGGCGGGAGCGCCGCCGGCAGCGGCACCTGGAGCGGAGGATGGGCCGGCCTCCTGGGGACGGTCCGCCTCGAGCCGCTGTCGCCAGCTCCGCAGCCGGCTGGCCCGCTGTTGCAGCTTGCGGCTGCTGCGCAGCCGCTCGAGGCCCTCCGCGTCGAACAGGGCGGCCAGGCGGGCCAGGGGGAGGGCCTCGGCGGCTTCCGTTGCCGTCAGGCCGGCGGCGGCGGCCCGCTCCGGGCTGAGCTGCTCCAGCAGGGCCAGATCGGCGGCGGCCGCGCCGGGCCAGGCGGCTGCGGCGCTCCAGGGGGCCAGCAGGCCGGTGGCGATGGCCTGGGCCAGCCCAAGGTGGCCCAGGGGCGCCGCCGCCAGCTTCTCCAGTTCCTGCAGCACCCGCTCGGGCGCCACCTCCGGCAGCCGGCCATGGTGCCGGCGGATCCAGGCCTCGCTGCCGGGATCGAGCGCAAAGCCCAGCTGGGCCGCCAGCCGCACGCCCCGCAGCAGGCGTAGCGGGTCGGCCAGCAGGTTGGCCTCGCTCACGGCCACCAGCCGGCGCTGCCGCAGGTGCTCCAGGCCGCCGCTGGGGTCCACCAGCCCCGCCCCCGGCCGCAGCGGCAGGGCGATGGCGTTCACCGTGTAGTCGCGCCGGCCCAGGTCGGCCTCCAGGCTGGCGCCCTCCTGGCGGGCCAGGTCCAGGCTCCAGCCCCGCAGCACCAGCCGCGCCATGCAGCGCTCGCCGTCGAGCACCACAGCACTGCCGCCGTGGCGGCGGGCCAGGGCCCGGCAGAGCGCGATGGCATCGCCACTCACCACCAGGTCCAGGTCGGGTTTGGGACCCAGCCGGTCCAGCAGGCCGTCACGGACGGCGCCACCCACCAGGGCCGCGTCGGCCGGCAGGGCCTCCAGGGGCAGGGGCCAGCGCTCGGGCTGCAGCCGCTGCCAGAGCTGGCGGGTTGGCGCGCCCGCCACAATGGGCTCACCCGCGCCGGACGCTGACATGTGCATCTGCGTGGACTGCCACTGGGTGGGGGACTGCCAGGCCTATCACGCGGTCGAGCGCCAGCACGGGGTGCCCCACCTCAGCGCGGACCCCAGCTTCGTGCCCAGCCAGCCCCGGATCCACGTGCAGGTGCGCGATCTGCCCGGCGGCCAGGTGGGCGTGGAATGGGACGTGCGCGCCTGCGCCAGCTTCCAGGCCGATCCCGGCCACTGGCAGCGGCTCCGTCCCGGCCTGGCCGTGCCGGCATGAGCGCCTCGTCCTGGCTGCTGGCCCTGCACAGTTCCAGCGACACGCTGGCCGTGGGGCTGCAGCGGCTGGGGGCCGGCGCTGCGCCCGACCCGGCCCGACTCGCCAGTTTTCCCCTGGGCCGGCGCCTCTCCAACGAGCTTCTGCCCTGCGTGGAGGAGCTGCTGCCGGCGGAGCAGTGGCCCCAGCTCGGCCGGCTGGTGGTGGCCACCGGTCCCGGCGGCTTCACCGGCACCCGGCTGACGCTGGTGCTGGCCCGCACCCTGGCCCAGCAGCTGGCGATCCCGCTGCACGGCTTCAGCAGCTTTCAGTTGATCGCCCGCCGGCTGGCCGCACCGGGCGGGGCGATGGCCGGGGCCGAGCGCTTCTGGCTCACCCAGGAGCTGCCGCGCCGGGGCGTGGTGGCCGGGGTCTACGGGCCTGATGCGGCCGCCTTCGGCGGCGTGGCCGAATGGGAGCCGCCGCGCCTCTTCCCCCCGGGCGAGGCCCTGCCGGAGGGGCCAAGGTCCCAGGCCCTGGTGGAGCCCGAGGCCGATGCGGCCCAGCTGCTGGCCCTGGGCCAGCTGGCGGCGGCCCGGACTCTGCCGGGGCCCTGGCAGCCGGTGCTGCCGCTCTATCCCACCAGCCCGGTGGAGGGGCTGTGATGGGGCGCCCCCGCTCCCAGATCCAGGCCTCCCGGCGGCTTCGGGGTGAGCGCCGGGCCACCGCCGCCTCGGCCACCGCAGGGACGGCGCGGCGGTCCGGCCAGGCCCTCGGCGGCGGCGCCCCCCCGCCCCGCCCCTGCGGTGGCCGCGGCGGCGGTGGCCCGGCGCTCCCCCCGAAGCCGCCGGGCGGCCGGGATCTGGGCGCGGGGGCGCCCCAGCCCAGCCCCTCCCCCGGGCGGGTGGGAGAGCGCGGCCGCACCGGCTGCCCGG
>NZ_JAGQBX010000021.1 GCF_024345855.1 Synechococcus sp. GreenBA-s | reverse complement strand
GCACGATCGGATGCCGATGATCCTTCCCGACGGCCTGGAGCAGGCCTGGCTGGCGCCGGCCGATGGGCCGCAGCTGCGGGCCCTGCAGCCCCTGCTGGCGGGCTGGGATCCGGCCGGTTGGGAGCTGCTCCAGCCCGCGGGCAGGGCATAGGCGCCAATCAGCACCAGGCAGAGCACCAGCAGCCGCCCATAGCTGCGGTGCCGCCGCCGCAGGGCCTGGGCCGAGGCGGGTGGCAACGGGGAGGCGGGCGGCGGGGGAGCAGGGGACAGGGAACCAGGCTCCAGCCGATCTGGCTCGATTGTGGGCCCCTCAGCGGAACAGATCCAGCTGGGCGGCAGCGGGCCCGGCAGCAGCGCCCGCTGACCGTGAACCCCGGGGGCGATCCGTCCGCGCCGCGGGCTCCAGCAGCTCCCAACCGGCCGGATCCCAGCCCGCCAGCAGGGGCTGCAGGGCCCGCAGCTGCGGCCCATCGGCCGGCGCCAGCCAGGCCTGCTCCAGGCCGTCGGGAAGGATCATCGGCATCCGATCGTGCAGGGGGCGGATCAGGCCATTGGCGGCGGTGGTGAGCACGCAGCAGCTCTCCACCTCGCTGCCCTCCGGTCCGATCCAGCGGTCCCAGAGGCCCGCCAGCCAGAAGGGGGCCCGGTCACTGCGACGGATCAGCCGGCCCTTTTCGGAGAAGGCATCGGCGGGCAGCAGGCAGCGGCGGTGGCGCCAGGGGCCGCGGAAGCTGGCCTTCTCGGCCACGGTCTCGCTGCGGGCGTTGAAGGGGCGGGGCCCGGCCAGGGGATCGCGGCTCCACTCGGGCAGCAGGCCCCAGAGCATCAGCGCCGTGCCGATCCGCCCGTGCTCCTGGCGCAGCACCAGCACCGGCTCACCCGGGGCAATCCGCTGCCGCGGCGCGTAGTGCTCCAGCAGCCCCTCGGGCACGGAGTCCCCGAGGCGCGGCAGCAGCCGGTCCAGGGCGGTGGTGAGGGAGAAGCGGCCGCACATCGCAGGCGGGTAACAGGAGGGACGCGGCCCAGCCGAGCTGGCGGGCTCGAAGGGCGGGCTGGACGTGCAGACGCGACGGGCGGCCTGGATGGGCGGTGGGGCCGGCGGCGTTCGGTTCTCACCCCTGGTGGTGGAGGCGTCGGGTGAGGGGGGCCACCTAGTTTGGGCCCATCGAATCGCCAGCCCGCGAGCCCATGGCCATCCGCCAGGACGACACCCCCCCGAACAGGCGCTTCGGCATCATCAACCTGGTGCTGATCGGCTTCGGCGTGCTGCTGCTGTTCAGCAGCTTCCTGCCCAACCAGGGCGCCCAGCAGGTGCCCAGGGTGCCCTATTCGCTGTTCATCAGCCAGGTGGATGACGGCACCGTCAAGCGGGCCTACATCACCCAGGAGCAGATCCGTTACGAGCTGAAGGAAGCACCGGCCGAAGGAGCGCCCACGGTGCTGGCCACCACCCCGATCTTCGACATGGAGCTGCCCCAGCGACTGGAGAAGAACGGTGTGGAATTCGCCGCTGCCCCGCCCCAGAAGCCCAGCTTCTTCACCACGCTGCTGAGCTGGGTGGTGCCGCCGCTGATCTTCATCCTGGTGCTGCAGTTCTTCGCGCGCCGTCAGATGGGAGGGGCCCAGGGTGCCCTGAGCTTCACCAAGAGCAAGGCCAAGGTCTATGTGCCAGATGAGGAATCGCGGGTGACCTTCGCCGATGTGGCCGGCGTGGATGAGGCCAAGGCCGAGCTCACCGAGATCGTCGACTTCCTCAAGACCCCCGAGCGCTACACGGCCATCGGTGCCCGCATCCCCAAGGGGGTGCTGCTGGTGGGCCCCCCGGGCACCGGCAAGACCCTGCTCTCCAAGGCCGTGGCCGGTGAGGCGGGCGTGCCCTTCTTCATCATTTCCGGCTCCGAGTTCGTGGAGCTGTTCGTCGGCGCCGGTGCCGCCCGGGTGCGCGATCTGTTCGAGGAGGCCAAGAAGAAGGCCCCCTGCATCATCTTCATCGACGAACTCGATGCCATCGGCAAGAGCCGTTCGGGATCGATGGGCGTTGTGGGTGGCAACGACGAGCGGGAGCAGACCCTCAACCAGCTGCTCACGGAGATGGACGGCTTCGCCGCCCAGGACAAGCCTGTGATCGTGCTGGCGGCCACCAACCAGCCCGAAACCCTCGATGCGGCCCTGCTGAGGCCCGGCCGTTTCGACCGCCAGGTACTCGTGGATCGCCCCGACCTCTCGGGTCGCAAGATGATCCTGGACATCTACGCCAAGAAGGTGAAGCTGTCCGCAGGCGTCGATCTCGACAAGATCGCCCAGGCCACCAGCGGCTTCGCCGGCGCCGACCTGGCCAACCTGGTGAACGAGGCGGCGCTGCTGGCCGCCCGGGCCTACCGCACCACCGTGGAACAGGGGGATCTCAACGAGGCGATCGAGCGCGTGGTGGCCGGCCTCGAGAAGAAGAGCCGGGTGCTGCAGCCCGACGAGAAGAAGGTGGTGGCCTACCACGAAGTGGGGCACGCCATCGTTGGGCACCTCATGCCTGGCGGAGCCAAGGTGGCCAAGATCTCGATCGTGCCCCGCGGCATGAGCGCCCTGGGCTACACCCTGCAGCTGCCCACCGAGGAGCGCTTCCTCAACTCCAAGGAGGATCTCGAAGGCCAGATCGCCACCCTGCTGGGCGGCCGCAGCGCCGAGGAGATCGTGTTCGGCGAAGTCACCACCGGCGCCGCCAACGACCTGCAGCGCGCCACCGACATCGCCGAGCAGATGGTGGGCACCTACGGCATGAGCGACACCCTCGGCCCCCTGGCCTACGACAAGCAGGGCGGCAGCCGCTTCCTCGGTGGCGGCAACAACCCCCGCCGGGTGGTGAGCGACGCCACGGCCCAGGCGATCGACAAGGAGGTGCGCGGGCTGGTGGATCGCGCCCATGATCGGGCCCTCTCGATCCTGCACCACAACCGCGAGCTGCTCGAATCGATCTCCCAGCAGATCCTCGCGAAGGAGGTGATTGAGGGCGACGACCTCAAGAACCTGCTCGCCAGCAGCGTCCTGCCGGAAGCCGCCACCGTGGGCGGCTGAGGCCATCCCCCCGCCCGGCCCGGCCGGTTCGCGACCAGGGGCCCCGAGGGCCCCTTTTTTTCATGGGCCCCGCATGGCACAGGGCCTGGGCCCGCCAGGGCGCCCTCCCCCTTGACGGACAGGCCCCCGATCCCGGATAAGGGTTCTTTGAGACGGGTCCATGGCTGTTCCGAGCGCCGCCACCTCCCCCCTCGCCAGCCATCCCGTGCTCGCCGGCCTCCAGGGCCGCGACCTGCTCTCCTCCGCCGACCTCAGTCCCGCCGAGACCGCGGCGCTGCTGCTGCTGGCTGCGGACCTCAAGGCGGGCCGCACCCGCATCGACCTGGGCGGCCGCACCCTGGGCCTGATCTTCAGCAAGGCCTCCACCCGCACCCGGGTGAGCTTCACGGTGGCGATGGCGCGCCTGGGCGGCCAGACCCTCGACCTCAACCCCCAGGTAACCCAGGTGGGACGCGGGGAGCCCGTGGCCGACACGGCGCGGGTGCTGAGCCGCTACGTGGATGCCCTGGCGATCCGCACGTTTGCCCAGGCCGAGCTGGCGGAGTATGCCCACTGGGCCACGGTTCCGGTGGTCAATGCCCTCACCGACCTGGAGCACCCCTGCCAGGCCCTGGCCGACTACCTCACCCTGGCGGAAGCCTTCGCCACCGCCCCGGACGGCAGCCTGGAGCTGGAGCGCCTCCAGGACCTGACCCTGGCCTACGTGGGCGACGGCAACAACGTGGCCCACTCGCTGATGCTCGGCGGCGCCCTGCTGGGGGTGAACGTGCGCATCGGCTGCCCCGAGGGCTTCGCCCCCAGCCCCACGGTGCTGGAGCAGGCCCGCCAGCTCGCCGCAGGCCGCTGCAGCATCGAGGTGCTGCATGAGCCGGTGGCGGCGGTGCGCGGCGCCCATGGCCTCTACACCGATGTGTGGGCGTCGATGGGGCAGGAAGAGGAGCAGGCCGAGCGGGAGCGGGCCTTCGCCGGCTGGTGCCTCGACGAGGCCCTGCTGGCCGAGGCCGACAGCCTCGCCATCGTGCTGCACTGCCTGCCGGCCCACCGGGGCGAGGAGATCAGCGCCGGCGCGATCGAGGGCAGCGCCAGCCGCGTGTTCGACCAGGCCGAGAACCGCCTGCACGCCCAGCAGGCCCTGCTCGCCGCCCTGCTGGGGGGCTGACACCGGCTCCCCGCCCCTGGGAGCAGCGGTCGCGGACGGGGCCAATCCCCCGCCAGCACTGGACAAGTGCGCCGCGCTCTGCCATGAATGGCAGATAGTTCATCCGTATTGCCGGTGATCGCCAGGTCCGCGGGCTCCCTCGCCACCACCGCCTCCACCGCCACCGACCAGCCGCAGGCCCTCACTCCCGCCCAGCAGGAGCTCTACGACTGGCTGTCGGCCTACATCGGCGATCACCGCCACAGCCCCTCGATCCGCCAGATGATGGAGGCGATGGGGCTGCGCTCGCCCGCCCCGATCCAGAGCCGGTTGCGGCATCTGCAGCAGAAGGGCTGGATCACCTGGCAGGAGGGCCAGGCCCGCACCCTGCAGCTGCTGGGCAGCCTCAGCCGTGGCATTCCCGTGCTGGGCGCCGTGGCCGCCGGCGGGCTGGTGGAGGCCTTCGACGACGTGTGCGAACGGCTCGACCTGGCGCCGGTGCTGGAGACCCAGGGACTGTTCGCCCTCAGCGTGAACGGCGACTCGATGGTGGACGCCCACATCGCCGATGGCGACGTGGTGCTGATGGAGCCCGTGGGCGAACCCAGCCGCCTCAAGGAGGGCACGATCGTGAGCGCCCTGGTGCCCGGCAGCGGCACCACCCTCAAGCACTTCCACCGCGAAGGCCGGCGGGTGCGCCTGGAGGCCGCCAACCCGGCCTACGCCCCGATCCTGGTGGACGCCGACCAGGTGACGATCCAGGGCCGGCTCGTGGCGGTCTGGCGCCAGGTGTGAGGGGGCGGGACCCGCTGCGGTGTAAGCTCTACCCATCGGCAGCGGGGCCAACGGCCCACGGGGAGCGACCAGCGCTCCGCGAGCAAACCGATTCCAATGGGGCCATAGCTCAGCTGGTAGAGCACCTGCATGGCATGCAGGGGGTCAGCGGTTCGAATCCGCTTGGCTCCACTTTTCAGAAACTCCTGCGCGTCAGGAGTTTTTTTTATGGGCGGCCCCAGGCGACGCTCCCCGGCCGACTCCAGCACCGCCCCAACCAAGGCGGCCGCAGGCTGGTGTCCTTACGGTGGCGGCGTCTGCATACCGCTCACGATGATCAGGGTTGCACCTGTCGGGGCCTGCATCGCGCTGGCCCTTGTTTCTGGCTGTGGCCGCCCGGATACCCAGGCCCTCAAGAAGCTGGCCTGCGAGCAGGTCGCCACCGGCATCGATCTCCAGTCCGTGGTCCAGCTCGATGCGCTGCGCAGGGCCCTCGGCCTGGCCCCGGGCGTGGATCCCATCGCGTCCTGCCGGGCCCTGGGCGTACCGATGGAGCCCCAGCCTCAGCCGCAGGGCACGGGCGACGGCGACGAGTCCTGAACCGGCGGGCGTCTTGAGATCCGTCCACGGCCTCTGTGCGAGTCGGATGGACTCGATTCGGAGCCTGGCGGCCGGCGCGATTCCAGCGGCTCCCGTTGGACAGGGAAGGCCAAGGCAACGCAGATCAAGGCCCGATCCGATGGGGAGCGGCCTGGCCCCAGGCCGCCGGGGAAGGCACCCTTAGACCCATGGAGGATCCCTTTTACAGCCGGCAGCCCGAAGTGGTGGTGGTGCACCCCCTCTCCTTCGAGGCGGGCTGCGATGCGCTGCTGCACGTGCGCGAGCAGAAGACCCTGCTGGTGGACCTCTCCGGCCTGGAGCCGGCCATCGGCCAGCGGGTGGTGGACTTCCTCACGGGCGCGATCTACGCCCTCGACGGCACCGCCGCCCGGATCGGCGAGCAGGTGTTCCTGTTCGCGCCCGAGAGCACCAGCTTCAGCCGGGACTGACCTCCAGGGCAGCTCAGGGGCTCCTTCGCCAGCGCAGCAGCCCCCCCGCCAGGGCCAGCAGCAGCAGGGGCAGCTCCCCCAGCCGGGCATAGGGGGTGAGCCCCACCAGCGGCTGGACCCGCAGCAGCGCCGTGGCCGGCCGTCCCGCCGGCAGCTGCTGGCGCACCGCGCCGGCGGCATCCACCACCAGGCTCGGACCGGTGTTGGCGGAGCTCACCAGCCAGCGGCCCGCCTCGATCGCCCGCAGCTGGGCCAGGGCAGCGAACTGGCGCTGCAACAGCAGCGGATAGGGGTCGAGGTTGGCGCTGGCCAGCAACCAGCGGGCCCCGCCGCGGCTGGCGGCCGCCAGGGCGCTGCCGTCGGAGATCTCGTAGCAGATGGCCACACCGATGGGCCCCGCCGGCCGGCTCAGCAGGCGCGAGGCTGAGCCAGGGCTGAGCCCCCCCACCGCCGAGAGCCCCGACCAGCGCAGCAGCCCGCCCAGGGGCACCCATTCCCCCAGGGGCACCAGGCGGTGCTTGTCGAGCCAGCCCGCAGGGGCGACGGCCCCAGGGGGGAAGCGCAGCAGGGCGCTGCGCTGCTCGGTGCCCTCCTGGCGGAAGCCGCCGCTGAGCACCTCCACGGGCGCCTGCAACGGCAGGGCCTGGCCCAGGGCCAGGGCCCCCTCCGGCAGCAGCACCGCCTCCGCCTGGCGCTGGCTGGCCTCCCGCTGGGCGGCAGCGAGGCGGCCCAGCAGGCGCTCCTGCTGCAGAGCGCTGAACTTCTCGCGGGTGGGAATCGCCGGCTGCACCACCAGCAGCGGCACCGCCGCGCCGATGGCCTCCCCGGGCTGCAACTGCCCCCACCCCAGCAGGTGCAGGGCCGCCACCGCCGCCAGCCAGCCGGCCACGACCCGGCGCCAGCCCCGGCGCCCGGCCAGCAGCGACGCCAGGACGCGCCACAGGCCCCAACCAAGCAGCAGCTGCACCGCCGCCAGCCCACCGGCCCCCGCGAACCGCGCCAGCCCCGCCAGGACCCGATCGCCCGGCAGGGCCACAGCCCCCAGGCCGATCCAGAACAGGGGACCCTTGGCCAGCAGCACCTCCGCCAGGCCCCACAGGGCCGCCCCCAGCAGGGCCGTGCTCCAGCGCTCGGGCCCGAGCCGCTCCATCAACAACCGCCAACCCGCCACCAGGAGCCCGCCCAGCAGGGCGATCAGCAGCAGCAGCAGCCAGCAGAGGGGCAGGCTGAGGGGCAGGGGCACCCCGATCCAGTCCAGGGGATGGAGCCCCAGCAGCCAGCGGTGGCTCACCAGCACCGCCACCAGCCCCCACAGACCGCCGGCCCAGGGGCCCTGGCTCCAGAGCGGCACCAGCGCCAGCCACAGCAGCGGCGGCCAGCCCAGAGGCGCCAGCGCCAGCCCGGCCAGGGCGCCGGCCAGGGCCCCGACCAGGGGGGCGGAGATCCACCAAGGGCGCCGGTTCTCTGCCATGGCCACGACGCTACGGAAGCGCCAAGGTCGGAGGCAGCTGAGCAGCGGCCACCGCGCCATGGACCCCACCAACCCCCTCCAGCAGCTGCTGCTGCGCGGCCTTGGTACCACCTCCCTGGTGGCGGATCGGCTGCGGTCCGTCACCCAGGCGTGGGTGAGCAGCGGTCGCCTCGATCCCGCCCAGGCCAGCGCCCTGGTGGACGACGTGCTGGCCAGCCTGCGCGGGGAGAACCCTGACCTGGAACGGCAGACCGAGCGGCAGCTGGAGCGCAACCTCGATCAGCTGCTGCAGGACGTGGGCCTGGCCCGCCAGCGGGAGGTGGACGAACTGCGGGGCCGCATCGATCGGCTCGAGCAGGGCCTGCGCCAGCTGCGCATCGGCGGGCCTGCCGGCGGCAGCGCCCAGGAGTTCAGCGACTGAGGCCACAACCCCGTGCCGGGCAGGCGCTGGCAGAATTCCTGATTCACGGCGCCACCTGCCCTGCCATGCGCGACATCCTGATCAGTTCGGCGGTCTGCGTGGCCTGCCTGCTCCTGGCCCTGGTGAGCCAGCTGGTGGCCCCCTCCACCGTGGCCGCCGCCGTCTCCACCAGCCCGGCAGCTGCCGTTGCCGCTCCTGCGGTGGTGAGCGCCGCCCGCGGTTTCGAACTCGATCCCGACGACTCCAACCCCACCCTCTTTGCCATGGCCAGCGACAGCCCCGACCCCCAGATCGCCAGCTCCGGCGCCAACGCCCTCGGCGGCGAACTGGTGGCCGCCAAGGAGCGCGTCACCCCCAGCGGCCTGCGCATCACCGACCTGGTGATCGGCGACGGCCCAGAAGCCAGCTCCGGCCAGAGCGTCTCGGTGAACTACCGCGGCACCCTGGAGAGCGGCAAGGAATTCGACAGCAGCTACGGCCGCGGCCCCTTCTCCTTCCCCCTCGGCGCCGGCCGGGTGATCAAGGGCTGGGATGAGGGCGTGGCCGGCATGCAGGTGGGCGGCAAGCGCAAACTGGTGATCCCCCCCGATCTGGCCTACGGCGAGCGCGGTGCCGGTGGCGTGATTCCCCCCAACGCCACCCTGATCTTCGAGGTGGAGCTGCTCAAGGTCGGCAACTGAGCGGCTTCCAGCCCCCGAGCGCCCGCGCTCCTTTAGCAGCAGCGGGCGGTTTTTTCGACACGGCCGGCGACCCTCGCCACCGGAGGTGATCATTAAGATCACCCCTTCGGGCCCCGTCAGCGGCGGCGCGCCGATCGGATCAGCGCCTTGCCCCGGAGTCTTGCCCAGGCAAGGTCCAGCCCACGTCCAATCCAGCCCACACCCGCCCCGGCGGGCTGTTCCCCAAGCTCTTTCCAACCCCATGGCTCACACGCTGCCCGCGCTGCCCTACGGCCTCGATGCGCTCGAGCCCCACATCTCCCGCCAGACCCTCGAGTTCCACCACGGCAAGCACCACAACGCTTACGTGACCAACCTCAACAACCTGGTGGCCGGCACCGAGCTGGAAGGCAAGAGCCTGGACGACACCATCACCGCCGTGGCCGGTGACGCCGGTAAGGCCGGGGTGTTCAACAACGCCGCCCAGGTGTGGAACCACAGCTTCTACTGGCAGTGCATCAAGCCGGGCGGCGGCGGCACCCCCACGGGCGCCCTGCTCGACAAGATCAACGCCGATTTCGGCAGCTTCGAGAAGTTCGTCGAGGCGTTCAAGGCCGCCGGCGCCACCCAGTTCGGCAGCGGCTGGGCCTGGCTGGTGCTCGACAACGGCACCCTCAAGGTGACCAAGACCGCCAACGCCGATCTGCCCCTGGCCCACGGCCAGAAGGCCCTGCTCACCATGGATGTGTGGGAGCACGCCTACTACCTCGACTACCAGAACCGCCGCCCCGACTACATCACCACCTTCCTCGACAAGCTGGTGAACTGGGACTTCGTGGCCGCCAACCTGGCCGCCGCCTGATCGTCGGCCTCGGGGACACCAAGCCAACCCCCTAGCGCCCCCGGCCCTGCCGGGGGCTTTTTGTTGGTGAGGGCGCGAGGCCAGGGGCCCGGGCGCCCGCTCAGCCCGGGGGGCGGGCCGCGGCCAGCACCGCCTCCGGTGCGATCCACATGGCATCGCCGTAGGAGAAGAAGCGGTACTGGCGCTCGATCGCCGCGGCGTAGAGGGCAAGCAGGCGCTCGCGGCCGATCAGGGCACTCACCAGCAGCAGCAGCGAGCTCTTGGGCAGGTGGAAGTTGGTGAGCAGGCCCTGCACCACGGCAAAGCGGTAGCCGGGCTGGATCACCAGATTCACCGGCCCGGTGTGGGGGCGCAGCTCGCCCCCGTGCAGCTGGGCCACCGCCTCCAGGCTGCGCACCGAGGTGGTGCCAATGGCGATCACGCGGCCGCCGCGCTGCCGGCAGGCGTCCACCGCCGCCACCAGCTGGGGGCTCACCTCCACCCATTCGCTGTGCAGCTGCAGCTGGCTCAGGTCTTCCGTCTCCACCGGCCGGAAGGTGCCCAGGCCCACGTGCAGGGTGGTGGTGGCCAGCTCCACGCCGCGGGCGCGAATCGCCGCCAGGAGCTCATCGCTGAGGTGCAGCCCCGCCGTCGGCGCGGCCACGGCGCCGGGCCGGGAGGCGTAGCGGGTCTGGTAGCGCTCGTTGTCGCTGGCGTCGTGCTCGTGGATGTAGGGCGGCAGCGGGATGGCGCCGTAGCGCACCAGCAGCGGCTCCAGCGCCGCCGCGTCGCTGCAGGCGGCTGGAAACTGCAGGATGCGGCCGCCGGTGGCGGGATCGCTGCCGAGCACCTGCACCGGCAGGGGCGGCTGGCCTTCCGCCACCAGCTCGAGCCAGTCGCCGGGCCTGAGTTTCTTGGCCGGCTTGGCCAGGCAGAGCCACTGGCCGGGGGCCGGCGCCACCCCCTCGGCGGCCGAAGCTGCCGGCAGGGGCTGCCAGGGCTCCAGCACCAGCAGCTCCACCGCGCCGCCCGTGGGCCGGCGCGCCTCCAGCCGCGCCCGCAGCACCCGGGTGTCGTTCACCACCAGCAGATCGCCGGGCTGGAGCTCGTGCTGCAGCTCCCACACGCTCAGGTGGCGGGCATGGGGTGCCGGGCCCGTGCCGGCTGGGTCGAGCACCAACAGTCGGGCGGCATGACGGGGCTCCACCGGCCGCTGGGCGATGCGCTCCTCAGGCAGGTGGAAGTCGTAGCTGGAGAGCCGCAGATCAGCGGGATCCATCGGGAGCATCGAGCGCGAAGGTGAGATGTCGGGGGGCATCAGCACCCCCCTGCACTCAGAGGGCCAGGCTCTCGGGGTTGGTCTCGATCAGCTGGGCCAGATCCTTGAGGAAGGCGGCGGCGTGGGTGCCGTAGATCACGCGGTGGTCGGCGGTGAGGTTCACCTGCATCTGGTTCCGCACGCGGATCGAGCCGTCCTTGCCGGCCACCACCGTGGGGCGGGAGGCCGCCACCGCCAGGATCGCGCCGGTGCCCGGCGGCAGGATCGCATCGAAGCGATCCACCCCGAACATGCCCAGGTTGGAGAGGGTGAAGGTGCCGGTGCTGTACTCCTCGGGCTTGAGCTGCTTGCTGCGGGAGCGGGCCACCAGGTCGGCCCAGTTGCGGGCCAGGGAATAGAGATCCGTGCGGTCCGCGTTGGCCAGCACCGGCGTGATCAGGCCGCCATCGTCCATGGCCACCGCCACGGCCACGTTCACGGCGCCGGGGTAGGTCATGGCGGTGTCGCTGGCTGCGGCGTTCACCTGGGGATGGCGGGCCAGCACCACGCCCACGGCCTTGGCCAGCAGTGCCGTCATCGTGACGCCCTTGGTCTTGACCTGCTTGTAGAAGGCGTCGAGCCGGTCGGTGGTGATCGTGTAGCCCACGTGGAAGATGGGCACCGTCAGGCTGGCGTTCATGTTGCGCACCACTGCGGCCTGCAGGGTGTTGAAGGCCACGCTCTCGCCGGGGCGCCCGAAGCTCTGGCCGGCGGGGGCGGCCGCCGGAGCCGCGGCGCCAGGGGCGGCGGCCCCGTTACTGGCAGCAGCAGCCCCAGCGGGGCCTGAGCCCTCGGCCACCCGCGGCACGGCCACGGTCAGCCCCAGGGCCCGCTCCACGTCCTCCGCCTGGATGCGGCCGTGGGGACCGCTGCCGCGCAGGCTGTCGAGGGCCACGCCGTGCTGGGCCGCCAACTTCTTGGCCCGGGGCGAAGCCACCACCCGGCCGGAGGCCACCGGGGCGGGGGCGGGCGCCACGGCTGCGGGCGCCGCGGCAGGCACCGGAACGGGAGCCGCGGCGGCCACCGGAGCCGGCGCGGCCGCAGCGGGAGCGGCAGGGGCCGCAGCGGGCGCCGCCGCCGCCGATCCAGCGGCCGGAGCCTTGGCCGCCGCCTCGGCGATCTCGGCCTCGGTCTCCACGATCAGACCGATCGTCTCGCCCACCGGAGCGGTGCCGCCGGCCGGCATCAGCACGGCCGCCAGGAAGCCCTCATTGAACGACTCCACGTCCATGTCGGCCTTGTCCGACTCCACCACCAGCACCGATTCGCCGCGGGCGACCTTGTCGCCGGGCTTCTTCAGCCACTCCACGATCTTGCCCTCCGTCATGGTGGAGGAGAGGGCGGGCATGAAGATGTCGTGGGTGGCCAACGGAGGTCTGCCGCGCAATTGGGGCGGATTTTACGTGGCTTGCGGACGCGACCCGCTGGCCTGCGGGCGCGGCCCGGCGGGGGGATGGAGCCGCCAGGCGCCCGCTCCGGCCGGGCTCAGGCGCCCTCGATCGCCTCGATCACGCCGTCGCGCACCACCACCGCCACCTGCAGCTTCTCCACGAGGTTGTCGCCCACGCGCACGTCGGTGAAGCTCTCCAGCTGGCCCTGCTCCACGATCTGCTCCAGCTCCAGCTCCCGCACCTGGCGCTGCTGCTCCAGCAGCTGGCGCTTCTGCTCCTCCAGCTCGGCCCGCTTGGCGGCCACCTGCTCCTGCACCGAGGCCACCTGCTCCGACACGCGGGGGTCCAGGGGGTTGGCGCTCTGGCTGCGGATCGCGTCCACCACCTGCTGTCCCTCCTGCTCCAGCTGGGACAGCTGGCCGTCGCTGGCGGCGATGGCGTTGCTCAGTTCCCGCTCGGCGTCCTCCTTCCAGCGGGGGGTCACCACGGCCCGCACCGTGATCGTGCGCTTGATCGAGAGGGAGCCGTCGGCCATGGAAGCAAAAAAGCAGCGCTCAGGCTGTCAGCCGGGGTCCTGGGGGTCAACGGCCGGATCGCCGCACCCGGGCCAACCGGACGCCTCAGCCACAGCTCAGCGGCCGTAAATCGCCTCGATCGCCGCGGCATCCCGCTGGGTGATGCGGTCGCGCTTCTGCTTGAGGGTCTGGGTGAGCAGGCCGTTCTCGATGCTGAAGGGCGCCACCAGGGCCACGCCCCCCAGGCGCTCGTCGGGCCGGGAGCCGGGGCGGGCCGCCAGGCGGCGGTTGAGCCGGCCGGTGAGCGCCTTGAGCAGCGCCGCCTCGGCGCCGGCGGGGGAGCCGTCGGGAAAGGCCGGCGGCGGGGTGAGCCCCTGCTCGCGGGCGAAGGCCGCCAGGGGCTCGGGCCGCGGCACGATCAGGGCGCCGAGCTGGCGCCGGTCCTGGCCCACCAGCATCACCTGCTCCACCAGGGAGCAGGCCGCCAGTTCCTCCTCCAGCGGACCGGGCTCGATGTTCTCGCCGCTGCTGAGCACGATCGTGTCCTTGGCCCGGCCGGTGAGCACGAGGGAGCCATCGCTCAGCAGGTGACCCAGGTCGCCGGTGTCGAACCAGCCCTCGGCGTCGATCACCTTGGCGGTGGCCTCCGGCTTGCCGAAGTAGCCCGCCATCACCTGGGGGCCCCGGGCGAGCACCCGGCCCCGCTCCCCCCAGCCCAGGGTGGCGCGGCCCTCCAGCTCCACGATCTTGAGGGCCGTGCCGGGCAGGGGCTGGCCGGCACTGCCGCGGCGGTTGGCCCAGGGGCGGCGGCAGGTGAGCACCGGGGCCGTCTCGGTGAGGCCGTAGCCCACCAGCAGCTCGATGCCGATCGCCTCGAAGAAGCCATCCACATGGGGGGCGAGGGCGCCGCCGCCGCTGATGGCCGTCCCCAGCCGACCGCCGGCCAGCTGGGCCCGCACCTTGGGCCAGAACAGGCGCGCCGCCAGGGCATGCAGGGGCCAGCTGCCCGCCGCCAGAGCCGCACCGGCCAGCCGGTCCAGGGGGCCATGGGGGCTGAGGGTGAGGTCGCGGGCGCGGCGCTTCTGGGCGCTGTGGAAGCGGCTGATCGCCAGGGCCCGGCCCAGCAGGCGCTGGCGGCCCGGCGGCATGGCGGCCACGGCATCCTCGAAGCCGGCCAGCAGGGCCTCCCACAGCCGCGGCACGCTGATCAGGTACTGGGGCCGGACCCGCTGCAGGTCGGCCTTGAGGTGCCGCAGGGTCGTGTAGGTCTGGCGGCAGCCGCAGCTGAGCAGCAGGTATTCGGCCGTGCGCTCGTAGGCGTGCCAGATCGGCAGCACGCTGAGCACGTGGTCGCCGGGCCGGGGCGCCACCGCCACGCCCAGGGTGCGGATCTGGTGCAGCAGGTTGGCGTGGCTGAGGGGCACGCCCTTGGGCTGGCCCGTGGTGCCGGAGGTGTAGAGCAGGGTCGCCAGGCGCTCCTCGCCGCCCGTGGGCCAGGGCGGCACGGGCTCCTGGGCACCGCGGGCCAGGAGGTCGGCCCAGCTGAAGCAGGGCACCACCGGCGCCTCGTCGCCCCCCTCCCCTTCCAGCACCAGCACGAAGCGCAGCCGCCCCAGCTCCTCGGAGCCCAGGGCCAGCTGCTGGAGCAACGCGGCCGACTCCACCACCAGGCCGATGGCGCCCGAGTCGCGCAGGATGTAGCGCAGCTCCTCGGCCGGGGCGGCGCTGCCCCGCACCGCATCGGCGGCGCCGGCACGCATCAGCCCCTGGTCGGCCACCAGCCAGCGGGGACCGTTTTCGGCGAACAGGGCCACCACGTCGCCCGGCCGCACCCCCAGGGCTGCGAAGGCCGCCGCGGCCTGGTCGATCCGCTGCTGCAGCTCGCGGTAGCTGAGGGTTTCCGGCGGCTTGGCGTGGGGGGCCTCCACGGCCACCGCCGCGCCATAGCGCTCCGCCAGCGCCGGCCAGAGCTGCTCGAGGCCGCTGATGCCGCTCCAGTCGTCGCGCAGGGCCAGGGCGCGGTGATCGCTGCGATCGGCGCTCCAGTGGATTTCGGCGCGGCTGGAGCTCCGGGTGGATGGGGCCATCTCGGTGGGCGCGCTCAGCGCGGTGGCGGACTGAGGGGCATCGTTACAAGCCCTGCAGGATTTCGGGGGGCCGAGGGGGACGGAGCGCCAGGTTGAAACGCCGGGCGAAGGCCGCCAGCAGCCGGGGCCGCAGCTGCACCGCCGTGAGCTCCGGCCGCCAGTCCAGCAGGCGCCCCACGGGCCGATCGGCGATGCCGCATGGCACGATCGCGCCGAAGCCGGCCAGGTCGCAGTCCACGTTGAGGGCCAGGCCGTGCTGGCTGATCCAGCGCCGCGCCCCCACGCCGATGGCCGCCAGCTTGCGGCCCTCCAGCCACACCCCGGTGAGCCCGGTGACCCGCTGCCCCTCCAGCCCCAGCTCCGCCAGCAGATCCAGCACCACCCCCTCCAGCTCCCGCAGGTAGAGGTGCAGGTCGGCGCCATGGCGCTGCAGGTTGAGCACCGGATAGAGCACCAGCTGACCCGGCACGTGGTGGGTCACCTCACCGCCCCGGTCGATGCGGAACAGGGGCGCCGGCGGCGCGGCCGGATCGAAGCCCAGGAAGGCCTCACTGGCGCCGCGGCCCAGGGTGTAGCAGGGCTCGTGCTCCAGCAGCAGCACCGCGTCGGGGCCGGCCGGATCCGCCAGCAACCGCCCCTGCAGCTGCCGCTGCCACCCCCAGCCCGTGGCGTAGTCCACCGGGCCTGGAGATTGGAAACAGATTGCGTCAGCGGCTGGGGTTTTCACCCACCGTTCCTAGCGTTGGGACGTCCCCGAAGCCTGGGAGCACTGGGATGAAGCTTCTGATCCACGGCCGCAATCTGGACGTAACGCCGGCCATTCACGACTACACGGAGGAGAAGCTGACGCGCGCGATCGGCAACTTCAACGGCCTGGTCAAGGAGGCCGATGTGCACCTCTCGGTGGCCCGCAATCCGCGGGTGCCGCAGCAGACCGCGGAAGTGACGGTCTTCGCCAACGGCACCGTGATCCGGGCCCAGGAGCGCAGCGAGAACCTCTACGCCAGCATCGATCTGGTGGCCGACAAGCTGACCCGCCAGCTGCGGCGCTTCAAGGATCGGCTGCAGGAACAGCACCAGGGTCCGGTGCACCGCTCCGCCCGCGACGAGGAGGCCGGCGCCGCCACCCTGCCGCCCCCCGGTTCCAGCCTCACCGACGGCAAGGAGGCGGAGCTGCCCAGCCCCGGCGTGCGCCGTAAATATTTCGCCATGCCGGCGATGAGCCTGGACGACGCCCTGCACCAGCTGGAGCTGATCGACCACGACTTCTACCTGTTCCGCGACGCCGAGAGCGGGGAGCTGCAGGTGGTGTATCACCGCAACCACGGCGGCTTCGGCGTGATCCAGGCGCGGGAATCCTGAGCGGGCCGGGGGAGACTGCCCCCACCGATCCGGCACGGCCCCCAGGGGCCGTGCCGGTTTCAGCCGGCCTCCGGCCGGTTTCCTGAGCCCGTGGCCCGCGACCTCCCCGACCTCGCCCCCCTGATCGACCACGCCCTGCTGGATCCCCACGTGGGCAGCGAGGCGATCCGGCGCTGCTGCGACGAAGCCCGCCACTTCGGCTTTGCCGGCGTGTGCGTGGCGTCGCGCTGGCTGCCGGTGGCCCGGGAACGCCTCGGCAACAGCGGCTCCCGCACCCGGCTCGTGGGGGTGGTGGGCTTTCCCTTCGGCGCCATCCCCGCGGCGATCAAGCGGGCGGAGGCCGAATGGGCCGCCGCCGCCGGGGCGGACGAGCTGGATGTGGTGCCCGATTTCGGGGCCCTGGCCGATGGCGACAGCGGCGCCTTCTGCCAGGACCTGGCCCCGATCGTGGAGCTGGGCCTGCCGGTGAAGGTGATCCTGGAGGCGGGTCGCCTGGCGCCGGAGGCCCTGGAGCTGGCGGTGGCCGCGGCGATCGACGTGGGCGCCAGTTATCTCAAGACCGGCAGCGGCTTCGGCCCGGCCGCCAGCGTGGACCAGGTGCGGCGGCTGCGGGAGCTGGCCCGGGGCCGGGCCGGGATCAAGGCCTCCGGCGGCATCGCCGATCTGGAGCAGGCGCTGGCCCTGGTGGAGGCCGGTGCCAGCCGCCTCGGCACCAGCCGCGGCGTGGCGCTGATGCAGGCCCTGCGCCAGGGCGGCGGCCGCGCGGCGGCGGGGAGCGCAACCGGCGAGCCCCCCACACCGTGAGCGGCGACAGCCGCCTGGAGGGGCTGGTGCTCAAGGCCGGCCCCCTGGGCGAGAGCGATCGCCTGCTCACCCTGCTCAGCGCCAGCGACGGCCTGGTGCGCCTGGCGGTGCCCGGCGCCCGCAAGCCGAAGAGCTCCCTGGCGGCGGCGGTGCCCCTGGCGGTGCTGCTGCTGCAGGTGGGCGGCGGCCGCGGCCTGCGGCGGGTGCGCCAGCTGCAGGTGCGGCGCAACTTCGCCGCCCTGGCCCAGCGGCTGGAGACCCTGGCGGCGGCCCAGGGCCTGGCGGAACTGAGCCTGCAGCTGGTGCCCGAGGGCGTCGCCGTGCCGGGCCTGCTCGACGACCTGCTGCTGCAGCTGGCGCGGCTGGAGCTGGTGGTGCAGGAGCGCAGCGAAGGCGTGGAGGCCCTGGCCCTGGCGGTGCAGGGCAGCGTGCACCTGCTGGCCCTGGGGGGCTACGCCCTGCCCCTGGCCCACTGCGCCCGCAGCGGCACCCGCCTCGAGCCCCCCCTGGGCGACTGGAGCTGGCGCTGCAGCCTGATCCCCGCCGAGGGCCTGGTGATGGGGGCCGTGGCGGGGGCCCAGCTGGTGCTGAACGCCTCGGAGCTGGCCCTGCTGCAGCGGCTGCCGCGGCCGGCCCTGCCCCGCAAGCGGGACGGCAGCCTGATGGGTCCCGTGCCGGTGTGGCTGCGGCTGCTGCAGCTGGTGGAGATCTGGAGCCGCGAGCACCTGGCCCGCTCGCCCCGGGCCTGGAGGCTGGTGCGCGAGGCGATCGTGCCAGGGGGGCCTGCTGCGGCATCATCGGGGTCCGGCAACCGATGGAGCCCTTGAGCGGAACCGCCAGACCGTCCGGCGCCAGACCGTCCGGCATCCAGGGGGTCCTGGCGCTGCCGGAGTTCCGCAAGCTGTGGCTCGGCCAGGTGTTCAGCCAGCTGGCGGACAAGTTCTACATCGTGTTGATGGTGTTCCTGATCGCCCAGTACTGGGTGAGCAGCACGCCCCCGGCCGGCGGCGCCCTGGCGGAGGCCGCCGGCCACTTCAAGCTCGACATCGAGAGTCGCGCCCAGCTGATCACCCTGCTGGCCACAGGCATCTACGTGGCCAACACGATCCCGGCGATGCTGCTGGGCCTGGTAGCGGGGGTCTGGGCCGACCGCTGGCGCAAGCGCGAGGTGATGGTGGCCTCGAACGGCATCCGCGCCGGCCTGGCGATGCTCGTGCCCCTGTGCCTGCTGGATGGGCCCCACTGGCTGGGGCTGAGCTGGGGCTACTGGGGCCTGCTGCTGATCACCTTTCTCGAATCGGTGCTGACCCAGTTCTTCGCCCCGGCCGAACAGGCGGCGATCCCGATGCTGGTGCCGGCGCCCCAGCTGCTGGCGGCCAATTCGCTCTATCAGGCCACCAGCATGGGCGCCACGATCGTGGGCTTCGCCCTCGGCGATCCGGTGCTGCGGCTGCTGCAGCACGGCCTGGCACGGCTGGGCATCGCCAACGGCGAATTCGTGCTGCTGCCCCTCTGCTATGGCCTGGCCGCCCTGTTCATCGCCTGGATCCGGGTGGAGGAGGAGGTGAAGCCCGCCAGCACCACCAGCGTCTGGCGGGAGATCGGCGAGGGCATGCAGGTGCTGCGCGACCTGCCGAGCGTGCGCAGCTCGATGCTCCACCTGGTGCTGCTCTACAGCCTGCTGGCGGCCCTCTACGTGATGTCGATCAGCCTGGCCTCGGCGATCCAGGGGCTGGGGCCCACCCGCTTCGGCACCCTGCTGGCCATGAGTGGGGCCGGCCTGGCGGTGGGGGCGGTGGCCGTGGCCCAGGTGGGCCATGGCTTCAACCGGCGCGTGCTGGCCTCGGCGGGCCTGGGCACCATCGCCTGGAGCCTGGTGCTGCTGGGCCAGCTGCGGGGCAGCCTGCTGCTCACCCTCACCCTCTGCGGCGTGCTCGGCGTGGGGGCGGCCCTGCTGGCGATCCCCGCCCAGACCACGATCCAGGAGGACACGCCGGAGAGCCAGCGCGGCAAGGTGTTCGGCCTGCAGAACAACCTGATCAACATCGCCCTCAGCGTGCCCCTCGTGCTGGCCGGCACCCTCGTGAGCCGCTTCGGCCTGCTGCCGGTGCTGTGGGTCCTGGCGGCCCTGGCCCTGGTGGCGGCGCTGCTCGAGCGGCCCTGGAAACGCTGCTAGCGTTACCTTTCGAGCGAGGCGCGGCGGCGTGGTTCACATTGCCTGGCTGGGCAAGAAATCGCCCTTCTGCGGCAACGTCACCTACGGCCTGACCATCACCGAGGCCCTCCGGCGCCGCGGCCACGGCATCAGCTTCATCCACTTCGACACCCCCACCGGCTTCCCGCTGCGTCGCGATGACCACGAGCCGGAGCAGCACCCCGGCCAGGACCCGAGCCCGGTGTACGTGGTGGGCAGCGCCGAGGCGCCGGAGGTGGCCCTGCCCTACCTGGTGAAGTCCCAGGTGTACACGATCCCGTCGCCGGGGGCCCAGCGCGAGCTGCGCGAGTCGCTGGAGCGGCTGCGGCCGGACCTGGTGCACGCCAGCCTCACCCTCTCGCCGCTGGACTTCCTGCTGCCGGATCTGTGCCAGCAGCTGGGGTTGCCGCTGGTGGCGACCTTCCACCCGGCCTTCGACGCCAGCCTGCGCAACCTCAGTGCCGGCACCCAGCAGCTCACCTACCAGCTCTATGCCCCGTCGCTGGCCCGCTTCGACCGGGTGATCGTGTTCTCCGAGCTGCAGGCCGAGGTGCTGGCCCGGCTGGGGGTGAAGCGCAGCCGCCTGGCGGTGATCCCCAACGGAGTGGATCCCCAGCAGTGGGCCCCGGCCGGCCAGGAGCCCCCGGACAGCGGCGTGAAGGCGGAACTGGCGACGCTGCGGCAGCGCTTTTCCGGCCGGCGGGTGTTCCTCTACATGGGCCGCATCGCCACCGAGAAGAACGTGGAGGCCCTGCTGCGGGCCTGGCGGCTCGTGCAACCCGAAGGCTGCGTGCTGGTGGTGGTGGGCGACGGCCCGCTGCGGCCCTCGCTGCAGCAGGCGATCGGCGAGGAGGCCCAGGTGATCTGGTGGGGCTATGAGCCCGAGCGGGCCAGACGCCTGGCGCTGCTGCAGCTGGCGGAGGTGTTCCTGCTGCCCTCGCTGGTGGAGGGCCTCAGCCTGGCGCTGCTGGAGGCGATGGCCAGCGGCACCGCCTGCGTGGCCACCGATGCCGGCGCCGACGGCGAGGTGCTGGAGGGCGGGGCCGGCATCGTGATCAGCACCCAGGGGGTCACCACCCAGCTGCGCACCCTGCTGCCGGTGCTGCGCGACCAGCCGGTGCTGACCGCCGAGCTGGGGCGCCGTGCCCGGGCGCGGGTGCTGGAGCGCTACACCCTCACGCGCAACATCGACGCCCTCGAGCGGCTCTACGCCGAGCTGGTGCCCACGGTCACGGTCGCGGCCTGAGTCCTCAGCCGCCGCGGCGCTCTACTCCCTCCAGCAGCCTCAGGGCCAGCCGGCCCCACCGGCCACTCCCCGCCAGTTGGCGGCGCAGCCGCTCGAGTTCCTGCTGCCTTGCGGCCAGGCGCTCGTCGGCGGACGGTACCGCGTCTTCGAAGGGGATGCCGGTGCGGTGGGCCAACCACTGACCCAGGGCCCGGGGCTCCTGGGGATCGCCCATGACCTGCAGGATCGGTCGGCCAGCCCCGTCGGGGCTCGCCAGGATGTACCAGGCATCGCCATCGCTGTCGAGGTGCTCCCGCAGCTGCAGGGCGCGCAGCTCCGCCAGCTCCCGCAGCCCTGACCCGAAGCGCCGCTGCAGCACCAGGCGCCGGGCCTCGAGCCGCCACTCCAGGCGACCGAGCCAGAGCCACGCGCTGGCCCAGGCAACGCCGAGAGTCAATGCCAGCAGCATCAGGCCGAACGGCCAGACACTGGGTTCGAAGCGGGCCTGCTGCAGGGTCAGGGCCAGGATGGCGGCCAGCGTCAGGGCGATCGCACTGATCGCGACGGCCTGGCGGCGGCGGCGGCGGCGCTCCGGCACCAGCAGGGCGCTGCCGAAGCTGGGCTCCAGGCAGTCCCAGCCCCGGGGCAGCGCCCCCGCCGAGGCCCTCCTCACGGTCGGGACATCCGGCAGGGCCAGCGCCACCTGGAGGGCAGCGGCGGCCTCCGCCCGCTGCTGCGGAGTTCCCAGATCCGTCAGGGTCACCACCTGCCCATCCCTCCGTTCCGCCACCAAGGGCCCCAGGGCAAGGGCACCACCGCGGCCGCTGCGGACCATCACCTGCCGGATCGTGCGGTCCGCGAGGCGCTGGCGGGTGCGAAACGGCCCCAGCCGGCGGCTGAGCGAGAGGGAGCCATCCTCCAGGCTGAGCCGGTCTTCGGCCCAGAGGCAGCGCAACAACTGGCGCAGGGCCAGCACCCCACCCACCGTCCAGAGGGAGAGCCACACCACCAGGAAGCCCCCGATCGCCAGGGCCGGCCCCGGCGATGCCGGCAAACTGGAGCCCGCCAGGGGAAGGCCCAGCAGCAGCGACCTGGCCCCGGCACCCAGGAGCCCCAGGACAATGGTCTCGGCCAGCAGCCAGCCCACCAGCCAGACGCCGAGGAACGCCGCTTCGGCGTAGCGGCCCGCACCGCAGGGCCGGAAGCGAAAGCTCAGGCCCATGGCTCATCCAGGGGGGGCAGCGTGCCATCGGCAGCGGTGGGTGCCAGCCCGATGCTGGCCTCCAGGCGAGCCCCCAGCGCAGCCGTCAACCGCTCCACCGCCCTGCGGCGATTGTGCTGGTAGTCGGCGAAGTGCTCCGACACGGCGATTGGCGGCCCCACCGTGATGCAGGCCTGCAGGGGCCCCAGGTCGGGCAGAGGGGCACCGCCAGGCCCCTGGATCCAGGCCACCGCCCGCCAGAGGATCTGCAGCACCTCGGCGTAGCGATCCGGGCTGGGGTTCTCGGCCACGTAGGAGCCGCTGAGGGAGGCGAAGTGCTCCACCAGCCGCATGTGGCCCATGCGCAGGGCCGCCTCGCTGGCATTCCAGTCCGCCAGGCTGCGGGCCACGGGCGAGAGCCCATCGAGGTCGGCGCGGTAGATGCGCTCCCAGCCGGCCTGCTCGATGCGGCGGCAGCGCTCCTGCAGGTTGCCCTTCGCCAGCAGGCCGAACTGGCCCTCCGCCACCGCCAGGGCGGCTTGGCGCAGGCGGTCGATCCGCTCGAGGAACGGCCGCTCCCGCTCGGGACGCACGCCGTAGGCCTCGCGGTAGAAGTCCTCCAGCAGGGCCAGCAGCCGCTCGGCGATGGCGATCAGCCGGCCGTAGCGCCGATCCCCCGGCCCCGCTTCCGCCGGTACAGCGGAGGTGGCCGCGGCGCCGGGCACCCCCAGATCCAGCCGCTCCTCCAGACCCGCCAGCAGGGCATCGATCCCCTGCCAGCGGGGCCGGAGCAGGCTGTAGCGCAGCCCCACCGGCACGATCCACACCTGCTCGCTGCGCCCCTCGGCGGCCAGGTCCTCGCAGCACCAGAAGGCCATCTGGGCCAGGCCCGGCTCCAGGGGGTTGAGCAGTTCGCCGTGGTGGTTGGTGGCCCCCTCGGGCGCGATCGCCAGGGGGAAGGGGCCGTGGGCGAACAGGTCGCGGGCGGTCTTGAGGGCGAGGCGATCCAGCTTGCCCCGCTGGATCGGAATGCCGCCGAGGTGGCAGAGCAGCCAGCCGGCCAGGGGGCCGGCCCAGAGGGGGATGCCGCGGTCGTAGAGGAACTGGCTGTGGACGGTGCCAGGCAGGCGGATGCCGGCCCGGCGGGCGGCTCGCGGCACGCCGCACCAGAGCAGCTGGGCCATCAGCAGCGGATCCAGGGTGCTGGGGTGGCGGAAGGCCAGCAGCAGGCGGGCCCGGCCGGCCTGCTGCTCGGCCAGCAGGGCCGCCAGCCGCTCGGCGCCGAGGCTCTCGGTGCACTGGATGCGACGCAGGCGCAGCAGCAGCGGCAACGCCGCCTGCGCCAGGCGTCGCAGCCAGGGGGTGTAGGCCGGCGGAATGAACCGCAGCGGAGGCTGGGCCGTCTGGATCGGCAGGCGGGGCATCGCGACGCGGCGACAGAGCTGCCTACAGCTTCTTCACGAATTCCGATTTGAGCGACATCGCGCCGATGCCCGGCGGAGCCGCATTGGGGGGGAGTCGGTGGCAGCCATGGCGGCGGGACTCGGGGACAACCTCCATTCCGCCAGAGCAGGTCACCCAGGACCGGCCGAGCGCTCAGCTCTCCAGCTCGGCGCAGCAGGCCGCAAAGGCTGCCGCCGGATCCGCCGCCGCCGTGATCGGTCGCCCGATCACCAGCTGGCTGGAGCCCGCCGCCACGGCCTGGGCGGGGGTGAGCACCCGCTGCTGATCGCCGCGATCCGCCCCCACCGGCCGGATGCCCGGCGTCACCAGGGCGAAGGGATGGGGGTGGGCGGCGCGCAGGGCCGCCACCTCCAGGGGCGAGCACACGGCCCCGCCGATCCCGGAGGCCGCCGCCAGCTGTGCCAGGCGCGGCACGTAGGTCTGCAGCGGCTCCTCGATGGCCAGCTCGGCGGCGAAGCGCAGCGGATCCCAGCTGGTGAGCACCGTCACCGCCAGCAGGGTGGGTGCCGGCAGGCCGGAGTCTGCGGCGGCCTGCAGCGCGGCGGCCTGGGCCGCCGCCAGGGCCTCGCTGCCCGCACAGGCATGCACCGTGATCAGCTCGGCCCCGAGCCGGGCCGCGCTGCGGCAGGCACCGGCCATGGTGGCCGGGATGTCGTGGAACTTGAGGTCGAGGAACACCCGCAGGCCGCGCTGACGCAGCTCCCGCACCACCGCCGGACCGCCGGCCCCGAACAGCTCGAGCCCCACCTTCACCCAGCGCAGCTCGGGAAGGGCGGCGGCGAAGGCCAGGGCCCGCTCGGGATCCATGCCATCGAGGGCGACGATGAGGCGATCGGCCGCCGCGGTGGGAACGGCGGGCGGGATCGGGGCCGACGGCCCGGACAGATCGCGTTCGCTCACCGGACTGGCCCCGTTCAGGCTGGCCAGGATAGGAAGCGCCGCCCCAGGCCCCCCTCAGGTCCCGGCAGAGCGGGCAGCATGGAGCGGAACAAGGCTTCCCCACCAGGCACAGCGGGCGCAGCCTGGTGGGGGAGCCGCGGCGGGCGAATCCAAAGACCGTTCCTAGGCTCCCGGCAGCGGCAGGGCTTCAATGGCAGCGCGCGCCACGGCCCTGCGCCCAGCCCGGCAGACGCGCCGGGCCGCTCCGGCCCCTCGGGCCACCCTGGCCCTGCTCGCCGGCGCCGGCCTCAGCCTGGTGGCGCTCCACGTCCCGGCGGCCCGGGCGGCCGATGGTCCCAAGCCGCCGCCGCTCCAGGTCACCCCCGCCCGGCTGCAGAGCGCCCTGGCCCAGCTGGACGGCCTGGCCGAAGACCTGCTGCGGCGCACCGGCGTGCCGGGCCTGTCCGTGGTGGTGGTGCACAACGACCGGGTCATTTACCTGCGGGGCTTCGGTGTGCTGGAGGCGGGCCAGCCGGCGCCGGTGGACGGCGACACGGTGTTCCAGCTGGCCTCACTCTCCAAGCCCATCGCCAGCACCGTGGTGGCAGCCCTGGTGGGCGACGGTCGCGTGGGCTGGGACGACCCGGTGCTGCGCACCCTGCCGGAGGCCCGCATCGGCCCGGCAGCGATCGCCGGCAGCGTGACCCTGCGGGACCTGCTCTCCCACCGCAGCGGCCTGCCGGACCACGCCGGCGACCACCTGGAGGACATCGGCTTCGATCGGGACACGATCCTGCGGCGACTGCGCCTGATCCCGATCGGCAACCGCTTCCGAGCCGTCTACAACTACACCAACTTCGGCTTCACGGCCGGCGCCGTGGCGGCCGCCCGGACGACGGATCAGGACTGGGAGGCGCTCTCGGCCCAGCGGCTCTACCGGCCCCTGGGCATGACCCGCACCACCTCCCGCTTCAGTGAGCTGATGGCGACGGCCAACCGAGCCCGGCCCCACGTGCGCGAGGACGGCCGCTGGGTGGCCCGCTACCAGCGCGATCCCCAGGCCCAGGCACCGGCCGGTGGGGTGAGCGCGTCGGCCCGCGACCTGGGCCAGTGGCTGCGGCTGCAGCTAGCCGGCGGCCGGATCGATGGGCGCCAGCTGGTGGCAGCCGAGGCCCTGGGCGAGACCCATCGCCCCCAGATGATCAGCACCCCGCCGAAGCATCCAAGCCAGGACCATGCCGGGCTCTACGGGCTCGGCTGGGGGGTGGGCTACACCGACCGCGGCGAGGTGCAGCTGAGCCATTCGGGCGCCTTCAACCTCGGCGCCTCCACCGCCGTGTATCTGCTGCCGGAGGAGAAGCTGGGGATCGTGGCCCTCACCAATGCCCAGCCGGTGGGCCTGCCCGAGAGCCTGGCCCTGAGCGTCCTGGATCTCGCCAGCCGCGGCGCGATCCGGCAGGACTACTTCCCGGCGCTGAACAAGGTGTTCCAGGCCGTGACCAGCCAGGACTACCCCCAGGTGGTGACGCCCGCCGCACCGATCCCGGCCCTGCCGCCGCAGGCCTATGCGGGCCGCTACCGCAACGCCTACGTGGGCCCGATCACCGTGCGGCAGCAGGGGCAGGGGCTGGAGCTGGAACTGGGTCCGGCGCCGCTGCGCTTCCCGCTCAGCCACGTCAGCGGTCACACCTTCCGCTACCAGCCCGTGGGCGAGAACGCCTACGGCCCCAGCGCCGTGGCGTTCACGGTGGGATCAGGCGGCCGTGCCACCGCTGTGCGCCTCGACAACCTCAACCTCGACGGGATGGGGACGTTCCAACGCGAATGAGGCAGTCTCGGCGGACAAGGCCAGGACGTCCCGCCCTCAGCCGCTCACCAGCCGCCGGAAGGTCTTCTTGCCGAGCTGCAGCACCTTGCCCTCCAGGGCGGCCGCCGAGGCGAACTCCTGGTTGGGATCGGTGAGCTTCTCGCCGTCGAGCTTCACGCCACCCCCCTGGATCTGACGGCGCGCCTCGCTGCTGCTGGCGCAGATGCCCACGGCACTGAGCAGATAGAAGGCCTTGGCGGGGAAGTTCACCACCGCCAGCGAGGCCTCCGGCACGTCCGCATCCGCCGCTCCGCTGCCGGCGGCGCCGGCCACGAGCTTCGCCGCATCGGCCTGGGCCGCCTCAGCCGCGGCCGCCCCATGGCGCTGGCGGGTGATCTCCAGCGCCATCGCCTTCTGCCGCTCCCGCGGGTTCGCGGGCAGGCCCGCCAGCTCCAGGTTGGTCAGCAGGGTGAGGTACTCCTCCACCGCCGCATCGGGCACCTTCTCGAGCTTGGAATACATCGAGAGGGGGTCCTCCGTGAGGCCCACGGTGTTGCCCAGGCTCTTGCTCATCTTCTGCACGCCATCGAGGCCCGGCAGGATCGGCAGCAGCATCCCGAACTGGGGCCGCTGGCCGAAATGGCGCTGCAGGTCACGGCCCATGGCCACGTTGAACTTCTGGTCGGTGCCGCCCAGCTCCACATCGGCGCGCACCTGCACCGAGTCGTAGCCCTGCAGCAGCGGGTAGAGGAACTCGTGCAGGGAGATCGGCGTGCCGGAGCCGTAGCGGTTGGCGAAATCCTCCTTGGCGAGCATCTGGCCCACCGTGGAGGTGCCCAACAGCTCGATCACCTGGGGCAGATCCAGGCTGGCCAGCCACTCGCTGTTGCGGCGCACCTCCAGGCGGCCGGGGGTCTGGAAATCCAGCAGGGCGTGGGCGGGATCCTGGCCCAGGCCCAACTGCACCAGATAGGTCTCGGCGTTGGCCTCCACCTGGGCGGCGCTGAGCTGCACCCGGGTGGCGCTCTTGCCGGTGGGATCACCGATGCGGGCGGTGAAGTCGCCGATGATCAGCACCGCCGTGTGGCCGGCATCCTGGAAGGCCCGCAGCTTGCGGAACAGGATCGAGTGGCCCAGGTGGATGTCGGAGCCGGTGGGATCGATGCCGAGCTTCACCCGCAGGGGCCGGCCGAGGCGCGCGGCCTCCGCCAGGCGGGCCGCCAGCTGCTGGTCGGGATCCGCCGCCGACTCGGCTGCCGCCCCGGCCGGGAACAGATCAGCGACGCCCCGCTCGAGCCAGTCCGGTAGCGCCCACGTGCCCTTCGCCATCTCCTGCGCCGCGTCTGGCAATCGCTGCGGATCGTACGCAGAGGCCCTCCCCAGGGGAGTTCCGGCCAGCTCGAGCCATGCCCTTCAGCCCTGCTTCTCCAGTTCGCCCTTCATCCGCTCCAGGGTGCGGTGCATCTGCTCGAACATCTGCTCGGGCGTCATGCCGAACTGGCTCAGCTGGGTGCGCAGCTGCTCCACCGTGAGTTTGGCCTGGAAGTCGTCGGAGAGCTCGAAGCGCTTCATGAACACGCGGTAGCGGTCCATCAGCTCCTCCATCCGCTGGATGAACAGCTTCTTGCCCTCGCGATCAAACTTGCCGTACTCGCCGCCCAGCTGCATCAGCTGCTGGTAATCGGTGAACAGCCGCTTGGCCTCGTCCTGGACGATCTCGGATTCGAAGAAGGCCATCGGAGCCGGCGGCGCGCAGGGGCGCTGGGGGATTGGCCTCGATTGTGCTGGCCGCCACGGGGGTGTGGCGAGTGCGGAGGCCCGTATTGACCGGGCTGGGGATGCTCCACGGCGGCGGACGGCAACGGTCGCGGACGGTCACCGTCGCCACGGTCACCATCGCCATTGCCTGAATTCCGTGGCACCCAGCCCTCCACAGGGACAGTCTGGGGACTGCGCTGACAACCCGATCGGCATGGACTACACCCCGCTGCTGGAGCAGCTGCACCGCAACACCCTGGAAAGCCAGGCGCTGCTGCGGGACAGCCGCCTGGTGCTCTGCCTGGGCAGTCGTCTCACCCTCAGCGTGATCAGCAGCAACTTCGCCCGCCCCGGCCAGGTGCTGGGGGCGGGCACCACCGAGGCCGAGGGACTGGTCCAGGTGAGGCGGCACCGGCCCGACGTGCTGATCTGCAGCGATCAGCTGGAGCAGGGCTGCGGCGTGGCGCTGGTGCTGGCCGTCAAGCAGCACGATCCCGAGCAGCGCACCCTGCTGATCGTGGGCAACCCGCGGCGCCGGGCGCGGATCCGGGCCGCCATCCGCGCCGGCTGCGAGGGGCTCTGCCTGGAGTCGCGCCTCGGCCTGGGCGACGGTGCCGCCGCGGTGCGGGCGGTGTGCAACGGCGGCCTCTACCTCGACCGGGGCCTGCGCAGCCTGTTCGCCCATCCCGAGCTGGATGGCCTCCACCAGGACGGCCCCCGCGAGGACCTCAGCCCCCGGGAGCTGGCCGTGCTGGCCCAGGCCACCGATGGCCACAGCAATGCCGAGATCGCCAGCCAGCTCTACGTGACGGCCGAAACGGTCAAGACCCACATGGGCCGGGTGATGACCAAGCTGGGCGCCCGCAACCGCACCCACGCCGCAGCGCTGGGAATCCGGCTGGGCTTGGTGGAGTGAGGCCGCCCTCGGTAAGGTCGGGCGTCCCTGAGCGCGCCCCAGCCGCCATGGCCAAGGGCCACTGGTTGGATCCCCTCGCCCGCAGCCTGCTGGAGGCCGCCGGGCAGCTGGCGCCGCGGGCCCGACCCGCCGGCGAGCGCGGCCAGGCCGCTCCCCAGCCAGCCGCAGCCCGGCCCAGCGATCCGCTGCAGCCCGAGGCCCTCGAGCAGGAGCGGATCGAGCAGGAGCTGCTGGCCCTCAAGCTGCGCCAGAACCCGTCCAGGCGCCTGAGCTCCGCCGAGGAGGTGCGCCATGCCGCCGCCCTGGGCTGGCGCCTCGATGTGAACCGCGCCACCGCGGCCGACTGGCTGCGGCTGCCCGGCCTGCAGCCGGCCCAGGTGGATCTGCTGCTGCGGCTGCAGGCCGGCGGCGTGCAGCTCAGCGGCCCGGACGATCTGCAGCGCCTGCTGGAGCTCGATGGCACCCTGCTGCGCAGCTGGGAGCCGCTGCTGCTGTTCCGCTGGTACGGGGATGCGGCCCCGGCCGCATCCCGAGCCCAGGCGGTGGATCTGAACCGGGCCAGCGCGGCGGAGCTGCAGCAGCGGCTGCCGGAGCTGGCGGGGCCGCGCTGCCAGCGGCTGCTGCGCGAGCGCCAGCGGGAGCCCTTCGCCCATCTGGCGGACCTGCAGGAGCGGCTGCAGCTACCGCCGGCGGTGGTGGAACAGCTGATCGGCCGGGTGCGCTTCGGCAAGGGCCCCGCCGGTCCCGAGCTGCCGCGCTCCGCCTGAGGGCCGATGGCACCCGCTCGCCAGCCCCGCCAGGGCAACCTGTTCGGCCCGGACCTGGGCCAAGGCTCCGGGCTGGAAGGCCCCGGCCGCGCCGCGGACGCACCCCGCCCGGCGGCCGGGGCCGAGGCGCTGCCGCTGCAGCAGCGGCAGCTGCGCGACTGGCAGCAGCGGCTGGCCGGTGTCCAGGCTCCGCTGTTCGCGGCGGCCGCCGGGGCCGCAGACGCCGGCCCGGCCCGCCAGGGCAGCCTCTGGCCCAGCGGATCGCCCGCGGCGGATGCCGGTTGGGACGCGGCGGCTGGCTGCCCGGCCGGCGGAGCTGCCACGGACGACCTCGAGCGCCTGGCCGCCGGCCTGGACCCCCTGGCCCTGGCCGCCCAGCACCTGCAGTTCTGGCGCTGGCCCAGCGCCCCCCAGGCGGGCGCCGCCCTCTATTTCGTGCTGGATCGGCCGCCCCACCTGGAGGAGCAGCCGCTGCTGCTCTACGTGGGCGAGACGGGCCAGGCCGATCGCCGCTGGAAGGGCGAGCACGACTGCAAGAGCTACCTGGCGGCCTACGGCGAAGCCCTGCAGCGGGCCCAGCTCCGCTGCCAGCTGTCGATCCGCTTCTGGAGCGATGCCCCGGCGGCCATGAAGCGCCGCCGCGCCCTGGAGCAGGCCCTGATCCAGCGCTGGCTGCCCCCCTTCAACAAGGAGACGCGGGCCCGCTGGGCCACCCCCTTCACCGCCGACCTGGACTGAGCCAGCGCGGCCGGCGCCGCCCCTGCCAGCAGACCTACGATCGCGCCCACCCGCCAGGTCCCGATGGAGTTCCGCTGCAGCCCGTCCACCGCCCGCGACTGGAGCGGCGACGTTCTGGCGGTGGGCCTGTTCGGCGGCGAGGGCGCCCTGGCCGCAGCCCAGCGCGGCGAGCTGGAGACGCGCTTCGGGGCGGCCCTGGGCGAGCGGCTGCGGCAGCGCCCGTTCAAGGCCAAGCCCGGCGAGAGTGTGAGCTTCGAGCTGCTGGGCCAGAGCCCCCGCACCCTGGTGCTGGTGGGTCTGGGCGATCCGGCCGACCTCAGCCTCGATGGCCTGCGGGCGGCGGCCGCCGCCGCCGCCAAGGCTGCGTTGGCCGCCGGGGGTGGGGAGCTGGGGCTGGCCCTGCCCCTGGAGAGCCTGGAGGCCGGCGCCGCGGCGGCCGCCATCGCTGAGGCGGTGCGCCTCAGCCTGTTCGCCGACCAGCGCTTCAAGAGCGAGAGCGAACCCCGCCAGCTGCCCAGCGGCGTGACCCTGCTGGGCCAGCCGGAAGCCAGCGCGGCCTCCCTGGCCGGGGTGTCGGCCGTGTGCGCCGGCGTGGAGCTGGCCCGTGAGCTGGTGGCCGCGCCCCCCAACGTGGTGACCCCCCAGGGCCTGGCCGACACGGCCGCCGCCATCGCCCGGGACTTCGGCCTGGAGCTGCAGGTGCTGGAGCGCGCCGACTGCGAGGCCCTGGGCATGGGCTCCTACCTGGCGGTGGCCCAGGGCTCGGATCTGCCCCCCAAATTCATCCACCTCACCTACAGACCGGCCGCCGGCTCGGAGCGGCGCCTGGTGCTGGTGGGCAAGGGCCTCACCTTCGATTCGGGCGGCTACAACCTCAAGACCGCCGGCTCCCAGATCGAGATGATGAAGTACGACATGGGCGGCAGCGCGGCGGTGCTGGGGGCCATGCGGACCATCGCCGAACTGCAGCCGGCGGGCGTGGAGGTGCACGCGATCGTGGCCGCCTGCGAGAACATGATCAGCGGCAACGCCATCCACCCGGGCGCCATCGTCACCGCCTCCAACGGCAAGACGATCGAGATCAACAACACCGACGCCGAGGGGCGCCTCACCCTGGCCGATGCCCTGGTGTATGCCAGCAAGCTCGAGCCCGACGCCCTGGTGGACCTGGCCACCCTCACCGGCGCCTGCGTGATCGCCCTGGGCGAGGAGATCGCCGGCCTCTGGTCGCCCAGCGACGGCCTGGCCGAGGCCCTGCTGGCCGCCGGTGAGCGGGGTGGTGAGGCCCTGTGGCGCATGCCCCTGCGGGCCTCCTACAAGGACGGCCTCAAGAGCGGCGTGGCCGACCTCAAGAACACCGGCCCCCGGCCCGGCGGCTCGATCACGGCGGCCCTGTTCCTGCGGGACTTCGTGGGCAAGGACATCCCCTGGGCCCACCTCGACATCGCCGGCACCGTCTGGAGCGACAAGGGCCGCGGCCTGGATCCGGCCGGCGCCACCGGCTTCGGGGTGCGCACCCTGGTGAACTGGGTGCTTCAGGGCGGCCCCGCCTAGGGTGGGCGCGCCCCGACGCCCGAGCCGACACCATGGCTGCTCGCAAGATCCGCTGGTACGTCAAGGCCCAGGCCGGGGTCCTGCTGCTGCCTGCGGGCCTGTGCCTGATCGGTGAGGCGATCACCCGGCGGACGATCCACATCTGGGCCCAGTCGGCCCAGTCCTCCGCCCTGATCAAGGAGCCGGGCCCCTGGTTCTGGTATGGCACCTTCGGGCTGATCGCCGTGGTGGCCGGCGTGGGCCTGATGATCGAGAGCGGCCTGCTGCGGGGCTACCCCGGCCAGAAGAAGCAGCTGCCCGAGTGAGGCCCCAGTCGGCGCAGACCCTGCGGCGCCGGCCCTCAGGCCGCCATCGATGCACGGCCGAACACCTGCTCCGGCGACTCCAGCGCGTGGATCTGCCAGCGGGCCCGCTCACCGAACTGGCGCAGCAGCCGGTCCAGGTCGTCGGCGGCCTGCTTCGGGCTGGCGTAGGGACCCACATGGCGGGTGACCAGGCCATCGCGGATGGTCAGCAGATACATACGGACCCGGACTGGTGGACTAGGACAACGTAGGTGCTGCGAATCGGCGCCAACAGGCGTGAAATCCGCTTGAACACTGAAGGGTTGGCCTGCGGAGCAGCCAGGGCCTTCAGCTTTTCAATAGAAACTGTGGAGCGAATCGTGCCAGTTGGGGGAGGGCCCACCGATCAGCGGTCAGGGCCCCATGACCGACTGGTGCGGGCCCTCGAACCCCAGAGGTCATCCAGGCGCCGGTCCCGTCCGCAGGCCCAGCGGTAGTAGCGGTACTTCACCGCGTTGGTCTCGGCGTAGTTCTGGTGGTAGGCCTCCGCCGGCCAGAAGGCCTGCAGCGGCTTGATCGCCACCTTCAGGGCCGAGGTGGGGCGGCCGAGCTCGCGGGCGGCGGCCTGGAGGCTCTCACGGGCCTGACGGGCCTGCTGCTCGCCCTTGGGGAAGATCACGGGCCGGTAGGAGTTGCCGCGGTCGCAGAACTGGCCGCCACCATCAAGGGCATCGACGTTGCGCCAGTAGGCCCGCAGCAGGGTGGGGTAGCTGATCCGGGCCGTGTCGAAGCGCACCCGCACCACCTCCTGGTGGCCCGTGCCGCCGGCGGACACCTGGCGGTAGGTGGGGTTGGCCAGGGAGCCGCCGCTGTAGCCGCTCACCGCGTCCAGCACGCCGGGCAGCTCCTCCAGATCGTGCTCCAGGCACCAGAAGCAGCCGCCGGCCAGCACCGCCTCCTCCACGGCCGCCTGGGCCGGCGCCGCCAGGGCGGTGAGCAGCAGGAGCACCAGGGCCAGGCCACAGCAGCACCGCCAGCGATGGCGCAGCAGGGCACCCAGGCGGGCAGGACGGGGGACCAGGCGCATCAGGCGGGCACCACGGCGGGGGTGGCGGCGGGCAGGCCATCCAGGATGGCGGCCGCCGCCCGCCGGGTGACGCCCGGCTCCCCCAGGGCCCGGCGCAGGCGCCCGTAGCCCTCCAGCATCCGCTCGCGGCCGGGGCCCGCCTCGAGCAGCGGCAGCGCCTCAGCCACGATCGCCGCCGCGGTCAGGTCGTCCTGGAGCAGCTCGGGCACCAGCCGTTCCCCCAGCACCAGGTTCACCGGCGAGATGTGGTCCACCTGGAAACGCAGCAGGTGCCTGGCCACCCAGGCCGTGGGCCGGCTGACCCGATAGCCCACCACCTGCGGCACCCCCCGCAGCGCCAGCTCCAGGTTCACCGTGCCGGACTTGGTGAGGGCCAGATCGGCGGCGGCACAGAGCACGGGCCGCAGCCGATCGGCCTCGGCCGCCGGCACCACCTCGGCCCGCAGGCCCGCCGCGGCCAGGGCCTGGGCCAGGGGTGCCTCGAAACTGGCCTGGCCCGCGGGCACCAGCACCCGCAGCCGCGGCCTGAGCCGCTGCAGTTCGGCGGCGGCCGCCGCCAGGGGCGGCACCAGATAGCGCAGCTCCTGGCTGCGGGAGGCCGGCAGCAGCAGCAGCAGCGGCTCGTCCGGCTCCAGGCCCAGCTCGGCGCGGGCGGCCTGGCGCGAGGGCAGCTGCTGGAGCGTGTCGAGCAGGGGGTGGCCCACCCAGGTCACCTGGGCACCGCGGGCGCCGTAGAAGCGGGCCTCCTCGGGGAAGATCGCCAGGATCCGGTCGGTGAAGCTGATCAGGCGGGTGGTGCCCCCCTCGCCAAAGCTGAAGGCCCACTCCTGGGGGGCGATGTAATAGGTGATCGGCACCGCGGGCAGCTTGTGCTTGAGCCGCCGGCCCAGGCTCACGTTGGCGCCCATGTAGTCGATCAGCACCACGCCATCCGGGGGGGTGCGCTTCAGCCAGCGGTTGACCCGCTGCTGCAGGCGCAGGGTGGGCAGGATCAGCGGGATCGCCTCCCACAGGCCGATCGCCCCCATCGGTGCCGTATCCGCCAGCAGCCTGGCGCCGGCCCGCTGCATGCGCGGCCCACCCAGGGCCACGATCTCCAGATCCAGCCCGCGCTGCCCGGCCTCCTGGCGCAGGGCCGTGACCAGCAGCCCCCCCTGCAGATCACCGGACACCTCGCCGGTGCTGATCAGCAGGCGGGTCATGGACGCTGGGCGGGCAGGGGGCCGCGGCGGCCCGGACCGATCGAGGCCTCGAGGAAGCTCACCAGGGTCTCCGCTGGCGGATAGAGATCCCAGGAGCGCACCAGCTGCAGGGCTTCGGCCAGCACCGCATCGCCGCGGTAGAGCTGGGCCCACACCTCCTGCAGCTGCTTGGCCTGGGCACCGCCATCCAGGGCGGCCAGGCCGCTGCGCTTGATGCCGATGCGGTTGAGGCCCCGCAGGCGGCCGGGGTGGCCCTCCACGATCGCGAAGGGAGGCACATCGCGATCAATGCGGCTCATGCCGCCCAGCATCGCCATGGTGCCGATGTGCACGAACTGGTGGATGCCGAGCACCCCGCCGATCACGGCCCGATCGCCGATCACCACGTGACCCGCCACCGCCACGCCGTTGGCGATCACGATGCGATCACCCAGATGGCAGTTATGCCCCAGATGGCTGTAGGCCATCAGCAGGTTGCCGTTGCCGATCCGGGTCTGCTCGCCGTCATGGGTGGCGCGATTGATGGTGACGCACTCGCGGATCGAGTTGTCGTCGCCGATCACCACCTCGGTGGGTGCGCCGTTGTACTTGAGGTCCTGGGGTTCGGCGCCGATGCAGGCCCCTGGGAAGATCCGGTTGCCACGGCCCAGGCTGACGCGCCCATCGAGCACCACATGGGGGCCGATGCGGCTGCCGGCGCCGATGCGCACGTCAGGACCGACCACCGCGAAGGGGCCGATCTCCACCCCCAGGTCGATCTGGGCGGCGGGATCGACCACCGCCGTGGGGTGGATGCGCGTCTGGCCGTCGACCGGGGCCTGACTACTGGTCGCTGCGCTGGTCATCGCCTCAGTCCACCAGGGAAAACATCAGCTCGCCGGAGCACACCAGCTCGCCATCCACCCGGGCCTCGGCCTTCACCTTGCCGAAGCGCCGGCGCTTGAGGCTGAGCAGCTCGCAGGTGATGCGGAGTTGATCCCCGGGCACCACCGGCCTCCGGAAGCGCACCCCGTCGATGCCGGCGAACACGAACAACCCCTTGGGCAGCTCCGGCATCTGGGTCACGATCAGGCCACCCACCTGGGCCATCGCTTCCACGATCAGCACCCCCGGCATCAGCGGCCGCCCGGGGAAATGGCCCTGGAACTGGGGCTCATTGAAGGTCACGTTCTTGAGGGCCACGGCGCGCTTGCCGGGCTCGTGCTCAATCACCCGATCCACCAGGGCGAAGGGGTAGCGGTGGGGCAGCAGCCCCAGGATCTGCTCACTGGTGAGCACCGGCGCAGCGGGCGCCAGGGGGGCGGGAGCGGCGGCCGTGGCGGTGGAGTCGGACAAAAGCGTCAGGCGGGAAGGGGAGCGGCCGGGGTACCGGCTCAGGCCGGCACGGGACTGGAGAGGGACGCCAGCCTCGCGGCCAGGGCGGTGTGCAGGCCGTGGGAGCCTCGGAAGGCGAAGACCTGGGCCTGGGGCAGACCGGCCAGGGCCAGGTCCCCCAGCAGATCCAGGAGCTTATGGCGCACCGGTTCGTCGGGGTAGCGCAGGGGTGGGTTGAGCCAGGCGTCCCCGTCGCAGACCAGGGCGTTGTCGAGGGCGCCGCCGCGGATCAGGCCGGCGGCCCGCAGCTGCTCCACCTGCTCGCGGAAGCCGAAGGTGCGGGCCGGGGCGATCTGCTCCACGAAGGCCTGCGGGGTGAGCTCGAGCGAGTAGAGCTGGCGGCCGATGGCCGCCTGGGGAAACTCGATGGCGGCACCGATCCGCAGCCGCTCGCTGGGCAGGGCGGTGGCGAAGCTCTGGCCCTGCTGCAGGGTGATCGGCTGCTCCAGGACCAGGGCGACGGGCCGCGCTCCCAGCGGCCGCAGGCCCGCTTCGGCGATGGCCTCCACCCAGGGCTGGGCCGAGCCATCCAGCAGGGGCACCTCGGCCCCCTCCACCAGGATCACGGCCGCCGTGATGCCCACCCCGGCCAGGGCCGCCAGCAGGTGCTCCACCGTCGCCAGCCGGCGCTGTCCCAGGGCCAGGGCGGTGCACAGCTGGGTCTCACACACCTGTTCGGGGTGCAGGGCGGTGAGGCCCAGCTGGGGGGCATCCAGCCAGCCCACCCGGAAGCCCGGCAGCTCCGAGGGCTCCAGGCGCAGCCGGGCCTGGCCGCCGCTGTGCAGGCCCACACCGGTGCGCTCCACCGGAGCGGCCAGGGTCCAGGCCTGGGAGTAGTCACTGGGCCAGAGGGTCATGGCTTGGGCGCCTCGGGGGGATGGATCGCTGCGGCGGTGCTCAGAACCGGTTGTCGGATCGGGTTCTCAGAACTTCCAGCCCACGCCGAGGTTGAAGCGCCAGTCACCGCTGAAGTCCCGGCTCGCCACCTCCAGCCGCAGGGGACCCACCGGGGTGGTCACGATCAGACCGGTGCCCACGGAGAAGCCCTGGCCGGGCTTGTTCAGCAGCGTGCCGGGGGATCCGGGCACGTTCTTCTGGCTGCCGAAGGCGGTGCCGCCGTCCAGGAACAGCTCGCCGCTGACGATGCTGAACAGGGGGAAGCGGTACTCGATCGTGGCTTCACCGAAACTGCGCCCGACCGCCAGGTCGCAGTCGTAGTAGCCCCGGACGGAGTTGGAGCCGCCCAGGCAGAAGGCCTCGTAGGGGGGCAGATCTCCCACGTTGGTGCCGGCACTCACCTGGAAGGCCAGGGCCTGCTTGCAGTCGGTCGCAGGCTGACCGGGCTTGGTGCGGCAGCCCTTGTAGATCTTCAGCCAGTTGACCGGGATGTAGTGGGTGTAGCTGGCGCGCAGGCGGTTGAAGGTGGGCGAATCGGGCCCCACAGAGAAGAACTGCTCGGTGCCGAGGCTGAGGAAGTTGCCGGAGGTGGGGTTACGGGGATCGTTCAGATTGTTCATCGTGGCGGCCAGCCGCACACCCACCAGCTGATTGTTATCAGCGCAGTTATAGGCAATGCAGATCACATTGCCGACGGTCGTGCGGCTGCCGTTGAAGTTGTTGGTGCTGACGCCATAGGGCATGCCATCACCGGCAAAGTTCATCGGCGTCACTTCCTGGGCGCTGAAGCCCGCCACCACGCTCCAGGGGGCCCGCTTGAAGGGGTTGCCGCCGTTGAGGGGACGCACGAACTGCACGTTGCCGCCGAAGCGCTGCAGGGCGATGGAGTTGCCGTCGAGGTTGAACCAGTTGAGGCTCGGATCGGCCTTCTCCGCCTTGCTGATGCTGCCGAAGGAGGTGCCGGTGGGGTTGTTGTCGCTGTTGATGTTGTAGGCGTTCGCCGAGGAGGGAGCCTGGAAGAAGTCCTTGGAGACGTCGGAGACGGTGTTGATGTTGCCGTCGTTCTGGCTCTGGAAGACCTGGGGCACTTCCCGGCTCAGGAACACGCGGGCCCGGAAGGCCGTGCGGTATTTGTCACCCTTGATCCAGGGATCCGTGAAGGTGACATCCGCCAGGCCGCCGTACTGGCCGTAGGTGAAGTTGACGGCCATGTCCCAGGCCCGGCCGAGCAGGTTGCTGTCCTGCAGCTGGATCTGACCGAAGACGCCCTGGCTCTGGCTGTAGCCGAGGCCCCCCGATAGCGAACCGGTGGACTGCTCGATCACCCCGAGCACGATCGTGACCTCGCCCGGCGCGGCCGCCACGGGCCGCAGGGTCACCTTGACGTCGCCGAACAGGCCCGTGCCGTAGAGGCGCTTGATGTCCTCCTCGAGCTGGCGGCGGTTGAAGGTCTCGCCGGGCTTGATCGAGATTTCGCGGGTGATCACCCAGCTCTTGGTCTTGCCCTTGTAAGCCCGGCCCTTGTCGTCGGTGGCGGAGCCCTCCTTGTTGAGGAACTGCACCTCCACACCGGCCACCTTGCCCTCCCGCACCAGCAGCTGCACCACCCCCTCGGGGCTGACGCGGCTGGGGCCGGTGACCCGGGCCAGGGAATAGCCCTTGTCGGCGTACCACTTCTGCAGCTCGCCCAGGCGGGTCTGCAGGGTGTTGAGGTTGAGGGTCTTGCCGTAGTCCGCCGCGAAGGTGTCGGGGATCAGGGTGGCGGGCACGGGCGTCTTGGCCCCGATGCCCTCCAGCTCCACTTTGGTGAGCACCGGGTTGGGGGCCACGGTCACCACCACCTGCACGCCCAGGGGGCTGTCGACAGGCTGGATGCGCACATCCGAGAACCAGCCGGTGGCGTAGACGGCTGAAAGGTCGGTCTGGAGTTCGCTGCGGGTGGCGCGGGTGCCGGGGCGGGTGGCCATGGCGTCGTAGACGGCCAGCTCGAGGCGCTCGCGCTCGGGGTGCTGCTCGAGCCCCTTGACCACCACCTCACTGATCAGCACCCGCGGTTCGGACGGCGCCGCCGGCGCCAGGCTCTCGCCGCCCGGGGCCGCAGCGGGATTTTCAGCCGCAGGGGTCGGAGCTGGAGCTGGAGCCGACTGGGCGCCGGGGGCCGGTGCAGGCGAGGCGGCAGGGGCCGGAGCGGGCGAGGCCGCTGGGGCCGCAGTGGGAGGGCCGCCGGCGGGCGCCGGTTGGACGGTGGAGGGGGCGTCGGTGCGGGTGGAGGCCGGCGGGGCCGCGAGGGCGCCCTGGAGACCTGCGCCGATCGCCAGCACCGGCAGGGTGGCGGCCACCCCGAGGGCCTCGCGCAACCGAGGAGCGCGGTTCATGCCGTTGCGGGGGCCAGCCATGGGCGTCCTGAGCACGCGGCCGAGCCGCAAATGCCGCTGACGTTACCCGTAAATGCGCGGTGGAGGGCAGGCCCCGTGGACCCGTTTGAGAACCTCCCCGTAGGCCTCGACGACGCCGCCAAGATCCTGGCGGAACCGGTCCTTGTCGAGGATGCGGTCGCTGGCATCGGCCACCTGCAGGTCCCAGAGGCGGCAGGTGTCGGGGCTGATCTCATCGGCCACCACCAGCTCGCCCGTGGCAGTGAAGCCCAGCTCGATCTTGAAATCCACCAGCTGCAGGCCGATCCCGGCGAAAAAGGCGCGCAGCACCGCATTGACCCGGAAGGCCAGGCGCTCCAGCTCCGCCCGCTGGTCGGCCGTCAGCAGACCGAGACGCGCCAGCCGGGCGTCGGTGAGCAGGGGGTCGCCGTAGGCGTCGTCCTTGTAATAGAGATCGAGCAGGGGCGGATCCAGGGGCGTGCCGGCGGCGATCGGCATCTGCTTGCAGAGGGAGCCGGCGGCCACGTTGCGGATCACCACCTCCACCGGCACGATCGACACCGACTGCACCACCAGCCAGTTCCGCCCCTCCAGCCCCAGGTAGTGGGTCGGCACGCCCTCGCGCTCCAGCAGCTCGAACAGTCGGGCCGAGATCTGGCAGTTCAGCTCCCCCTTGCCGGCCAGCTGGGCCTTCTTGAGGGCGTTGAAGGCCGTGGCGTCGTCCTTGAACTCCACCGCCACCAGCTCGGGCCGGTCGGTCTGGAAGACCCGCTTGGCCTTGCCTTCGTAGAGCAGGGAGCCGAGGGTGTAGGCGGCAGTCATGGCTGGGATCGGGCGTGGCCTCCGGGCTCCCGCGGCGAGCGCAGCTGGCGCTGCAGCTCCGCGCTGCGGGCTCCCTGCTGAGGATCCTGCCTCCTGAGCTGCCACTCGCCGTAGGCGTCGTCGATGCGCTGGGCCAGCCGGAGGAAGCGCTCAGTCGGTCGCTGGTCATTCAGACCGGCGGCCTGGAGCAGGGCCCGCTGGTCCGCCAGCAGCGAGGCCGCCAGGCCCCAGGCGCCGGCGGCAGCGGCCTGATCCAGGGCCGTCTCGATCAGCTGGTTGCGCTGCTCCAGCGGCAGCTCCCGCAGCAGGGCCACGGCCCGCTGCAGGCGCTCGGCGGCCGGCCGGCCGGGCAGGCGACCCGCCAGCAGGGCGGCGGCGGCCTCGTTCTCGCGGCCGAGCACCACCAGGTGCTCGGCGTAGACCTCCAGGGCCGGGCGGGTGGCCAGGCTGCCGTCCTGGCGCAGCTGCAGCGGCAGGGGGATGGTCTCGAGCGCGGCGAGGCTGCCCTGGGCCAGGCGCTCCAGGGCCTCGGCGGCGAGGCGGTGGTGCAGGCCGGCGTTGGCGGCCCGCCACTGCTGAATCAGCCACTGGTCCCGCTCGGGCCCGGCCTGGGGCCCGTAGCGGTTCAGCACGGTGAGGGCGTCGTCGGGGGCGCGGCAGTTGAGCAGGGCATTGGCGTTGCGCAGCACCGGCTCCAGGGAGCGGGGTGTGGGCTGCACCGCCAGCAGGGCATGGCGCAGCAGCCGCAGCCGGCCCACCAGATCGAAGCGGGCCGCATCCAGGCAGGCGGCGTCGAGGGAGGCCAGGTCACCCCGCAGCAGCAGCACCTCGAAGGCGGCCTCGGAGATCGTGGAGCCCGCGGGCTGCACGGGCGCAGCGGACCTAGGGGCCGGTCCCGACTCTGGGGCGGCTCCGCTGGGAGCGGGCGGGACGGCCGTGGCAGGCAGGACAGGGAGCGCCGCCGCCGCTGGTGCGGCCGCCAGGGCCGGCAGCGGGCCAGCGCCGGCGGCCAGCCCGCCCAGGACCAACCCCAGCACCCGACTCAGCCCCAGCCGCACCGGCGTGTAAAGAAGGGATGGCACCGCGCAGCGTCCACTGGGCCACAACCTAGGGGACCCCGCCGGGGCCTCCCACCCGCTCCGCCTCCGGCCCTCCCGCCATGCCCAGCCCTGCCGCCGCTGTGCCCAGTCCCGCCCGCGTGCTGGTGGTGGGGGGCGGCGGGCGTGAGAACGCCCTGGCCTGGGCCCTGGCCCGCTGCAGCGGCGTGGAGCAGGTGTGGGTGGCCCCCGGCAACGGCGGCACCCTGGAGCTGGCGGGCTGCCGGCAGCTGGCCATTGCCGAATCCGACCATGCCGCCCTGCTGGCCGCCTGCCGCGAGCACGCGATCGAGCTGGTGGTGGTGGGCCCCGAGGCGCCCCTGGCCGCCGGCCTGGCCGACCAGCTGCGCGCCGCGGGCCTGCCGGTGTTCGGCCCCGGCGCCGATGGCGCCCAGCTGGAGGCCAGCAAGCAGTGGGCCAAGGCGCTGATGGTGGAGGCGGGCATCCCCACCGCCGGCTACTGGCCCGCCAGCAGCCGCGAGCAGGCCCTGGCCGCCCTGGAGGCCCAGGGCAAGCCCCTCGTGGTGAAGGCCGACGGCCTGGCGGCCGGCAAGGGCGTCACCGTGGCCGAAACGCTGGAGGAGGCGCGGGCCGCCATCGAGGAGGTGTTCGACGGCCGCTTCGGCAGTGCCGGCGCCTCCCTGGTGCTGGAGGAGCGCACCCATGGGCCCGAGGTGTCGGTGTTCGCCCTCAGCGACGGCCAGCGCCTGGTGCTGCTGCCCCCCGCCCAGGACCACAAGCGCATCGGCGAGGGTGACACCGGCCCGAACACCGGCGGCATGGGCGCCTACGCGCCGGCTCCGCTGCTCGATGCCGCCGGCCTGGAGCAGGTGCGGCAACAGGTGCTGGAGCCCACCATCAAGGCCCTGCAGGCGCGCGGCATCAACTACCGCGGCGTGATCTACGCCGGGCTGATGCTCACCGAGAGCGGCCCCAGCGTGATCGAGTTCAACTGCCGCTTCGGCGATCCGGAGTGCGAAACCCTGATGCCGCTGCTGGGCCCCGAGCTGGCCCAGGTGCTACTGGCCTGCGCCCAGGGCCGCCTGGATCAGGCGCCGGAGCTGAGCATCGCCCCCCGCTGCAGCGCCTGCGTGATCGCCGCCGCCGCGGGTTACCCCGGCGAGATCCGCAAGGGCGATCCGATCCACAGCAGCCTGGTGTCCGGCGACGACCTGCAGCTGTTCCATGCCGGCACCCGCCGCGAGGCCGACGGCACCTGCCTCAGCAGCGGCGGCCGGGTGCTGGCGGTGGTGGCCCAGGCCGACGATTTCGATGCCGCGTTCGCACGCGCCTACGCCGGGCTGGAGCAGGTGAGCTTCGAGGGCATCACCTTCCGCCGCGACATCGGCCACCAGGTGCGCAGCCGCTGAACAGGGCCGCGGCGCCGGGCCGCTACGACGGGCCGGGCCAGGGCGCGGGGCCTGCTTAGGGTTGCCGGGAGCCCCGAGCGCCGTGATCAGCTCCGCCTCCCCCACCCCTGCGGCC
>NZ_JAGQBX010000020.1 GCF_024345855.1 Synechococcus sp. GreenBA-s | reverse complement strand
ACGGAAGGCCACCGGGATTCCGGTGGCCTTCCGTCACAACTCCCGACTGCGGACGCCGCCTGGGCCGGCAACACCCGTACAGTACCCAGACCGATCCCCTGCCAGAGAGGACCGCGCCACGATGGCCCAACGCACCCGACTGGGAGACCTACTCCGCCCCCTGAACTCCGAGTACGGCAAGGTCGTGCCGGGCTGGGGAACCACCCCTGTGATGGGCGTGTTCATGGCCCTCTTCCTCGTCTTCCTGCTGGTGATCCTGCAGCTGTACAACAAATCCCTCCTGCTCGACGGCATCACCGTCAACTGGAACGGCGCCGGCTGAAGCCGGCATCGCTGGCCGCGACCGAAAAGACCTGCAGCGTGCTGGCACCTTCAAGCTCGTTTGATCACAAAACCCATGGTTCATGACCTCCCCCTGGTGGTCATGAACCATGGGTCAACGGTGCGTTCCGAGCGCTGCCCTGGCGGGTGGCGCTCGTTGCCGTATCTGCCCCATAGTGGACCCCATGAACTTTTTTGGGATCGGGCTGCCGGAGCTGGCGGTCATCGCCGCCATTGGCCTGCTGGTGTTCGGCCCTAAGCGGCTGCCGGAGCTCGGCCGCACCCTGGGCCGCACCCTCAAGGGCTTCCAGTCCGCCTCGCGCGAGTTCGAGCAGGAGTTCCGCAAGGTGGTGGACACGGTGGAGGCCGAGGTGAACAGCGCGGAGCCCACCGCCGCTGACTCCCCCGGAGCGGCCGCCGGCGCCGCCCAGCTGACGGCTGCTGCGCCCACCGCCGCCCAGCCCTTTGCCGCCCAACCCCTTGCCGCCGCCACCGGTTCCCTCGCCCGCGCTGAAGCCGAGGAGGCCCCGGCGGCGCCCCCTGCGGAGACGTTGACCGTGGCCCCGGCGCCGCCTGCGGGCGACGGCCCCGCGGCCTGAGCGCCATCCCGACCGCCCATGGCAACCGACCCTGCACCGCTGCAGCTCCTGGTGGGCCTGGGCAATCCCGGCGACAAGTACGCCGGCACCCGCCACAACGTGGGCTTCATGGCCCTGGAGCGCCTGGCCGCCCGCGAGGGCGTGAGCTTCCGCCAGCAGGCCAAGCTGCACGGGCTGCTGGCGGAGCTCGGCCACGGCCCCAGCCGGCTGCGGCTGCTGATGCCCCAGACCTACATGAACGAGAGCGGCCGCTCCATCCGTGCCGCCCTTGACTGGTTCGGCCTCCAGTCCGAGCAGCTGCTGGTGCTGGTGGACGACATGGACCTGCCCCTGGGCCGCCTGAGGCTGCGGGCCTCGGGCGGGGCGGGCGGCCATAACGGCCTGCGCAGCACCATCACCCACCTGGGCGGCCAGGCCTTCCCGCGCCTGCGCATCGGCATCGGTGCCCCGGCCCTCAATCCGGTGGAGCGCAGGCAGCGCACGGTGGGCCATGTGCTGGGGCGCTTCGCCCCCGCCGATCAGCCGATCCTCAGCGAGGTGCTCGATGAGGTGCTGGCGGGGATTGCCCTGATCCAGCGTTCCGGCCTGGAGCGGGCCGGTAACCGGCTGAACGGTTTTGTTGCCCCCAGTGCCGCGAAGCTGATCGACGCCGCCGGATCCGCTGCGGTCACCCCCGTTCCGTGAGTCGCCTGCCCTCCACCACTGCCCAGCTGCGGGTGCTGCACCAGAGCTTCAGCCGGCGCCTGGTGGAGGGAGAGGTGGTGGCCGGCGGCTTCCACTGGACCTTCAGCTGGTTCTTCGATCGCGGTGAGCTGCAGGTGGAGCCCTCCCTGGGCCGGGCCCTGATCCAGGACGCCCTGCTGCGCTTCCTGCTGCGGGCCGATTACCAGCTCGAGCCCGGCGGCGACTACGCCTTTACGGTGCGAGCCAAGTTCTAGGCGGGCCAAGTTCTAGGCCCGCCGCGCCGTCTGGTGGTTCAGTCCCGCTGCAGGGCACCGGGATGGCGGCTCAGATCGCGGCCCAGGTGACGCTCCAGCAGCAGTTGGGCCACCACGTCATCCCAGTCGCGCGGGGGCTGGCGCAGGCCCTCGGGGAGCAGGCGCCGCAGCGGACCCGGGGGATGCAGCTGCCAGTAGCGCCGCCGTGCCGCCAGGGTGGTGCCCGCCTCCGGCACGCTCACCACGGCGACCCCCAGCCCCCGCAGCCGTTCCCGCCAGGGGCCGCTGCCCGTGCCGTCGCCCACCACGACCCCGGCCAGGCCCGGCGAGCTGGCCAATCCCCCCGGTGCCCCCTGGCCTTCTGGCCGAGGCGGCCCTGCCCATGGCCCCCCTTGCCACTCCTGCAGCCGCTGCCAGCAGCGCTCGGGGGGCAGCACCGCGGCGGCCACGATCTGACGGCCCTCGCCGTCGCTGAGCACCAGGCCGCACTTGCTGCGGCCGGGGTCGAGGGCGGCCCACGGGCCCGCGGCCGGCGTGCTGGATGCGGCTGGTCGGGTCATGGCCGGTTGCGGCCCGGTGTCGGGCCGGCGCTGCTGCCTCCCGGGCCGGTGCTCCAGCGCAGTTCCACCACCACCGGATCGGCGATGTCGCTGTCCCGCCCGGCCACGGCCTCCAGGCGGACCTGCTGGCCGGCAGGCCGGTTGCTCAGCTCAAACCCCAGGCGGTTGAAGGTGCCCACGTCGAACTGGAGGCCATCGGCGATGGAGCCCTGGCGCTGGGCCTTGGTGAAGGCCGCCGCCAGCAGCAGATTGAGGCGGCTGCGCACGGCTTCGGGGCCGGTCTCCTCGCCCTCCAGCACGGTGGTGGCCATCTGTTCCCCGCGCCTGATCACCTGGCGGTTGGGGCGTACGTCCGGGAAGGCCAGCACCTGGCGCTCGCCCTTGAGCACGTTCGCCGCCGACACCAGGCTCACCACCCAGGAGCCGCGGCGGCTGATGATCTCCTCCAGCTTGGCGATGTCGCCGCGGGGCACCAGCAGGATCTGGCGGTTGGGCTGCTCGCCCGGCAGCACCCGCTGGTAGGCCACCAGGTTGGCCTGGCGCAGCAGCGCCTCGATCACCTCCCGGGCCTGGGAGGCCTTCTGCAGGTTGATCTTGGCGGTGGCCAGGGTCTGGCCGCTGCTGATCACCACGTCGCCGCGGCGCAGGGCGATCAGGTTGGTCTCGAGCTGCTTGAGCTCCTTGGCGCCGGCGGCGATCCGCTGGGTCACTTTCTCCAGCTCGGCCCGGTTGCGGCGGATGTCGGCGTCCTTGGCGTGGATGTCCTTGCTGAGCCGATCGCGCTCCTGCTCCAGGGCTGCCCGCTGGCGGACCAGCGGCTGCAACTCGCCGCGCAGGGCCTGGGCCCGGCGCTCGGCCTGGCCGAGCCGCACCTGGGCCTGGCGCCGACCGCCCTCGGCGCTGCGCAGTTCCTGCCGACTGCTGGCCAGTTCGGCCTGGCTGCGCTTCAGCTCCGCCTGGCTGTTCTCCAGCGCCTGGCGGCCCTTGCGCAGCCGGTGTTCGATCTGGTCGAGCTGGAACAGCCCCACCCGCAGCCGCTCGCTCACCAGCAGCATCAGCCCCAGGGAGAGGGCGCTGATCAGGCTGCCGGTGAGCACCGTGATCAGCACGGCGGTCTTGCGGGGGCGCAGCTGGAAGAGGCTGAGCCGGGCCTTGCCCACCCGGGTGCCGAGCCGATCGCCCAGGGTGGAGAGGGCACCCCCCAGCACCAGCAACGCCAGGATCAGCAGCCAGCCGGACACGGGATCGCGCGTGGGAGCTCAGTATCGGTGGCCCAGGCCCCTGGGCCGGCCCCGACCGACCAGCCCCGCAGCTGCGCTGCGTTCCGTCTGGCCGCCCTCCAGCCCCTGGCTTCAGCTGAAGCGCTTGGCCAGGGCCAGGGGGTCGAACACGGTGATCTTCTTGCGGTCGATCTGCACCAGGCCGGCGTTGCGCAGGTCGCCCAGCAGGCGGGTGATGGTCACACGGGTGGAGCCGATCGCCTCGGCGATGGCCTGGTGGGAGAGGCGCAGGTCGATCGTGATGCCCTCATTGCCGGGCACGCCGAAATCGCGGCAGAGCACCAGCAGGAAGCTCACCAGCCGCGAGCTCATGTCGCGGTGGGTGAGGGTTTCGATCATGGTCTCGGTCTGGAGGATGCGCGAGGAGAGGCCCTGCAGCATCAGCAGGCCCACGCTGGCGTCCGCCTCGATCGCCCGCCGCACCGAGGTGGCCGGCGCCGTCACCATCTCCACGCGGGTGAAGGCGATGGCGTGATAGAAGCGGTCGGATCGCTGTCCGGTGAGCAGCGACAGCACGCCGAACAGGCTGTTCTCCCGCAGCAGCGCCACGGTGATCTCCTCCCCCGACTCGTACACCCGTGAGAGCCGCACCGCGCCGCGGCGCAGCAGATACACCTTCTCGGCCGGATCGCCGGGGAAGAAGATCGTCTTGCCCCGCTCCACCGTTTCGGTGGTGCTGCCGGCCAGGCCCCGGATCACCTCCAGCAGGGTGGTGTGCGTCACGGGGCTCACCCCTGCGCCCGGCGGCGGCAGGGTGCCCGCTGGACCGACGGCGCCGCTGGCGGAGTAGCGGCTGAAGCCGCGCGTGGCGCCGACCATGGCAGCGGTGCAAGGTGGCTCGGACCCTACGGATCGCCCCAGGCAGGCCCTGTAGCAATCGACACTAAGCGGGGGCCTCGGCCAGGGCCAGGCGCTGGGCCTGCTGCAGCTGCGCCAGGCCGGTTTCCGCCAGATCCAGCAGGGCGCTCAACTGCGGGCGGGAGAAGGGTGCTCCCTCGGCTGTCCCCTGGATCTCCAGCAGCTGGTGGCGGTCGTCCATCACCACGTTGAGGTCCACGTCGGCGTGGCTGTCCTCGCTGTAGTCGAGGTCCAGCAGGGCGGCGCCCTCCACCAGCCCCACCGACACCGCGGCCACCTGCTGGCGCAGGGGCGAGGTCGCCAGCAGGCCGCGGGCCTCCAGCCGCCGCAGCCCCAGGGCCAGGGCCACCCAGGCGCCGGTGATGGAGGCGGTGCGGGTGCCGGCGTCGGCCTGGAGTACGTCGCAGTCGATGTGGAGGGTGCGTTCGCCCAGGGCCTCCAGGTCGAGGGCGGCGCGCAGGCTGCGGGCGATCAGACGCTGGATCTCCTGGGTGCGACCCGAGAGCTTCATCAGCTCCCGCGGCTGGCGGCTGGGGGTGGAGGCCGGCAGCAGGCGGTAGTCGGCCGTCAGCCAGCCCAGGCCCGAGCCCTGGCGCCAGCGGGGCACCCCCTCCTCCAGGCAGACGCTGCACAGCACCGCCGTGCGGCCGGCGTGGATCGTCACCGAGGCCAGGGCGAAGCCCATCGGATCCCAGCTGAAGCGCACCGGCCGCAGGTCCCCGGCGGCGCGGCCGTCGCGGCGGCCCCCGGCCCTGGTCTCACCGCTGGGACCGGCGCCTGGGATGCCGTCGGCAGACCCGTCGGACCCGGTGCTGGCAGGGAGTTCGCTCATCGCAACGGCACCGTGGGGGTGCCCTGATGGTACGGGTGTTTGCGCTACCGGTAGTGCCCGCGGCTTGCCAGCGGGCTCTGCACCGCTACATTCAGATTCCACGACGGCCTGCCGGGCAGCACGCGAGCGAGCTCATGACCGCCAGCCTGATCAAGCACCAATCCCGGCCGGAACCGCCCCGGCGCGGCGGTGCTCCCGCCCGCCCCGCCACGGCCACGGCCACCGCCGCCGCTCGCCCCGGCAGTGCCCGCAGCCTGCGGCTGGTGGCCCAGCAGGAGGGCCTGCTGCAGATCCACACGGCCCCCTTCCGCGGCAGCTTCAGCGGCGTGTTCAGCCAGGCCCTGCGCAGCGCTGGCCTGGGCAGTCGCGTGCTGATCAGCCAGTTCCTCAAGGGCGGCGTGGATCAGGGCCTGGAGCGCAGCCTGTGGCTGTGCGGCCGCCTGCAGTGGCTGCGGCCCGCGGTGGTCGGCTGTCTGGCCGAACCGCTGGCGGCGCCTGACGCCGATCCCGGCGACCTGGCGGCGGTGCAGGAGGTGTGGACCTACAGCCGCGAGCAGCTGCTGGCCGGCCAGCTCGACCAGCTGGTGCTCGATGAGCTGGGGCTGGCCGTGGAGCTGGGCTACCTGGATGCGGAGGAGGTGCTCGAAGCGCTGGAGCGGCGCCCCTCCCACGTGGATGTAATCCTCACCGGCCCGGCCATGCCGGCGGCGCTGCTGGCGATGGCCGATCAGGTGACCCAGCTGCGCCGGGGCTTCTGATGCTCAAGAACGACCGCTGGATCAACGAGCAGGCCGCCACGGGCATGCTGGAGCCGTTCCAGCCCACGCTGGTGCGCCACCTGGATCCGGAGAAAGCCTCCCAGCCGGTGCTGAGCTACGGCTGCTCCTCCTACGGCTACGACCTGCGCCTGTCGGCCAAGGAGTTCCTGATCTTCCGCCACGTGCCGGGCACGGTGATGAACCCGAAGCGGTTCAACCCGGCCAACCTCGAGCCCGCGCCCCTGCATGGGGACGAGGACGGCGCCTACTTCATCCTGCCGGCCCATTCCTATGGCCTGGGGGTGGCCCTGGAGCGGATGCGGGTGCCCGCCAACATCACGGTGATCTGCCTGGGCAAGAGCACCTACGCACGGCTGGGGATCATCGTGAACACCACGCCGGCCGAGGCCAGCTGGGAGGGGCATCTCACCCTGGAGTTCAGCAATTCCTCGGGGGCCGATTGCCGCATCTATGCCAACGAGGGCATCTGCCAGCTGCTGTTCTTCGAGGGGGATCCCTGCGCCACCACCTACCGGGATCGCGACGGCAAGTATCAGCATCAGCCGGAGCGCGTCACGCTGGCGAAGGTCTGAGGTTCTGCCGGCGATCCGCCCGAAGACGATCCGCCACGAACGCCACCACGGCCTCGATGGCGGCCTCCCGTTCGCAGTCGCGGAACAGTTCGTGGTCCGTTTGCTTGAACCAGCGGAGGCGCTTCCGCTCCGGCGGCGTGGTGATGGCTTCGAAAATCAGCCTGGCGCTGCCCGGCACCACGACGCTGTCACGCTGACTCTGCAGAACGAGCGTCGGCACCGCGATCTCCGGTAGCCGGCGGCGCGTGGCCGGGCCGAACGCGAAGAGCGCGAGAATGGCCTCCATCGGAGCCCAGGGGTAGCCGGTGTCGCCGGCGGCAAGGGCCCCATCGGCGTAGGCGTGGGCGATCGGCCAGCTCCGCACCAGCCGCCTGATCAGCGGCACCAGCCCGTGCAGCGGCCGCCCCGGGGCCAGCGGTGAGGCCAGCTGCAGCGCCGGTGCCGCCAGCACCAGGCTGTCCACGGCTTCGGGATGGTCGGCGGCCAGGGTCAGGGCCACCAGCGCCCCCATGCTGTGCCCCACCACGACGGCGCGGTCGGCCTGCTGGAGCAGCGCCTGCAGGGCCGCCTCCGCATCCGCGACCCAGTCGTGCCAGTGGACGCCCCGCAGGGCCTCCGGCGAGGGCGTCCCATGGCCGCGCAGCACGGGCGTGCGCGTCGGCAACCCGAGGGCCTGGATGGGGGCCTCCAGGCTGCGGACCCCTCCCGCCGGGCTGGCGGTGAAGCCGTGCACGATCAGCACCCCCAGGGGCGCTCGCGGCCCTGGGCAGCTCCGGGGCTCGCCCTGCAGCGACGGGTCAGCCATCACGGCTCATGCGCCTGCATCGTCTGGAACGCCTCGGCGCACTGGGCCGGCGAGCCGTAGACCAGGATCTCGCTGCGCCCGGGCGCCCCGCAGGTGTGATACGCCGAGTGCAGGCCAAAGGCATGGCCGGCCGGCGAGAAGCGGCAGCTCCTGAAGCTGGCGGCCTCCACCTGGGTGATGCGCCGGCACTGGCTGGTCTTCGGCTTCAGCCAATCGAAGCCGTAGCCGCCCACCACGGGGAATGGGTTCGCGGCGGCTGGGGCTGCAGGGAGCAGGGCTGTTCCCGCTGCGCCAAGGAGCAGGGCGGCGGCCGCTGCGGCGCACAGCACGACGGCGGCGCTCGGCGCGGCTGTGGGGACTGGGCGCATGCTCCCTCCGCTCGGGTGGGCAGATCCGGCTGGAGGACAGGCGTGCAGCCCCGCCCTGGCCGCCGGTCGCACCCCCACGCTAGGGCGCTTCAGGCCGGCGATCCCACCGCTGCGCGGCTGTCGCCGTCCCCCCACAGGGGCCGGGCCAGGTGTACGCCGCTACAGCTCCGGCCCCATCGCCTGCCTAGAACCCGCCGAACTTCCGGCACTGCCATGACATCGGAACAGGCCGCCCAACTGATCGACGACACCCTGGATCTGGTGCACCAGCGCCTGCAGGCGCTGGAGGCAGGCCAGGAGCCCCGGGCCCACCGCGCCCTCTCCGAGGAGTTCCGCGAGTGGCGCCACCCCGCCGGCGGCCACATCGACCTGCTGGTCTGCCCCGGATTCCCGGCCGCCTGAGCCCACACTGGGGCCTGAGCCGCCGCCTGCCGCCTTGATCGACGACACCATCGCCGCCGTGGCGACGGCCGTGGCCGCCGGGGCCGGCAGCGTGGCGATCGTGCGCCTCTCGGGTCCCCAGGCCGAGGCCATCGGCCGGCGGCTGTTCGTGGCCCCCGGCCCCCAGAGCTGGGAAAGCCACCGAGTGCTCTACGGCCATGTGGTGGATCCGGCCAACGGTGAGCGGGTCGATGAGGCGTTGCTGCTGCTGATGCGGGCGCCCCGCAGCTTCACGCGGGAAGACGTGGTTGAACTCCACTGCCACGGCGGTCTGATCTGCGTGCAGCGGGTGCTGGAGCTGGTGCTGGCGGCCGGGGCGCGGCGGGCCGGCGCCGGCGAGTTCAGCCAGCGGGCCTTCCTCAACGGCCGCCTCGACCTCACCCGCGCTGAGGCGGTGAGCGAGCTGGTGACGGCCCGCAGCCGCAGGGCTGCCCAGCTGGCGATGGCCGGCCTCGATGGCGGCCTGCAGCACCGCATCGGTGCCCTGCGCGAGCGGCTGCTGGACCAGCTGGCGGAGCTGGAGGCCCGCGTCGATTTCGAGGAGGATCTGCCGCCCCTGGACGCCGCGGCGGTGGTGGCCGAACTGGAGGCGGTGCGGGGCGCCCTGCTGCAGCTGGTGGCCGACGCCCAACGGGGTCAGCTGCTGCGCGAGGGACTGAAGGTGGCGATCGTGGGCCGCCCCAACGTGGGCAAGTCGAGCCTGCTGAATCGGCTGAGCCGCACGGAGCGGGCGATCGTGACCGACCTGCCCGGCACCACCCGCGACCTGGTGGAGAGCGAGCTGGTGATCCAGGGCGTGCCGCTCACACTGCTCGACACGGCCGGCATCCGCGCCACCGATGACCGGGTGGAGCAGCTCGGCATCGCCCGCAGTCGCGCCGCCCTGGCCGCCGCCGATGTGGCGCTGCTGCTGTTCGATCTGGAGGCCGGCTGGACCGCCGCCGACCAGGAGCTGCGCGAGCAGGTGCCCCCGGATGTGCCCCTGCTGGTGGTGGGCAACAAGGCGGATCTCGCGGCGGGCACGGCTCGCGCGGGGGCCACGGCTGGGCCCGCCCACCCCGCTGATGTCTGCATCAGTGCCCTGTCGGGCGCGGGCCAGGAGCAGCTGGAGCAGGCGCTGCTGCGCCGCTGCGGCCACGGCGGCGACCAGGGCCTGCAGGTGGCCCTCAACCGCCGCCAGCGCGACCTCGCCGCCGCCGCGGCCGCAGCCCTGGCCCGCAGCCTTGAGGCCGCCCAGCAGCAGCTCCCCTGGGACTTCTGGACCATCGATCTGCGCGCCGCCGTGCGGGCCCTGGGCGAGGTGACCGGCGAGGAGGTCAGCGAAGCGGTGCTCGATCGCGTGTTCTCGCGCTTCTGCATCGGCAAGTAGCGCTCGCCGATACTGCCTCCACTGAGGGGCACCCATGGCCATCGCACAGAGCCGTTGTTCCGGCCCGGCCGCCGGATGGACCCGTGGCATCGGCGGCTCCCGCCCCCGCATCGCCAGCACGCTGCTGGGACTGATGGCGCTGCTCGCCCTCGGGGCCGGGCCGGCCGCAGCGGTGGAGAACCTCAACACCTCCCTGGAGGAGATCTGCCAGCCGCTGCTGGAGCTGAACACCAAGCTCGGGGCCTCGGCGGCGCCGGGCTCGCCCGCCGGGGGCCTGATGCAGACCGAGCTCTCGCTCTCCGCCGCCCAGTACGGCGCCCTCTGGTCGCTGCTCAAGCTCACGCCCACCCCGGGCTGCAGCCGCCTCTACTGATCCCATGCCCCCGTCGTGCGCCGCCGGCCTGCTGGCCCACCCCGGTCTTGAGGCCCAGCTCCGCGCCTGGCTGAGCGAGGACATCGGCCGTGGCGACCTCACAGCCCCCGCCCTACAGGGGCGCAGCGGCCGGGCCCACTGGATCGCCAAGCAGGCGGGCCTGTTCTGCGGCGGCGTGCTGGTGGAGCCCCTGTTCCGGCTGCTGGATCCAGGGGTGGTCGTCACGCTGCTGGTGGCCGACGGCAAGCCCGTGGTGGCGGGCCAGCGACTGCTGGAGCTGGAGGGCTCGGCGGCGGCCCTGGTGGCGGGGGAGCGCACGGCGTTGAACCTGGCCATGCGCCTCTCCGGCATCGCCAGCGCGACCGCCGAGCTGGTGGCACGGCTGGCCGGCACGGGCGTCGCCCTGGCCGACACCCGCAAGACCACGCCGGGCCTGCGTCTGCTGGAGAAGTACGCCGTGCGCTGCGGCGGCGGCATCAACCACCGCCTCGGCCTCGACGATGCGGCGATGCTCAAGGAGAACCACCTGGCCTGGGCCGGTGGCGTGGCCCCGGCGATCGCGGCCGTGCGGGCCTCGGCCCCCTGGCCGGCCCGCGTGATCGTGGAGGCCGAGACGGCCGCCGAGGCCGAGGCCGCCGTGGCGGCCGGCGCCGACGGGGTGCTGCTCGATGAGTTCGACCCCGCGGCGCTGCACCCGCTGGTGCCCCGCCTGCGGGCGCTCGCCGCCGGCCGCGGGGGCGGGGTGGTGGTGGAGGCCTCCGGTGTGCGGCCCGAGCAGCTGGCGGCCTACGCCGCCACCGGCATCGACCTGATCTCCACCAGCGCCCCGGTCACCCGCAGCGCCTGGCTGGATCTGAGCATGCGCTTCGAGGCCTGAGTCCTGCTCAATCCACCCGGAAGGTCACGGCCATCACGGCGGTGATGTCCTTCTCGATGGTGGTGGTGTCGTAGGCGCCCGAGTCGCTGATCTCGGTGGAATCGGGCGTGGTGATCTGGAAGGAGCCCGTGTCGGCGTTGGTGATGGCGCCGATGCCGCTGCCCGCCTCGCGGGCGATGGCCTGGGCCCGCGCCCGGGCGTCGCGGGTGGCCTTGGCCAGCATCTCCACCCGCTTCTCCGCCAGCTTCGTGAAGGTGTAGGCGGGGCGGTTGATCGTGAGCGGCACCCCCTGGCCGATCAGCACGCCGATCTCACCGGCGACGCGGCGCACCTTCTCCACGTCGCGGCTGGCCACCTTCACCGCCTGGCGGGCGGTCCAGCTGGTGGAGCGCAGCTCGCCGGTGCGGGGATCGCGCACCTCCTCCTTCTCCGCGCCCACCGCGTCGAGCTCCAGTTCGCCGGCGGCGATGCCCTGGGCCTTGAGGAAGGTCACCACCTGCTGCACCAGCGGCTGCAGGGCCTGGTAGGCCGCCTGCTGGCTGGCGCCCCCCTGGCGCACCTCCACCGACCAGTCGGCGGAGTCGCTGCGGATCCGCTCGGTGCTGGCGCCGGTCACGGTGATCGTGTCGTTGGCCTGGCGGATGCCCTTCACCAGCACAGCACTGGAGGCGAACAGGCCGGCCGCCAGCACCGCCATGGCGAACACCAGCGTCGGCGTGCGCCGCAGCAGCGCCCAGCAGCGCTCGGGCAGAGAGGAGAGCGTGGGCATCGCCGGCGGCCCCGGGCCAGAACCATGGCCGCAAGCTAGGAACGCTGCCCCCCGGCGTCAGGCGGGGGGCGGTGGCGTGAAGAAACCCCTGGCTCGGGGTCCCAGACGCGGCGTTGCTTTACAAACTGAGCGCAGCCTCCGCCGCGCCTGCCTTGCCGCGACCTGCCGTGCTGCGCTCCCCTCGGGTGACCTTCCCCTGGAGTCGGGCCCTTCCCGCCGCCCTCGGGCTGCTGGCGGTCCTGGCGCCGGTGGCCCAGGCGCGGGCCGAGGGCGTGGTCGATCGGGTGGCCCGCAGCGGCCAGCTCGTGCTGATCGGGGATCCCGGCCTGGCCCCGATGCTCAGCCGCGACGCCCAGGGGCAGCCCCAGGGCTACGGGGTCGAGGTGGCCCGTCGGGTCGCCGCTGAGCTCAGCGCGGCCGTCGGCCGGCCGGTGACCCTGCGCTTCGAGCCCGTGACCGATCCGGCGGCCCTCGGGCAGCGGATCGCCCAGGGCAAGGCGGATCTGGCCTGCGGTGTTCCCTTCTCCTGGGAGCGCGACATGACCGTGGACTACTCCCTGCCGATCGGCCTCTCGGGCCTGCGCCTGCTGGCCCCGGCCGGTCGCTTCGACGGTGCCCCCGAGGCCCTGGCCGGCCGCTCCATCGGCGTGGTGCGCGACTCCCTGGCCGAGACCGAGCTGCGGGGCATGCAGCCCGCCGCCCGGGCGGTGGCCTTCGCGAACCTGCCGGCGGCCGTCTCCGCCCTGCAGGCGGGCCGGGTGGAGGGGGTGATCGGCGACTCCTCGCTGCTGGCGGGTCTGGTGCGTGCCCAGGGGGCCACCGGGCTGGCGCTCACGCCGGAGGATCCCTTCGAGCGCTATGCGGTGGCCTGTCTGGTTCCCGAGAACGATTCGGCCTTCCGCAACCTGGTGAATCTGGCCATCGCCCGCTTCCTGCAGAACTATCTCGACGGCCAGCCGGAGGCAGTGGCCGCGATCGACCGCTGGCTCGGCCCCGGCAGCGCGCTCCAGCTGCCGCAGGAGCGGATCCGCACCTATTTCGAAACGGTGCTGCTGGGGGTGGAGGCGATCCGGCCCCTGCCGGAGCCGGCGCCCAGCGGCCGCCCCGCCCCCTGAGCACCGGGCCCTCCGGGGCCCGCTGCCTGTTCCCCTCCGTCCCTCCGTTCCCCCGCCCGACTCCGGCCCTGCTGCGATGGCGTTCTTCTCCCGCTCCCGCCTGTTCGGCATCCTGCTGATCTCGGCCTCCCTGCCCTTCGATCCCGGCGTGGCGCTGGCCCTGGGGGCGGCGGGCGCCCAGGCGGCCAACCCCGACGCGGCCCAGCCGCCGCCCGACGGGGCCGATTCCAGCCTCGAGGAGCGGCTGCGCCGCATCGCCGCCGCCGTGCGGGAGCGCCAGGGGGAAACGGCGGAGTCGGCCCCCCACGGCCTGCCGGATGACGCCCAGGCCGTGGTGTTCGTGAACGGACCCGGCCTCGGCTGGGCCAACGGTGGCTTCCGCAACGGCGGCTTCTACAACGGCGGCTTCCGGAACGGCGGCTTTTACAACGGCGGCTTCCGCAATGGCGGCTTCCGCAACGGCGGCTGGCGCAACGGCGGTTGGCGCAACCGCTGGTGACGGCCGTGTCCACCCGCGATCCGCAAGGGGACACGGCGGAGGGATTCGGCCCCGTGCGGCTGCTGGTGCTGCAGCCCACCCCCTTCTGCAACCTCGACTGCGACTACTGCTACCTGCCCAGCCGCGACGACCGCAGCCGGCTGTCGTTCGAGGTGCTGGATGCCGCCCTGGCGCGGGTGCTCGACAGCCCCTACCTGGATGGGGGCTTTGAGCTGCTCTGGCATGCGGGCGAACCGCTCACCATGCCGATCGCCTTCTACGACGCCGCTACCGCCCGCATCCGGCAGGCCCTGGAGCGTCGCGGCCTGCCGCCCCAAACGGTGAGCCAGTCGCTGCAGACCAATGCCACGGTGATCGACGCCGCCTGGTGCGACTGCTTCGAGCGCAACGCCATCCACGTGGGGGTGAGCATGGACGGCCCGGCCTTCCTGCACGACGCCCATCGCCGCACCCGCACCGGCCGGCCCACCCACGCCGCGGTGATGCGCGGCATCGACTGGCTGCAGCGCCGTGGCATTCCCTTTCAGGTGATCTGCGTGCTCACGGCCGATGCCCTCGAGCACGCCGACGCGATGTTCGACTTCTTCGTGGACCACGGCATCACCGACGTGGGCTTCAACATGGAGGAGACCGAGGGGGAGAACGCCGCCTCCAGCCTGGAGCGCCCCGATGGCGAGGGCCGCTACCGCGCCTTCCTGGAGCGGTTCTGGCAGCGGTCGATGGCCGCTCCCGAGGCGCTGCGGCTGCGGGAGTTCGAGGGCATCACCGCCCTGGCCTGCAGCGACCAGCGGATGGCCGCCACCGACATGAACACCCCCTTCGTGATCGTGAACGTGGACGCCCGGGGCAACGTCTCCACCTTCGATCCAGAGCTGCTTTCGGTGCAGACCGCGGACTACGGCGACTTCAGCTTCGGCAACGTGCTCACGGACAGTCTCGAGGACCTGGCGTCCACGCCGAAGTTCCAGCGTGTGCACCGCTCGCTCCACTCCGGCGTGGAGCGCTGCCGCCGGGAGTGCGCCTACTTCGGCCTCTGCGGCGGCGGTGCCGGCAGCAACAAGTACTGGGAAGCGGGCACGTTTGACTGCAGCGAAACCCAGGCCTGCCGCTACCGCATCCAGATCGTGGCCGATGTGGTGCTGGCCGGCATGGAGCAGGAGCTGGGCCTGGCGGCCTGAGGCTCCCGCCCGGCCATCAGTCGATCCTCTCGAGGTGCAGGGCCTCGGTACTCCCCTGGTGGCCCTGGTCGTAGGGGCTGGCCACGAAGCGGCCCCGCCAGCCAGGCGGCAGTTCCGCCAGCAGCGCCTCGGCGTAGGGATGGCGGCGGGCGTTGAGGGCGATGGTGTGGGCGGGATAGAGGCGCACCTGGCGGCGGCTCACCCGGCACAGCTCCGCCAGGGCCCGGCGATGCCAGGCCAGATCCAGGCCGGCACCGGTCATCAGTCCGCCGTCGGCCAGGGGGGCGTAGCTGAACAGCAGATGGCCGCTGAGCACCAGATCGAACTGGGCATCGGTGAAGGGGAGATCCGGCAGGGCCGCCGCCAGGTAGCGATCCGGGTGCTCGCGGCGGTCGGCGAGAAAGGCCTGCAGGGCCTCGAGGTGCTCCCGGCGGCAGGCCTCCAGATCGAAGTCGGGCCGCAGGTCGTTGCTGCCGGCCTGCACGGCCATGGTGTGCTCCAGATCCGCCAGGGCGCGCTGCTTGAGGGCGGTGGAGTCCAGGGCGTAGAGGGGATCCACCGCCGTCACGTCGCAGCCCTCCCGGCGCAGACGAGCCGCGAGGGAGCCCGGACCGCCGGGGCAGTCGAGCACGGCAGATCCCCGCCACGGCTGCAGCTCGGCGGCGAGGTTGAACATGGCCAGGGCCTGCTCGCCCAGCCGCCCGTAGAAGACGACGCTCTCGAATTCCATGGCGTGCCGCTTCCCTGGTGTGCCGCTTCCGCGTGGTGTGCCGCACCCTGCGGGTACCGTCCCTGGACCCCCACTCTGCCCCCACTGTGACGAACGGAGGGGCACCGCCGCGGGGCAGGCAGCACCCCGCCCTCAGGGCGACGGGGGATGATCAGAGCTGCGCCTGCGTCGTGGGCGCCCCGCCGCCTCCCCTCGCCGCCCCATGCTCCGCCTCGCCCAAGCCCTGGACGCTCACCTGCGCGCGGCGATGGAGCGGGCCTTCCCGGCGGCGGCCCAGGCGGCCCGCGAGGTCGGCCAACCCCTCGACCCCCAGCTGGCCCCGGCCTCCAAGCCCGAATTCGGCGATTTCCAGGCCAACGGCGCCCTGCCCCTCGCCAAGCCCCTGGGGCAGCCGCCGCGGGCCATCGCCACGGCGATCGTGGAGCAGCTGGCGGCCGATCCAGCCTTCGCCGAGCTCTGCGAGCCCCCCCAGATCGCCGGCCCCGGCTTCATCAACCTCACCCTGCGGCCCGAGCGGCTGGCGGCGGAGGTGCAGGAGCGGCTGGGGGATACGCGCCTGGGGGTGCCGAGCGTGGCCCAGGAGGCCCAGGAGGCCGGGGGCTCCGGCGCGGCGTTGGCCCCGGTGATCGTGGACTTCTCCAGCCCCAACATCGCCAAGGAGATGCACGTGGGGCACCTGCGCTCCACGATCATCGGCGACTCCCTGGCGCGGGTGCTGGAGTTCCGCGGCCACGCGGTGCTGCGCCTCAACCACGTGGGCGACTGGGGCACCCAGTTCGGGATGCTGATCACCCACCTCAAGCAGGTGGCGCCCGAGGCCCTCACCACCGCCGATGCGGTGGACCTCGGCGATCTGGTGGCCTTCTACCGCCAGGCCAAGGCCCGCTTCGACGAGGACGAGGCCTTCCAGACCACCTCCCGCGAGGAGGTGGTGAAGCTGCAGGGCGGCGATCCGGTGAGCCGCAGGGCCTGGCAGCTGCTGTGCGACCAGAGCCGCCGCGAATTCCAGAAGATCTACGACCGGCTCGACATCCGCCTGAGCGAGCGCGGCGAGTCGTTCTACAACCCCTACCTGGAGGGAGTCGTGACCGACCTCGACGCCTCCGGCCTGCTGGTGACCGACGACGGCGCCCGCTGCGTGTTTCTCGAGGGGGTGAGTGGCAAGGACGGCAAGCCCCTGCCGGTGATCGTGCAGAAGAGCGATGGCGGCTTCAACTACGCCACCACCGACCTGGCGGCGATCCGCTACCGCTTCGGCGCTGATCCCGAGGGCGATGGCGCCCGCCGCGTGATCTACGTGACCGACGCCGGCCAGGCCAACCACTTTGCCGGCGTGTTCCAGGTGGCCCGCCGTGCCGGCTGGATCCCCGATGGGGGCCGGCTCGAGCATGTGCCCTTCGGCCTGGTGCAGGGCGAAGACGGCAAGAAGCTCAAGACCCGCGCCGGCGACACCGTGCGCCTGCGGGATCTGCTCGATGAGGCGGTGGAGCGCGCCGAGGCCGATCTGCGCCGCCGCCTGGCCGAGGAGGAGCGCACGGAGGACGAGGCCTTCATCCAGCTGGTGGCCACCACCGTGGGCCTGGCGGCCGTGAAGTACGCCGACCTGAGCCAGAACCGGATCACCAACTACCAGTTCAGCTTTGATCGGATGCTGGCGCTGCAGGGCAATACGGCGCCCTACCTGCTCTATGCCGTGGTGCGCATCGCCGGCATCGCCCGCAAGGGCGGGGATCTTGGGGCTGGCACCAGTGGAGCCGGCCCTGGGGCCCTCCACTTCACCGAGCCCCAGGAGTGGGCCCTGGTGCGCGAGCTGCTCAAGCTCGATGCGGTGATCGCCGAGGTGGAGGAGGAGTTGCTGCCCAATCGTCTCTGCACCTACCTGTTCGAGCTCAGCCAGGTGTTCAACCGCTTCTACGACCAGGTGCCGGTGCTCAAGGCCGACCAGCCGGCCCGCGCCTCCCGCCTGGCCCTCTGCCGCCTCACCGCCGACACCCTGCGGCTCGGCCTCGGCCTGCTCGGCATCCCCACCCTGGAGCGGATGTGATGGCCAGCCCGAGCGATCCCCACGCGATGCCGTTTCCCCCGGCCCGCCCGGAGGTGGAGGGCCTGCAGGCCTACAGCGCCCCCCTGGAGGGGCGCCGCGGCCTGCTGCGGCTCGACTTCAACGAGAACACCGTGGGCCCCAGCCCGAAGGTGGTGGCGGCGATCCGCGCCATCCCGGCCGATCACTACGCCATCTACCCCGAATACGACGGCCTGCGGGAGGCGGTGGTGGCGGCGCTCCAGGGCGAGGCGGCACGGCTGGCGGGCGCTGCCGGGGCCCCCGCCGCGCTCCAGCCGGAGCAGATCGGGCTGTTCAACGGGGTGGATGCCGCGATCCACGCCCTGTTCCACGCCTACGGCGCCCCTGGGGACCGGCTGCTCACCACCGCCCCCACCTTCGGCTACTACGCCCCCTGCGCCCGCATGCAGGGCATGGCGATCGAGGCGATTCCCTACCGCCTGCCCGATTTCGCCTTCCCTCTGGAGGAGGTCCGTTCGGCTCTGCTGGGCCCCGGCGGCGATGGCCGCCCCACCAGCACCTGGACGCCGCCGCGGATCCTGCTGCTCTGCAACCCCAACAACCCCACCGGCACCCGCCTGGCGGCCGGGCGGATCCTGGAGCTGGCGGCCGCGGCGCCCCACACCCTGGTGGTGGTGGATGAGCTCTACGAGGCCTTCACCGGCGACAGCGTGCTGCCGCCCCTGATGAACCGGCCAGCAGGCGAGGCCAGCGCCACCGATCCCTTCGCGGCCCTGCCCAACCTGCTGGTGCTGCGCTCCCTGGCCAAGACCGCCGGCCTGGCGGGCCTGCGCATCGGCTTTGCCATTGGCCCGGCCGCCGTGGTGGATCGCATCAGCCGCGTCACCGGCCCCTATGACATCAACAGCTTCGCCGTGACGGCCGCCCAGGCCGCCCTGGAGGATCAGGCCTATGTGGATGGCTATGTGGCCGAGGTGCTGCGGGCGCGCGACTGGCTGCTGGGCCAGCTGCGGGCCGCCGGTGTGCGGCACCACACCGAGGGGGGCAACTACCTGCTGATCTGGCCCCAGGCCGAAGCCGTCGCCGTGGAGGCCCGCCTGCGCCAGGCCGGCATCCTGGTGCGCTCGATGGCGGGCAAGCCGTTGATCGATGGCTCCCTGCGGGTGAGCCTGGGCACCCGGGAGCAGATGGGGCGGTTCTGGGCGGCCTATGCCGCGATCGAGGCTCTGAGCGCACCCGCCGGCTAACGCGCCGCCACCGCCTGCTGCTGCGGGGCCCGGATCCGACCGGTGCGGGCGCTGATGGCGCGGCTGCGCTCCTGGTAACGGTGCACCACCGGCAGCCGCTCGGCCTCGTAGGCCGCCAGGGCCTCCTGGGGGTCGCCGCCGCCCACGCCGCAGCCGCCGGCCAGGTGGCGGGCCAGGCCCACGGCGTCCTCGAGGCCGGCGGTCATGCCGCGGGCCTGGGAGGAGCTCATGGCGTGGCCGGCATCGCCGATCAGGGCCACCCGGCCGGCCACCAGCTGCGGCAGCGGTTCGATGTCGAACGACCAGTTGGCCACCACCCGCCCGGGCGGTGTGGCGCGGATCAGGCGCGCCAGATCCGCCGGGATCTTGGCCAGGGCCTGCTCCGGCACCGGCTCCTGCAGCAGCCGGCGCTGCTCGGCTCGGCTGGTGGGCAGGGGTTCCTCCTGGAAGAAGCCCCAGTGGGTGATCGGCGCGCCTCCCGCAGCGGGATCCTCCGGCCCCAGGTCGAAGGCGTTGGCGTAGACGCCGCGGCCCCGGGCCACCACCAGGAAGTCGCCGGGGCCGAGCACCTGGCCATCGGCCACCACCCCGCGCCAGACCCGATCCCCCAGGTAGTGGAGCCGGCGCTGGGGCGCCAGCAGCGGCGCCACCCGCGAGAACAGGCCATCGGCGCCGATCAGCAGATCGCCCTGCCAGCGCTGGCCGTTGCTGAAGCGCGCTGCCACGCCGGCCCCATCCTGCTGCCAGTGCTCCAGCTCGGCGCCGCCGCGGAAGCTGCCGGGGTCGGCGTGGCGCCAGAGGGCCTCCAGGATCGCCTGGCGGCGGATCAGCAGCGAGGGCAGCTCGCCCGGTTCCCGCTCGGCCGGACTCGTTTCGATCAGGTCGCCGCGCAGGTTGCGGATCACGAACTGCTGCACCGGCCGGCCGGCGGCCAGCAGGGCGTCGAGCAGGCCGGGGATGCCGGCGGCGGCGATCGCCTCCACCCCCGAGCGCACCAGCAGGATGCCGCAGCCCTCGCTGCGCAGCCGGGGCGAGCGCTCGAACAGCTCCACGTGGTGGCCCTGCCGCTGCAGGAGCAGCGTCAGCAGCAGGCCGGAGCTGCCGGCCCCCACCACGGCGATGCGCAGGGCCTGGGCCGGCTGGGGGTGATCGGCGCTCACGGCAGGCCACGCGCGGGGGGCATGACCCTAGGCAGGGCAGCTGGGTGGCTCTGTGCCTGCCGACACGGCTCCGGACGCGGTGGCGATTGTCTGCCCCGTCGGGCCCCGATCAGCGCAGCACCAGCACCTTGGGCCCATCGTCGAGCTTGCCGGGCAGGCTGACGCTGCGGCCGGAGCGCTGCACCGGCGTGCCGCCCAGGGCCTGCAGGAACGGTTCCACGCCGCCCTGGTCGCAGTTGGCGGGGGCCTTGCCGCTCACGTATTGCACGGGGATCACCCGCCGCGGCTCGAGCTCCTTGACCACCGCTGCCGCCTCGGCGCCGTCGTACACCTTGGCGCCGCCCCCCACGCCGATGATCAGCACGTCGGGGCGGCCCAGCAGGACCCGGTCCTCAGGGCGCAGGCTGGCGGCGGTGCCGCCCAGGTGGGCGAACTCCAGGCCGCCCTGCTTCCAGCGCCAGAGGGTGGCGTTGCCGAAGCGGCGGCCGCCGACCCGGTCGTGGGGGGCGGCGATGCCCTCGATCCTCAGGCCGGCGATCCGGTAGGAGCCGGGGCTGGCCAGGACGCGGCCGCTGGCCACGCTGGCGCCCTCATCGAGCAGGCGGCTGCTGGCCAGGATCACGTTGGCGCTCACCCGCGGTTCGGCCAGGCCCGCGGCGCAGGCCACGGCCTTGAAGGGATTGAGCAGCACCGAGGCGCCGCCGCCCTGGATGAGCAGGGCGCTGTGGCCGTAGCTGGTGATTGTCACCCCCGAGTCGGCCCGGCCCGCCGGCACCGATCCCGCCAGCAGGCTGGCCCCCAGGGCGGCTCCAGCCGCCAGACCCGGGAGCCGGCCCCGCGTCAGGACACTCCGGCGGGACACCAGGGGGCGAAGCGACAGGGCCATGGCGAAGGCGCCGGCGGGCGGAGGTGGCGCGAACCTAGCAGCGTTGCCCGGCCTAGGCCGCAGCGGCCACGGGGGGGCGCTGGGCGGCCGCCTCCCGCAGGAAGTTGGCCAGCAGCCGGTGGCCCTCCTGGGTCAGCACGCTCTCGGGGTGGAACTGCACCCCTTGCAGGTGGGGATAGTCGCGGTGGCGCAGGCCCATCACCGTGCCGTCCTCCAGCCAGGCGGTGATCTCCAGGCAGGCCGGCAGGCTCTCGCGCTCGGCGATCAGGCTGTGGTAGCGGGTGGCTGTGAGGGGGTTGGGCAGGCCGGCGAACACGCCCTCGCCGCCGTGGTGCACGGGGGAGGTCTTGCCGTGCATCAGCTCCTTGGCGCGCACCACCTTGCCGCCGTACACCTGGGCGATCGACTGGTGGCCCAGGCACACCCCCAGGGTCGGGATGGTGGGGCTCAGCTCCCGCAGCACCTCCAGGCACACCCCCGACTGGTCGGGGTCGCCGGGGCCGGGGGAGATGAGGATGGCGTCCGGGGCCAGGGCGCGGATCTGCTCCAGGGTCAGGGCGTCGTTGCGCTCCACCCGCAGCTCGGACGCGATCGGGTGCTCCCCCGCCAGCTCCCCCAGGTACTGCACCAGGTTGAAGGTGAAGCTGTCGTAGTTGTCGAGAACGAGAAGCATCGGGCCCGGCCGCTGGATCTGGATTCAGCCAGGCCTCCATTCAAACGCGCCACCCACCGCTGCGGGCTGGCCTGCGAGCCAGCCGCCGCCGCCGGCTCAGAGGCCCAGCCGCGCCAGCAGCGGCGGCACCAGCAGCAGGCCGGCGATCAGCAGCGAGGCCAGGGCGGCCACCAGCACGGCGGCAGCGGCGCAGTCCTTGGCGATGCGGGCCAGGGGGTGGAAGCGGCGGCCGATGGCCAGGTCCACCACGGCTTCGGTGGCGGTGTTGAGCAGCTCCAGCACCAGCACCGCCGTCACGGTGAGCACCAGCACCGCCAGGCGGTCCAGGCTCAGGCCCAGCCACAGCCCGAGGCCGAAGGTCACCGCGCCGGTGACCACATGAATGCGGAAGTTGCGCTGGCTGCGGAAGCCGTAGGCCAGGCCCTGGGCGGCATAGCGGAAGCTGGCCGGCAGATCGCCCGCCACCTGCCAGGCCCCGAGGCGCCTCACCTTGGCCGCCGGCCGCTCCGGTCTTTCCACATCCAACTCCAGGGGCAGCTCCGTGCCTGCGGCGCGCCGTCGCCGCGGTGGAGGTGGAGTCTGGGGGACGAGCATGGCCACGGCGCCCGGATCAGAGTCCGGCTGCACCCTACCGCCGTTCTCCGGGGGGGAAAGCCCCAGGGGCTGGCCGGCTCAGCCGGCGGCCAGCAGCCGCTCCTGGCGCGCCAGCATCGCCGCCAGGCTGGCGTCGTCCGGGTGGTCCCAGCCCAGCAGGTGCAGCAGGCCGTGGCTGGCCAGGAACAGCAGCTCCCGCTCCAGGCTGTGGCCGTGCTCCGGGGCCTGGCGGGCGGCGGTGTCGAGCGAGATCACGATGTCGCCCAGCTCCAGGGGCTCCGCCTGGCCCTCCGCCCCCTCCGCGTCGTCTTCGTCGTCCCAGTCGGGCATCGGCATCGGCGGCGCGCCCTCCAGGCCGTCGTCCTGGGCGGCGAAGGCGAGCACGTCGGTGGGGCCCTGCTTCTGGCGCCAGTCGGCGTTGAGGGCGCCGATCTCGGCGTCGCCCACCAGGCTCAGGCCGAGGCTGTAGGCCGGTGCCTGGAGCTCCTCGGGCAGTTCGGCGGCCAGCTGGCCCAGCCAGGCGGTGAGGCGCCGGTGCCAGAGCTCGGCTCCCTCCAGGGGATCGCCCCAGGTGCCGGTGGCCTGCAGCAGCTCCGGCGCCAGCTCCCCGTCGGCTGAGAACGCCAGGTCCAGATCGGGGGCGGCGGCCGGGTTCGGGGGCTTGGGGCTGGAGTCGATCGGCTGCTCCTGTGCGGCGGCCATGGCTCAGCCCCCGGGCAGCTGGGGTCGGCCCAGCCAGGCGATCAGCACGATGAAGCCCAGGAAGCCTGCGGCCGTGAGGCCAAGGTGGAACAGGCTCTGCCTCCCCTTGCGCACCATGTTGCGCATGGCGAGCTTGGTGAAGCTGGGGTTCTCGCCCTGGGCCGGCTGGCCGGCTCCGGGGTCGGGCGCGCTGGCGGGGCGATCCGTCGGCTCAGTCATCGGCCGCGGCTCCCACCTCAACGCCCGCATGCAGCAGGCTCTGGATGAAGGGATCGAGGTCGCCGTCCATCACGCCCTGCACGTCGGTGGTCTCGTGCTGGGTGCGCAGGTCCTTCACCATCTGGTAGGGGTGGAACACGTAGTTGCGGATCTGGTTGCCCCAGGCCGCTTCCACGATGTCGCCGCGGATGTCGGCGATCTCGGCGGCCCGCTGCTCCTGGGCGATCACCAGCAGCTTGGCCATCAGCAGGGCCATCGCCTTCTCCTTGTTCTGGAGCTGCGAGCGCTCCTGGGTGCAGCGCACGAACAGGCCGGTGGGGATGTGCAGGATGCGCACCGCGGTTTCCACCTTGTTCACGTTCTGGCCGCCGGCGCCGCCCGAACGACTGGTGGTGATCTCCAGGTCCTTCTCGGGGATGTCGAGCTTCACCTCCTCCTCGAGCTTCGGCATCACCTCCACGCCGGCGAAGCTGGTCTGGCGCTTGTCGTTGGCGTTGAAGGGCGAGATGCGCACCAGCCGGTGGGTGCCCTTCTCGTTGCGCAGGTAGCCGTAGGCGTAGCGGCCCTCGATCTCGATCGTGCAGCTCTTGATGCCCGCTTCCTCGCCCTCGCTGAGCTCGTCCACGCTCACCTTCATGCCGTGGTCTTCGGCCCAGCGCGTGTACATGCGCATCAGCATCAGCGCCCAGTCCTGGGCGTCGGTGCCGCCGGCACCGGCATTGATCGAGATCACGGCGCCCTCCTTGTCGTAGGTGCCGGAGAGCAGGCGCTCCAGCTCCCAGCGATCCAGATCGGCGCGCAGCTTCTGCAGGGCCTCGTTGGATTCGCCCAGGAGCTCGTCGTCGGGCTCGAGGCCGTAGAGCTCGAGGGTGGCCTCGCCATCGGCCACGGCCGTCTGCCACTGGCTGAGCTGCTCGAGCTGGGCCTTCACCTCATCGAGCTGGCGCATCTTGGCCTGGGCCTGCTTCTGGTCGTCCCAGAAGTCGGGCTGGGAGGCGAGCTGCTCGAGGTCCTGCTGGCGGGCTTTCAGGGCAGGGACGTCAAAGACAGTCCTGGGCGTTGCCCAGGCGGTCAGTGAGCTCGGAGAGGTCGCGCTTGAAGTCGGTGAGATCGAGCACCGGTGGGGCTTGAACGGTGGTCTGACCGTACTCAACGGCGGAGGGGCAGCCGTGGCGGAGGAACAGCCTTGGCTGAGGAACAGCCGTGGCGGAGGAACAGCCGTGGCGGAGGAACAGCCGTGGCGGAGAGGCAGCTTCCAGGTCCGGCTCGGCACGCGCGACCTCTGTGGAGCCGGGAGGGGATTCCCGACCCGTGGCAGCTGCTGGCGCGGAGTTCGCCACTTCTAAGATCCGGCCAATGGTTGCGGTGTGTGATGACGGCGACGGTTGAGATCTACACCTGGCGGGCCTGCCCCTTCTGCATCCGCGCCAAGGCCCTGCTCGACCGCAAGGGCGTGGCCTACACCGAGTACGCCATCGACGGTGATGAGCGGGCCCGCGCGGCCATGGCCGAGAGGAGTGGCGGGCGCCGCAGCCTGCCCCAGACCTTTATCAACGGCCAGCACGTGGGCGGCTGCGACGACCTCTACGCCCTGGAGCGCTCCGGTCAGCTCGATGCCCTGCTGGGGGTCGCTGCTTGAGCGGGCTTGGCAGCGGCAGCCTGGCTGACAGCGGCCGGGAGCCCCAGCTCTTCGTGGTGGATCCGATCGCCCGGCTCCGCCCCACCAAGGATTCCAGCGTGGCCCTGATGCAGGCGGCCCAGCGGGCCGGCCAGCAGGTGTGGGTGGCCACGCCGGCCGACCTCTCCGTCACCGGCCTGGAGCCCGGCCACGAGCCCCTGGTGTGGGCCCAGCCCGTGGAGCTCGCGGACATCCGGCCCACCCCTGAGGGCTGGCAGTTGCCGGAGCCCTGGGTGGTGCTGGGGGAGCCCCGCTGGCTTCCCCTGGGCCACTTCCCGCGGGTGTGGATGCGCAAGGACCCACCCGTAGATGAGGCCTACCTCTACGCCACCCATCTGCTGGAGCTGGCCGCCTTTCAGGGGGTGCGGGTGCTCAACCACCCCGCCGCCCTGCGCAGCTGGAACGAGAAGCTCGGCGCCCTGCGCTACAGCCACCTGATGGCGCCGACGCTGGTGAGCGCCCACGTGGAGCAGCTGGCGGCCTTCGCCCGCGACCACGGCGACGTGGTGCTCAAGCCCCTGGGTGGCCGCGCCGGCCAGGGGGTGGTGCGCAGCCACGGCGGCGCCCCCGGCCTCAAGGCCCTGCTGGAGCTGGTGACCCAGCAGCAACAGCTGCCGGTGATGGTGCAGGCGTTCCTGCCGGCGGTGACCGCCGGCGACAAGCGCATCCTGCTGGTGAACGGCGAGCCCCTGGGCGCCGTGAACCGCAGACCGGCCGCCGGCGAGTTCCGCAGCAACCTGGCGGTGGGCGGCGAACCCGAGCCCACCGAACTCACCGACCAGGAGCGCCGCATCTGCGCCGAGCTGGCGCCGGCCCTGCGGGCCGAGGGCCTGTTCTTCGTGGGCATCGATGTGATCGATGGCCGCCTCAGCGAGATCAACGTGACCAGCCCCACCGGCGTGCGCGAGATCGAGCGGCTGGGCGGTATCCCCCTGGCGGACCTCACCATGGCCCGGCTGCTGGAGGCCTGAGCCCCGCTCAGGGGCGCGGCGCCAGGACCTCGCGGAGCACCTGGTGGGCGTGGCTGTAGCCCTCGTCATGGATCTCCCGGTAGCGCTTCCACTCCAGAAAGGGGAAGCGGCCGATGTCCGGGTGCAGCATCACGTCCGCCAGCCGCTCCTGGGCCTGGGTCTCGGCATGGGAGGCGCAGAGCATCGAATCGATGATCGTGCGGCCCAGCGATGGGCGCTCGCGGCTCCCCGGGCCTGGCTGGGGCAGGGAGCCCAGGGAAATGGCGATGATCCGCCCGTCGCTCTCCCTGCGAGCCTCGCCCACGGGCAGGTTGTTGAGGATGCCGCCATCCACGTGCCGCTGGCCCTGGCCGTCCTCCACGGGCGGAAAAATGCCCGGCACCGACATGCTGGCGATCACGGCGGTGGGGATGTCGCCCTGGCTCCAGGCGTGCAGCCGCTTGCTGGAGAGGTTGGCGGAGAAGCAGCGCAGCGGCAGCCAGCTGTCCTGGATCCGGGTGGAGCCGAAGAAGCGCTGCAGCTCCCGGCGTGAGTTGCGCAGGGTGAACAGGGAGTCGCGGGGCAGGGTGAGGCCGTAGGGCCGGGCCTTGATGATCACCCGCTCCAGGTTGGCGAAGATCTCCTCGGCCGGGTGCTCGAAGGCCGCCAGGGAGGCCACCAGGGCGCCGATGCTCACGCCCATCACCATGTCGATGTCGGCCAGGCCCAGCTCCTCCATGGCGCGCAGGGCGCCGATGTGGGCAAAGCCCCTGGAGCCGCCGCCCCCCAGCACCAGCACGTTCTGGCGGCGCAGGGCGGCCCGCGCCAGCCGCTCCAGGTGCAGGGGCCGCTCCGGCTGCAGGTTGAGCACCTGGGCGTAGCGCCGTTGGGTGGCCCAGGGCCGGGAGCTGGGGGTGTGTTGCTCCCGGGGCCAGAGCCGCACCAGCAGCGCGTTCTCGTCGAGCACCTCGGGTAGGGCGAGGCTGGTGGCCTGGCCGTCGCCGAGGATCAGCAGCCGGTCGATCAGCAGCTGGTTGCGGCGGCTGAGCAGGCCGGGATCGTCGCTGAGCACCACCGTGAGCTCCCCGGAGCGGGTGGCGTCGGCCAGCAGCCCATGCAGGCGCTGCTCCTCGCCGGCCCCGAGCCGCTCCAGCCGGGCCCCCTGGCCCTGGCCGGCGCTCCGGGCCAGCCGCTGCAGGGGCTCGGCCAGCTGCTCCAGCGCTGTGCGGGTCAGCGGCGAGCCGGGGCTGGCGTCGTGGATCAGCACTGCATCGAGGGGGGCCCGCCGTGGGTCGCGGCCCAGGGAGGCGGCCTCCGCCAGGGAGGTCAGCACACGGGCCTGGAGCGTGGCCTGGTCCTGGAGCAGCCCCAGCAGCTGGTCCCGATCCAGCTCGAGGTAGTCCACGGGGGTGAGGGCCACGGCGGAGGCGGAGCGCGGTTCGCCGCAGATCGGTCCGTACTCCCCCACCAGTTCACCGGGCACCACCTTGCGGAAGAACGGCGTGGAGGCGTTCAGGGGCCCGGTGTGCAGGCCGAGCACGCCGCGGATGAGCACGTAGCTCACCTCCCCGGCGTCGCCCTGCTGGAACAGCACCTCGCCTTCCCGCAGTGAGCCGGTGCGCGGCCGCAGCTGGGTGATGCGCTGCGGATCGAGCCCAGCGAACAGGCTGGAGCCGGTGAAGGCCTCCGAAAGCAGGGTGTCGAGCTGCATGGCTGGCCCTGGGCGCTCCCCGTTCCGGGCGTTGGTCCCTGCGGGGATCATGCCGGCTTCAGCGGTTGGATGCCGGTCGCAGCGGTGGCCGTGCCGGCTCCTGGGGCAGGTTCAATTGCTGTTGCAGCACCCCCAGCTTCAGGGCCACCTCCTGCAGCTCCCGCTCCGGCACCGAGCCCTGCACCAGCCCGGCGCCGGCGGTGAGTTCGAGCTGGCGGCCGTGCAGGCTGCCGCTGCGGATCGCCACCCGCAGCTCGGCGTCGCCCTCGCTGTCGATCCAGCCGATCGGGGCGGCGTAGTGGCCGCGCTCGAAGGGCTCCAGGCTGCGCAGGGCCGCCATGGCCTCCCGCCGCGGCAGCCCCGCCACCGCCGGAGTGGGATGCAGGGCGCCGGCCAGCGCCAGGGGCTGCTGGCCGGCCAGGGCCGCCGTGATCGGCGTGTGCAGGTGCACCAGCTGGCCGTGGCGGGCCAGGCGCGGATGGCGGGGCCGGCGCGGATCGAGGCCGGCTTCGCGCAGCACCTGGGTGATGGCCTCCACCACCAGTTCGTGTTCGTGGCGGTCCTTGCTGGAGCTGGGCAGCAGCTCGGCGGCGGGGCCGATCGGGGCGGTGCCGGCCAGGGCATCGCTGCGCAGCTGGCCCTGGCGCACGGTGAGCAGCCGCTCCGGGGAGGCCCCCAGCAGGGCGGCGCCGTCGGCCAGCTGCCAGAGGAAGCGGCAGCTGCCGGGCTGGCGCTCGCGCAGGTGGGCCAGCAGGCGCAGCGGGTCGAGGGGGGCATCCAGCAGCAGCTGCTGCCGCACCGCCAGCACCAGCTTGCGCAGGGCGCCGGCCTCCACCAGCTCCAGCCCCCGATCCACGGCCGTGCGGTAGCCCTCCTGCCAGGGGGAGCGCTGGGCGATGGCGGGGCCCCGTTCACTGCCGGCCCAGGCCTCGGGGTCGCCGGGCAGGGCCTCCAGGCGCCGGGCCTGCTCCCACAGCTCCTCGGCCACGCTGCGGGCGGTCACGTCGCCCGCCAGGCTGCGCTGCAGCCGCAGCCAGCAGTGGCGGCCCTGGCGACTCAGCTGCCAGCGGGGCAGCACAGCCTGCACGCCGGGCACGCCGCTGCCCTCCTGCAGGGGGCTGTCGAAGAAGGAGAAGGCCAGCAGCACCCGTGGCCGCGCCAGGGGGGGGCAGGGCTGCGGTGCCGCCAGCCGGCTCAGGCTCACGGCGCTGAAGCGCTGGGCCAGCTCGAAGCGGCGCGGCCCGCTCAGCTCCAGGCTGTGGGTCTTGCCGCTGGCCGCCAGGCATAGCCCCGGGGCGCCGTCCCAGAGGAAGCGGAAGCGATGGCCGCCCTCCAGGTGCGGCAGCAGCGCCAGGGGATCCCGGCTGGCGAGGGGGATTGCCAGGCTCAGCACGCCCTCGTCCTCCAGCTGGCGGGCCCCCTGGAGCGCCGCCGCCAGCAGGTCCGCGAAGGAGGCGGCCCCGCTCTCCGGGGCGCTGCCTGGGCTGCTGGGGGTGACGCTGGGTGGAGCCTGCACCGAGGCGGAGGCGAGGCGGCTGCTCAAATGTATGGGCCTTCTCCCGCCGCCAGGCGCCGGCAGCCATGTCCGAGCCCCAGGTCGTCGCAAGCCTTCACGCCCCCCCGGGGCTCGATGGCGTTGCCCCGGCTCCGGACCGCCGCCGCCTCTGGAAGGCGGCCATCAAGTGGCCGATGTATGCGGTGGCGGTGATGCCGGTGCTGCTGGCCGCTGGCTGGCGGGTGGGCCAGGGGCTGGCGGTGCGGCTCGATCAGCTGCTCCTGTTCCTGCTCGCGGCGGTGCTGCTGCTGGCCTGGGAAAACCTGGCCAACGACGTGTTTGATGCCGATACGGGCGTGGATGCCCAGGGCAAGCCCCACTCGCTGGTGAACCTCACCGGCCGGCGTGACCGGGTGGCGGCCCTGGCCAACGGCGCCCTGCTGCTGGGCCTGGCCCTGATGGCCCTGGTGGCCCTGCGCAGCAGCCCGGCGGTGCTGGCCCTGGTGCTGGCCTGCTGCGGCATCGGCTACGCCTACCAGGGCCCGCCGTTCCGCCTGAGCTACCGCGGCCTGGGGGAACCGCTGTGCTGGATCGCCTTCGGGCCCCTGGCCACGGCGGCCGGCCTGCTGGCCCTGGCGCCGCCCGCGGAGACCGGCGGCGGTTGGTGGGCGGCGGTGCCCTGGCGCACGGCGATCGAGCTGGGCAGCGGCCCGGCCCTGGCCACCACCCTGGTGCTGTTCTGCTCCCACTTCCACCAGGTGGAGGAGGACGCGGCCCACGGCAAGCGCTCGCCCGTGGTGCGGCTCGGCACCGGCGCGGCCGCCGGCCTGGTGCCCTGGTTCGTGGCCGGCACCCTCTCCTTTCAGTGGGCGCCGGTGCTGGTGGGCCAGTGGCCGCTCACGGCCCTGTTGGGGGTGGCGGGGTTGCCGGCGGGCCAGGCCCTGATCCGGTTGCTGCGGGAGCACCACCGCGACCCGCAGCGGATCAGCGGCAGCAAGTTTCTGGCCATCCGCTTCCAGGCCCTCAACGGCCTGGGCCTGGCGCTGGGGCTGGCCCTGGGGCCGCTGCTGGCCCCCTGGCTCGGGGGCGTCCCCGGCGGCCGCTGAGCGCGGTGGCGGCGGATACCCTGCGGCTGGCGGTGCCCGGCGCCAGCCGAGATGCGGTGCTGCAGCTGGCCTGGCGGCCCTTCCAGTTCCCCCTGCCGCGGGCGCTGGTCACGGCCCAGGGGGCGCTGGCCTGGCGGCGCGGCTGGCTGCTGCGCCTCGAGGATGGGAGGGGCGCTGTGGGCTGGGGCGAGGCGGCACCGCTGGAGTGGGCTGGGGCCAGGGCGGCCGTGCCGGAGAGCGGCCAGGCCGAAGCGCCGGCCCCTGCCGTCTGCGCGGCGGCCATCGAGGCGTTGGGAGCCTCGGTGTGCCGCCAGGCGCTGGAGGCGCGGCTGCCCACCCTGCCGCCGGAGCTGGCCTTCGCCCTGGGCCTGGCCCTGGCGGAGCTCGATGGCCTGGGCTCGCCCGCGAGCGGCGGCTGGCGGCCGGCACCACCGGCGGCCCAGCTGCTGCCGGCCGGTGCGGCGGCGCTACCGGCGTTCGAGGCCGTTCTGGCGGCCTGCCAAGCCCCGGCGCTGATCGGAGCCACCGGGGGCGCCCGCTCCAATCAGCCCGCTCCTGCGCCCCTCACCGTGAAGTGGAAGGTGGCTGCCACCGACGACGGCCTGGAGCGCCGCCTGCTTGAGCAGCTGCTGGCGCGGCTGCCCGCCGGGGCGCGCCTGCGCCTCGATGCCAACGGCGGCTGGGATCGCGCCACCGCAGGGGCCTGGGCCGATCGCCTCGCCGGCGACCCGCGGCTGGAGTGGTTGGAGCAGCCCCTGGCCCCCGCCGACCAGGCGGGCCTGGAGGCTTTGGCGGGGCGGCTGCCGGTGGCCCTGGATGAGTCGCTGCGGCAGCGGCCCGCGTTGATGGCGTCCTGGCCGGGATGGCAGGTGCGGCGGCCGGCGCTGGAGGGGGATCCCCGGCCCCTGCTGGCGGCGCTGGCGGCGGGCCGGCCGCGGCTGATGTTGAGCACGGCCTTTGAGACCGGCGTGGGCCGCCGGCTGCTGGGCCACCTGGCGGACCTGCAGGCCGAGGGACCCACGCCCACCGCCCCCGGCCTGGCGCCGGGCTGGCGGCCGGAGGGGCCGCTGTTCAGCGCCGAGCCGCAGCGGGCCTGGGAGGCACTGGCGTGAGCGGCGGCGTCTGGGATCTCGGGCTTGGCCGGGTGCTGCTGCGCTGCGGCCCCGATCCGGCGGCCACGGCGGCGCAGCTGGAGGCGCTGCTCACCCAGGGGCTGGTGGTGGGCCTGGCCGCCCCCCAGGAGGAGCGGGAGCTGGCGGCGGCCCTGCAGCAGCAGCCTCCGCGGCAGGGCGGGCCTGCGCCAGAACCGGCGGAGGCCTGGGCCGTCGGACCGCCAGGCGCAGCGATCGCCGGCCCGGCGGTGGTGGTGGGCAGCGGCGGCAGCAGCGGTGCCCGCCGCTGGGTGCTGCAGCCCCTCGCGAGCCTGGAGGCGGCGGTGGACGCGCTGGCGGCCTGGCTGGAGGGCCTCGACCTCGACCCGGCCGCGGCGCTGATCCTCAACCCCCTGCCCCTGCACCACGTGAGTGGTCTGCTGCCGCTGCTGCGGGCGCGGCGCTGGGGGGCCGAGCTGCGCTGGCTGGAGCCGACCCTGCTGCGCGAGCCGGCCCGCCTGGCCCTGGCCGAGCCCCTTGATCCCCTGCGCCCCGCCCTGATCTCCCTGGTGCCCACCCAGCTGCAGCGCCTGGTGAACCACCCCGACGGCCTGGCCTGGCTGGCCCGCTGCGCCGTGATCTGGGTGGGCGGCGCGGCGCTGCCGGCTCCCCTGGCGGAGTGCTGCCGGGCCGCGGGCCTGCGGATCTCGCCCTGCTACGGCAGCAGTGAGACCGGGGCGATGGTCTGCGCCCTGGAGCCGGCGCGCTTCCTGGCCGGGGACCCCGGCGTGGGCCGGCCCCTGGGCCATGCCGCGCTGGCGATCGCCCCCGGCGCTGGCGCCGTGCGGATCCGGGCGGGGAGCCTGGCGGCCGGCAGCTGGACGGCCGGGCGCCTGCAGCCGTTGCCCCTGGAGGATGGCTGGTGGTGCAGCGGCGACCGGGGCCGCCTCGGGCCGGCCGGCCTCGAACTGCTGGGCCGCCTGGATGGCGCCATCAGCAGCGGCGGTGAAACCGTGTTCCCGGAGCCGGTGGAGGCGCGGCTGCGGGAGCTGGCGGAGCATGCGGGGCTGCCGCTGCGGGCCCTGCTGCTGCTGCCCGAATCCGATCCGCTCTGGGGCGAGCGCCTGGTGGGGCTCTACCGGCCAGCACCGGCCACCGGCAGCGCTGCAGGAGCGGACCAGGCCGCGCCGGCGCCCCTGGCGGAGCGGCTGCGGCAGCTGGCGCTGCAGCTCCCCCCAAGCCAGCGGCCGCGGCGCTGGCTGGCCTGCGCCGAGCTGGCCCCCACCGCCCTGGGCAAGTGGCAGCGGGGCCGCTGGCGCGCCTGGCTGATGCAGCAGCCGATCACAAACCCGTGACAGAGCCCCGGGACCTGGCTACAAGCGGGAGACCGCATTCCCGGCCATGACCGACAGCAACCTCTCCGAAATCAGCAACAAGAAGCTGGCCGCCGGGCTGCTGGGGATTTTTCTGGGAGCCTTCGGGATCCACAAGTTCCTGCTGGGCTACACCACCCCCGGCATCATCATGTTGGTGGTGACCCTGGTGGGCGGCGTGCTCACCTGCGGGGTGGCCTCCGGGGTGATGGGCGTGATCGGCCTGATCGAGGGGATCATCTACCTCACCAAGACGCCTGAGGAGTTCCAGGCCACCTACGTGGACGGCAAGAAGGAGTGGTTCTGATGCAGGGTCCCCTGCAGCGGCGCAGCGGCAGCCAGCGGCCGGGGTTGTTGGCGATCCTGGTGCTGGGGGCGCTGGTGAGCGCCAGCTGCTTTGCCGCCATCCCCGCGGGGGAGCTGCATCCGCTGGCGCTGCTGGCCAGCCTGCTGCCGCTGCAGCTGGCGGCCCTGCTGTGGGGGCTGATCCACCGCCGCGACTGAAGAGTTGAGGGGAGCCGGGCACCCCTGCGCCCCCGCCCTCAGAGGGGCCGGGGCCCCTGGCCCAAGCTGGAGGCCTCCAGCCAGTGCTCGATCGGTTCCGGCAGGTCGCAGCGGCGGCGGGTGTCGGCCTCGATGGCGAGGTGGCTGGTGAGGCCCTCGGCCACCAGGGTCGCGCCCCCGGCTGGACGCTCAACGGTCTTGCCGGGATCCGCTGATCCTGCGGGATCGGGGTTGGCGCAGCGGAAGCGGTAGCGGATCTCGAAGCGGCCGCGCTCGAGCCGCTGCGGCTCCAGGGCGATGGCCAGCGCGTCGCCGCAGACCAGCGGGCGCCTGAAATCGGCGCTGCAGTGCACGATCGGCAGCGCCACCGCCAGGTGGCCCCCAGGCGTGGGGAACACGGCCGCCGCGGAGATGCCGAAGCGCTCCAGGCTCTCCTCATAGGCCTCGTGGCACCAGCGCAGCAGCTGGTGGAAGTGCATCACCCCGGCGGCATCCGTGTCGCCGAAGCGCACGCGGCGCTGCAGCAGCAGCCAGGTGCTGGGGTCGAGGACGGCCATCGGGGCTCCGGGTGATCGCTGGGCGAACTCTGACGGGGACCGCGCGCGCCGTGCCAGCCCGGATGGGCCGACGTGCAGCCACGGGCGCCACGGGTTGGTCGCTGGCGTTGCGCTCTGGAGTGGCTGGCTGTCTTGCTGGGATCGGTCGCCGCCCCTACATTCCGCCGAGTGCGCACGATCCGCCTTGGCCTCCCCTGCCGCCACCGAGCAGCCCAGCCTGGAGCGGGCCTGGCAGGCCTTCCTGGCCCACCTGCCCACGATCCTGCTCACCTGGGTGGCCACGGCCGTGATCAGTGGGGCAGGCCTGGTGGTGTATCTGGCGATCACCTTCGCCGGCATCGCCATCAGCGGTGGCGACACCAGCAATGAAACCGCCGCCACCATCGCCGGCCTGGTGGGGCAACTGGGCCAGCTGCCCTTCACGCTGCTCTCCAGCCTGGTGGGGGTGCTGTTCGTGGCGGTTCCGGCCCTCCACTACGCCACGGGCGAGACGATCGGCGTGGAACAGGCCTTCCGCATCCTGTTCCGGCGTCCCTGGCGCTATCTGCTGGCGGGGCTGCTGTTTTCCCTGGTGGCCACGCTGGGGTTCGTGCTCTGCATCCTGCCCGGCATCGCCGTGGCGCTGGTGGGGCCGGTGTACGTGAACAGGATCTTCAACGGCGATGGGCCGGTGGTGCAGACCTTCGTGGAGTCCTTCCAGGCCGTGTACCGCTCGCCGAAGGGCTGGGAGTTTGTGGGCATCCAGGTGCTGGCCTTCCTGGTGGTGATCGTGGTGTCGGTCTGCACCTGCGGGCTGGGGGCGCTGGTGGCCGTGCCCGTCTCGACCTTCTACCTCCAGAACGCGGCCTACTACAAGGGCGTGCTCTCCTGAGCCCCGCCCGGTGGATGGAGCCCGGCCTTAGCCCTAGGGCTCAGCCGCTGGGGAAGGCCGGCCGCCCCAGGCCGTAGGTCAGCCCCATCCGCAGGCCCCAGTAGGCCAGCAGGCCCAGGCTGGCGGCCACCACATGCCACGCCTGCAGTCCCTGCGGATAGAGCCGCCGCCGCCGGATCGCCTGCACCGACCACACCAGCAGCGCCGCCGCCGCCAGCGGGCCGAAGGCATGCAGGTCCAGGGCCTCGCCGAAGTCGCCCCGCAGGCTGGCGGCCGTGGCGCGGGTGAGGAAGCAGGTGGGGCAGGGAATGCCGGTGAGCGCCCGCAGCGGACAGGGGAAGCCCGGCAGGCCCGGATGGCCGCCCTTCAGCCAGAGGTAGCCCGTGAGGCTGGCCGGCAGCAACCAGCCGGCCCGCTGCAGGTTGGCGAGGAAGCGGCTCAGCGATCCAGGCTGTTCATCGGGCCAGGCTGCTCATCGATGCAGGCTGCTCATCGATCCACGGAGCCCATGATCACGTCGATCGAGCCCAAGATCGCCATGATGTCGGCCACCTTGGCCCCCTTGAGGATGTGGGGCAGGATCTGCAGGTTGTTGGAATCGGCGGCGCGGATCTTGAAGCGCCAGGGGGTCACGTCGTCGTTGCCCTGGATGAAGATGCCGATCTCACCTTTGCCGGATTCCAGCCGGGTGTAGAGCTCGCCGGAGGGAATCTTGAAGGTGGGGGCCACCTTCTTGGCCACGTACTGGTAGTCGAAGCCGTACCACTCACTCTTCTTGCCCTCGGCCAGGCGGCGGGCCTCCAGGTTCTCGGTGGGGCCGCCGGGGATCATCTGGCAGGCCTGGCGCACGATCTTCAGCGACTGGCGCATCTCCTCGATCCGCACCCGGTAGCGGGCGTAGCAGTCGCCCTCCTTCTGCCAGGACACGTCCCACTCGAAGTCGTCGTAGCACTCGTAGTGGTCCACCTTGCGCAGGTCCCAGGGCACACCCGAGGCCCGCAGCATCGGGCCCGAGAGGCTCCAGTTGATCGCCTGCTCGCGTGTGACCACGCCCAGACCCTCGATGCGACGGCGGAAGATCGGGTTGTTGGTGATCAGCTTCTCGTATTCATCGATCTTGGGGCCGAACCAGTCGCAGAAGTCGAGGCACTTCTCCAGCCAGCCGTAGGGCAGGTCGGCCGCCACCCCGCCGATGCGGAAGTAGTTGTTGTTGATCAGGCGCTGACCGGTGGCCGCTTCCCATAGGTCGTAGATCATCTCCCGCTCGCGGAAAATGTAGAAGAAGGGGGTCTGGGCGCCCACATCGGCCAGGAACGGGCCAAGCCAGAGCAGGTGGTTGGCGATGCGGTTGAGCTCCAGCATCAGCACGCGGATGTAGCTGGCGCGCTTCGGCACCGGCACATCGGCCAGCCGCTCCGGCGCGTTCACCACGATCGCCTCGTAGAACATGCCGGCCGCATAGTCCATGCGGCTCACGTAGGGCACGAACATCACGTTCGTGCGGTTCTCGGCGATCTTCTCCATGCCGCGGTGGAGGTAGCCGATCACCGGCTCGCAGTCCACCACGTCCTCGCCGTCGAGGGTCACCACCAGCCGCAGCACCCCGTGCATCGAGGGGTGATGGGGGCCGAAGTTGACCACCATCGGCTCCGTGCGCGTCTCCAGCTGCGTCATGGGGCCGTGGGCTGTCGGTCGTTGCCGGGATCTTAGGAAGGAAGCCATGCCCGATTCGGCGACCACCCCGTTTGAGCACCTGCCGGTGCTGGCCGATCCGCTGCTGGAGGCCTTCGCCGCCCTGCCGCCCGGCGCACCGGAGGCCGGCCCCAGCCCCCTGCTGATCGACTGCACCCTCGGCGGCGGCGGCCACAGCGCCCTGCTGCTGCAGGCCCATCCGAGCCTGCGCCTGATCGGCCTCGACCAAGACCCCACCGCCCGGGCCGCCGCCGCCGAGCGGCTGGAGCCCTTCGGCGAACGGGTGTCGATCGTGGCCACGAACTTCGCCGCCTTCACGCCGCCGGAGCCCGCCGCGCTGGTGCTGGCGGATCTGGGGGTGAGCAGCCCCCAGCTGGATGTGGCGGCCCGGGGCTTCAGCTTCCGCGCCGACGGCCCGCTGGACATGCGCATGAACCCCGAGGCCGGCGAGACCGCCGCGGAGCTGATCGCTCGGCTCGAGGAGGTCGAGCTGGCGGACCTGATCTACGCCTACGGCGAGGAGCGCCAGTCGCGGCGGATCGCCCGCAAGATCAAGGCCCACCTGCTGGAGCAGGGCCCCTTCAGCGGCACCGCCGCCATGGCCTACCTGGTGGCCGGTTGCTACCCGCCGGCGGCCCGCCGCGGCCGCATCCACCCCGCTACCCGCACCTTCCAGGCCCTGCGCATCGCCGTGAACGACGAGCTGGGGGTGCTCGACCGCCTGCTGGCCGTCGCCCCCGACTGGCTGCTGCCGGGCGGCCTGTTCGGCGTGATCAGCTTCCACTCCCTGGAGGATCGCCGGGTCAAGACGGCCTTCGCCGGCGACGAGCGGCTGCAGCGCGTGACCCGCAAGCCGCTGGTGGCCAGCGAGGTGGAGCAGGCCGCCAACCCCCGCAGCCGTTCGGCCAAGCTGCGGGTGGCCCGCCGCCGCCCGCCCGAGTCCGGCACCTCCGCCTGATGCTCGCCTGATGGACGCCCTCCTCGACCCCCTGCGCCAGGCCCTGGCCGGCATCAGCCGCACCGACCTGATCTGGTGGCTGGCGCTGGCGATCCAGCTGGTGGCGATCCCCGGCACCCTGTTCCCGGTGCTGCCCGGCCTGGCGCTGCTGCCGGTCGGTGCCGGCCTGTGGTGCTGGGCGGTGGGCTGGAGCGCCGGCTGGCCGGCCCTGGCCCTGGCGGTGCTGATCCTGCTGCTGGGCTGGGGCGCCGACGCCCTCGGCCTGGTGCTGGGGGCGGCCCGGCTCAAGGCCAGCCGCTGGGCCTACATCGGCGCCGGCCTCGGCCTGGTGGTGGGGCTGCTGGGGCTGCTGCCGGCCCTGCCGGTGGGAGGTCCGCTGCTGGGGGCCCTGCTGGGGCCGCTGGCGGGCGCGGCCCTCGGCGAGCTGGTGGCGGAGCTCGGCGCCGGCCGCACGCGGGGTTTCGAGACGCTGCGCCGCTCCCTGGTGGTGGGCCTGGCGGTGGTGAGCGGCATGCTCGTGAGCCGGCTGGCCCAGGTGATCCTGGCGGTGATCGGCGTGCTGGGTTTCGTGGTGCTGAGCGTGTGGGGGCCGGGCTGAGGGCCCTGGCGCTGCCCCGACCCCTCAGCCCCGCAGTTCCCGGATCGTGGCGCCGAGCACCGCCAGGGCCGTGTCGATGTCGGCGGGGCTGGTGCCGCGTCCCAGCCCGAAGCGGATCGAGGCCGCCGCCTCGCTGCGGCTGCGGCCCAGGGCCGCCAGCACGTGGGAGGGGCTGCCGGCGCTGCAGGCCGAGCCGCTGCTCACCGCCAGCCGGTGGCGCAGGCCGCGGTGCAGGGCGGTGCCGTCCACGCCGGCCACGCTGACGTTGAGGTTGTGGGCCAGCCGCGGGGCCAGGGCGCCGTTGAGGGCGATGCCCCCCAGCGCCTGCAGCTCCGCCCAGAGCCGATCCCGCAGGGCGCCCAGCCGGGCGGCCCGCGGCTCCCGATCCGCCTCGGCCAGGGCCAGGGCCTCCGCCAGCCCCACGATCAGCGGCACCGGCAGGGTGCCGGCCCGCAGGCCCCCCTCCTGGCCGCCGCCGTGCTGCTGGGGTGCCAGCCGCACGCCCGGGGCGACCACCAGGGCGCCGATGCCCTTGGGGCCGTAGAGCTTGTGGCCGCTGAGGCTGAGCAGGTCGATGCCGAGGGCGCCGGGCTGCAGGGGGATCTGGCCCACGGCCTGGGCGGCGTCGCAGTGGAACCGGATGCCGCGGGCGCGGCAGAGGGCGCCGATGGCGGCCAGGGGCTGGAGCACGCCGATCTCGTTGTTGGCGGCCATCACGCTCACCAGCAGCGTGTCGGGCTCCAGGGCCGCCTCCAGGGCGGCTGGATCCACCAGGCCGTCGCCGCCCACGGCCAGCTCCGTGAGCCGGAAGCCGTGGCCGGCCAGGTAGCGCAGCGGATCGAGCACGGCCCGGTGCTCGGTGGCCAGGGTGAGCAGGTGGCGGCGCCGCCCGCCGGCCGTCAGCTCGGCTTCGGCCAGGCCCTTGAGGGCCAGGTTGTTGGCCTCGGTGGCGCCGCTGCTGAACACCACCGCCCAGCCCTCGCTCCCCCCGGCGGGAGGGCCATCCCCCAGGGCCAGCCCCAGCGCCGCCGCGAGGCGGCCGCGGGCCTGCTCCACCGCCGCCGCCGCCAGCAGGCCTGGCCGGTGCAGGCGGCTGGCGGGGTTGGCGAACTGGTCGCTCCACCAGGGCGCCATCGCCGCCAGCACCGCAGGGTCGCAGGGGGTGGTGGCCTGGTGGTCGAGGTAGACGGGCCGGGCGGGGTCGCCCCCGGGGGGCGGCGGAGCCGGGCCGGGGTCGGTGGGGTCGGTGGGGGTCAGCGGTCTTGGCGGCGGCGGCCTGGGGGCCCCCTGCTGGCAAGCACGCCCGCTCTGGCGCTTCCCCCGCCGCCCCGCCATGGCCCGCCCGCTTCCCCTCGCCCTCGCCGTAGCCCTGGCGGCTGGCTTGCCCCTGGCCGGCCCGCCGGCCCAGGCCGCCGAGGGCGAGATGGTGGCGCCCGCCGCGGCCCGCCCGGAGGGGCTGGTGGTGCTCGAAGAGCGCGCCACCATGGCGGGCCAGGAGGTCACCGGCGTGTTTTCGGTGAGCCGGGATCCGGCCGACCCGGCGGTGCGCCAGATCAAGGTGTGGCTGGAGAAGCCCAACGACCTGCGGGTGCGCACCGAGACCCTGCGCTGCAGCCCGGCGGCGCCGATGCGGATCACCAGCAACGGCCGTCAGTTCATCCTGCGGGAGCTCAATCCGGGCGGGATCATCACCCCCGCCAACCGGCTCGACCACCAGATCTGGTGGGCCGCCTGCTTCCCCGAGCACGCCGGCAAGGACCCCGCCGGTCTGCAGGTCGTGGCCCGTCAGCTGGGCTTTTCGGGCCAGCGGCAGGAGCGGCAGGAGGTGCTGCCCGGAAACGCTCGATAGATTGCGGGCATCGCCCCTGCCGCCCGCGGGCCCATGAGCCTCGACCCCGATCTCCAGCCCGCCGCCGAGGCCCCGGAGGCGCCGCCGCCGGCCCCGCCGCGGCTGCTGCTGGTGGACGACGAGCCCGGTCTGCGCACCGCCGTGCAGACCTACCTGGAGGACGAGGGCTTCCATGTGACCACGGCCGTGGACGGCGAGGACGGCTGGACCAAGGCCCAGGAGCTGCTGCCCGACGTGGTGCTCAGCGACGTGATGATGCCCCGCCTGGATGGCTACGGGCTGCTCAAGCGCCTGCGGGCCGACGAGCGCCTGGGGGGCACGCCGGTGATCTTCCTCACCGCCAAGGGCATGACGGCCGACCGGATCGAGGGCTTCCACGCCGGCGTGGACGACTACATCCCCAAGCCGTTCGACCCCGATGAGCTGGTGGCGCGGGTGCGCAACGTGGTGCGCCGCCAGGAGCGTCTGCTGGCCGAGGCCGCCCGCTACGCCGATGCCGACATCGGCCAGATGGCCAAGCAGATCACCGAGATCCGCTCGCTGCTCCAGGGCGGCGGCAGCAAGAAGGCCGTCGGCCCGGTGCGGCACGACTTCACCCCCCGCGAGGCCTCGGTGCTGCAGCTGGTGGCCGAGGGAATGATGAACAAGGAGATCGCCCGGCGCCTGGAAACCTCCATCCGCAATGTGGAGAAATACGTGAGCCGGCTGTTCACCAAGACCGGCACCGCCAGCCGCACCGAACTGGTGCGCTACGCCCTTGAACACGGCCTGGTGGAGTGAGCCTGATTGGCTGAGCCCGGGCCGCTGCCGCCGCGCCGGCTGCCGGCGGCGTTCAACAGCGGCTGGATCTATCGCGACCGGGTGCGCACGGCTGATCTGGTTGCCGCCGCCGGGGATGTTCCCTTGCTGGTGAGCGCGTTCTACGCGGCCCGCTACCGCCATTCGGATCAGGCGGTATGGCGTGAGCGGCTGGCCGCCGGCGAGATCCGTCGGAACGGCCAGCAGCTCCGGGCCGATGCGGCCCTCGCCGCCGGCGAGGCGCTGGCGTGGCATCGGCCCCCCTGGCAGGAAGCGGCCGTACCGGTGTCCTGGTCCGTCGTGTTCGACGACGGCGACCTGCACGTGATCGACAAGCCGAGCGGCCTGCCGGTACTGCCGGCCGGCGGCTGGCTGGAGCACACGGCGCTGCGGCTGCTGGAGCGCCGCCACGCCGACGATCCCGCCGGCATCCCCCGCCCGGTGCACCGGCTGGGCCGTTTCACCAGTGGGCTGCTGGTGTGCGCGCGCCGGCCGGCGACGCGGGCCTGGCTGAGCGCCCGGCTGCGGGAGAGCACAGCGGCGGAGCCCGAGGCGGGGTCGGGGGAGGCGCAGGGCTGCCGCAAGCTCTACCGCGCCCTGGTGGTGCCCGGGATGCTGCCCCTGGCCCCAGAGGAGGCGATCTCGATCCAGGTGCCGATCGGCCGCCGCCCCCATCCGCAACTGGGCCAGATCTGGTGCGCTGCTGATGGATCAGATCCCGGCGATCGCTCCGCCCGCAGCACGCTCACCCTGCTGGAGCGCGGCGCCAGCGCAGATCTGGTGCAGGTGGCGATCGCCAGTGGGCGCCCGCATCAGATCCGCATCCACTGCGCGGCCGTGGGGGCTCCCCTGCTGGGGGATCCGCTCTATGGGCCCGGGGGCCTGGCCCGGTCGGCGGCCCTGCCGGGCGACGGCGGCTACCGGTTGCAGGCCTGGCGGCTGGAGCTGGAGCCTCCCGATGGCGGCCGGCTGCAGCTAGAGGTGCCGGAGGTGCTGGCGCTCTGAGGGGCTGAAGCCGGGAACCCTGGGCAGGAACGGCGGAGCTGTATCCGTGCCCAGCGATCCGAGACCCCCCGGCTTGATCCAGCGTTACCGGGAGGAGCTGCAGGTGCGGCACTACGCCCGCCGCACGGTGAAGACCTACGAACAGTGGCTCAGGCGGTTCCTGCGCTTCCACGGACGGCGTCATCCCCGCGAGATGGGCAGCGCCGAGGTGAACGCCTTTCTGAGTCATCTGGCGGTGGACCTGCAGGTGAGTGCCTCCACCCAGAACCAGGCCTTGGCGGCGCTGCTGTTTCTCTACCGCGAATTGCTGGAGCGGGATCTGGAGCTGGAGGGGGTGGTGCGGGCTCGGACCAGGCGGCGCCTGCCGGTGGTGCTGAGCGAGGCGGAGGTGCGTGCGGTGCGCGACCGGTTGGAGGGCGACGCGGCGCTGGTGGTGGGGCTGCTCTACGGCAGCGGGCTGCGCTTGATGGAGGCCCTGCGATTACGGGTCAAGGATCTGGATTTCCAGCGGCAAGAACTCACCGTTCGCGACGGCAAGGGTGGCAAAGACCGGCTGACGTTGCTGCCCCAGAGCCTGGTGCCTGGGTTGCAGGAGCATCTGCTCAAGGTGCGCAACGTGCACCGGGCCGATCTCGCGGCAGGCTGGGGCCGGGTTGTGATGCCCTACGCCCTGGCCAGGAAGTATCCGAATGCCGAGAGGGAGTGGGCCTGGCAGTGGGTGTTCCCCCAGCAGAACCGTTGGCATGACAGGCAATCCGGCACCCAGGGCCGCCACCACCTCGATCCGAGTGTGGTGCAGAAGGCCGTGAAGCGAGCCGTGGCCGAGGCCGGCGTGACGAAAGCGGCCAGCTGCCACACCTTTCGCCATTCCTTTGCCACCCATCTCCTGGAACGCGGCCAGGACATCCGCACGATCCAGGAACTACTGGGTCATCAGGATGTCAGTACCACCATGATCTATACCCACGTCCTCAACCGAGGTCCGCTGGGGGTACGCAGTCCAGCTGATCTTGTGTAGCCTGACGAACAGGCGCATATCGGACCCGTGAACCATTGCCAGGGCTTCTGGGACTGGGGCCGAAAACCTAGACAGCGCCCGACTTCTCGCCTCATCTCGGCGGGTCTCTTGCCGTGGTTATCGGAAGGAGGAGGCCTATGGCTGTTGGTTCACGGAACCAGCCAATGACAAGTTATCCGTATCCAGCACACTGTTGAGAGATGGCCTCCACTGGTACCGGGAGGCAGTACCATGGTGCAATGAAGCGGAAGCACCAGCGAACCCTCGAGCTGATCTTCTCCCGACCTGTAAGCGGCGGCCTGCCGTGGAGGGACATCGAAGCCCTGTTTCAAGAGCTTGGTGGGGAGGTCAGCGAAAGGGCTGGCAGCCGCGTCGCGGTCATTCTGTTTGGCGAGGTCAGGGTCTTCCACAGACCCCACCCATCGCCCGATACAGATAAGGGTGCTGTTGCTTCAATCCGCAAATGGTTCGAAGAGCACGGAGTGACACCATGAATCTGATGACAGTCGACGGCTATCACGCAAGGATTGAGTACAACGAAGAAACAGATCAGTTTCGGGGGGAGATTCTTGGACTCTCCGGGGGTGCGGATTTCTATGGGTCAAGCCCTGATGAGCTTCGTCATGAGTTCAAGAAATCGCTGGAAATCTTTCTTGAGGTCTGTAAGGAGCAAGGAATGGAGCCCCGTAGACAGTATTCCGGCAAGTTCAATCTTCGAATTCCTCCTGAACTACATGAGAAGTTGGCGATGACCGCGGAGGAACAGGGGAAGAGTCTCAACGCACTTGCTCAGGAAGCGCTTCAGAAAAGTGTCACGGCATAGAGGAACGGATAACACGCCCCTCGAGTGGACAGGCCACCATCGATTCCCAGCCTGCGTTGCCAAGTCCTTGCCTGCCACTCAGGGGCAGCGTTATCCGTACAAGTTTTGCTAACACTCTCCTCTGAGGCATCCTATCCACTGCACACTAAAAACCATGACACGTACACTCGCTGCTCTCGCTATCTTGCTAATTTCAGCGCCTGCAGTAGCTTCGCCTTTGGAAAG
>NZ_JAGQBX010000002.1 GCF_024345855.1 Synechococcus sp. GreenBA-s | reverse complement strand
GGGGGGGGGCCCCGGGCCGGAGCCGAGCGGCTCACCGTGGTGGCGGTGGTGGTCACCACGGGGCTGGTGGGAGCCGCCGCGGGCGGGGCCTTGGTGGCGGGAGCCGGGGCGGGGCTGGCCACCTCCGGTGTCACCACCGGTGGTTCGGCCGGCTTGGCCACCGGCGCCCCCGGCGTGGCGGCCGCTGCCCCGGCGGGCTGGGCCGCAGGCGCACCGGCCGCGGCTGTGGGCTTTGCCGCAGTAGCGGGGTTTGCCGAAGACGTGGGCTTTGCCGCAGCCGTGGGTTTGGTGCCGCTGGCCCGGCTTGCGCTGGTGTTGGAGGGTCGGGAGCGGGGGGTGGCCATGGCAGGGAGGGATGCAGGCGAGGGAGGGCGAAGACCTGGAGGGATGATCGGGGGTAGTGATCCGGGCCTCAGCCGTCCGGCGACCAGTGGTCGATGATGCCGGCGATGGTCAGGTCGGTGAACAGATCCGGCTTTCCGGTGGCGAAGCGGGCGGCGGACCCGCTGGCGGTGAACACCCAGTTACCGGGGGAGGCACCCACCGGATCGCAGGCGACGCTGAGCTTGCCCTTGGGGGTGCGCAGCACCCGCAGGTTCAGGTGGGCGAAGCCTGCCACCCGCTGGGTGCAGACGAGTGAGCCCATCACCTGCATGATCTCCATTACTTGGCACCTCCTGCCGGCGGGTTACCCGCCGGGGAGCTGTTGCCAGCCGCCATGGCCTTGGCGGCGTCGGGATCCCAGTGGTCGATGATTCCCACGATCGTCAGGTCGCTGGGATACGACTTGCTGCCGGCGGCTTCGCGGGCCGCCGAGCTGCCCACGCAGATCACCCAGTCGCCGGGGATGCAGCCCACGGCATCGACGGCCACCTTCTGGGTGCTGCCGTCGAGCACCACCTGCAGGTGCTTGTGCTGGAAATCGGCGATGCGATTGGTGGAGACCAGCGGCTTGATGACTTTGCAGATCAACATCAGTGTCCCCCTCCGGTGTTGAACGTGATGGACGAGCTCACCGTCTCGGCCGGAACCGGACGGTCACGGTCGCGAATGGTGAGCAGGGTGTGCAGCAATCCCTGGCCGCAGAGCTCCGCATAGCGGCTCTCGATCGCGGCCTGGACCCGCTCACAGTGGCGGATCGCCCGCTCCCTGGCCCCGGGGACGGCCCCGTGGTAGTCGAAGCGGAGCACCACCGGGATCGGCAGGCCCCGCGACACATTCAGGCCCTTGAAGATCTTGACCCCCACGTCGAGGTCGGGCGCACCCTCCTCGACCGTGTCCATGTGGGCGAAGTAGGTGAGGTTGCGCAGGTGGATCTCCTTGAAGCCGATGCCCACGCCGATGAAGCGCTCGGCATGGCCCGCGTCGGCGTAGTGGCCGCCGTGGTACTGGCGTACGTAGTCGATCTGGGAGAGGTTGTGCTCGATCAGGCGGGCGATCAGCCGCACCATGCCCGGATCCGGGCTGGCGGCGGCCTGGACCACCATCTGCTCGATCCGCTCGCGGCCCGCCTCGGGGCTGAGCTGGCGCGTGGCCTCGTAGACCTCCCGGGCATCGAGCCAGTGGGCCAGGTCGGTCCGGCCGTCGCGGCCCGGCACATGCACCCGGATCGCGTCGGTGTCGGTGTCCATGCCGATCAGCAGCAGATCCACCGAGGCGCCGCAGCAGAAGCTGTTCTCCACGGCCTGCTGGAAGTCCTGGAGGCGCTGCAGGCCCTGGGCCGCCGCCGCCTTGTCGTCGCTGCCGTGGGCGGCGCAGCCCTCGTGGCAGGGGTCCACCGAGCTGAAGTGGTAGACGACGGTCTTGAGGTAGCGGGTGTCGGCGTGGGCGGGGTTGGGGATCGCCTCGCGGTAGCGGCGGTGCTCGGTCTTCACCCAGCGGTCCACCGTGTTTTCCACGTCGAACATGGCGCCGGCATGGGGCCGCCGCCGCACGGCGCTGAAGGGCAGCCGCAGGGCGTAGGCGATGGCGTGGGCCAGGCGCCCATCGGCGCAGGGGGTCACATCCAGCAGGTGGAACCCGCAGTCGAGCAGGAAGGCCTCGAAGGCCTCGGCGTCAGGGCTGCCGGCTTCGGCCGCCAGGGGGTCGGCCTCGAAGAAGCTGATGCTGGTCTGCTCATAGGCCTCGAACACGCACCAGGCGTAGAGGCTGCGCATGTCCAGCTGGCTGGTCCAGGCGGTCTCGAGGATCGGCAGCGGCAGCGCGTAGCCCAGTTCGGCCTGGGCCAGGCGTTGGGCCTGGGCCACGAAGTCGGGTTCGTGCTGCAGGGCCGAGAGCCGCTTCAGCACAGGCACGATCCGATCGAAGGCGCCCTTGATGCGCTCTTCGTAGGCGCGCAGGGCGGCGTTGGCGGCGGGCTGGCTGAGGGGGTGGAGGCTCCCGGCGGCGGCGTTGGCACGGGCCGCCGTGCGGATCACCTGGGCCGCCACGGGCCGCACCCGGCGGCCTGCCGGGCCAGCGGCGGCGGGGCGGCTGGTCAGCGGCGATGCAGCGGCGGCCGTGGCCGCAGTGCCGGCGCCCACCGGGCTGGGGACCACTGGGCTGAGGAGAACCGGGCTGGCGGCCTGGCCCGCGGCCCGGACCTCGGCCACGCTGGAGCGCAGGGCCTCGGCGGCCGGATTGCGGCGTTGGCGGGGACGGCTGCCCCCCTGGCGGGCGGCCTGGGCCAGTTCCCGCTGGCGCAGCACCTTGCTGAAGGCCCGGACCGGGGCCAGGCCCGCGTCGGCCTCAGCGGCGGGCTGGGCCCCGGGGGTTCCAGGACGCCGGCGGGGTGCCGTGGGGCCGAGCGGGGTCGGCCGGGGCTGGTTGGAGTTGGCGGGGCGCCGTGGCATGGGTTAGCTCGCTCAGCCGCGGGCGCCGCCGGACACCGTGATCAGGGAGCCCTGATCGGTGCTGCCGCTGGAGCCGGTGACGCGGCTCACCGGCACGGCCACCTCGACATTGCGCTTCGGCTGGGAGGTGGGCATGGCGCTCATCGGGCCGACGCGGGTGGGGTTGCGGCGGCGGGCGGAGCTGCCCTCGGTGCCGGTCACGCGCTCGCCGCGGTCCCAGTCGTCGCCGGTGATCTTGTTGCCGGAGCCCTCTCCGGTGACCCGGGAGGCGGGGCGGAGATCCTCATCGGCCGTCACCGCGGCGGCGGCGGCGGGACGGGCGGCGAGTGCCTGGGGGGCCCGGCGGTCAAAGCGGAACTGCTCGGTTCCGGTCACCTTGCCGCCGGCCATGTCAAAAGGGCCGGTGATGCGTCCTCCCTGCTCGTAGGTGCTGCCGGTCACGGCGCCGGTGCGCTCGCGCTCCAGCTGGGCCTCCCGGGCGGGGGACTGCACGCTGAACTGCTGCCAGGCGGCGGCGTTCAGGGGCTGGGGAAAATCCGGGGCAACGGCGCCGGTGGAGAGGCCGCAGGCTTCGGCCTGCTGGTCGGCGCCGATGTAGGGGGTGCCGGTCACGTCCTCACAGGCACCGCGCTCGTCACCGGTCATCACGCCGCCCACGCCGGGCTTGATGCCGGTCATGCGGCGGTTGGCCATGGCCATGGCCATCGGCAGACGCTCGCGAACCGCCTGCACCTGCTGGCTGGAGCACCACTGGCCGGTCTGCTCGAGGCCGGCGTAGGGAGTGCCGGTCACGGTCTTGCAGGTGCCCGGCTCATCGCCGGTGACCTTTTCGCTGCGGCCGGTGCGGGTGCCGCTCACCACCATGTTCTTGTTGGTGATGCTGAAGCCCACCTTGGCGGCTTCGGGGGCGGGGCGGTTGCCGCAGAACGCGTCGAACTGCTGGGAACCCAGGTATTCGTCGCCGGTGACGTTGCGGCAGCTGCCGGGCTCATCGCCGGTGACGCGCTCGCTGCGGCCCACGGAGGTGCCGGTGATGCCGGTGCCGCGCAGGGTGTTGAAGCTCGCCACCTTGGCGGGAGCCTGACCCGGAGCGGGAGCCTCCCGACCGAGGTACTGGTCGCCGGTGAGCTGAAGGCCGGAGCCGGGCTCATCGCCGGTCACCTTTTCGGAGCGGCCCACCAGCACGCCGGAGACGGCCTGGCCGCCCTGGGTCTGGCTGCGGCCCACCTTGCGCACGGAGGCGGCGGGGCTGGAGCCGCACCAGGCGGCCGACTGGTTGGCGGAGATGTATTCGGTGCCCGTGATGCTCTTGCAGGTGCCGGGCTCATCGCCGGTCACCTTCTCGCTGCGGCCCACCTCGTTGCCGGTGACCCGGTTGCCGTGGCTGGTGGCGCTGACGCGCACCTTGGCGGGCTGGGCGGGGCTGGGCTGGGACTGGCAGAAGGTCTGGAACACCTCGGCGCCGAGGTATTCGGTGCCGGTGATCGTGCGGCAGGTGGCCGCTTCGTTGCCGGTGGTCTTCAGCGAGCGGTTGGCCTGGGTGCCGGTGACCACCTGGCCGCTCAGGGTCTCGCTCACACCCACCTTGAGGCTGGCCTCAGCCTCCTGCTTGGCACCCTTGCGGTTGGGGCCGCTGGGGCGGGTGCTGCCACTGCCACTGCCGGTGCGCACGATGCCGGCGCTGCCGCTCTTGTTCTTGAGTTCCCGCAGCTTCTGGGCGAGTTCGCGGGTGCTCAGATCGGGGTTGCCCTGGCGCACCACGGCGGCGCTGCCGGAGGAGGCGCTGGTGCTGGCGGACTTCCCCTTCTTGGCCAGGGCGTCGCGGCGGGCGAGCACCAGGGCACGACTGGGGTTGTGCTGGGCCGTGCCCTTCCTGGTGACGGCACGGTTGCCGTTGCCGTTGGTGTTGCTGCTGGTGGCGCGGCTGCTGCCCAGGGACAGGCTGGCGGTGCGGCTACTGCCGCGACGATCCGCTGCCGTCGCGTCGCCGCCCTTCTCCTGGCACTTGCAGGGGTGGCTGCCGGCCTCCTTGCGGGAGGGATCGCTGGCCGAAGGGGCGCTGCCGGCCACCAGGGCGGCCTTGGCGGCGTCAGTTCTGCTCCGGTCCTTGGAGCGATCGGCCCGCTTGCCGCCGCGGCTCAGGGCTTCGCGGCGGGCCAGCACCAGCTCGCGGCTGGGGTTGGCGACGGGCTTGGCGGCACTGCGGTGGTCGCCGGCCGGAGCGGAGCTCAGCTCCACGCTGCGGCGAGCGGCACGCTCGGGTTGGCCGGCCCGCCGACGCGAGGGATCACTCGCACTCGGAGCGCTGGCGGCGATCACCTCCGCCGGACTGGGAGCCGGGGTGTTGGTGCGGGTGGGACGCGCATCGGCAGCGCTGCGCACACGGCTGGGGGACGAGGTGAAGCGGCCCGTGGCTTTCTTGCCACCGTTGGTCAGGGCCTTGCGGCGCTCCAGAGCTGCTTCACGACTCGATGTGCTGGCCATGTCCGCCCGGCGAATGGAATGACTGAGGAATAAGCAGTGGTCGGATGTTCACCTCAGCCCAGGCCAGCGGCATGCCGGCGATGGTGCGGATGGGGAACGGCCTTCGACTGCGGAGTGCAGGAAACCTGCGAATAAAGAGAGGTGGTCCCGATTGCGATCGGGACCACGGCTGCTGAAGTCCGCTGAATCAGCGGCCTTCGAACACCACGAAGCAGGAACCCTGGCTCTGGGTGTAGGCGTCGTAGCCCACCAGACGCACGTGGTGGTCGGGGTAGGCGCGGTGGCAAGCTTCCAGCTCGCTCACGATCACGTTCAGATCCTTCTCACCGAAGAAGGGCAGCTTCCAATAGGACCAGTAGGTGGCCATGGAGTTGCTGGGGTGGACGTGCTCAACGAGCGGGCTCCAACCCTGGGCAATGATGTAAGCGATCTGGTCGTAGATCTCGTCCTGGGTGAAGGGCGGCAGGAAGCCGAACGTCTCCAGGGTGGCGACTGTTTGGTAGTCACCCACGGTGCTCTTGAAGGGCATGGGGATCCTTGGTGAAGGGATGGAATGAACCCGGAACCTTGGGGTGCTCGGGTTGTGTCGCGTTCAGACGGCCCGCTGAATTCGGGCTGGGCGATCGGTTGGCAGGGCAGGGAGAGGGCCGAAGCACCTCTCCACAACGCCGCCGGGACGATCAGTTGACGTCGAGCTTGTCGACGGTGTCGAACTCGAACTTGATTTCCTTCCAGGTCTCGAGGGCGATGGCCAGCTCGGGGCTGTGCTTCGCGGCCTCCAGGAGGATGTCGCGGCCTTCGCGCTCGATCTCGCGACCGGCGTTGCGGGCCTTGACGCAGGCTTCGAGAGCCACGCGGTTGGCAGCCGCACCCGCAGCGGAACCCCAGGGGTGACCGTGGGTACCACCACCGAACTGCAGCACGGAGTCGTCGCCGAAGATGCTCACCAGCGCGGGCATGTGCCACACGTGGATACCGCCGGAGGCCACGGCGAACACGCCGCCCATGGAACCCCAATCCTGGTCGAAGAAGTTACCGCGGCTGCGATCTTCGGGAACGAAGGATTCGCGCAGTTGGTCGATGTAGCCCAGGGTGGACTGACGATCGCCTTCCAGCTTGCCCACCACGGTGCCGGTGTGGAGCTGGTCACCACCGGAGAGACGCAGGCACTTGGCCAGCACACGGAAGTGGATGCCGTGCTTGGGGTGACGGTCGATCACCGCGTGCATGGCGCGGTGAATGTGCAGCAGCATGCCGTTCTTACGGCACCACTTGGCCAGACCGGTGTTAGCGGTGAAGCCGCCGGTGATGTAGTCGTGCATGATGATGGGCTGGCCCAGTTCCTTGGCGAACTCGGCGCGCTCATACATCTCCTCAGGAGTGGCGGCGGTGCAGTTGAGGTAGTGCCCCTTCTTCTCGCCGGTTTCCTGCTCGGACAGCTTCACCGCTTCGGCCACGAACTCGAAACGGTTCTGCCAACGCTGGAAGGGCTGCGAGTTGATGTTCTCGTCGTCCTTGGTGAAGTCGAGACCGCCACGCAGGCACTCGTACACCACACGGCCGTAGTTCTTACCGCTCAGGCCGAGCTTCGGCTTGATGGTGCAACCCAGCAGGGGACGGCCGTACTTGTTCATCCGGTCACGCTCGACCTGGATGCCGTTCGGGGGACCCATGCAGGTCTTGATGAAGGCCAGCGGGAAGCGGATGTCTTCCAGGCGCAGGTGGCGCAGGGCCTTGAAGCCGAATACGTTGCCGACCAGGGAGGTCAGCACGTTGGTGATGGAGCCTTCCTCGAACAGGTCGAGGGGATAGGCGATGAACGCGTAGAAGGCTTCCTTGTCGCCAGGGACGTCTTCAATGCGGTAGCAGCGGCCCTTGTAGAAGTCGAGGTCGGTGAGGAGCTCGGACCACACGGTGGACCAGGTGCCGGTGGAGGATTCAGCGGCCACAGCAGCGGCCACTTCCTCGCGGGGCACACCTTCCTGGCCGGTGCACTTAAAGCACGCGAGCAGGTCGGAATCGAGGGGAACGTAATCAGGAGTCCAATACGTGTCGCGGTACTCCTTGACCCCAGCGTCGTACTTCTTTGCCATGGAGAATCTCCGGGTGGGTTCGGGAAAAAGAATCAGAGTGTTGAGCGGCCGTCAGCGGCCCGCCTCAGGCCTCAGTCCTTGGAACCCACGAAGCCGGCGCTGCTGTTCAGGGCAGGCTCCACTTCGCGGTGGGGGCGGGCAATGATGTGGGCGGCCACCAGGCCGTCGCCCACGCGCTCACAGGCATCAGCGCCGGCGCGAACGGCAGCGTTCACAGCACCGGTTTCGCCACGGACGAGAACGGTCACGTAACCGCCGCCCACGAACTCACGACCGATCAGGCGCACTTCGGCGGCCTTGGTCATGGCGTCTGCGGCCTCGATCGCGGGGACCAGACCCCGGGTCTCGATCATGCCGAGGGCGATGCCCATGGTTTCGTTAGCCATTACCTGCTCCTGGAGGAGGGGTGGAATGTTCGCCAGCAACCATGGTCGGCGGCGGTTCCCCCCGTCAAGCCGTTTGGCGGGCTGGGACCATCAGGGTCGACGCTGCGACGCATAAGCGAGGCTGATCTGAGCGCCATAAAACGTCTTAAATGCTTGTGGGCGGTGCGTCAGTGGACGCCGATGTCCCGCCCCAGAACAGGGTTTCCGCCTCTACGGCGCCGTGGGGCACTCCGGGCCCGCTCCAGCTGCGCACGGGTTCCGCTCCGGTCCGGTTCCTGCCCCGCCCAGGGCCCAGGTGCAGGTCCGTGGGGGCTCCGTGCCCATCCGTTCACCCCTGGGTCCCTGGAGGGACCGTGCCCGTGGCGTCTGCCGGCTGCGCTTGGCTGCCGTGGGCCCCGGCTCAGAGGGGCGTGGCTTCCGACACGAAGGCCACGCCGCCGTAGTAGCGCAGCAGCGGCTGGATCCCCTCCCGCAGCTTCACCAGCGTCTCCGGCTCACAGAAGACGATCACGTGGGCGTTGGCCCCCAGGCTGCTGAAGTCCATCGATTCGGACACGGCGCCGTGGGGCCCCTTGCCCGTGACGTGGCGCATCACCGAATAGCCCGGCGCTCCGGCCGCGTCGATCACGTGCAGCACCTTCTGCAGGGCCCGTTCGCTGAGGATCAGATCGAGGCGTTTCATGGTTCAGCCAGCCGGAATGAGTTGCTTCACCAGGACCATGTAGATCGGAATCCCCACGATGATGTTGAAGGGAAAGGTGACCCCCAGGGAGGTGGAGATGTAGAGGCTCGGATTGGCCTCCGGCACCGTCATCCGCATCGCGGCAGGAACGGCGATGTAGGAGGCGCTGGCGCACAGAACCATGAATAGCAGGGAATCGCCCTGGTTCAGGCCCAGCCCGCGGGCGATCGTCACGCCGATCAGGGCATTGAGCAACGGCATCAGCACCGCAAAGGCGATCAGCAGCGGGCCGGCGCGGCGCAGATCCCCCAGGCGCTGGGCCGCCACGATGCCCATGTCCAGCAGGAAGAAGCTGAGGGCCCCGTAGAACATCTTGTCGGTGAAGGGCAGCATCTTCTCAACCCCCTGGGGGCTGAAGCTGGCCACCAGCACGCCGATCACCAGGCTGCCCACCAGCAGGAACACCGAACTGTTGAGAAAGGCCTCCTGCAGCACGGCGCCCCAGCCCATGGCGCCGTCGTCGGGGCGCTTCTGGGGGCCGGCCAGTTTCACCAGCAGCAGGCCCACGATGATCGCCGGCGATTCCATCAGCGCCAGGGCCGCCACCATGAAGCCATCGAACGGCAGCCCCAGCACCCCCAGAAAACTCTGGGCGGTGATGAAGGTCACGGCGCTGATTGAGCCGTAGGTGGCCGCGATGGCGGCGGCGTTGTAGAGATCGAGTCGGGTGCGCAGCAGCAGGAAGCTGTAGAGGGGCACCACCAGCGACATCGCCACGGCCGCCAGGATCGTGGGCAGCACCTGGCCTCCGAGCCCGCTGTGGGCCAGCTCCACGCCGCCCTTGAAGCCGATGGCCAGCAGCAGATAGAGGGAAAAGAGCTTGGGCAGCGGCGATGGAATCTCCAGGTCGGAGCCCACAAGCACCGCCAGCACACCCAGGAAGAAGAACAGAACCGGAGGAGAGAGCAGGTTCTGCAGCACCAGGCTGGTCTCCATGGGTGCCCGGCTCTGACAACAGTGGCCCCAACCCTAGGAGTGGTGTTTGCGTGCCCCTGCAGGCCCTTAGCCAATTGCAAACGCCCCGGGCCGTGGGGTTTCAGCCGCCATGGCTCCAGGGCTGTGCGCGCCGTTGGCCACAATGGCGGACCCTGTGAGCGATGCCGTGCGGCCAGCGGCGCCCCATCCCGTGCTGGTGATCGCCAGCAGCAACCGCTGGAAGGTGGCGGAAATCGGCGCCATGCTCGATGCCGTGGCCCTGGAGGTGCGTCCCCAGCCGGATGGGCTGGAGATCGAGGAGACCGGCCTCACCTATCGAGAGAATGCCCGCCTCAAGGCCGAAACCGTGGCCCGGCTCACCGGCCATTGGGCCCTGGGCGACGACTCCGGCCTCGAGGTGGATGCCCTGGGTGGTGCCCCCGGTCTCTATTCCGCCCGCTACGCCCCCACCGACCACGAGCGCATCCATCGGCTGTTGCACGAACTCGGGCCCACCCCCTACCGCAGCGCCAGTTTCAACAGCGCCATGGCCCTGGCTGATCCCAGCGGCACCACGGTGCTCGAGGCCGAGGGGATCTGCCGCGGCGAGATCCTCACGGCGGCCCAGGGCCATGGCGGCGGCTACGACCCGATCTTCTGGGTGCGGGAGGCGGGCCTGAGCTACGCCGAGCTCCCCGAGCACCTGCGCCACAAGCTGGGCAGCCGCGGCAAGGCGGCGCGGACGATGGCCCCCGGGCTCAGGCACTGGCTCGGGCTGGCCTGAGCCAGCAGTACCGTTGAGGCGGTACCCCTTGCGTGGCTGTCGGTCTGTGGCTCAGGGGCGTCGCTGGTGGGGTCTGCGCCTGATGCCACGGATGGCTGGCGGGATCGTGACACTGCGCCGGGTTCTGCTGCGGCCTGATGCCATCCTCTGGCTGTTGCTGGCCTGCCTGTTGATGCTGCCCGTGGTGGCGCTCAACACCGTCTCGAGCGCCACCATCGACCAGATGCAGTTGCAGGCCCGGGAGGTCTCGACCCTGGCATCCAGCATCCGCGCCTACTACGCCGACAATGTGATTGCCCGCCTGCAGGCCGCTGACGGCCAGGCGGTGTATTCCGAGAAGTACCGCGAGGTGCATGGCGGCATTCCGATTCCTGCCACCCTTTCCATTGAACTGGGCGCCCTGTTTGACAGCGCCCATACCGACGGTCGCATCTCCTACGAGTTCATCTCCGACTATCCCTTTGTCAACCGGGTCTCCCGCACGCTCGATCCCTTTGAGGGGAAGGCGCTGGAGGCCTTCCGCAGCGACCCTGACCTGAAGACCTTCACCAAGCTGGAGGGCAATGGCTTGGGGCGCTCCTCTTACCGCCTGGCCACCCCGGTGCTGATGCGTCAGGCCTGTGTGACCTGCCACAACGCCCATCCCGATTCGCCCAAGCGCGACTGGAAGCTGGGCGATGTGCGCGGCATCCAGGAGGTGACGGTGCGCGGCATGCGCGTGGACGGCTTCGGCAACCTCGGCTACCTGTTGGGCTACGTGGGGCTGCTGGGCGTGATCTCCGTTGGGGCGACAGGCGTCTTTCGGCATCAGAGCCTGCAGTTGAACAAGACGAACCGGCGGCTGGTGGAGGCCAGCGCCCGCGAGTCGACGCTGTCGGCCCGCATGGCGGACCAAGTGCAGGAGCTCTCCATCTTCGGCACGGTCGTTGACAATTCCGTGGTGGGCATCGCCGTGGCCGACATGCGCCAGCCGGACAATCCGCTGGTGTACGTGAACCAGGCCTTCACGGCGATGACGGGCTATTCCAGGGAGCTGACCATCGGCTTCAACTGCCGCTTCCTGCAGGGACCCGATACCGATCCCAAGGAGGTGGAGTGCATACGCCAGGCCATCCGCTCCGGGGCTCCCTACAGCGGTGAATTGATCAACTACCGCCAGGACGGCAGCCGCTTCTGGAATCGCCTCACGCTGACGCCGGTGGCTGGCTCCAGCCGTGAGCAACCGGATTTCTATGTGGCCAATCAGGTGGATATCACCAGGCTCAAGGAGGAGGCCGGTGTGCCGCTGCGGGAGCTGCGTGCCCTGGAGGGAGATCTCCAGACGGCCGAGCAGGCCCTGGGCGATGCCGCCCGCTTCGGGGATGCCCTGCAGCGCCAGATGGAGGCCGCGGGCGGTCTCGCCTCGCTGCAGATGGAGGCGTTCCTGCGGTCGCAGCAGCAGGCCCATCGTCAGCTCACCGAGGTGTTCGAGCGCATTGCCCGGCTGCTGCGACAACATCGCGACGCCGATCGTGACGCCGGATGAACGAGACGCGATCCCTGCACCGCCGATCCTCCAGCCTGCTGCGGCGCCTGCTGTTCGGCTACTGGCTGGGGGCCACGCTGCTGCTCGTCCTGCTGCTCTCGCTGATCGACGTGTTCGAGCGTCATCGCGAGGTGGTCCGCGCCGGAGAGCAGGCCAGCGAGGTTGTGGCCAGCTCCATGGCGGTGGCGATGCCGTCCGGGCTGCGCCAGAGCCTGGTGGAGGCCTATGGCAAGACCTCCGGGCGCAGGGGTGCCGATGGCCTGAATCTGCTGCTGGTGGTGGATGGGGAGGGGCGCGTTGCGTACAGCTCCAGGCCTGCCTGGCGCATGCTGCCCATCCGCGATCCGGTGTTCTCCTTTTCCGAAACCAGCGATCCCGAATTCCGTGCTGTTGTCGACTGCTTTCGGCTGAATCGTCTCGACTGCGTCCTGTTGCGATCCAGCAACATCAGGCTCGCCACCGGTGGCCTCACGGTCGTCAGGCCCGTGGAGATGGCGTCGCAGGATCTGGGCCTTCCCCGCCAACGCTTCCTGGTGGTGGTGAATTTCGATGCCGGCCTGATCTGGGTCAATCTGCTGGGGGACGTGCTGGTCTGGCTGCTGGTGTCGATGGTGCTCGCCAGCCTGCTGGCGGGATTCTGCTGGCTGGCCATCGCCATGCGGCTGCTGCCTCGGATGGCCGAGGAGGCCCAGACGGATGGCCTGACCCGATTGAGCAACCGCACCTACTTCATGGAGCAGGCCATCACCCTGTTGGCCGCTGCCGAGGAGAGCGATGGCTCGTATGTGTTCGCCATCCTTGATATCGACCACTTCAAGCGCATCAACGACACCTACGGCCACGGCTGTGGCGATGCGGCCCTGGTGGCCGTTTCCGCCGTGCTCAAGTCGGTGACCCGCCCGGAGGATCTGGTGTGTCGCTTCGGCGGCGAGGAGTTCGCCCTGCTGATCTCCGCCCCGAAGGAGGCCGGTCGCAAGGCGATGGAGCGGCTGCGGATTCAGCTGGAGACCAATCCCGTGCGCTACGGCGGTCACCGCCTGACGATCACCGCCAGCATCGGCGTCGTGGCCACCACCGATTGCGGCTACAACATCGACTATCTCTATGCCGTGGCGGACCGTGCCCTTTACCAGGCCAAGCAGGAGGGCCGCAACCGGGTTGCATGGTTCGGCGGTGAGTCGATCACGCGCCTGAGGCTGTCGCCATGACGGCCATGCAGGAACCCGCGATTCCGGCCGATGAGCACGCCAGGTTGCTGGAGCTCTACAGCCTGGGCGTCCTCGATACGGGCGCGGAAGCCCGCTTCGATGACATCAGCGAGTTGGCGCGGCGCATCGCCGGCACGGAGATCGGCATCGTCAGCCTGGTGGATGCCAACCGCCAGTGGTTCAAGAGCTGCGTGGGTGCGCCCCTGGCCCAGCAGGAGACGCCGCGCCGCATCTCCTTCTGCGGCCACACGATCCTGCAGCGCGATCCGCTCATCGTGGACGACTGCCTGGAGGATCCCCGCTTCACCGGCAATCCCCTGGTGAGCGGGGATCCCCACATCCGCTTCTATGCGGGCTTTCCGCTGATCACCGCCAGGGGCTTCGCCGTGGGGAGTCTGTGTGTGATCAGCCGCGCGCCGCACCAGCTCGATCAGCAGCAGATCGACAGCCTCACGCGGCTGGCCCTGCTCACCGTGCGCCAGTTGGAGGCACTGCCCGCCGCCGCCCGTCCTCCCGGCCGCCGGCAGGGCCAGGAACCGGAGCACCTGGGTGAGGCCTCCTCCCAGCGCCTGACCTCCCTGGAGCGTCTGATCAGTCGCGATCAGATGGTGCAGATGCTGGATCTGCTGTTCAGGATGGATGTCGGCTCTCCCTTCGCCGTGATGCGCTGCCGCTTCCGCGATTACGAGCGGATCAATGCCACCCTGGGTGGCAGGGTGGCCGAAGAATTCATCAATGAAGCGGCGCGGAGGATGTTCGCGGCCCTCCCCAGGGCGGCCACCATCGCCCGTTTTGCCGATGCCGAACTCGTCGTGCTGCTGCCCTTTCAGCAGGATCAGCCCGCCGTGGAGCGCCTGGCGGAACGGCTGATCGCCTTCTGTGGCCAGCCCTACCGCAACGGCTCCCAGGCCCTGTCGATGGGCGTGGCCATCGGCCTCTCCCTCTGCCGCCAGAACGATCAGAACGCCGAGTCGATCCTGGCGGATACCAGCATGGCGCTGCGGATGGCGAGCCGTCGCACGGCCAGCGCCTGCTGCCTGATCGATGCGGACGCCCGCGTGGCGGCCCAGCAGATCTATCGGCTGGAATCGGATTTCCGCGATGCGGTGGCCGGCAAGGTGCTGGTGCCCTACCTGCAGCCGGTCGTGGACCTCGCCAGCAGCGAGACCGTGGGCTTTGAGGCCCTGGCGCGCTGGCCCCACAACAGTGAGGTGCTGCAGCCGAGCCACTTCCTGCCGCTGGGCCTCGAGACGGGCCTGACCGGCGAACTCGACCTGCTGATTCTGGAGAAGGCCCTGGCGGCGCTGCCGTTGCTGGCCCAGCCGATTCCGCGCCGGGAGATGACGATGAGCGCCAATCTCTCCGGCACGCTGCTGGAGGATCCCCAGCTGCGCGAACGGCTGCTCAACCTCATTGACGAGACGCAGATTCCACCGGGCTGGACCCTGCAGGTAGAGCTTCTGGAGGACATCTTTCAATACAAGGATGCGGCCTTTGATGTGTTCCTTGAGGCCCTGGTGCAACGCGGCGTGAGGATCGCCCTCGACGACTTCGGCACCGGCTATTCCTCGTTGGCCCGGCTGATCTCCCTGCCGATTCAGGTTGTCAAGGTGGATCAGACCTTCGTGACCCGTCTCAGTGGACAGCAGGATTCACCCCGCACCCTGCTGCGCACCATGCTCACGATGCTGCAGGATCTGGGGATGGCGACGATCGCCGAGGGCGTCGACTGTGGCGCCCAGCGCGACTGGCTGCTGCAGAACGGCGTGGCCAAGGCCCAGGGCTACCTGTTCTCCCCGCCGGTCCCGGTTGCGGAGGCGATTGAACAGCTGCAGCAGCAGGAGTTCCGTCCCCCGGCACTTCCCGCGGACCCCAGCCGTCTACGGGCCCTGCGCCGCCGCCTGCCGGGGCGTTCCTGGGCCGCGGATCTGCTGCGGCGTTTCAGTCGCGGGCGCGGCGATTGATGCCGTCCACGGCGCGCATGGCGGCGGCGGCGGCCTCCTCCACGTCGCCCTCGCGGCCCGCCAGGGTGAGCCGGCCGAAGGCCCCCACCCCCTTCACGTCCACGATCGTGATGTTGGAGGACTTCTCGGCCTCATTGGCGGCGATAAGCACGTAGCCGGCGGGCTCGGTTTCGAGGATGAACATGCTCATGCCGGCCTGGATCATCGAGCCGCGCCGGTTCTGGCGGTTGATCAGCACCGCGTGGTCGGGGGTAATGGCGCGGATGATCTCGGTCCAGCTCACCTCGCAGCGACTGCGCTGCTCCACCGTGCTGCCGATGGCCTCGAGCACCACCTCGCCCGAGTGGAGCACGTTGCTCTGGTCGCGGTGGTAGAGGGCCAGCGAGCCGAAGGCCCGCTCCACAATCATCTGGCCCAGGCGCACCGTGCTTGCCTTCAGGGCGATGTCGGTGACGCGGTGCACCGCCATGCCGGGCGACACCTCCAGCCAGAGGCAGGCATCCCCCGGGATCGGCAGGAAGCCCTGGCTCACCGTGCCCATGTAGGCGGCGAGCTGGGGCTGGAGCGAATCGAGGAACACGTAGGTGCGCAGCTCGATCGACTGCACCTGGCTCGACTGGCGCGCCAGCCGTGCCCCCTCGGAATCGGTGGTGATGACGCAGCTGGCGGCCGATGGCGAAGGACCCGCACCGCCGCCAAGGCCGCTGCTGCCGATGCCGCCACCACCCAGGCCGAGATCGGTTCCGGTGATCTGCACCGACCGCGCTCTGGCCCTGGGGATGCGGTTCGGCAAGGGGAAGTCGTCGCTCCGGGGACTGCGTCGCCCCTGGTCGGGCGTGGACGGCGGCCGGTGCTGGGTCGAGAGCCTGACCCCGGCTCCAGTGCCGAACTGTTGGGGGGATCTTACCGCCCGCCGGTGGCCGCCCCTGCCGCCTGGCTCAGGCGCAGCTGATGCGGTCGCGGCCCTCGCGCTTGGAGCGATAAAGGACAGAAGACCCTGGCCACGGCTGTGCTTGCCCCCTTGCACGCCCGTTCCCAGGGGGTACCGTCCGGCCACCCCCCAGTCCGAAGCTCCGTGGCCCCCAAGCGCGCTGCCTCCAACGGTTCCTCCGCCGCCCAGCCCCTGCCGGGCAGCGCCGATCCCCAGGGCCTTGGGGCCTGGATCGCCGAGGCCGTGGGCCCCGGCGTGAAGGCCGAGCAGGCCCTGGCGCTGGTTGGCCTGGGTCTGATGCAGAAGCTCGCCGCCAATGGCGAAGCGCCCTGGAGCTGGAGCGAGGTGGAGGATGGCGGCAGCTGCGATGTGGCCCAGCTGCGCCACCGCCTGGAGCTGATCGATCTGGCCCTCAGGACCGGTGCCCCCCTGAGCACCGCCGAGGTGACCTTCCTGCTGGGCGCCCGCCCCGGTTCAGAGCGGGTGGAGCGGGGCGGCCTCAAGGCCCGGCGCCTCAGCCGCAACGTCTGGAAGCTGAGCCAGGTGGGCGACGAGCGCAGCGGCGGCTTCAACGACGGCCGGCGGCGCTTCTGAGCCCGAAGTCCATAACGCCGCCTTAGCCCCCCAATAGGCAACACCTTTCGCCCGCGACACCCAACAGGCCAGCTGCGGTTTCTACCGTTCGCCCCCACGGCCCTCCGTTGCTGACGCCGCCAATGCCTATCGCCCTGCTGGAAACGGCCTGGCTGGTTCCGCTCTATCCCCTGCTGGGGGCCCTGGCGAGCCTGCTCTGGTCGCCAGGCCTGATCTCCCGCACCGGTCCGCGGCCCTGCGGCTACCTGAATCTGCTGATGGTGACCGTGGCCTTTGGCCACAGTCTGGTGGCGCTCACCGCCCTGCACACCAACGCCCGGGCCGGAGCCGAGGCCCTCTACCGGCCGATCAGCTTCGGCTGGACCTGGCTCGACACCGCCGGCCTGCGGGTGGGTTTTGACGGTCTCGTGACCGAGCCGGCCCTGATCGCCATGGCGGTGATCACGGGCTTGCACCTGCTGGTGCAGATCTATGCCATCGGCTACCTGGAAATGGACTGGGGCTGGCCCCGCTTCTTCGGCTCGCTCAGCTTCTTCGAGGCGGGCCTCTGCGCCCTGGTGCTCACCGATTCGGTGTTCTTCAGCTACGTGATCCTCGAGCTGCTCACCCTGGGCACCTACCTGATCGTGGGCACCTGGTACAACCAGCCGCTGGTGGTGAAGGGGGCCCGCGATGCCTTCCTCACCAAGCGGATTGGCGACCTGATCCTGCTGGCTGGGGTGATCGCCCTGTTGCCGATGACCGGCACCTGGAATTTCCATGCCCTGCAGGGCTGGGCCGCCGATCTCACCAACAACGGCACCCCCTTGCCCATGGGCTTCCAGCTGATCCTGCTGGCTCTGATCGCTGGCCCCATGGGCAAGTGCGCCCAGATCCCCCTGCACCTCTGGCTCGATGAGGCGATGGAGAGCCCCCTGCCTTCCACCGTGCTGCGCAATTCGGTGGTGGTGGTGGGAGGCGCCTGGGTGCTGCTGCGGTTGGAGCCCCTGCTGGAGCTCAGTCCCTTCGTTCAGGCGGTGCTTGTGGTGGTGGGCGGCTCCACCGCCGTGGTGGCCTCGCTGATTGCCCTGGCCCAGGTGGATGTGAAGCGGGCCCTCTCCTTTCTGGTGAGCAGCTGGCTGGGGCTGCTCTTCGTGGCCGTGGGCCTGGGCGGCACCGCCGTGGCCGACCACCTGCTGCTGGTGTATCCGCTGCCGATGGCCCTGCTGCTGATGGCGATCGGCACGATCGTGATCAGCAATGTGACCCAGGACCTCACCCAGTTGGGGGGGCTCTGGAGCAAGCGGCCTCTCATCGGCATCGCCTTCCTCGCCGGCGCGGCCGGCCTGATGGGGTTGCCGCCGTTCGCCAGCTTCGCCGCCCTGCGCGAATTGCTTGCCCTCACGGCGGCGAGTGGCCATCCCGTGCTGCTGGGGGGCGTGGTGCTGGTCACCAACGCCCTGATCAGCGCCGGCCTGATCCGGGTGTTCGGCCAGATCTGGGGAGGTCGACCCACCCCGTTCACCACCCGTTCTCCGGAGGTGCTCTGGTTGATGGTGCTGCCCACCATGGTGCTGGTGGGCATGGTGCTGCATCTCCCCATGCTCCTGGTGGCCAATGGGGTCTATTCCCTCACCCCCCTCGCAGGCTGGGGGCCTCTGGCCTGGCCCCTGATCGCCTCCACCCTGGTGGGTGGAAGCCTCTCGGCCGCCTTTTACCTGCGCCCCCACGGCCTGGCCCAGCTGCCGGCCTTCCTCGGAGGCCTGCAGGATTGGCTCGCCCACGACATGCAGACCGAGCGCTTCTACCACCGCACCGTGGTGGCCCTAGTGCTGGCCCTGGCCCGCTTCGGTGCCTGGAGTGACAGTCGCCTGGTGGATGGCTTCAGCGGCGGCACCGGTGCCGTGGCCCTGGAGGGGGCCCGGCGCCTCAGCCTCACGACCTCCGGTCGCTCCCAGGCCTATGCCCTCACCCTGGTGCTCGGTGTCTTGCTGATGGCGGCCTGGCTGATTGCCGCTGATCTGCCACCCATGTCCACCGCTCTGCCCTGAGGCCGCCGCCATGACCCTGCTGCTGTTGCTCCTGCTTCCTCTGCTGGTGGGCCTGCTGCTGCCCCTGCTGCCGCCTGGCCGCCCCGGGCTGGTGCGCGGGCTGGCCGCCGGCGCCGCCTTGGCCCAGCTGGTGGTGGGCCTGGTGGCCTGGCGCCAGCCGCCCGCTCCCCTGACCCTCGAATGGCTGCCCCGGCTGGGTTTGGGCCTGGATCTGGGCCTCGATGGGCTGTCGCTGCCGCTGGTGCTGCTCACGGGCCTGATCACCGCCATGGCGGTGCTGGCCTCCCCCGCAGACCAGGCCCGCCCTCGCCTCTATTTCGCCCTGATGTTGGCCACCAACCTGGGGGTGATGGGGGCTTTCCTGGCCCGCAACGCTCTGCTGTTCGTGCTCGCCTTCGAGCTGGTGCTGATCCCCACAACCCTGCTGGTGGCGATCTGGGGCGGCGAGCGCCGCGCCGGTGCCGCCGTGCGCTTCCTGCTCTACGGGGCGGTGTCGGGCCTCAGCCTGCTGGGCGGCGTGCTCGCCTTCGGCTTGTTCGGCCAGGGCGTCGCCGGCGCCGACACCGCCGTGAGCTTCAGCTTCGAGGCCCTGGCCGCCATGCCCCTGCCGGCCTCGGCCCAGCGCTGGGTGCTGGCCCTGCTGGTGCTCGGTTTCGGCATCAAGCTGCCGGTGGTGCCCCTGCATGGCTGGCAGCCGATCAGCTATGCCGAAGCACCGCCGCCGGTGGTGATGCTGCTGGGGGGTGTGGTGTCGAAGCTGGGGGCCTACGGCCTGCTGCGCTTTGGTGTGGGCATGCTGCCCGATGCCTGGAGTGCCTTTTCGCCCTGGATCGCGGCCGCCGGTGCCGTGAGCGCGGTGTACGGCGCCCTCAATGCCGTTGCCGCCACCGACATCCGCCGCCTGATGGCCTACAGCTCCCTCGGCCACATGGGCCTGCTGGTGCTGGCCCTGGCGGCCGCCACGCCGATGAGCCTGCAGGGAGCCATGGCCCAGGTGCTGGCCCATGGCCTGATCGTGTCCCTGCTCTTTGACTGCGTGGGGCTGATCCAGCGCAAGACCGGCACCACCGTGATCGCCGAGCTCTCTGGCCTGATGAACCCGATCCGGGGCTTGCCCTTCACCATGGGTCTGATGCTGCTCGCCCTGATGGCCGCCGCCGGCATCCCCGGCCTGGCGGGCTTCCCGGCCGAACTGCTGGTGTTCGAGGGCAGCTGGACCGTGTTCCCCCGGGCCACCCTGATCTGCCTGGTGGCCTCGGGCTTCACCGCGGTCTACGCGGTGCGGCTGTTCAACCGGGTGGGCTTCGGCCGGCTCGATAACAACCGCGCCGACTGGCAGAGCACCCGGCTGACGGAACGGCTGCCGGCCGTGGTGCTCACCACGCTGGTGGTGCTCGCCGGCATCTGGCCTGTCGGCCTCACCGCCTGGAGCGAGGCCAGCACGGCCGCCATCGCCCTGCGGCACAGCGATCCGGTGGTGCAAACCCTGGCCCTGGCCCCCCGTTCTCCGTCGTCGACCCTGCCCGCATGACCATCTCCACTGCTGCAGCGGGCACCAAAACGCCCCTGATCCCCCCCTCCACGCACCGCTACGCCGAGGTGATCCATCGGCTCGAGGCGGGGGGCTCGATGCTGCCCGACACCCCCGAGAATCTCCAGCAGATCATCGGCATCTACAAGGCCTACGCCGTGCCGATGGACTTCTATTGGCGTGACCTGCTCTACATCGCCGAGCAGGTGTTCCTCAATCCGCTGCCGGCCTTCAAATACTTCATCTCCCAGGAGTATCTGGACCGGCCCAATAGCTACGCCGGTGACCAATCCCAGCTGCGCATCTGGCGTGGCACGGAGAAGGCCCACCCGGAGCTGCTGGAGTTCATGGAGCGGGGCGAAACCCGCCGCATGCCCAAACTCCTGCATCACCTCTGGCATGACCGGGTGAACATGGAGTTCGCCGAGGCCTGCATGCAGGCCATGCTCTGGCACCAGGGCATGGGCGGTCGCTTCAACGACTACCTCGCGAGCGATGCCTACAAGGCCAACGCCGACCGCGCCATCAAGGCCTACTTCCGCGGCAATCCGCTGATGCTCGGCCTGTACAAGCTGTTCCCGGACATGATTCTGGAGCAGGTGAAGCAGCTGTCCTATACCGCCAACCTCGGCCTGTTCTGGGAGGTGATGGCCCCAGTGTTCTTCGAGATGAGCGACCTCTACGACGAGGGCAAGCTCACGTCGGTGCCCCAGGCGATGGACTTCCTGGTGAACGGCATCTTCGCCGTGGCGGGACGGCCGATCTATCACCACGTGTTCATCCGCGGTGAATGCTTCGAGATCATCCCCAAGAGCGAAGGTTTCACCTGGCTCTACGAGGCGGCCCTCCCATATGTGGAGGCTGTGTTCTACCGCACATCCCCTTTCCGCGGCACCAAGAGTTACAACGCCCAGGCCGGTCAGGTGCCCGATGACCAGGCCGATTTTCACTACGGCATCCTCTACGCCGACGTGTTCCCGGTGGGGTCGGCCGGCATCCCCCCGACCCTGCTGATGCAGGACATGCTGCACTTCCTGCCCCCCTATCTGCAGGAGACCTACCGGCAGCACAAGCGCGGTGAGGAGGATCAGCTGATCCAGCTGGGCATCACCTTCCAGCGCTCGATGTACAACGTGACCTCGGCGGTGATCCAGGCCCTGCGCTGTGCCCTGCTCTACCCCCTGGACGACACCGACCCCGAGCACCTGCTCGCTAACCGCCGCTTCTTCGAGGCCCAGATGGACCGCTTCCTGCGGCCCGAGGCGCGCCTCCCGGATGTCCAGCACCAGGATTACCGCTGACGCCTCGGCCGTCGCCTCTGGTTTGGCTCTCGTGCCCGCGGCTGGTCCTGATCCAGACCAGGCTGCTCCCTCTGCCGACGACCCGGTGACGCCGTCAGCCTTTCCTCTCCCATTCCCTCCCATCCCATGGCCAACATCATCGAGACTGCGAAGGGTGCCGGCTGCTTCGGAACGTTGCTCACCGCCGTGGAGGTGGCCGGTCTCACCGGTGCTCTTGAGGGGCCTGGCCCGTTCACGGTGTTCGCCCCCGTGGACGACGCCTTTGTAGCCCTGCCACCGGGCACCGTGCAGACCCTGGTGGACAACCCTCCCCAGCTGGGGCGGATCCTGAAATTCCATGTGCTGAGCGGCGCCTACTCGCGTGAGGTGCTGGTGACCCAGCCGGAATGGGAGAGCCTGGAAGGCGCACCGGTGGCGATCCGCCGCGCCGATCCCTTCGAGGTGAAGAACGCCACCGTGGTGAGTGCCGATATCGTCTGCGACAACGGCATCGTGCACGTGATCGATCGGGTGATCCTGCCGGGTTGATGGGTCGGACCCCAAGGTGGCGCCTCAGAGGGGTTATCGGCAGTGCCTGCCTCGCCGCGGACCTGTTCTGATTCTGATCCGGAGGCCATCAACGGGTTGCGTTATTCTTACATTTCCCCTTGAATTCAGGCTTTTACCTCTTCGTCTTATGACAACCCGCCTCCAAGTGAGGTGTATGGCCAGGGCCACTCGCCAGAGTGAAGCTGTCAATCATTCTGGCGTTCTGATGAAGCTCACCCGCTGTCTGGCTTCGATCACGGGGCTTGCAGCCCTGGTTGCAACGTCTGGTATCTGGGCTCCGTCCGCCACGGCTCAGACGGCTGCAGGCCTCACCTCCGCCTGGGGCAAGACCTGCAAGATGCGCGTGGTCGAGCAGTTTGACGTGCCCATGTCGGATGCGGCTGTGAATCTGGGCGCTACTGAACAGCAGGGCATTGATGAGGGCAGCATTTCACTGGCTGACATCAAAAAGAATGGCCTCAGCTTCAACTGGAAGATCAGGGGCAAGAAGGTGGAGGGCTATTGCAATGTCAATGGCAAGGGAAAGATCACCGAGTTCAAGCAGGGCCTGAACTGATCGGGCTGGCCATGGGCCGGGCTTGCCACTGGCCTGTGGCAACACTCCGCGGTCCGTCCTGGCATCAGCACTGCAACCAGTACTGCAATCAGCGCTGCAACCAGCACTGCAATCAGTACTGATCGACCCGCACCGGTTTCAGCTGCCAGCTCGCCTCACCGGGCACCAGCTGGTAGCTGATCTGCCGGATGCCGCCGCTGGGCTTGGCGTTGGTGTCGCCGGGCCGGTAGATGGGGAACCGCCGCGCCAGGTTCTGTTCGATCACGGCGAAGCTGTCGTGCCCCTGGTAGCCCTGGGCGGCCTTGCCGCTCAGCTCCGGCAGGTTGATCGGCGTGATCGAGGTGGCGCCTTTGTTCACCGCGTAGCCCACCAGCGCGCCATAGCTGCCGCTGCCGGCACTGGTCACAAACACGTAGAGCTCCGGCAGGCCGTTGGCGTCGAGGTCCGCCACCTCCACTCCGCTGACGCTGCCGAGGATCTCCTGGCGGATCGGCGCGATCGGCCTGCGGCCGCCGCTGGTTCTGATCGTGAGCTGGCGTGCGGAGCCCTCGCCGCTGCTGCTCACGGTGAAGGTGATCCCCTGCAGCGCCACCCGGACGGGCTGGCCTGGTGGTTCCGCCCGCATCGGTCCGGCCCCGATCAACAGGCCCGCCGCCGCCGCGGCAGCCAACCGGGAACGCCTCAGTGCCGCCGTCAGGGTCATGGCCATCACTTGGGGCTCCCTTCGCTGGAACACCCTCCAGTGTTGTCGGCCTCTGGCTTCGGCGCCAGGGCCGGATCCACGCCAGAGGCCGCGGGCAGAATGCCGCCATCCAGCCCAGCCCCTTGGTCGCTCTGAAGCCGCAGCCGCTCCTGGAGGCCCCGGGCCTGCGCACCGTTCTGCACAGCCACGCCTTCGACCAGTGGGAGGCCCTGGTGGCCGGCACCCTTGGCCATCACCGCAGCCGCCTGCTGCCCGGTTCGGTGCCCTTCGAGGCCCAGATCCGCTGCGGAGCCGTGGAGGAGTTCCAGGTGCTGTTGCTGCACGGCCGCGGGTCGCTGGAACTGCTGCGGGAGCAGTGGGGTCACGGGGTGCTCTGGCTGCCGCTGCAGGGGCTGATCCTGGAGCAGGTCAACGGCGTGGAGCTGCTGGCCGAACCGGGCATGGGTCTGCTGGCCCGCCCCGGGGACGTCCTGCGGGGAACCACCACCGAGGCGGTGACGGGGGTGTCGATCCTGATCCCGGCAGCCCACCTCGATGGCCCGGCGCCCACCTCCCCCCTGCTGGCCCAGGGCCGCCTCCAGCGCCAGTTGATCGCGGCGGGGCTGCAGCTGGCGCAGGCCGCGGCCTGGCAGCCCCAGGGCTCCGCCCAGGCCGCGGCGATGCTGGTGGAGGCCCTGCAGCTGTGGGGCCAGTCCGCCGATGCGGAGAGGCTTGGGGAGGGCCAGCTGGCTGCCTCGCGTCGCCAGGCCCTCGTGCTGGAGGCGTGCCAGTGGATGGAGGAGCAGCTGGTGCAGCGGTTCAGCGTGGCTGACCTGGCCCGGGCGCTGGGCGTCTCGGTCCGCACGCTGCAGTACAGCTGCCAGCAGGAGCTGGGCTGCACGCCGATGGCCCAGGCCAGACGCTTGCGCCTGCGCCGCTTGCGACGGCTGCTGCAGGATCCGGAGCAACGCCAGTACAGCATCGCCGACCTGATGGCGCGGGCCGGTCTGCTGGCCTGCGGTGCCACCGCCGCCGACTACCGCCACTGGTGCGGCGAGTCGCCGCGGCGCACGCGCCAGGGTTGAGCGCGCGGCCTTGCAGGCCGGGGGTCCGGTTCAGCCCGGCAGCACGGCATCAATCGCCCGTTCCAGGGCGGCGTAGCACTGCTCCAGCTGGCCCTCGCCCATGCCCAGGGGCGGCAGCAGGTACACCACATTGCCGAGGGGGCGCAGGTACACCCCCTGCTCCAGGCAGTGGCGTTGGATCCGCTTGCCCACAGGATTGAGGTAGCTGCTCTCACCGGCATCGAGCTCGAAGGCCGCCATGGTGCCCAGGCAGCGCGGTCGCAGCACCTTGGGGTGCTGACTGAGGGCCTCCAGCCGTGGCGTGTGGCGCTGCTCGAAGGTCTGGAAGCGCTCGGGGTTGTGCTGCAGCAGATCCAGGCTGGCGAGGGCCGCGGCGCAACCGAGCGGATTGGCCGTGAAGCTGTGGCCATGGAAGAAGGTGGCGCTCGGCTGCTCGCTGATGAATCCCTGGTAGAGCCGCTCGCTGGCCAGCGTCACGCCCATCGGCAGGAATCCGCCGGTGAGGCCCTTGGAGAGGGCCATCAGATCGGGCTGGATCCCGGCCTTCTGCGACGCGAACAGGGCGCCGGTGCGACCGAAGCCGGTGAACACCTCGTCGGCGATCAGCAGAGCTCCGGCCGCCTGCACCCGCTCCGCCACGGCCCGCAGGAAGGCCGGCCGCACCACGCGCATCCCGGAGGCCCCCTGAATCAGGGGTTCCAGGATCACGGCGGCGGTGGGGGTGGCCAGGGCCCTCTCGAGCTGCTGCAGCGCCTGCTGTTCCCTGGCTTCCGCATCCGGATCGCCCCAGTGGGTGTGGGGCCAGTCGACCCGGGCGACCCCGAACAGCAGCGGCTCGTAGGCGGCGGTGAACAGGGAGCGCTCCCCCAGGGCCATCGCTCCGAAGGTGTCGCCGTGATAGGCCCCGTTGAAGGCAATCAGCTGGCGCCGCGGGCTGACGCCCTGGCACTCCTGGTTGTGCCACCACTGCCAGGCGATCTTCAGGGCCACTTCAACGGCGGTGGAGCCGTTGTCGGAGAAGAACAGGCGCTGCAGGCCGCTGAGGGCGCTCAGCCGCGTGGCGAGCTCTTCCGCGGGCGCGTGGCTGAAGTTGGCGAAGATCACCTGCTCCAGCTGCTTGGCCTGGCGGGCCACGGCGGCGGCGATGGACGGTTCGGCATGGCCATGCAGGGTGACCCACCAGCTGCTGATGGCATCGATCAGCCGCCGTCCATCGGCCAGTTCCAGCTCGCAGCCGTGGGCTGCCCGCACCTGGAGCGGGGGATCACTGCTGGCGACCTGGGTGGTGGGGTGCCAGAGGTGGGGGTGCCAGGTCACGGGGTCCGCAGTTGCGGCAGCAACGGTGGGTTCATGATCTCCCCACGCCGAGCTGCAGCAGCCGTTGCAGCTGACGGCTTTCCAGTTCCATCACGCGGCGGGCCAGGTCGGGATCCTGGTCGAGGATGGCGTCGAAGGCATCCACCGGCAGGGCCAGCAGGCGGGTGTGATCCTGATCCGCCACGATCGGGGCCTCCACGGTCCCGTGGCTCAGGACCTCCAGCTCATCGAGCACCTGGCCTGGCCTGAGTTCCTCCACCCAGGTTCCGTCCGGGCCCTGCCGATGGATGGCGGCAGCACCCTCGATCAGCAGCAGCAGTTCGCGGCAGGTGTCGCCCGCCTCTGTGATCACGTCGCCGCGGCTGTAGCAGCGGATCTCGGTTTGATCGGCCAGGGCCTCGAGGGTGTCGCACCAGGTGCGGCGGAAGAAATCGCTCGTGGCGAGAAACACCCGTTTCTCCAGGTCTGGGTTCCCGGAGAGATCGGGCACCCGGTCGTGGCTGGCCAGGAGCCAGCGGGCTGTGGTCACCAGCAGATCGGCCCCAGGGGCCGCCTCGAGGGCAGCCGCCAGCGCCAGCCCCCGCTGACGGTCCAACCGCGTGATCAGGAAAAGCGCAGCGGCGGCCACGATGGCGTTGCCATCCCGCACCAGGGTCTCCAGATGCACAACGCTCTGGCTGAGGGGAATGGCGATGGAGCAGACGGCAGGCACCGCCCCCGGCTCCGACAGCCTGGTGCGCACGGCGGCGGGCAGCTGCGCAGCCCAGGGACCCTCGTCGAGGAGTTCCTGCAGGATCAGGGGGGAGGCCTGCTGGAGCGTTGCCACGAGGGCGGGAACGGCAGGGTCGTCCTGCAGGGTCACCAGGCAATCCAGGATGGTGTGCACGGCCAGCTCCTGGCGCAGGCGCAGATGATCACGGAGCAGGGCCAGCACCAGCGGTGATTCGCCGAGGTTCGGCTGGTGCAGGCAGCGGTAGGCCTCGATCAGCCCAGGCAGACGCTCCAGCAGAACCTGGGCCTTGTGGGCTGCGCTGGCGCTGGGGGAGAGACCATCCAGCATCCTGGCCTCCTCCTGGGGAGAGATCGAAAACTCCTGCCGCAGGGTCCGCCTGGCCACGGCATCGTCACTCTGGAGCCCCATCAATCGCTCCAGGGAGCGGCGATAGCCACTCAGGCGAATCTGATTTTCCAGGCTGCGCCGCTGCACCGGATCGAGCAGGGAGGGGTCCTCCACACCGAGCTCCTCCAGGAGCTGGCGATGTTCGTCATCGCTGATGCCCAGTTCGCGGCGCATCTGCTGCAGCACCTCCAGGCTGCTGGCGATATTCACATAGCCCTCCTCCAGGGCTTCGCGCACCACGCCCTTGTAGGCCTCGTGGCGTTTCTGGCGGCTGAAGCCCGGCAGCACCTTGGCCAGCACATACACCTCGTGGGTGTTGAGCTCGTCGAGGGAGCGGCCGTCGAGGTAATGGCTCAGATCAAGGCCCAGTTTCTGGAGCTGTTTGCGGAAGCGGCTCGCGAGACTTTCGCGGTTGTAGAGCTCCGGGCTGCGCCGCCAGGCCTTCACCAGCCACAGGGTGCTGGTGGCCACGATGGCCAGGTCAAACAGGTACTGAACCCAGCCCGGCAGCAACAGCAGGATCGGTCGGCCGCCGAAGAGGAAAAAGATGTTGAACACCAGCACGCTGACGATCACGAACAGCCGGTGGCGGACCATCGCTGTCGTCTGGGGGCTGTTCTGGCGATGGACGGCGCCGCGCCAGCGGTTTTCAATCCAGCGTCCCAGCCTCCAGCCGCCCCAGGTGAACAGGCCGAGGGTGATGGGGACGGCAACCAGCCGTGGGATGTTGATGGCCTGTCCGAACAGGTAGAAGCCTGGACTCAGGAGCAGGCTCAGTTGATTGTTCTGCTGCGCCCAGGCCCCTGAGAAGTAGTAATCCCAGTTGCCAGCGTACAGATAGTAATAGACGAAATAGCCAACAACCAGGCCGAAGTAGGCGTAGCGCTCGAAGCTGAACTGGCGGCTTTCCAGCCTTGACCAGTACATGCGCTCGGCGTCGATATCGATGCAGGGCTGCTGGCAGGCCACGCAGGCACTCTGTTCGCTGCCGTCGGGCTTGATGCTGCGACACATCGACTGCGTGATCGGCTGGGGGCTCATGTGGGCTTTGCTGCCCAGCAATCCCGATGGGGTGGAATAGATGCTCTGCACGGGTGCCATCGGGCAGAAGTACTGACACCAGGCCTTGCCGCCAAAGAGCCAGCCCACGAGGATGGCCGCTGCGATCGTGAACAGCAGCCAGCCCGCCAGGACAAGGCGGTCGGCATTGAAGAACAGGATCCGTCCGCACAGGCCGACGAAGAGCCAGCCGAACTGGATCTTGCCGTAGTGTTTGGCCAGCCAGGAATCGCTCGGGACCTTGGCGATCTGGCTGCGAACCTGATTGGTTTTGGCCTGCAGGCTGGTGATCTGCCGCTGAATGCCCAGGGCTCGAGGGATTTGGGACAGGAACGAAAGCGGACAGATCCGTCGCCAGAACTCATGGCCAAAGACCAGGAGGATGAAAATGCCCGAGGGCACCACGGCGCCCCAGAAGATCGTGGCGCCCAGGGCGTAGGGCTGTTGCTCCAGGCAGCGGCCCTGGACCTCCACGCAGGTCTGGGGCAGGCGGAAGAGGCTCCAGGGATGGTCAGGCTGGGTGAACTGGGGCGTCCATGGGTCATAGATCAAGGAGCCCAGGATCAACAGCCAGCCGCTGGTGAGAGCCCAGCGGACGAGATGCATCCTCCGTTCAGGAACGGATGGGGGCGACCTCAGGACTGGTCTGGACTCACTTGGAGTCGTCGTCATGGGCGAAGCGGTTGTAGAGGAAGTCGAGGGCGCTGTTCCGCAGCTCGTAGTAGCGCGGATCTTCCATGATGTCCTCGCGGTTGCGGGGCCGTGGAAAATCAATGGTAAGCACCTCGCCGATGCCTGCCGCCGGGCCGTTGGTCATCATCACCAGCCGATCGGCGAGGAACAGGGCTTCGTCGATGTCGTGGGTGATCATGAGCACCGTGCACTTCTGGGTGTTCCAGATCTTGAGCAGCTCCTCCTGGAGCTCTTCCTTGGTGATGGCATCCAGGGCCCCGAAGGGCTCGTCGAGGATCAGCACCTCCGGCCGGATGGCCAGGGCGCGGGCGATGGCCACCCGCTGCTTCATGCCGCCGGAGAGCTGGGTGATCAGCTTCTCGGCGGCCTGGGTGAGACCCACCAGCTCCAGGTGCTCCATCACGATCTCGCGCTTCTCGCGATCGCTCAGCTGCGGCTTGACCGAGTCGATGGCGAGATACACGTTGTCGTAGGCCGAGCACCAGGGCAGCAGGGCATAGCCCTGGAACACCACCATGCGGTCGGGTCCCGGTCGCTGGATCGGCTGGCCGTGCAGGAGAACCTGGCCCGCGGTGGGCTTGGAGAAGCCCGACACGGTGTTGAGCAGGGTGCTCTTGCCGCAGCCCGAGTGGCCGATCACGCACACGAACTCCCCGGACTGGACCTCGAGGTTGATGTTCTCGAGCACCGGGTAGGGGCCCTTGGGCGTGGGATAGGCGAGCCCCAGCTGCTCGAACCGCAGCAGGGGTGCGGCTGCGCCTGCGGCGGTGGACGCAGGGTTGGCGGAGAGGGAGGCGGTCATGGGTTGGAGAAGGCTGGCGGTCGGGTGCGTGATCGCAACGAAGCGGCGGAAGGGCGGATCAGTCCGCCAGGGCCCGGGGAACTCCCATGGGGATCTCGGCCACGCTGAAGTCCTGGTGGATGGAGAGGGTGTTGAGGTAGCCGATCGGGTCGTCGGCGTTGAAGGGAACGCCATCGAAGAGCGCGATGCCGCCCCGCTGGTACGACACGTCGTCGAGGCCGAGCTCGCGGGCCGCCGTGCTGTAGACCCCCACGGAGCACACGCGCTCCAGGATCTCCACGTAGTTGCGGGGGAAGGGAATCTCGCTCCAGCGGGCCAGCTGGGTGAGGATCCAGAGGTGCTCGCTGCGGCTCGGACGGTTCACCCCGGGGCCGAAGAACAGGGTGTGGGCGGTGCCGTGGGGATTGTCCCGGTCGCCATCCGGCACTCCGAAGCGGATCAGCTCCTGCTTCATGCCCAGGTAGCGCCGATCACTGAGCAGCGCACTGAGTTCGTCCCAGTGGGCGGGATCGGCGCAGTAGCGGCAGGCCTCCAGCAGTGCCTTGGTGAGGGCGATGTGGGTGTTGGGGTAGGCCAGGGCCCAGTCCTCGCGCACGCCGAGCACCTTGCCGGGGTGGCCGTCCCAGATCTCCAGATCGCCCACGATCGGGAAGCCGCGGCCTTCGCGGTCGGCCCGGAGGTTCCAGGGTTCGCCCACGCAGTAGCCGTCGATCGAGCCGTCCTTGAGGTCGGCCAGCATCTGGGCCGGCGGCAGGGTCTGCAGATGCACGTCGCGGTCGGGATCGATCGCGTTGGAGGCCAGCCAGTAGCGCAGCAGCAGGTTGTGCATCGAGGCCGGATGCACGATGCCGAGGGTGTGGGGGTCCCGATTGGTGCGCAGCAGGTAATCGCGGTAGTCGGCCACGCTGCTCACCCCCTGCTCGGCCAGCCGGCTGGCCAGGGTGATGCCGTTGCCGTTGCGGCTGAGGGTGAGGGCCGTCACGATCGGTGTGGGATCACCGCCGTGGCCACCGGCCGTCATCCAGGTGGGCATGCCCGAGGGCATCAGGGCGGCGTCGAGGGTGCCGTCGAGCAGGCCGTCGGTGACGCCGCGCCAGCTGGTTTCCCGCACCAGCTGCACTTCATCGAGGCCGTGCTTGGCGAAGAAGCCCTTGGCTTCGGCCACCGCCAGCGGCGCGCAGGCCGCCAGGGGGATGAAGCCCAGATCGACGTTCACCTTCTCCAGGCCATGGCGGGCCAGCACCTTGTGGGGCTTGGCCTGCCACTGCTTCACCCGCTTCTGGCGGTTGAGGAAGTAGATGATCTCCGAGCGCAGGCTGTAGTAGCTCGGGTGGTGCACCACCTCCAGGCGCTGGCGCGGCCGGGGGATGTCCACCTCGAGAATGCCGCCGATCTTCGAGCCGGGCCCGTTGGTGAGCATCACGATGCGGTCCGAGAGCAGCACGGCCTCGTCCACGTCGTGGGTCACCATCACCGCGGTGAGCTCGTGCTCGTTGCAGATCTGCATGAGCTTCTCCTGCAGATTGCCGCGGGTGAGGGCATCGAGGGCGCCGAACGGCTCATCGAGCAGCAGCAGCTTGGGCTTGATCGCCAGGGCGCGGGCGATGGCCACCCGCTGGCGCATGCCGCCCGAGAGCTGCAGGGGCGGCTTGTCGGCCGCATGGGCCAAACCCACCATGGCGATGTGCTCCTCCACCACGGCGCTGCGTTCGGCCTTCGGGAGGTCGGGCATCACCTCATCCACCGCCAGGGCGATGTTCTCGCGCACCGAGAGCCAGGGCAGCAGCGAGTAGTTCTGGAACACCACCATCTTGTCCGGCCCCGGACGCTTCACGGTTTCTCCTTCGAGAAGAACCGTGCCGCCGGTGGGCAGATCCAGCCCGGCGATCATGTTGAGCAGGGTGCTCTTGCCGCAGCCGGAGTGGCCGATCAGGGAGATGAATTCCCCCTTGCGGATCTCGAGATCAATGCCTTTGAGGGCCAGGTAGTTGCCGCCCCCCTGCAGGGGGAAGTCCTTGGCAACGTCCTGAACAGCGACCAGTGGTGTCATGGCGTGGTTGGAGAGAACGGGGTGCAGGTGGTCAGACGATCCGGCTCAGCGGCTCGAGGAGATGCGGGTCTGCAGCCAGGCCATCAAGCGATCGAGAATCAGGCCGATGGCGCCGATCCAGATCACGCCCAGCACGATGTCGGACACATAGCCGTTTTGGTTGGCATCCCAGATGAAGAAGCCGATGCCGGGGGTTCCGGGCATCACGATCTCGGCGGCGATGATCGCCAGCCAGGCCAGGCCGATGGAAATGCGCAGGCCGGTGAAGATGTAGGGCAGGGTCGAGGGGATCAGGATCTTCGTGAAGAAGCGCTTTTTGGACATCTGCAGCACCAGCGCCACATTGCGGTAATCCTGGGGAATCTGGCGGACACCTTCAGCCGTGTTGATCAGAATGGGCCAGATCGATGTGATGAAGATCACGAAGATGGCGGCCGGCTGGTTCTGCTGGAACATCACCAGGGCGATGGGAACCCAGGCCAGGGGGGCCACCATGCGCAGGAACTGGAAGAGGGGATCGAAGGCGCGGTTCAGCCCCTTGTTCAGCCCCACGGCAATGCCCACGGCGATGCCGATCACCGCGGCCAGGGAGTAGCCCAGGGCCACGCGGCTGAGGCTGCTCATCGTGTGCAAGAACAGGCCCTTGTCCAACCCGCCCCGATCGAAGAAGGGATAGAGCAGCAGTTCGCGGGTGCGCTCTTCGGTCCAGAGGCTCAGGGGCCCGGAGAGTTTGGTCAGCCCGAGGCTGGAGCTCAGCTGCCAGAAGATCAGGAAGCCACCGATGCCGAAAATCGGGGGGAGGATCGACTTGCGGTTGCGCTTCCACCACTGGCCGAGGTGAAAGCCGGAGCTGGGTGCAGGGGACATGGAGAGAGGTCCTGGAGAGTGGAAACTGGAAACTGGAGAGTGGAGAGAAATCTGGAATCGGTGCCCGCGCGCTCAGAGGATCCGCCGGGCACCCTTCGGGGCCTGAGGTGCTGGGATCAACCCTTGATCTTCAGGCTGTCGAGATAGGCCTGAGGGTTGGCGGGATCGTAGACCGTGCCGTCGAAGAAGGTCTCCTTGCCGCGGCTGGGCGATGTGGGAATGTCCGTGGCTGGCAGACCCAGCTCCTTGGCGGCCTTGAGCCAGAGGTCGTCACGCACAACTCTGTTGTTGATCGCTTCGGCCTGCTGGATCGTGTCGACTGTGCCGGGATAGAACTTCCAGCGCAGGGATTCCAGCAGGAACCACAGCGTCAGGCTCTTGTAGGGGTACGAGATCACACCGCGATCGCTGCTCCAGTAGAGCGGGCCCATCTTGGGATCGGTTTCAGGGGTGCCGTTGGCGCCGATCTTGTATTGCCCCTTGAACGATTGCTGCAGAACAGGCAGCGGCACGTTGTACCACTTGCGCGAGCTGAGGATCTTCGCGGCTTCGTCCTTGTTCTCTGGCTTGTCGATCCACATCTGGGCTTCGATCAGGCCTTTCAGCAGGGCAACGGCGGCCTTCGGATGCTTGTCGACCCAGTCAGACCTCACAGCGAGGTACTCCTCGGGATGCACTTTCCAGATCTGCGCGGTGGTGGCGGCCAGGTAGCCCACGTTGTCCTTGGCGATGCGGGAGGGCCAGGGATCACCCGTGGAGAAGGCCTCCATCGTGCCGTTCTTCATTCCCTGCAGGGTTTCCGGCGCCGGCACCGTCAGCAGTTCCACGTCCTTGTTGGGGTTCACGCCACCGGCGGCGAGCCAGTAGCGGATCCAGATGTCCTGGTTGGCCTTCGGGAAGGTGTAGGCGGCCCGGAACTTGCGACCCTCCTTCTGGTTGAAGGCTGTGAAGAAGTTCGGGGAGGACGCTTTGAGGTTGTAAGTCAGATTGCCATCCTTGACGGAGTTCGCTGCGGCGATGCCGTTGCCCTGGCTCATCAGCATGGCCAGGATCGTCATCGGCACCTTCTTGCCGTTGGTGATGGCGCCTTCGCTGATCATCTGGGGCATGGGCAGCTGCCACTGGCCGCCGTCGATGCCACCGCCGCTGGCGCCGAGCACCACGTTGTCGCGCGCGGCCGACCAGCTGGCCTGCTTGCTGAGCTTCACGTCCAGCCCGTGCTTGGCAAAGAAGCCCTTCTCCAGGCCAATCACCAGCGGCGCGGCCTCAAGAATGGGCACAAAGCCCAGGCTGATCGTGCTCGTTTCCAGTTGACTGGACGCCTGGCTGTTGACGGCGGCCTGGGGAGCGCTGCCGGAGGCAGCTCCCGCGCCAGTCTTGCTGGGTGGATTGCCCAGGCAGCCGGCCAGCAGGAGGGAGCTGGAGAGGGTCCCAGCGATCAGGGCCAGGAAGGTGCGACGCTTGGTCATGGAGACTCTGATTCGGTGAAGGAAGAATCGGCGCTGGAAAGCGAAGGTTAGTCCTAGTGACTGACCTTGAAAGTGAATGAATGGAACTAGTCTTAGGGGCAGTGACTGAGGCAGAACGGGATGATCTGAACTCCGTGAATCCGGAGGTCCCGGAACGTTAGGGGCTGGTTCTGCGGCCTTGGGGAGGCTGGTCCTGCAACGGATCTGACTGTGTTGATAAGTGGCGGTTATCTGTCGCCGGAGCCGTTGGCCACAGCTGGTGGCTGCTCATGTCCCGGGGGCCTGATTGCAGGCTGTTGGGTTGCAGTGGTCCGGACGCAACAGCTCGTCCTCGCCCTCACGGATCAGCCGCCCCTCCTTGCGGAACCTGGTGAGGGCCTTGGTCACCGTGACGCGGGTGAGGCCGGAGATGTCGGCCAGATGCTGGTGGGTGAGATTCATGGCCACGAACGACAGGCTCACCCCGCGGCTACTGACCCGGCCGAACCGTCGTCCCAGCCAGAGCAGGAGATGGAAGAGCCGCTCCTCCGCCGGCCGGATGCGCGAGAACAGCAGCAGATTGGTGAGTTGCTGCAGCTGTTCGCCCTGGAACTGCTGCCGCTCGTCGACCGACGGGATCCACTCCTCCACCTGCACCGAGGACAGGGAGGTGAGCTGTAGCGTTCCGCCAGCCAGCATGGAGGGCACCACCATGGATCCCGGGCCCCAGATGCCGAGGGTGGCGATCTCGGTGGGCGGCTGCCAGCCCGACAGCATCAGATAGCCGTCATCGATCAGCCAGCAGAGATTGGTGGGCAGGCATTCTCCTGCCCGAAGGGTCAGCCTCAGCTGGCGGTCTGGTCCTACGCCCGTGGCGCGATCACAGGAATCTGGTCTACCCATCACGTCTGGGGATGCTCTCCCCCCGAGGGTTCTGCCTAAGCAAAGGATGGGGGCGCTGCCGTTTGGGTGCCTGGGCCCCCAGATTCCGTCATCACCCCGATCAGAGCAGGTGATGGGACACCGCCTCCGGGCTGTCAACACCACGACATCGGCCTGTTGTGGAATCTCGAACCACCCCTCGCGGCTCCTCCCTAGTGTTTCGTCGTCCTGGAGATCCTGGTCCGCTGGCCTTCAAGGCTGGCGGCCTTTTCCTCCCGGTTGCCCACGGTTTTGTTCCCCATCGGTTGGCACGGGTAGACCAGATTCACGGGACGTTTTCTAGTCTCTTCCTACCATCCGCCTGCCACCGGCTTGTCGTTCCGCCACTATTCCGGCCGTCTGATCGCCCTGGCCACGCAGCACGGCAAGCAGCGGGTCCTGGCCCGGCCGCTCCGGCACGGCCTGGGCCTCACCCTCCGCCACGCCGTCGAGGTGAACACCGACCGGTTCGGCAGCTTTTCCGGTGAGCAGGCCAGGCCCGACGACGCCCCCACCACCTGCCGCCGCAAGGCCGAGGCGGCCCTCGAGGCCCTGGGCCTCGACCTCGGCATCGCCAGTGAGGGTTCCTTCGGCCCCCATCCCGTGGTTCCCTTTCTGGCCATCGGCCAGGAGTGGCTCACGCTGGTGGATCGACGCGACGGCTTCGTGATCAGCGAGCCGATGCTGTGCAGCCAGACCAACTTCAGCTCCTGCACGGGAGCCGATCCCGAGACCTGCGCCTCCTGGCTGCGCCAAGTTGGGTTTCCCTCCCACGCCGTGATGGTCCGGCCCCATGCCGGTGAGGGCTCCGAGCCAGCGCCCTGGCTGGCCAAGGGGGTGCGCGGGTCCGCCGAGCTGGCGGCCTGGATGGCCATGGCTGTGGACCGCTCCCCCCTGGGCCTGGCCTGGCTGGAAACGGACATGCGGGCCCACTGCAATCCCACCCGCATGGCGACGATCCGGCGCCTCGCCTTTCGGCTAGTACGGCGGGTGGGGGCCACTTGCCCGGCCTGCGATGCACCGGGCTGGGGCCTGGTGGCCACCCGTGCCGGTTTGCCCTGCCGGGCCTGTGGCCTGGCTACGGAGCTGGTGCAGCTGGAGGAGTTCGGCTGTGTGGCCTGCAGCCACCGCGAGCTTCTCCCCAGGCGGGACCGGCTCATGGCCGCCGATCCCGCCCACTGTCCCTATTGCAACCCCTGAGGAATCAGGCCTCCAGCTCATCGACGACCCGCTCGGAGAGATCCTTCACAGCGGCCAGGTCGCCATCGCTGCGGCGCGGATCTCCAGGCCCGTGAGCCCCGTGGCAGCTGCCAGCTGCTCCAGGTTGGGGTCCTGTCCCCATGGCCCAGGCTGTCGTTGGGCCTGGATCAGGCTGGTTGCTGATCCTGTCTGGCCCGTTTGACCAGCCAATAGGCGGCAGCCAGGCCCACCACAATCACCCCAAATCCCGCCATGAGCTGGGGTTTGCTTTCCGTGCCTGGCGGTAGAACGATCACTTTTCTGGCCACGGCCGTCAGGGCCGTCAGCAGCACCAGTTCGATCTGTACGACCTGATCACGAAGATAGGCCGTGACGTTCTGGAGAACTTCCAGGGCAATGAAAATCATCAGCAGTCGATCGAGCAGTTTGATCAGGCCCCCATCAAACCAATCCGTCTGGATACGGGCAATCTTGATGCTGGATTCGACGACCAGTTCGAGTACGGCAAAGCCAATGACAACAGCCAGCACCAGGGCCAGAAGCTTGGCCAGTTGCCGCTCATAGCTGTGAATGCCTCTAAGGAATTGATCGTCGTCGAGAAACTTCATGGTGTGGAAGGTGAAATGGCAAGGGGGCAAGCAATAGAAAAGCCCGCCCATGCAAGGGTGCATAAGCGGGCTTCAGAAAAGCGAATAGCTGTTGCTTGTCGGCAGCTACTTCAGAACTTGTGGTCGCGCAGGGCTTCCACTGGATAGATGTAAGTGATGATCGAGAAATTGGCGTAATACTTGGCTTCGATCTCGCGGGTGATCTTGTCTGCCAGCTCGCGGGTGCCGGTCAGCACTTCGATTTTTACATTGGAGAGGGTGTGCGACACGCTTGGCTCACCGGTGGAGCGCACGTTACGGCTTCCTTCTCCACCGGCTGCATTCACGGTGTAGCCGGTTGCGCCGGCCTCCTTGATGAGCTTCGTCAGTTTTTTGGAGAGGATTTCTTCGGCGACGATCACCAGCTTCCAGACTTGTTGACTCATGGTTTTTCCTGGGAATGGTTGTTTGGATGAGACCTTTACCGGCCGAGCATCATTTCGGCAATGCCAATGAACAGTGGGATGCAGATCGCGATCGCCACTGGGGTGCCGATGGCCGTAGAGGCGCCGATGTAAGCCGAGGGATTGGCCGAAGGAATGCCGGCGCGAAGGGTGGGTGGGCCAGAGATGTCAGAGCTGGATGCCGCAATCACGGCCAGAACCACCGATCCACCAATGCTGAAGCCGGTGAGTTTGTGGAGGATCAGGCCAACACCGAAACCCAGGAAGCCATGAACAATGGGAGCAATGAAGGCATAGATGGCAAACCACTGGGCCACCTTGCGCAGCTCGTTCATGCGCTGGGCAGCCTCCATCCCCATGATGATCATCAGAACGGCGAGGAAGCCGCGGGAGAGGGGGTTGAAAAAGCTTTCATACACGGGTTCTGGCTTGGTGAGAATGCCAAGGGCTACGCCCAGGAGCATGGCTGTCACAGCCGAACTCTGCAGGCTCTCTTTGATGATCGGCCAGATTTCAACTTTTTCGGAGGTATTGCCGGTTTTCTTGCTGATGTACAAGCTGGCCATCACGATCGCGGCGACCAGGGCCGGAATGTCCATGAACGGATAGAGGGCAGCCGTCCAGGCCTCGTAGGGGACCTTGGCGGAATCCAGCTGGGGCAGCACCGCCGCCAGGGTGGAACCACTCACCGCACCGAACAGCCCACCCGTGGCAACGGCGTCGGGCACGCTGATGCCTGGAAGTTTGCCCAGCGTGTAACGGCTGATCAAGACGATCACGATGCCAATTCCTACGGCCCCGAGGGCTGGGAGAATGATTTCGGAGAAGTTTGAATTGCGAATCGCGATACCGCCGGTCAATCCGATCTTCATCAGCAGGAAAAAGCTGATGAACTTGTAGATCGAATCAGGAATGGCCAGCTGGCTTCCAAGTGCAGCAACAACGATGCCGCCAATCAGAAAGCCTAGGGTTGGCGATTGAAGTTGCTCGATGAAGAGAGGGAGGAAGTCTGTCAAGTCAAGTCCTCTTTTGGTGCGTTGAGATTACGTCGTCTTGAGGCTAGGTGCTTTGCCGCGAGCTTGGGTCTGATTCCGTAATGGATGTGACCTGATTGGGCCGACGGGGAAGCGACTCGCGCCGAACCATAGGCAGTGTTCCCAGAAAATGGGTCGCCGTGGATCAACCCAGTTTCGGTCCGTTCTGCCCATAATCGCCGTGCCCCATGGCGGCCCTGCATGACCCTGCTCCTGCTTGTCGGACTTGGCTGGCTGTATCTGCGCACCGTGCTGTTGCTCGCTCAGGTGTCACGTCACAGTGCTGAGGCCCAGCTGGGGCGGGCTTTTCAGCAGGAACTCAGGGATCGGGGCCTGATCGATGCCCCCCCAGGGCGATAGGGAGATCCCAGGTCTCATCGGCTTCACCGCCCCAACGGCAGGGTCACCGTCCCTATAAATCCGCAACCCCGTCTGGTCGCGATGCTCGCCATCCCCCCGCTTCTCCTGGAGTTCAGTTCCCACCAGCTTGAAGTGGCGGAAACCCTGATTCAGGTGGGCCGTTTTGTGGTGATCTTCTTCGCCGCCCGCGCCATCGCTGAAGTCATGGTGCGGCTGCAGCTGCCCACCATCCTGGGTGAACTGGTGGCCGGGGTGCTGATTGGTGTCTCAGGCCTGCACCTGATCGTGCCGCCCGAAACCCAGGCCCAGCTCGCTGCCAGCCTGACCTCGCTGGTGGGCTCCCTGGCCCAGATCAGTCCCGAGGCGGTGCAGGAGGTCTACAACGAAACCTTCCCCAGCCTGCAGGCCGTGTCCCAGCTGGGTCTGTTTGCGCTGCTGTTCCTCACGGGTCTGGAGAGCGAGCTCGATGAACTCGTGGCCGTGGGGCTGCAGGCCAGCACGGTGGCGGTGGCTGGGGTGGTGCTGCCGTTTGCCCTGGGGACCGCCGGCCTGTATTTCCTCTTCCATGTCCCGCTGATCCCCGCTGTCTTTGCCGGAGCGGCCATGACCGCCACCTCCATCGGCATCACCGCCAGCGTGTTCGGCGAGCTGAAGTGGCTCAAGCGCAAGGAAGGCCAGATCGTGATCGGCGCCGCCGTGCTCGACGACATCATCGGCATCGTGATCCTGGCGGTGGTGGTGGCGGTGGTCGGTGGCGGTTCCTTCAGCCTCGGCCCTGTGCTGAAACTGTGTCTGGCGGCGGTGGTCTTCGTGGCGGTGGCCCTGGTGCTGAGCCGCAAGGCCGCCCCAGCCTTCGACTGGGTGGTGGACCGGCTCAAGGCGCCCGGCGATGTGGCCGTGGCCAGCTTCCTGGTGCTCACCGTGTGCTGTTTCGCGGCCCAGGCCATCGGCCTGGAGGCGGCCCTGGGGGCCTTCGCCGCGGGGCTGATCCTCAGCGCCTCGAAGCACACCCATGACATCGACGCGGCGGTGAAGCCCCTGGTGGCCCTGTTTGCCACCGTGTTTTTCGTGTTGATCGGCACGGGCCTGGATCTCTCGGTGCTCAACCCCCTGGACCCGGCCAATCGGGAGGGACTGGTTGTGGCCGCTTTCCTGCTGGCGGTGGCGATCGCCGGCAAGGTGGCCGCCGGTTGGAGTTACCTCAGCAAGGAACCCACCAACCGCCTGGTGGTGGGCCTGGGGATGATGCCGCGCGGCGAGGTGGGTCTGATCTTCCTGGGGCTGGGCAGCCAGGCCGGCATCCTCACGCCCGCCCTGGAGGCCGCCATCCTGCTGATGGTGATTGGCACCACCTTCCTGGCTCCGATCCTGCTGCGGCTGGTGATTCCTCGGGAACCCGGAGAGGGCACAGCGGTGGCAGCCGAGCAGCCCGCCTGATTCCGTGCCGTTGGCTTCGCCCTATGCGGGGCAGCGGCTCTGCCTCACCACCCTGCACGGCAAGCAGCGGGGCCTGGCCCTTCCCTTTGCGGTGGGCCTGGGGGTCACCGTGGAGACGTGCGCCTGCGACACCGACAGCCTGGGGACCTTCAGCGGTGAGGTGCAGCGCCTCGACGATGCCCTCAGCACCTGCCGAAGCAAGGCGTTGATGGGCCTCGAGCAGAGCGGCCTGCGGCTGGGCCTGGCCAGCGAGGCCAGCTTTGGCCCCCACCCCGCGGTGCCGCTCCTGGCCGTGGGGCAGGAACTGCTGGTGTTCGTGGATCTCGATCGCCCCCTCACCCTGGTGGAGCAACGCCTGGAGTGGCGCACCAACTACTCCCAGAGGCAACTCGGGCCGGAGCAGGATCCCTCAGCCTGGCTGCAGCAGGTGGGCTTTCCCTCCCATGGCGTGATCGCGCGTCCGTTGGATCGGGCTGAGGGGCCTGTCTTCAAAGATCTCACGCACCCTGTTGCGCTGCAGGATGCCCTGGCTGCCTGCCGCAGGCTCGATGGCGAGGGGCAGGTCTGGCTGGAGACCGACATGCGGGCCCATCGCAATCCCACCCGGATGCGCTCGATTCGCCGCCTGGGGGTGGCTCTGGTGCGGCGCCTGGGTTCAGTCTGCCCCGGCTGCGGGGCCCCGGGCTGGGGCCTGGTGGCCACCCATGCCGGCTTGCCCTGCCGGGCCTGCGGGCTGGCCACCGAGATGGTGCACCTGGAGGAATTCGGCTGTGGGGCCTGCAGCCACCGTGAGCTTCTGCCCAGACGGGATCGGCTCATGGCCGCCGATCCCGCCCACTGTCCCTATTGCAACCCCTGAGGATTCACGCCTCCAGGTAGTCGATCACCCGCTCGGAGAGATCCTTCACGGCGGCCACGGCGCGGCGCTCAATGCCGCGGGCCGTGTCGCGGGTGACGCCCATGCTGCGGGCGGCGGCACTCAGGGTCATCGGTTCTGGGCGGTTGATCCCGTAGCGCAGGCGCAGCAGTTCCGCCTCCCGGTCGGGCAACCGCATCAGCAGCTCCTCCAGATCGTGGCTGAGCAGCTGGCGGCTGAGGCGATCGTCGGGCAGGGGAGCACCACAGGCCTGCAGGTCCAGCAGATTGCTGTCGTCCTGACCGGCCAGCCCCGCATCGAGGCTCACCGGCTGCTGGGCGCGGAACAGGGTCTCGCGGATGTCCAGGGGCTTGAGCCCGGTGGCGTCCGCCAGTTCAGCCACGCTGGGGGCCCGCCCCAGCTCCTGCCACAGGCTCTGCTGCGCCTTGCGCAGCTTGCTGAGGGCGTCGCCCACATGCACCGGCAGCCGGATCGTGCGGCTCTTGTCGGCGAGGGCCCGCGTGATGCCCTCGCGGATCCACCAGTAGGCGTAGGTCGACAGCTTGTAGCCGCGGCTGGGATCGAAGCGCTCCACCGCACGGATCAGGCCCAGGGTGCCCTCCTGGATCAGGTCCTCCAGTTCCAGCTGGCGGAAGGTGTACTTGCGGGCCACGCTCACCACCAGCCGCAGGTTGGCGGTGACCATCCGCTGCTGGGCCCGCTCGGCCAGGCGCAGCTGGCGCTGGAGGTGGCGCACCGTGAGGCCGGCCTCCACGGCCCAGGCCTCAGGGCTCGGTTCCAGGCCGCCGGCCCGCAGCTTCATCTCTTCAGCCAGTTCCAGCAGTCGCCGGCCGGTCTGCACCGATCGGGCCAGGCTGATTTCTTCGTCGGGGGTCAGCAGGGGAATGCGGCCAATGGCGCGCAGGTGCTGAGTCATTGCGTCGCAGCCGCCGCTAGGGAGCTTCTGTGGCGCAGGCATCGGGAGATGTCTGAAAAGATTTCGGCAAACCTTACGGGCTTTCTGGCGGGATCGGGGGGTGGTCGGGGCAGTGACTAGCAGTCCCAATCGGGGCGATCAGGCGAACTGATCGTTGGCCTGAATCGCCCGGTCGACTCCTATGGCCCGCTTAGCAAATTCCGGTGGTTGTCTGGGGCCTGGTTCCCCTAGTCCGCTCACCCAGCGCCATCGGGATCGGTCCCAGCGGCGCCGCCCCAGGCCTTGGGCAGGCTGCCCACAATGAAATCGATGTCTGGCCCCTGCCCATGACGGTGCTGTTCCTGGTGGCCCTCGGCTGGCTGGGCCTGCGCACGGCCCTGCTGCTGGCCCAGACGGTGCGTCACACGCCGGAAGCCCAGCTGGGACGGGCCTTTCAGCAGGAGCTGCGGGACCGGGGGCTGATCGTGGAGTCGCGCGGCCGCTGAACTCCTGTCAGGCTCACGGGCTGGGCGACGGGTGCGTCACCGTCCCCTGCCCCGTTGCCTAGCCCGTGGTCTCCTCCTCGCTGCTCACCACCCTGCTGCTCTTGCTGGTGGGGATCCTGCTGGCCCGGCTCACGGCCAGCCGGCTGGAGCGCTGGGCCGTTCCGGCGATCGTGCTGGAGCTGGTGGTGGGCTTCGTGCTCGGCAACACGCTGCTGCCCTACGCCGCGATCCGGCCGCTGGCGGGTCTCACCGAGCTCGGGGTGCTCACCCTGTTCTTTCAGGTGGGCCTGGAGGTGCGCGGCGATCTGCTCCGCTCGCGCCCGGGGACCGTGCTGCGCACCGTGGCCCTCAGTGCCCTCACCCCTCTGCTGGCCTGGGTCCCCCTCCAGGCCGGCTTCCAGCTCGCGCCGTCCACCACGCTGCTCTTCCTGGCGGTGCTGAGTGCCACGGGCACCGGCGTCACCCTGCGGCTGCTGGCCCAGCGCCAGGCCCTGGGCACCCCATCGGGTCGCTTGCTGGTGGGTGTGTCGGTGCTCGATGACCTGCCCGCGATCGGTCTGCTGTCGCTGGCCCTGGCCCAGGCCTCGCCGCCGGCCAAGGCCGCGGGGCAGGCGGCTCTGCAGTCGCCGGGCCTGTCCGGGCTGCTGCTGGGGCTGGGTCTGGCGGCCCTGAGCTTCTGGGGTGTGGAGCGCTGGCGGAGCCGGCGCGGCCCCTGCCAGCCGGATCTGCTCACGATCCTGTTGCTGTTGATCAGCTGTGCCTGGGTGGGCGAGGCCAGCGGCCTCACCAGCCTGCTGGGCGCCCTCTGGGCTGGTGTTCTGCTGGGCCGGCTGATGCCGCAGGGGCCTGACAGCCCCGAGGAGAAGCGGCTGCGCGGCCACCTCACCCTGCTCTCGGAGGTGTTCCTTCCCCTCTATTTCCTCAGCGTGGGCATGCGCGTCCCGGCGGCCACCCTGCTGAATCCGGCGGCCTGGGGTCTGGCGGCGGCGCTCACGATCCTGGCGCTGCTCTGCAAGGCCGTCTGCGGGCTGGGGATCCGCGCCGGCGACCGGGCGGCGGGCGTCGACCCCCAGGTGGTGGTCTACGGCCTAATCCCCCGCGGCCTGCCGGGCCTGGTGTTCGCCACTAGCGCCCTGGCCGCCGGCGTGATCACGGCGGTGCAGTTTTCGGCCCTGGTGCTGATGGTCACCGTCACCACGGTGCTGGGCCTGCTGCTGCTGGGGCGGCGCCTGCAGCAGCTGGAGGCCGCGGGCGGCTCCGAGCCCCTGCCGATCAGCAGGATCAGCCCCTGAGGCCAGCGCCAGGCCGGCTCCCCGCCCGCGGTTTCAGCCGCCCTTCTGCAGGGCTGGCGTGACATCCACCAGCGGGATCTCGGCATCACCCCAGCCGTCGGCGGGCAGCAGGGCGGGTGCCGTGGGACCGGGCGCGGCGGCAGCTCCCGCCTGGAAGGCCCCGTTGACCCAGGCCAGGATCAGGCCCCGCAGCGGACCGCCCCCCTCCTCCAGGGGCGAGCGCAGGTTGAAGTGGTCGCCGCCCTTGGCCAGCACCAGGCGATGGCCCCCGCCGATGCCGCGGGCCTGCGCCGCCATCGGGGCGATCGCCTCAGGGCCCGAGGGCACCACCCAGTCGCGGCTGCCGCTCACCAGCAGCGCCCGGGCGGTCATCGCCTGGGAGGAGCCGGTGTCGAACAGCAGCGAGGTCGGCGGGCTCACCGCCACCACGGCCTTGACGCGCGGATCGGCCAGGCCCGCCTGGTCAGCGGTGGCCTTGAAGCTGCACTGCAGCACCCAGCTGATGTTGCGATCGGGATCGCGCAGGTCGGCGCAGCGGCCCTGCATGCGGTCGGCGCTGGGCCGGAGCCCGGCCAGCTGCAGCACCGTGGTCGCCCCCCACGACTGGCCCAGGGCCACCACCGCATCGGTGCGCACCGGCGCCGGCAGCGTCAGGGCGCCGCTGGCCGCGGCATCGATCAGCGCCGACACGTCCAGGGGCCGCAGCTTGAGGTCGTCGGGGCTGGGGGGCGGCACCTTGCCGGCGAGCATCGCCTGCTGCTGGCTGCTGTCGCTGCCCGGGTGACGGGGCAGCACCACCGTGGTGCCGTGGCTGGCCAGGTGCTTGGCCCAGCCCTCGAAGCCCTCGGGAGAATCCCAGAGCCCGTGGGAGATCACCGCCAGCCGGCCGTTGCCGCCGGTCTTGGGGGCGATCACCACAACCGCCAGGGCCTCGGGCCGGTGGCGCACGCGGATGGTCTGCTCCGTGCGCTGGATCGCCAGGGGCCCTGGGGCCGCCAGGGCTGGCGAGACCGCCGCGGGGGGGGCTGCCGCCAGGCGCAGGCCTTCACTCTGCTGGCGCTGCAGCCGCTCCAGGCCGACGAAGAATTTCTTCAGGTCCACCGTCACCGTGCGGCCTGGCAGGGCCTGCAGCAGGTCCACCACGGTGACGGGGCCGCTCGCGGCGGTGCGGTTGAGGCTCGCGGCCAGGTCCTTGCTGTCGATCGTGTCGGGCACCCCATCCACCTCTCCCAGGGCCGACACCAGCAGCAGGGCCTGATCGAGCAGCGGTGAGCCCACGGCCTGGTTGGCGAAGGAGCGCACATTGAGCGGCAGCGGTGTGCTGAACACCCGGGCCAGCTCTCGGCCGATGGACCCGTTGGTGGCCCGATCCAGCTCGGCCAGATCGCTGCTGCCGCGGATCAGCCGGGCGGGATCGCGCAGCTCCGCCGTCTTGACGGTGAAGCTTGTCTGCAGGAGGGGCAGCTGCAGCTGCACCACCTCAATCGCCCGCGCCGGGGCGGCCAGGGCGGTGCTGCCGGCCAGGGCGGCGGCGGCCAGAAGGGCCCCCCGCAGGCGGCTGGCGGGGCGAAGGCGGACGGGCGGGCGGACCAAGGCGGACGGGCGGCGGGCGCAGCGCTCAGTCAACCAGTCTTTGGCCGCCTCTGCAGACCCTCCCCCGGTCAGCCGGGGCCGCGATGGGCACCCAGGCCGGCCCCCATGGCAAACCATGACAGTGCTGGACCGTGCCCGCTGCCCCTGGCCATCCTGAGGTTAAGACCGGGCACCCTTCCGCTCCATGCTCGAGCTGCTGCCGGCCCTCAACGACCACAACCTGCCCTGGATGGACACCCTCCATCCGATCGTGGTGCACTTCGTGATCGCCATGGCGCTGATCGCCTTCGTGTTCGATCTGGTGGGGGTGCTGGCCCGCAAGCCGGCCCTGCTGGAAGTGAGCTTCTGGAATCTGCTGTTCGCCACCGCGGCGATCTTCGTGGCGGTGATCCTGGGCCAGGTGGAGGCGGGTCTGGCGGCCCCCTACGGCGGCGCCCGCCGCATCCTCGATCTGCATACCACCCTCGGCTGGGCCCTGGCCGGCATCCTCTCGGTGCTCACCGGCTGGCGCTACGTGCTGCGCAACCAGGACAGCCAGACCCTGCCCTGGCCCTTCCTCGGCGCCGGCGCCCTGCTGAGCCTGCTGATCGGTGTGCAGGTGGTGCTCGGCGACCAGCTGATCTGGACCTATGGCCTGCACACCGTGAAGGTGGTGGCGGCGATGCGGGAGGGGTTGATCTGATGAACGCCTACGGCCCCAACGGCCTCCCCTACCCCCTGCCGATCCACCCCAACCTGGTGCACCTCACCGTGGGGCTGGTGGTGATCGGCATCGCCTTCGACATCGCCGGGGCCCTCTATCCGATCGAGCGGCGCCTGTTCCGCTTTCTGGCCCTGCCGGTGACCCGCTCCGCCCTGCACGACGTGGGCTGGTACAACCTGCTGGCGGGGGTGGTCACCGCCTTCTTCACCGTGGCGGCAGGGCTCTACGAGATGCTGCTGGCGGAGCCCCTGCCCGGCGTCACCAGCGCCTTCGGCCTGGGGAGCCTGGACACCATGCTCTGGCACGGCGTGGGCGGGGTGGCGCTGCTGCTGCTGCTCACGGCGATGGCCGTGTGGCGCGGCTTCCAGCGCTTCGCCTGGCGCCGCGACATGGGCCGCCAGGTGCAGTGGAGCTACCTGCTGGCCGGCATTGCCCTGGTGCTGCTGCTGGCCGTGCACGGCACCCTCGGCGCCCAGCTGGCGGCCGAATTCGGCGTGCACATCGCCGCCGGCCAGCTGCTCCAGGCCGGCGCCGACCTGACCACGGCCCTGCCATGACCGCCACCTCCCCCGCCAAGCCGCCCAACCGGCTCGCCATCGCGGCCGTGGGCCTGTGGACCGGCCTGATCGTGCTGGTGAGCCACTGGATGGCGCAGCAGTCCCAGCGCTGGCTGCCGGTGCAGGCCTCCAGCGCCGCCCCCCTGGTGGATGGCCTGTTCGGCTTCGAGACGGGCCTGGGCACCTTCATCTTCCTGGGGGTGATGACGGTGCTGGCCTGGAGCCTGCTGTTCCACCGCGCCAGGAAATACGACGAGAGCGACGCCGAGCCGATCGAGGGCAACACCCGCCTGGAGATCGTCTGGACCGTGATCCCGCTGGTGCTGGTGCTGCTGATCGCCGCCAATGCGATCCGGGTGAACCGGGTGCTGGGGGTGCTGGGCCCGATGGAGCACGTGCATGGCGGCGCCGCGCCCACCGGTGCGGTGGCTCCCGGCGCTGAGGGATCTGGACCGGTGACGTCGGCGTCGGCGACCTCTGGCGCGGCGGTCTCCGAGCTGCAGGTGGAGGTGATCGCGCGCCAGTGGTCGTGGGAGTTTCGCTATCCCCTCGGCGAGGGCGACGCCCAGCCCCATGGCGACCTCGCCGGGAGGCCTGGGGCTTCCGGCGGTGCCGGATCCGGCGAAGCGGCCGCCGCCCATGCAGTGCCGACCACCGTCTCCTCCACGGAGCTGCACCTGCCCGTGAACCGGCCGGTGAGCTTCCGCCTGCTCTCGGAGGACGTGCTGCATGGCTTCTACGTGCCCGCCTTCCGCCTCAAGCAGGACGTGGTGCCCGGCCAGGCCATCAACTTCCGCCTCACCCCCACCCGCAGTGGCCGCTACCGGCTGCGGGATTCCCAGTTCAGCGGCACCTGGTTCGCCGCCAACCAGGCCGATGTGGTGGTGGAGAGTCCGGCTGCCTTTGCCCACTGGCTGGAGCTGGCGGTCCAGCAACCCCTGCAGCCCGGCCTCAGCCCCGCCGCCGACGACTACAGCCGGCGCCAGCAGCGTCCCGCCAACGGCTGGGCCACCGTGGTGCCGGCGCCGCCGCCGCTGGTGAACGTGCCTGGATCCGCTGCCCTCCCCCACGACGCCTGAGCCGATGGTCTCCACCGCTGCCACCGCCGCACCGCCAGCCTCCGGCTCCTGGCTGCGCTATCTGGGCTGGAGCACCGACGCCAAGGTGATCGGCATCCAGTACATCGCCACGGCCCTGCTGTTCCTGCTGGTGGGGGGCTTTCTGGCGATGGTGATCCGCGGTGAACTGATCACCCCCGAGGCCGATCTGGTGGACCGCACGGTCTACAACGCCCTCTACACGATGCACGGAACGATCATGCTGTTCCTGTTCATCTTTCCGGTGCTCAACGGCCTCAACAACCTGCTGGTGCCGCTGATGATCGGAGCGCCGGACATGGCCTTCCCCAGGCTCAATGCCGTCGCCTTCTGGATGGTGCCGGTGTTCGGGCTGATCCTGATGGCCAGCTTCCTGGTGCCGGGTGGGCCTGCGGCCGCGGGCTGGTGGTCCTATCCGCCGGTGAGCCTGCAGAACCCGCTCGGGATCCTGCTCAACGGCCAGGCCCTGTGGATCCTGGCGGTGGCCCTCTCGGGCGTCTCGTCGATTCTCGGGGCCCTGAATGTGGTCACCACGATCCTGCGGATGCGGGCGCCGGGGATGGGCCTGTTCCGCATGCCGATCTTCTGCTGGACGGCCCTCTCGGCCCAGCTGATCCAGCTGGTGGGCCTGCCTGTGCTCACCGGTGGGGCCGTGATGCTGCTGCTGGATCTGGTGGCGGGCACCTCCTTCTACCGGCCCGAGGGGGGCGGGGATCCGGTGCTCTATCAGCACTTCTTCTGGTTCTATTCCCACCCGGCGGTGTATGTGATCATCCTGCCGATCTTCGGGGTGTTCTCCGAGCTGCTGCCGGTGTATTCACGCAAACCGCTGTTTGGCTACAGCTTTGTGGCCATGGCCTCGCTGGTGATCGTGGGGCTCAGCCTGATCGTGTGGGTGCACCACATGTTCCCCAGCGGCGTGGCCCAGTGGATGCGCGATCTGTTCATGGTCACCACCATGCTGATCGCCGTGCCCACGGGCATCAAGGTGTTCGCCTGGGTGGCCACCATCTGGCGCGGCAAGATCCGGCTCACCTCCGCGATGCTGTTCGCCCTGGGGGGGATCGTGAACTTCGTGTTCGCCGGCATCACCGGCATCATGCTCGCCACGGTGCCGATTGATATCCATGTGAACAACACCTATTTCGTGGTGGGTCACTTCCACTATGTGATCTACGGCGCCGCCACCATGGGGGTGTATGCCGCCATCTACCACTGGTTCGGCAAGTTCACCGGCCGCATGCTCTATGAGGGCCTGGGCAAGCTGCACTTCGTGCTCACCTTCATCGGCACCAACCTCAACTTCCTGCCGATGCACCCCCTGGGGCTGATGGGCATGCCCCGGCGCGTCTCGAGCTACGACCCGGAATTCGCCTTCTGGAATGTGCTGGCCAGCCTGGGGGCCTTCATCCTGGGCGTCTCGATCATTCCCTTCCTGCTCAATCTGGTGAGTTCCCTGGTGCGGGGCGCCAAGGCACCGGCCAACCCCTGGAACGCCATCGGCCTGGAGTGGCTGCTGCCCTCGCCGCCGCCGGCCGAGAACTTCGAGGAGCACATCCCCACGGTGCTGCGGGGGCCCTACGGCTACGGCAGCGGTGAGCCGCTGGTGGAGCACCAGGAGCGCTACGAGCAGGCCCTGCGGGAGGTGACGGCATGACCAGCACCAGTGTCGGGGCCTCCCCCGGCGAGGGCCGCGGCCCCGGCAACACCCCCGGCCCCGGCGAGGCCCCTGGCAGCGGCCACCACGCCCACCCGGACCACAGCCTCACCGGCTTCGTGCTGTTCCTGGCCTCCGAGAGCCTGGTGTTCCTGGCGTTCTTCGCCGGCTACGCCGTGCTCAAGACCGGCTCCCTCAGCTGGTATCCCGCCGGGGTGGAGGGGCTGGAGTGGCGCGAGCCGCTGCGCTACACGGCGGTGCTGCTCTCCAGCTCCGGCACCATCGCCCTGGCGGAGCACTTCCTCGAGCGCGGCCGGCTGGGGCTGTTCCGTGGCTTCTGGCTGCTGACGATGGCGATGGGGGCCCTGTTCCTGGCGGGGCAGGTGCTCGAGTGGCGTGGCCTCGCCTTCGGCTTCACCGATGGCGTCTTCGCCAACCTCTTCTATCTGCTCACCGGCTTCCACGGCCTGCATGTGGCGGCCGGCATCGTGCTGATGGGCGTGATGCTGGTGCGCTCCCTCACCCCCAGCTCCGGCGGCGGCCACCGCGGCCTGCAGGCCGCAGGCCTGTTCTGGCACTTCGTGGACGTGATCTGGGTGGTGCTGTTCCTGCTGCTCTACGTGTGGCGGTAGCCATGATCATCGACGACCGCTCCTACGACGTTCTGATCATCGGCAGCGGCGCCGGTGGCGGCACCCTCGCCGGCGCCCTGGCCGCCAGTGGCCGCTCGGTGCTGCTGCTGGAGCGCGGCGGCGTGATGGCCCTGGCGGACCAGAACGTGGCCGATGTCGACCTGTTCCGCAAGGATCGCTACCACCCCGGCGAACAGTGGTTCGGCCCGGATGGCGACCCCTTTTCTCCCCAGACCGTGTATGCCATCGGCGGCAACACCAAGATCTGGGGGGGCGTGCTGGAGCGGATGCGCGAGCGGGAGTTCGGCCCCCTGGCCCTGCAGGAGGGGCCGCTGCCCAGCTGGGAGCTCAGCTACGCCGATGTCGCCCCCTACTACGACCGGGCCGAGGCCCTCTACCGCGTGCACGGCCAGGCCGGCAGCGACCCCACGGCGCCGCCCCGCAGCGGACCCTTCCCCCAGCAGCCCCGCCCCCTCGATCCGCTGATGGCGGAGCTGCGCGGCGCCCTGGAGCGGGCCGGAACCCACCCCCATCCGTTGCCCCTGAGCTGGAGCACGTCGCCGCTGGATCCCACGGGCGATGCCGAGCTGTTCGGCGTGGACCTGGCCCGCGCCACTGCCGACCCCAGGCCCGACGCCACTGCCGACGCCAGTGCCAGTGCGGCAGTCACGGTGCGGGAGCGGGCCCGGGTGCGCCGCCTGCACGTGAGCCCCAGCGGCCGGGAGGTGCGGGGGGTGGAGGCCGAGATCGACGGCCAGCGCTGGCTGTTCAGCGCCCAGCTGGTGGTGCTGGCGGCGGGGGCGATCAACAGCGCCGAGATCCTGTTGCGCTCCGCCAACGACCTCCATCCCCAGGGCCTGGCCAACGGCTCGGGCCAGGTGGGCCGCAACCTGATGAAGCCCCAGCTCACGGCGATCCTGCAGCGGGCGGCCGCCCCCAGCAGCGGCCGTGAGGCCCGCTGCCTCGGCGTGCACGACTTCTACTGGGGCGACAGCAACGTGTCGTTTCCGCTGGGCACGATCCAGAGTGGCGGCGGGGTGCTGCAGGATCCGCTGTTCGCCGAGTCGCCGCCGGTGCTCTCGCTGGTGACGCGGCTGCTGCCCAGCGCGGTGCTGGAGCGGCTGGCGGGGCGCTCGATCTGCTGGTGGGCGAGCAGCCCCGTGCGGCCCGATCCCGCCAACCGGGTGACGCTGCGGGGTGAGAGCCTGCAGATCGACTACACGGCCAACAACCGCGAGGCCCACGACCGGCTCGTCTACCGCTGGCTCGACACCCTGGAGGCGGTGGAGGCCGATCCGCTCAACACGGTGGTGCAGCCCTTCCCGATCCATCCCCGCGGCGAGGCGCCGCTCTCGGCGATCGGCCAGGTGTGCGGCACCTGCCGCATGGGCTCGGACCCCACCAGCTCCGTGGTGAATCTGCAGGGGCAATGCCACGAGCTGGCCAACCTCTACATCGCAGACGCCAGCACGTTCCCCAGCTGTCCGGCGGTGGGGATCGGCCTCACCGTGATCGCCCAGGCCCTGCGCCTCGCCGATCACGTGCAGGCCCTGATCTGAGCGCGGCGCGCCGGGCCCGGGCTGGCCATGCTGCAGGCAGTGCGCCGCTCCAGCCATGTCCAGCCTCTCCCCGGAACAGGCCCTGGTGCTCACCGCCATCGAGCGCTTCCTGGCGGACCCCGACCTGGTGGCGGAGCAGGAGGACGGCGCCGATGGTGGCGCTGACGGCGATGTGCTGGAGGCCATCGCCCTGGCCCTGACGGCGGTGCTGCCGCCGGAGGCGATCGAGCAGGCGATCACCAGCCTGCTGGCCAGCCATGGCGCGGAACTGGACGATGAGATCCAGCTGGTGCTGGAGGCCCTGCTCGGTGCGATCGAGCGCGACGACAGCGACCTGGAGGCCGAGGCCGAGCCCGAGGCCGAGCCCACCCCCCACTACGGCCCCGATGTCGGTGAGTCGGCGCTGCAGCGGGCCCTGGCCGGCCAGGCGGCCGCGCTGGAGGCCAATGCCCTCGATGGCAACTGCCTGCTGGTGTGGGACGAGCAGCTGAGCCCGCCCCTGCAGGAGCTGGAGATCCTCGATCTGCTCGATGAGTACCCCTGCCGCGGCGCTGGGGCCCGCTGGGGCCCGGAGGACTTCGTCGTGCTGCTGGAGGCCAAGAGCCGTCTCTGGCAGCAGACGATGGCGGCGCTGGAGATCTTCGCGGAGCGGCCCGAGAGCCGGCCCAACGCCACCACGATGCTGGCCTTGGTGCCACCGGACCCCGAGCGGCCGATCGAGCTGATGGAGGTGCTGGTGCCGCTCACCGGCCTGGCCTGGACCGCGGACGAGGGCGGCTCGGCGCCGGAGCCTCAGGCCTGAATCGGGATCACCCGGTCGCGGCCGCGGTCCTTGCCGGCATACATGGCGCCGTCGGCGCGGGCGATCAGCGCCTCCACCGACTCGCCGTTCTGGGCCACCGCCACTCCGATCGTGGCGGTGATGGCCAGGGGGCCGGCGACGGTGGGGATCGGCTCGGCGATGGCCCTGCGGATCTTCTCGGCGATCTGCACGGCGTTGTCCAGGTCCTGCACGCCTTCGAGCACCACCAGCAGTTCATCGCCACCGACGCGGGCCGCCAGATCGCCGGCGCGCAGGCAGCCGCTGATCCGCCGGGCCACGTCACGCAGCAGGTCGTCGCCGGCGGCGTGGCCGTACCGGTCGTTGATGGTCTTGAAGTGATCCAGATCGCAGAACAGCGCGGCCGTCCGCGAGCCGGTGCGGGGCAACTGCCGCAGGAGCGCCTGGATCCGGTTGTGCATCTCCTGACGGTTGAGCAGGCCGGTGAGGGGATCGCTGGCGGCGCGGCGGGCCAGCTCCTCCTCCTGACGCCGGCGCTCGGTCACATCGAAGCAGTAGCCGATGTAGCCACCGAAGCGGCCATCGAGGCCCGTGAAGGGAATGCCGTTGTCGGCGATCCAGCGGAACTCGCCGTCGTGGCGGCGCAGGCGGTACTCCATCACGAAGGTGCGCCGCTCCGCAAAGGCCTCCAGATAGATCTGCAGGCAGCCCGCCAGATCGTCCGGATGCACCCCTTCACACCAGCCGTTGCCCTTTTCCTGCTCCATCGTGCGGCCGGTGAAGGCCAGCCAGGTGGCGTTGAACCAGTCGCATAGACCATCCTGGCCGGCGCGCCAGATCAGGGCCGGGGCGTCGTTGAGCAGCTGCAGGTAGAACGTGGCGGCCCGCTCCCGCTCCGCCTCCACCCGCTTGAGGGCGCTGATGTCGGTGATCTGCACGATCGTGGTGCTCAGCGCACCGTCCGCGTCGCGGATGCCGCTCACCGAGACATCCCCCCACACCGGCGAGCCATCCGGGCGGTGGAAGCGGGCCACCAGCCGGTAGCTGTTGCGCCGGTTGGTCTCCAGGTCGCGCCACAGTCGCTGCTCCTCCGCCAGATCCTGGGGATCGATCAGGGCGCTCCAGCTGGTCTGCAGCAGCTGCTCGGGCTCGCGGCCCAGGAACTGGCAGAGGGCCTGATTCACCCGCAGGATCCCCCCGCCGGGATCGAGCAGGCCCTGACCCACGGCGGCGTTGTCCATCGCCATCCGGAACAGCTGCTCGGCCTGGACCTGGGCCAGGCGGGCCTCCACCGCCGCGTGCACGTCGCGGCAGCTGCCGACGCGGGCGATCACGCGGCCCTCGCCATCGAGCACGGGCTTGATGGCCACGGAGACCCAGAGCGGTTCGCCGCTGGCCTTGCGCAGACGCAGCTCGTAGGTGATCGTCCGGCCGGCCAGGATCTGCTCGGTGGCCCGCTGCAGCCGTGGCAGGTCCTCAGGCTCGATGATCTCGGCGGCGGAGTGGCCCACCAGCTGCTCCGGCGCGTAGCCCAGCAGGCTGCGGGCCGAGGGCGACACCCACTGAAACACCGCCTCCGGTGTGGAGCGGAAGATCATGTCCGCGGAGTGGTCCAGCAGCAGCTGGTACTGGTCCCGGGTGGCCCTGAGCTCCCGCTCGCCCTGCCCGCGCCGCGCGGCCACGACGATCGCCGTCAGCCCCACGCCCGTGAGGCCCACCAGCCGGGAGAGGAAGTCGAGCGAGGGGAAAAAGGCCCAGTGGATCCCTGAGGCCAGCGACAGGGCCAGGGCCAGCCCCGCCAGCAGCAGCACCCGGGCGGGGGAGGCGAAGGCCGCCGCCAGCACGACCGGCAGCCAGTAGTAGGGCAGAACGACGATGTCGCGGGGGAGCACCAGATCCGCCAGGAACAGGCCGATCAGCAGCAGAGCCAGCAGCACCCAGCCGCTCTGCCGGTCCAGCCGGGTTGGGCGCCGTGGGACGGGGCGATCGGGCTCGCTGCTGCTGGCTCCGCGCAGTGCCTCCCCCTCCAGCCGCTCTCTCAGTCAGTCTGGTGCGGATCGGCGGCGATGGCTGCTACGGGCGCCGGGGTGTTCACCGACCGGTGGGCCGCCTCGGCAGGCGCTCCGCCCGGCTGCCCTCCGGGGATACGGTGCGGATGGCGGCGTCGCAGGCACGGCCATGGCCCTGATCAATACCGCCGTGGGCCTGCTGGCGATCAGCTCGCCGATCGGGGCGCTGCCGGTGGTGGCCAAGGCGGCCGGGGGCGAGCCCGGCCGGGTGCGGCGGATCAGCCGGCTGGCGGTGCTCACTTTTCTGTTCACCTTGCTGGCGGCCTGCTGGTGGGGTCAGGCGCTGCTGGATCTGTTCGCGATCAGCCTCGATTCCTTCCGTGTGGCCGGCGGCCTGATCCTGCTGCCCATCGGCCTGCGGCTGATCGAAGGCCTGGAGGTGGGGCACCCGGAGGTCGACAACGACGCCGGCACGGTGGGGGTGGTGCCGATCGGGATGCCGCTGCTGGCGGGGCCCGGCGCCATCTCCCTGGTGGTGGCCGAGGCGCCGCAGGCGTGGATCGGCCGGCTGGCCCTGAGCGGGATCATTGCCCTGCTGGCCCTCGGCATCTATCTGGTGCTGCTGGTGTCGATGCCGCTGCGGCGCGCCCTGGGGGAACTGCAGGAGAAGGTGATCAGCCGCCTGATGGGGCTGCTGCTCAGCGCCATCGCCGTGCAGATGCTGGTGAACGGCCTCAAGGGCTGCTTCCCGGTGCTGGCCTGAGAGTCACGTCCCGGCCGGCGGGTGTGAAGGCGGGTCTTTCCCCGTCCTCAGCCGCCCTCGCCCGGAAACTCGGCCGGCTGGGCCAGGGCCTCGAACACGTCGGCCAGCACCCTCTGCATCCCCGCCTGCAGGCGGCAGCCGGGAACGGCCTCGGAGGCCACCAGCAACAGGGCACAGGCATCGGCGAGGGCCGCGGCCTCCTCGGCGTTCAGGGTCAGCAGGTGCTCGCCCCTCCACTGGCTCCCCCTCACCGCTGCCTCGCTGCGACTGTCATCGCTGCTGCGCACTCCCTCGTCTTGAACTCCGTCATGCCGCTGCCTCCAGCGCTGGGCTGGGCCGAGCCTGGGCGGCAGCTGTGTCTCGCCGCTGACTGCGGCGGTTGCGGTTGCGACTGGATGTGACCGAGGCGCGCCGCTCCTGAGCCGAGGGCCACGGCTCTGCGGCTGAGGGGCCCGGCCCGTGGTCTGCCGCCGGAGGCCGTGCCTACGGTTCCGGTGTGTGCCGTCCTGCCGTGACCAGCGCCGCCGATGGTCGCCGCCGCGAGCCCCAGGCGTGCGGAGCCCCGGCCGATGAGCCGCGGGCCCGGGCCCTGCTGGAGCAGCTGACGCTGGCCGAGAAGCTGGCGATGCTCGATGGCGACACGCCGTTCTGGTCGGGAATGGCGGACATCGCGCTCCACAACGCCTCCCACCAGCACCCCTGGCCGGCCGGCGTGGTGCCGCGGCTGGGCATCGGCGGCCTGCACTTCGTGGATGGCCCCCGCGGCGTGGTGCTGGAGGGCGGCGCCACCACCTTCCCGCCGCCGATCGCCCGCGGTGCCAGCTGGGATCCCGACCTGGAGGAGCGGATCGGCGCGGCCATGGCCCGCGAGACCCGCTCCTTCGGCGCCAATCTGCTGGGTGGGGTGTGCGTGAACCTGCTGCGCCACCCCGGCTGGGGCCGCGCCCAGGAGACCTATGGCGAAGACCCCGTGCACGTGGGTGTCCTGGGTGCCGCCATGGGCCGCGGGGTGGCCCGCCATGCCATCGCCTGCGTCAAGCACTTCGCCCTCAACTCGATCGACAGCGCCCGCTTCCGGGTGGATGTGCAGGCGACACCGCGGGTGTTGCACGAGCTCTACCTGCCCCAGTTCCGCGACTGCATCGAGGCCGGCGCCCTGGCGGTGATGAGCGCCTACAACAGCGTCAACGGCGACTGGTGCGGCCAGCACCCCGTTCTGCTGCACGACATCCTCAAGCGGCGCTGGGGCTTCCGCGGCTTCGTGCTCACCGACTTCATCTTCGGCGTCCGGGACGGCGTGGCGGCCGTGCTGGCGGGCCAGGACCTGGAGATGCCCTTCCGGATGGTGTTCGAGGCCTGTCTGCCGGAGGCGGTGGCGAACGGTGCGCTGCCCCTCAGTCGCATCGACGATGCCGTGCTGCGGCTGCTGCGGGCCCAGCTCTCGGTGCCGCCTGGCGACTACCCAACGTCGCTGCGGGCCTGTGCGGAGCACCGGGCCCTGGCGCGGGAGGCCGCCACCAAGGCGATCGTGCTGCTCCAGAACGATCCGCTGCTGGAGGGCCGGCCGCTGCTGCCGCTGGCGGGCGTCGGCTCGATCGCCGTGATCGGCCCGCTGGCCGCCACGGCCAACCTCGGCGATCGCGGCTCCTCCGACACCCGCCCCGCCCCCGGTTCGGTGGTGACGCCCCTGGAGGGGCTGCGGGCTGCGGCGCCCCAGCTGCAGATCCGCCACAGCGACGGCCACAACCTGGCCGAGGCCACCGCCCTGGCCACCGAGGCCGAGGTGGCGGTGCTGGTGGTGGGGCTGGACTGGCGCCATGAGGGCGAGCACATCCACGCCGGGGACATCGCCCCGATCCTGCGCCACACGCCCCCGCCCGATCCCCTGCTGCGCCGCATCGGCCGGGCACGCCTGCAGCCGCTGTGGTCGAAGCTGGCGGCCGGCTTCGCGGCGGTGGCCAGCCTCGGCTCGGCCCGGCCGGGGGGGGATTTCGCCTCCGGCGACCGCACCGAGCTCAGCCTCGAGCCGCGCCAGGAGGCCCTGATCCGCGCCGTGGCCGCCGCCAACCCGCGCACCGTCGTGGTGCTGATGGGCGGCGGCGGCATCCTGTGCGAGGCCTGGCGGCGCCTGGTGCCGGCCATCCTGCTGTTCTGGTATCCGGGGCAGCAGGGGGGTGAGGCCCTGGCGGATGTGCTGCTGGGCCGCGTGTCGCCCTCGGGGCGGATGCCCTTCGCCCTGCCCACCGACCACGCCCAGCTGCCCCCCTTCCACCCGCGCACCCGCCGGATCACCTACGACCTCTGGCACGGCTACCGCCGCTTCCAGCGGGACGGCCACCCGGCCGCCTTCCCCTTCGGCTTCGGCCTCTCCTATGCGGCCTTCGAGCACAGCGCGCTGGCCGCCGCGCTGGTGGAGGCCCCCGCGGGGGCGGCGGATCCCCAGGCCGCTCTGCAACTGCAACTGCAGCTGGAGCTGACGGTGCACAACGCCGGCGCGATGGTGGCCGACGAGGTGGTGCAGGTGTATCTGGAGCCGCCGGGGCGAGCCCTGGAGCGGCCGGCCCGCAGCCTGATCGGCTTCCAGCGGCTCACCCTGGAGCCGGAGCAGAGCGAGCGGCTGCGGCTGGCGATCCCCCTGCGTCGCCTGGCCTATTTCGATGAGGCCCGCGACGGCTTCGTCCTCGAGGCCGGCCGGCACCGGCTGGTGGTGGCCCGCCACGTGGAGGATCCAGGTGTGGCGGTGGATCTGGAGCTGGAGCCGCTGCTGCTGGGGCCCTGAGGGGGCCTTCAGCCGCCTCCCGGGCGCCCGCGCCCCATCCGCTGCAGCAGGGCCGTGATCCGCAGCCGGTTGAAGCGCTGCAGCAGCAGGCAGGGCAGGTTGAACGCCGTGGCGAACAGCAGGTTGAGCAGCACCCCCGCAGGCGGCAGCCACAGGGCCGTGGCGATCCAGAACGGCCACAGGGCCAGGTGCACCAGCTCGGCCCGGCGGGTTTCGGCCACCAGCCGCTGCAGCGCCTGCCCATCCCGCCCCACCAGGCTGGCCTTGCGGACGCCGCCGGCAAAGGTGGTGCCGGCATCGGGCAGCCGGTCCTTCCAGCGGCGGATCCGCAGCCAGCGCTCATAGTCCGCGGGCCGCTCTCCCCAGGCCCTGGGGGCGGTGAGCCAGCTGTCGCGTTCCAGGACCGCCGGGGGCAGCCGCTGGGCCAGCCAGCCGATCAGCAGCGACCAGCCCAGCCAGCCGCCGGCGCAGGCCAGGATCCTCCAGGCATCCGCCGGCATGGGGGATCTCCGGCCTCAGGCGCGCAGCAGTTCCTGGGCCAGGGGCGCCAGGGCCTGGGGATCGCGCACCAGCTGGGGGTGGGTAAGCACCGGCAGCTGGTGCCGCGGCCCCAGCGGCAGCACGGCGCTCCAGCCGGGCAGCACCATCAGATCCAGGCCCGAATAGAAGCTGCAGCAGTCGACCTGCCGCAGGCTGTCGAGGTCGGCATCGAGGCGCTGCAGCAGCGGGCTGCCCGGCTTGAGGTCGGCGATGCCGGCCAGCAGCTGCCGCGGCCAGGGCTGGGCCGTGAGCGTGCCCTGCTGGGGGCTGCCCAGGCTGATGAAGCGGCGGGTGCGGCGATACCCCCCCTGCAGCTGGATCCAGGTGCGGCCGATCACCCCACCCATCGAAAAGCCCAGCAGGTCCACCGGCCGGGAGGGGCCGAATGCCGCCTCGATCTGGCGGCCCAGCCACTCGGCCAGCTCCTGCACGGGGGTGGTGCCGAAGCGCACCGGCAGGGCGGGCACGAGCAGCTCCTGGCGATGCTCCCCCAGGTGGCGCCGCAGCCGATCGAACACCCGGGGGCTGTCCATCAGGCCGTGCAGCAGCACCAGCGGCGGTGTGGCCGTCTGGGGGGAACCCTTCGAGTTGCGCATCACTGCATTCAAGGCCAGATCGCGTGGGGCCGCCGCCAGCCCGGCGGAGGGGAATACCGCCCGGGCGGAGCGCCAGGACCACAGGTCGCAGAATGCAGTTCAGGCCCCCTCGCCCGCCCTGCCGCCGCCGCGGCACCGCCATGCTCACCGCGCTCCGGCTCCGCCAGTTCAAGTCGTGGCAGGACACGGGGGCTGTGGCCCTGGCGCCGGTGACGATGCTGCTGGGCACCAATTCCTCGGGCAAGTCGTCGCTGATCCAGAGCCTGCTGCTGCTCAAGCAGACGGCCCAGTCGCCCGATCGCACCGTGCACCTCGACCTCGGCGGCGAGGAGAGCACCGCCAGCTTCCACTTCGGCGACTTCGCCAGCCTGCTCAAGCAGGGGGCCAGCCCGCGCCGCGTCGGCATCGGCTTCAGCTTTGCCCGCAGCGGCAGCGCCGAGCGGGTGGCCAGCGGCCACTTCCAGGCCAGCTACGGCCAGAGCGCCAGCGGTGCCGTGGTGGTGCAGGAGCTCACCCTGGAGGACGGGGACGGCCAGCGCTTCCGGGCCGTACGGCGCGAGAAGGGGAGCTACGGGCTGCTGCTGGGGGCCGCGAACCAGTCCCAGGGCAAAAGTCCCGCCTACTGCCCCGAGCGCTCGATCGCCCTGCCGGCCCGGGCCATCGCCCAGCTGGGCGCCGCCGGTGCCCGCGCCGAGGACCTCAGCCTGGCGATCCGCCGTGAGCTGGAGGAGATCCTCTACCTCGGCCCGCTGCGCCGCAAGCCCGAGCGCGACTACCCGTGGGACCGGGCCCGACCCGGCGAGATCGGCAGCGACGGCGGTCGCTGCATCGACATCCTGCTGGCCGATGCGCTGCTGCCGGGGCCGGAGCGCCACGGCATCGTCAACGGCGTGTCGCACTGGCTGCAGCGCATGGGGATCGCCCAGCAGTTGCTGGTGCGCCCGCTGGGGCGCTCCGGCCGCTACGAGCTGGTGATCGACCAGGAGGCGGTGGCCGCCAACCTGCACGACGTGGGCATCGGCCTCTCCCAGGTGCTGCCGGTGCTCACCGTGGCCTTCTTCGCGCCGCCCGGCAGCACCGTGATCCTGGAGGAGCCGGAGATCCACCTGCACCCGCTGGCCCAGTCGGTGCTGGCCGAACTGCTGGTGGAGGTGAGCCTGAGCCGCCGGGTGCAGTTCATCGTGGAGACCCACTCCGAGCACCTGTTCCGCCGCATGCAGACCCTGGTGGCCCGCCAGGCCATCGCCCCCGGCGACTGTGCCCTTTACTTCGTCGACAAGCGCGCGGGCAGCTCCCAGCTGCGCCGTCTCAGCCTCGACGACTACGGCCGTCTTCTGGATTGGCCCGAGCACTTCTTCGGCAATGCCATGGGCGAGGCGGAGGAGCAGGCGCGGCTGATGTTCGAGCGGCAGATGATCGAGCGCCAGCGGGCTGGGAGGCAGCAGCCGGAGCGCCCCGCGACCCGGCCATGAGACCCCGCTACGTGGTCGACACCAACGTGCTGATTGCCGCCAGCGCCGGCGAGCCGCAGCAGCACCGCCCGATCGCGGCCACCCCGGAGGATCCCGCCCTGCGCCTGGCGGTGTGGCAGTGGCTGAAGGCGTTCAAGGAGTCGGAGAGCCGGCTGGTGCTTGACGGGGCGGGCCGCATCTTCGAGGAATACCGCCACCAGCTGGGCTTCGGCGACTACGGCCACCAGGTGGTCCTGCACAAGTGGAGCACCTGTGCCAGCGATGTGGTGGAGATCGCCTACGACGCCGACGGCAACGCCGTGCTGCCGGCGGATCTGCAGCCCGTGGTGCACGATCGGGCCGACCGCAAGATGGTGGCCGCCTGCGCCGAGGCGATCCGGGTGCACGGCGCCTGCTGGATCGCCTTCGCCGGCGATACCGACTGGCACGGCTGGGAGCAGGCCCTCAGTGCCCACGGGATTCCGCTGGAACCGGTGATCGAGGCCTGGTCACGCCAGAAGTACGCTGAAAAAGAGGATCACGGCCCACGGGATCAACCCCCGCACCACCATCGCCATGGCGAGGCCCACGATCAGCGCCACTGACAGGGCCTCTGCCAGCGCCGCGACGCCGGGGCCTACCGCGCCATGACCCCTGACGTCGAGCCTGCCATGACCAGCGGTGCCGGCAGCGCCGTGGACTCGGAGTTCTTTCGCTTCCCCCACACCCCCCACCTCGCCTGGCTCGGCAGCGGCGATGTGCGCGGCGACAAGGTGCTCACCCCGCCCGAGGCCGAGCACTTTCTGCAGGCCGACCTGTCGCTGGAGGAGAAGGTGGATGGGGCCAACCTGGGCCTCTCCCTCGGCCCCGATGGCCGCCTGCGGCTGCAGCAGCGGGGGGAGTATCTGCAGGCGCCGTTCCAGGGCCAGTTCACGCGCCTGGGCTCCTGGCTGGCGGTGCATGGGCCGGCGCTGACGGCCTTCCTCTCGGAGCCAAAGCACCGGGGCCTGGTGCTGTTCGGCGAGTGGTGCGCCGCCCGCCACTCGCTCAACTACGGGGCCCTGCCGGATCTGTTCCTGCTCTTCGACGTCGTGAACCCCCGGGACCCGCGCTTCTGGAGCGCGGCGCGGCGCAACGCCCTGGCCGCGGAGCTGGGCCTGGCGGCCGTGCCCACCCTGCACCGTGGGCGGCTGGATCTGCCCGGGGTGATCGACCTGCTGGACAGCGCCCCCAGCCGCTACCGCAGCGGCGCCCCCGAGGGCTTCGTGCTGCGCCACGACGACGCGGACTGGTGCCTGTCGCGCAGCAAGCTGGTGCGGCCGGAATTCACCCAGGCGATCGCCGAGCACTGGCGCTCCCAGCCCCTGGTGTGGAACCGGGTGGATTACGGCGCCGCGCCCGAACCAACCGGATACGGGTCTCCGTAGCCCAGCTCACCTCCAGCGGGCGCCCTGCCCCGCGAGACTTGTCGAAGAGAAGCAAGCCATATCCGGGCCCCAGCTCCATGCGTGAAATCGTGTTCCGGGTGCTCCCCGATCGGCCAGGGCGCCTCCAGGCCACCGCCGAGAACGAGACGATCCACATTGAGGCCGACTCCCTCGAGGAACTGCAGCATGAGGCCCGCGAGGCCCTGATCGAACGGCTGGGGCCATCCCACGTGGCCTATCGCGTGCGGCTCAAGCGCAGTCAGGCGCCGGTGGTGGCTCGCCCCTGCCCCCGGACCTTGCCGCTGGGCTGAGTTCAGCCTGCGGTCCATCCAGCCCGGTGCTGTGAGCCTGAGGGTTGGCGTCTGATGTGGAGGTTGGCCCCACACCGCGCCTACAGCGGAGATGGCCTCCGGGATCAGAACCCCATGTCCAACCACCTCGATGCCACGGCCAAGGATGCCGAGGGCAAGCTGGAAGCTGCCTACGGCGAGCTCACGGGTGACACCGGTCACCAGATCAAGGGCAAGGCCAAGCAGGTGCAGGCTTCGGGCATGCACGCCCTGGAAGATGTGAAGCAGAGCGCCAAGGACGCGGCTGAAACCATCAGCGATGCCGCTGGCCGGCTGGCCGACAAGGTCACCTAGGGCTCCGCCGATTGGTTCGGTTCAGAGTCTCTTCGATTCCGTCCAGTGCAGGCCCCGCTTCAGGGTGGGGTCTGGGGTTTTTCCTCCCCGTCCTGTCCCCACCCCTGCAGGAACCGCCATGCTGGAAATGCTCGCCAGTCTTCTGGTCATTCTCTGGTTGCTGGGCCTGGTCACCTCCACCACCCTGGGGGGACTGATCCACCTGCTGCTGGTGATGGCGATCATCGCCATTCTCTTCCGCGTGATCGGTGGCCGGCGGGTCTGAGTCAGAGCGTCAGGCTCAGCCAGCGCGCCTGGCTGGCCAGCGTTGGGCTATCAGGATCAGTCTGAGAGCCCACCCCTGGCCATCTTGGTGAAGGCCACGAAGTTGCGGCGTTCCGTTTCGGTGCCCATGAAGGAGATGCCGATCCTGGAGTTGCTCTGGCCGAGACGGCACCAGCGCACCACCCCTTGAATCTTTTGGCCCTCTTCCATCGCCTGTTCCATCAGGCGGTTGTCATATTCGGCCACCTCAATCTCCACGACATCGCCGATGCTCACCTCCATCCGTCCCCGGCGGATGGCACAGGCGCCACCGTCGTTGATGTCGTAGAGGTTGGCCATGCCACTGCCGGACTTGGGCAGACGCAGCTTGATCGGTGTCGCGGAGGGCATCACCTCCCGCTCGGCGCGGCCACTCTGCCCGGGCTGCTGCGGCGCGGAACTCGTCATCGGATCACCCGTTGTGCCCGAACCTCAATCCCATTAAAGGAAAGGGCACCAGAGGTCACGCCCGGCGCCGCAGATCTTGACCTTCGCCGGCGGTGTTGATGCGGTGTGCGTGGGAACCGGCAGGGTCGAGGCCCCCATGGGACAGTCCTGGTCCTGCCGGATGTCGCCGCGATGCCCCTCTCCCCCGCCGAGCTGCTCGAGGCCCAGCGTTGGCGCTACGCCACCAAGGCCTTCGATCCCAGCCGCACCATTCCGCCGGAAACCTGGGATTCCCTGGAGGAGTCGCTGGTGCTGAGCGCCTCCTCCTTCGGGCTGCAGCCCTGGAAGTTCCTGGTGATCGCCGATCCGGCCCTGCGCGCCCAGCTGCGCGGCCACTCCTGGAACCAGGGCCAGATCACCGACAGCTCCCATCTGGTGGTGCTGCTGGCCAAGCGCCGCATCGACGCCGCCGACGTGGATCGCCTGATCACCACCACGGCCCAGACCCGGGGCCTCGATCCGGCCAGCCTCGATGGCTACCGTCAGCTCCTGGAGACGACCGTGCTGCAGGGTTTCAGCCCCGAGCGCGCCGACCAGTGGGCCGTCAATCAGGTGTACATCGCCCTGGGCAACCTGCTCACCTCAGCGGCCCTGCTGCAGGTGGACACCTGCCCGATCGAGGGCTTCTCGCCCCCGGACTACGACCGCATCCTCGGCCTGGAGGACAGCCCCTACCGCACGGCGGTAGTGGTGGCCCTGGGCTACCGCAGCGCCGACGACAAGTACGCCGGCCTGGCCAAGGTCCGCTACCCGCGCCAGGCACTGATCGAGCGCCGCTGAGGCCCTACCGCGCCGCCACCGGGCTGGTCTGGACCCGCAGCACCTGGTGCTCCGGGTCCCAGCTCCACTGGGGCTTGGCTTCCGGGGCGGCCTGGCGCCGGCCCTGCCGTTGGCGCCAGGCCGCCAGATCCCGCTGCAGCGGCGCGCCCAGGTACTGCTGCGCCGCCTGGAGCCGCCGGGCCTGGCCGGGATGGGAGCCCAGGGGATCCTCCGGGGCGTAGTCGGCATCGAGCTGGGCGCTGCTGAGCTGCTGCTGCACGCAGGCCTTCGGGTCGTGGCCGGCGATGGCGGTCATCAGCATGGCGCCCCGGTCGGCCGCCAGCTCCTGCTGCTGCGACAGCCGGGCCAGGGCCCGCTGGCGGGGCTGCTCGGGCAGGTCCCTGAAGGTGCTGTTCGCTGCCAGGGAGGCCAGATAGGAATGGCGGCGCAGCACGTGGCTCAGCTCATGGGCGATCACGCAGCGCAGGGCCGGGCGGTCGCCGTCGTGCACGAGGAAGAAGGAACGATCGAAGGTGATCAGCCCATGGGGATAGCTGCGGGCCTGGGCGGAGCCGAACAGATAGGAGAGCCGGCGGATCTGGCGCTGGGCGGGGCTGGTGGCCTCCGCCGGCGATTGGTGGGCCCAGTTGGCGCAGGCATCCCCGGCCTCCCTGTCCTGCTGGCTGGCCTTGCAGAGGCCGGCCTTCTCGGCCCAGTAGGGGGCCGCATCCCCGAGCTCCAGCCCGAAGCGGAGCGGGGTGGTCTGGATGCGATTGGCGCGCAGCAACGGGTCCGCCACGGCCTGAACCTCCGCCAGCTCCTTCGGGATGGGAGCCTCGCCGCAGCCGGCCAGTGCCAGCAGCAGCCCCAGGGCCGCCAGGGGGCCGGGCAGACGGTTTGCGCAGAGACGGCTCGCGCCGAGAGGGCCCGCGCAGAGAGGGCGCACAGCGCGGCGGTGCACGGGCTGGAGGCGCACCAGGGGCTCAGGCGTGCTGGGGACCCGGCCCGGTGAGCTGGAGCGTGGTGAGCTCGAAGCGCAGCCAGGTGTGCAGCTGCTGGCGCTCCGCATCGAACACGAAATCGAGCACCCGTCCGGCGCTGACGGCGATGCCGCGCACCTGGGCCAGGCTGCACTGGCCCACCACGCTCACCCACTCGATCGGCGCATTGAGCTGGCGGCTGAGCAGGTCGATCAGCTCTGGGGTCACCGGCAGGGCCATGGCGCAGCTCGCTTCTGAACCCGGCGTAGCCAGCCTTGGCTGGGACGGGGTCTGCTCCACGGTTTTCCTGCAGATCCCCGCCCCCAGAGCCGGCGGAACCGTGGTCGGCAGCGCCCGGGCCAGGTGCGCCGTGCTGGCGTGGCCTTTGCCATGGCCCAGCATGGAGACAATCCCGCCCTGTCTGCCCCATGGCCGATCCTCAGAGCCCCGCCCAGGCCAGCGATGCAGCGGCAGGCCACGGCCCGCTGGATCTGATCCACCGCGCCGCCATCCAGACCGCCAGGGACCTGCTCGCCGCCGAAAAGCAGGTGGAGAGCCTGCGCCATGAGCTGGCGGCCGCCGAGCACCACGCCCGCTCCCTGCGTCAGCAGCTGGAGATGACCGTGCATCGCATCGACAAGGCCACGCCGGCGGCCTGAGCCGATCACCGCTCGATCCGCACCTCGGTGCCCGTCGGTGTCCGCTGGAACAGCCAGCGCGCCGTGGTGCTGGAGACGCGGATGCAGCCGTGGCTGCGCCGCACGCCGAAGGCCTGGCGGGCCGCCTCCTGCCAGGGGGCGGGATGGATGCAGATCCGATCGGGCCGCAGACCGCCGCCCCCCAGGCACATCACGTGGGCCACGGCGGGGATGCGGTAGCCCTCGCCCACGATCGGTGTACTGGCGTACTTGCCGGCCACCCGGAACTGTCCCGCGGGCGTGGGCATCGAGGCCAGGCCGGTGGAGACGAGGGCGCGATAGAGCCGCCGCCCCTCGCCGTCGAAGGCGGTGAGGCGCTGCGCGGAGAGATCGATCAGCAGCAGGGCGACCGGGCCTGCCGCCGCCGGGGTGGCCCCCCCTGGGGCCGGCGCCGCTGGAGCGGATCGGGGTGGGGTGGTCGGGGCCTGGGGTTTCGGCTTGGCGAGGGCGGGTGCCTGCTGGGCCGGCTGCGTGGGCAGGGGCGGAAGGGGTGGTGGAGCCTGCTGAGGGATGTCGGGCTGAGGCGATGGCGGCAGCCCGGGCTGGGGCGACACCGGCTCGGGTTGGGCCGGGGCTGCTGCCGGTGGCAGCTCCTCGGCGCGGCTGGGCCCTGGCAGGGCTGGCGGCAGACCGTGGCCCACCAGGAGGCAGCCCAGCAGCGCCATTCCGGTGATTCGCCTCACGTCCATGCCCTCCCATCCATCCCGTCTTGTCGATGCCGTCTTGTCGATGCCGTTGCGTCGACGCCATCGCGTCGACCGCGCCACGCCTGCGCTGCGGCCTCCCCCCACGCCTTAGCCACCGGAGGCGATCGCCGTCATCGGTCAAGCCCGACCACCGGCGCCGTCGTGATGCGGGGAACACAGGTCGCCGCATCAGCTGCGGCGGCGCCCGCGGCCCCGCTGGTCCATCGTGGGATCGAAGCCACCGTCAAGTCCATGAGCAGCGCCCCCGAGTCCACCCCGGCCGCCGACGAGCCGAACCCCCGTGTTCAGCAGGTGCTGGATGCCGTGGAGGCCGCTGCGGTCACCCCCGAGGACGCGCTGCGGATCAGCTTGGAGCTGCTGGGCTTCGTGGAGGAATACCACTTGGAGACCCTGGAGGAGCTCCTGGGGGATGACGAGGCCGACGCCATCAGCGTGGCCGTCTGGGCCGCCGACAGCGCCCGCCTCAAGACAGCCCGCGAGGTGCTGGAGGAGGTGCTCGGGGATGACGAGGAGGAGGACGACGATGACATGGACTCCGGGGACGAGGCCGAGGACGCCTGATCCCTGGGCCCCTGATCCCTTGGGCCGCGCAGGTCGGCCGCCACGGCCCGACGCGGTCAACTCCCTCAGGAGGGCGGGGTTCTGGACAAGATCTGGAAGGGCCTCGGGTGAACCACCACCCTTGGCCCCAGCCCGAGGGCTACGCCATCGTGAAATGCCGCTCCGGGGCCAGCATGGCGGAGCGTCCTGGGGCCGGTGAGCTCAGGCGGCCAGCTCCAGCAGTGGAATCAGCTGCTCCAGAGCTACGCCACGGCTGGCCTTGAGCAGCAGCTGATCGCCGGGGGCCAGCCACTGCCGCAGCACCGGCGCCGCCTCGGCCGGGCTCGACACCCGCCGCAGCCGCGGCAGGCCCGCCGCCGCCGCCAGCATCGCCTCGCCCTCGGGGCCGCCATCGACGATCACCAGGCCATCGAGCTCCAGCTCCCGGGCCCGCTCGGCCACCTGGCGGTGCAGCGCCAGGCTCTGATCCCCCAGTTCGAGCATGGTTCCAAGCACCGCGAAGCGGCGGCCGGGCTGGCGCTGTAGCAGGGCCAGGGCCGCGAGCACCGCCTCGGGGGAGGCGTTGTAGGTCTCATCCAGCACGGTGATGCCGCCGATGCTCTGGCGACGGCTCCGCCCCCCCGGCAATGCCACCTCCAGGGCTCCCAGCCGGCTGGCGGGTAGCCCCAGTTCCTGGGCCACGGCCAGGGCCAGCAACAGGTTGCGGGCGTTGTGCTCCCCCTCCAGGGGCAGCGGGATCCGCGCCTCTCCCAGGCGCAGCACCGTGCCGTCCGCTTCCAGCTGGCCAACGCTATCGGCGGGTGGCCATGGGTCTGCCGCGGGCGCAGGGCTGGCCGCCTCGGCACTGCCGCTCCCACTCCCCGCCAACGCCACTCGCACCACGCGACCCGACCACACCCGCGCCAGGGCCTGCTCCAGCAGGGGATCGCCGGCAGGGATCACCACGAGCCTATCGGGGCGCAGGCCCGCGGTGATCTCGCACTTGGCGGTGGCGATGGCGGCGCGGCTGCCCAGGCGGCCGATATGGGCCGTGCCGATGTTGGTGATCACGGCGATATCGGGTTCGGCGCAGCGGGAGAGCCGATCGATCTCCCCGAGGCCGCGCATGCCCATCTCCACCACCACGGCGCGGTGTTCAGGCCCGGCCTTGAGCAGGGTGAGCGGCACGCCCACGTCGTTGTTCTCGTTGCCGCTGCTGGCCAGCACCGGCCCCAGGGGGGCGAGCACGGCGCGGATCAGCTCGCGGGTGGTGGTCTTGCCGGCCGAGCCGGTGACCGCCACCACCGGCGTCCGCAGCTCCTGCCGCCACAGCCGGCCCAGCTCCTGGTAGGCCGCCAGGCTGTCGTCCACGAGCCAGGCCGCCAGGTTCGAGGGAAGCCCCGCCTCCCGGCCCCGCTGCACCAGGGCGGCCTGGGCCCCCAGGCGTGCCGCCTCCGGTAGGAAGGCGTGACCGTCGAAGCGCTCCCCCACCAGGGGAACGAACAGGGCCCCGGCCGCCAGCTGGCGGCTGTCGGTGCAGACGGGGCCCAGGGGCTGATCGGGGTCGACGGCGGCGCCGATCGGGGCTCCCCAGCGTTCGATCAACCGGCTCAGCAGCATGGGCTCAATCCCGCTCGGGAGGACTGAGCAGAATCATGCCGCCGCCCACCACCGCCTCCCGGCCCAGCAGCGCCCCTTGGGCGTCCCGCAGCTGCAGGTGCTCGTAGCCCAGGCCCAGGGCCAGCTGCTGCCAGGCGTCGGCGCGGCGCTGCTGCTCGGCCAGGGGCAGGCCGTGGAAGCCTTCGGCCAGCACCAGCTGCAGGCTGGCGCTGGCGGGCTCGGCGCTGGCGGAGCGCAGCAGCCCCGCCGCCGCCGGGCTGGCGAGGAGTTCGGCCAGCGGATCGGGCGGGACCCTGGGTCCCGGGGCGGCCGCGGCTTCAGGCGTCGCCCCGGCCGTGGGGGCCGCCTCCGCGACGCTGGGGTCTGGCTCTGGGGTTGTCCTGGCCGCGGATCGGCTGGTGCCGACCGGGGCCGCGGTGGCGTCGGCAGCGCTGGTGGCCGGGCTCTCCATCGCGGCCGTCCCGGGGCGGGGGGCCGTCGGGGTGCCTGCAGGGCCCGCAGCGGGGCTGGTGCCTGGCCTCTCCTGCGGGTTCTCCAGGGCGATGTCGGCCGGCGGCGCTGGCGATGCCGGCTCCCGTGCTCCGACGGCTGTGCCGCCCAGCATGCGTCCCAGCCCCAGGCCCATCAGGACCAGCGCCGCCAGCGCCAGGGCCAGCAGCAGGGGCCAGAACAGGGGCGCCAGGTCCCGGGGCCAGGGGGCTGGGCGGGGCAGGTCCCCCTGGCCGTTGCGGCGCCACAGTTCCTGCAGGCCCAGCCGCAGGCTGGCGGCCACCGCCCGCAGGTCCTCGGCCAGGGCGCGCCAGGGGCTGCGGTAGGGCGCCGGCAGGTTGGTGCTCGGCTCCGGCCGGCTCATGGGGGCGTTCGCTGGGGCGGTGCTGTCCGGCTGCGGCCAGGAGTCAGCCTCCCGAGCGGCGTCTCAGCAGCGCCAGGGGGTTGAACCGGGCTGCCAGCGAGGCGTCGGACGGGTCGGCTGGGGCCTCGCCGTTGCTGGTGCCAGCCGGGGTCTGACCGGCCGCGGAGGCCTGGCCCTGGCTCCAGCCCTGGGAGGCCTCCGCGTTCACTGGCTCCCCCTGCAGCTCACCGCCCCGGCGGCTGGGATCCGCGTCCTGGCCGAGGGAGAACTGCTCCACCGCCAGGGCATCGGGCGAGGGTTCCTTGAGGCCACGCACCTCCTTGTACATGCGGTCGTACTCCAGGGCAGAACGCTCCCAGCTGTGGTCCGCCGTCATGGCGCGGCGCTGCAGCTCCCGCCAGCTGTCGACGTGGCGGAAGGCCTCCCATGAGCGCACGATCGAGGTATAGAAGTCCAGCGGGTCGTAGCGGTCGAAACAGAAGCCCGTGCCGCTGTGGTGGGCGGGGTCGTGGGGCGGCACCGTGTCCACCAGGCCGCCGACACGGCGCACCACCGGAATCGAGCCATAGCGCATCGCCAGCAGCTGGCTGATGCCGCAGGGCTCGAAGCGGCTGGGCATCAGGAAGGCGTCGCTGCCGGCATAGATGAGGCGGCTCAGGGCGTCGTCGTAGGTGAGGAACACCGAGAAGCGGCCCGGGTGGCGCGCCGCCATCTGCCACAGCCCCGATTCCAGGCTGCGATCGCCGGTGCCCAGCACCACGATCTGGCTGTCGGAGTAGGCGAGCACCCGATCGGCCACCTGAAGCAGCAGATCGATGCCCTTCTGGTCCACCAGTCGGCTCACCACCCCCATCAGATAGCTGTCGGGGCTGACGCTCAGGCCCATGCGCTCCTGCAGGGCCGCCTTGCAGAGGGCCTTGCCCCCCAGGTCGTCGGGGCTGAAGGTGGCCGGCAGGCTCGGGTCGGTGGCGGGGTTCCAGTCGTCCTGATCGATGCCGTTGAGGATGCCGCGCAGCTTGCCGCTGACGTAATTCAGCAGCCCATCGAGCTTCTCGCCGTATTCAGCGGTCCGGATCTCCTGGGCATAGGTGGGCGACACCGCGTTGACCCGATCGGCATAGAGCAGGGCGGCCGCCATGGTGTGGTCCCCCTGCATGTACCAGGGACACCAGGTGATGCGGTCCAGTTTCCAGCGCCAGGGCCCCTGATATTTGAGGTTGTGAATCGTGAAGACCGTGCTGATCTCCGGGTCTTGATGCATCCACACCGGGATCATGCCGGTGTGCCAGTCGTGGCAGTGCAGCACCTGGGGCTTCCAGTGGTTCCAGGCGAATTCGGCGGTGGCGCTGGCGAAGAAGGTGAAGCGCCAGTCCTCGTCCTCGCCGCCGTAGATGCGCTCCGGGTCGAACACCGGATGGCCCACCAAATAGAGCGGCAGGCCCGTGGTGGGATGGCGGCTCTCGTAGATGGCGAAGTCGGTGCCCATCGTGTGGCCACGCCACACCGGCTCGCTGGAGATCGTGAGCTTGCTCCACAGCCGGCCGTAGCCCGGCATGATCACGCGCACGTCGTGGCCGAGGGCCGCCAGGGCCGGCGGCAGCGAGCCCACCACGTCCCCCATGCCGCCCACCTTCACCATCGGGGCGCATTCGGCTGCCGCAAACAGCACGCGCATGGGTTCAATCACCACAGGTGGGCGCAACTCTACGGGGGGTGTCCGGAGCTCCCGTTCGCGGCGAACAGGGGCGCCGTGGCCTCAGGGCAGCACCGTCACCGGGGTCCCCACCTGCACCAGCTCGAACAGGTCGCGCACGTGCTCGTCGTAGAGGCGCACGCAGCCGTGGGAGATGGCGCGGCCCACGGTCCAGCGGTGGGGGGTGCCGTGGAAGCCCGCTACCACGCAGCCCTGCACATCCAGGTAGCGCTCGCCGTCCCAGCCCTTGCGGCCCGAGCAGTCGCGGTGGAAGCCGATCCAGCGGCTGCCCAGGGGGTTGGCGGGGCCGGGCCCCACCCGTTTGCCGTTCTGCGGATGCTCCCAGACCGGATCAACCTGCTTCTCCATCACCTGGAAGCGACCCGCCGGTGTCTCCCAGCCCACCATGCCCACGGCGGCGGGGAAGCGGCGGCGCAGCTCGCCGTTCTCCAGCAGCATCAGCTGGCGCCTGCTGCGATCCAGCACCAGTTGCAGCCCGGTCTGCAGGCGCAGCTCCTCCGGCACCGCAGTCAGGGCCACCGCATCGCTGATCGGCGGTGCCGCGGGCGGGATCGGGTCGGCCTGCCGAGCGTGGCCGGCGGCGGGCGCCAGGACCCCAAGGCCGGTGGCGGTCGCCAGCAGCAGGGGGGCCAGCCGAGCGGGGGCAGGCGGCAGGGGGAGCGCGATGGGAAACCGCGGCACGGCGGCGCAGAGTTCAGGTCGCTGCCTGGACCCTAGCGAGGGCAGGCCCTAGGGCAGCCAGGGCGAGCCGGAGAAGTCCGGCGGGCGTTTCTCCAGGAAGGCATTGCGGCCTTCGCGGCCCTCCTCGGTCCGGTAGAAGAGGTGGGTGGCCTGGCCAGCCAGCTCCTGCAGCCCCGCCATGCCGTCGGTTTCGGCGTTGAAGGCCGCCTTCAGGCAGCGGATTGCTGTGGGGCTGTGGCCCAGCACCTCCCGGGCCCAGGCCACCCCCTCGGCCTCCAGTTGCTGCAGGGGCACCACCGTGTTCACCAGGCCCATCGCCAGGGCCTGCTCGGCGTCGTACTGGCGGCAGAGGAACCAGATCTCGCGCGCCTTGCGCTGGCCCACCAGCCGGGCCAGGTAGCTGGCGCCGAAGCCGCCATCGAAGCTGCCCACCCGCGGGCCCGTCTGGCCGAACACGGCGTTGTCGGCCGCGATCGAGAGGTCGCAGAGCAGGTGCAGCACCTGGCCGCCGCCGATGGCGTAGCCGGCCACCAGGGCGATCACCACCTTGGGCAGGCTGCGGATCAGGCGCTGCAGATCGAGCACGTTCAGCCGCGGCAGGCCCTCGTCGTCCACGTAGCCGCCGTCGCCGCGCACGCTCTGGTCGCCGCCGGCGCAGAAGGCCCAGCCCCCGTCGGCGGCCGGACCGGCCCCCGTGAACAGCACCACGCCGATGCTGGGGTTGTCGCGCACCCGCGAGAAGGCGTCGAACAGCTCGCTCACGGTGCGTGGCCGGAAGGCGTTGCGCTTGTGGGGGCGGTTGATCGTGATGCGGGCGATGCCCTCCTCGCTCAGGTCGAAGAGGATGTCGGAGTAGCTCCCCTGGGGGATCCAGCGCACGGGAGATGGCTGCGGGGTGAGCATCGGCCAGGCTGGTGGTGCCGGCCATTCTGCGGCGTGGCCTGGGGTGCTCCATGGGCCGTCCGGCCCGCCAGGATCGCCGTCCGGGTCAGCGCGGCTCCGCGGCCGCCGGTGCGCTGGCCAGCTGCTGGGCCACCGTCGCCCGTAGCTGCTGGCGCAGCCGGGCATCGCTCCGGCGTTCGGTGTGCAGCACGATCAGGGCCATCGGCTGCTCCGCCGCCCAGCCCAGGGCCGCTCCCAGCTGCGCCAGGCTCGCCAGCGGCCGCACCGGGACCCCATGGGCGGCCGCCAGGGCGCCGTGGTCCACGGCCTGGGGCATGGCGAACAGGCGCTCGAAATCCAAGGGCGCATCCCCAAGGCCAGGGGCTCCCTGCGGGCGGATCGGCAGCTGCTCGAAGATGCCGCCGCCGCCGTTGTCCACCAGCACCACCGTCAGCCGGGCGCCGGCCGCGGCCAGATGCTGGCGCCACAGCCAGCCATTGGCGTCGTGCAGCAGGGCCAGATCGCCCGTGAGCAGCACCAGCTCGCCTTCGGCCAGGGCCAGACCGGCGGCGATCGAGAGGGTGCCGTCGATGCCGGAGGCGCCGCGGAAGCCATGCACCCGCCGCTGGGGCGCGGCCGGATCCGCAAAGCTCTCCCAGTCCCGCACCGGACTGCTGCTGGCGAGCATCAGCGGCAGCCCGGCGGGCAGCAGGCGGCTGAGGGCCCGCGCCAGGGCGGGTTCGCTGGCGGCGCCTGCGGATCCCCCACCGGCGTCAACGCTGCCCGGGTGGTGATCCCCAGGCTGGCTGAGGCTCCGATCCAGCTCCGCCTGGGCCTGGGCCTCGGCCCATCGCCAGCGCCCGGCGAGCTCCTGGGCCTCGACCCCTGGCGCTGGGACGGTGGCTCTCCCCTCGCCCTCTCGCTGCGGCCAGGCCCGCTCCAGCCAGGCGGCCAGGCCCTCGCCGCGGCGGGCCGTGGCGCTGCCGCTGGCATCCAGGTTGCGCGGCTCGGCTTCGCTGATCAGGAGCTGGGGGCCGCCGCCCGCGGCGATCCACTGCTGCAGGCGGCGGCTGGCGGGCATGGGGCCCAGGCGCAGCAGCTGGGGGGGCGCCAGCGCCGCGGGGGGCTCGGCCAGTGCCAGGTCGTAGGCGGCCACCAGCTCCAGACCGGGCCAGCCCCGCAGGCCCGAGAGCCCATCGGCCAGCACCGGCCAGCCCGTGCGCCGCTGCCAGCGCAGCAGGGCGGCGGCAAAGCGCTCCAGCCCGGCGGCGGTGCCCCGCCAGGGGCCGGCCACCACGACCCCCGGTCGATCGGGATCCAGGCCGCCGAGGGGATCGGTCGGGGCCTCGGCCTGGTCCAGGGCCTGGCCACCAGGCCCTGGGGCGCGCCTAGCGGGCTCCGCCGCCAGGTCGTGGGCCGGGTCGTGGGCCCTGGGCTCGATCCAGTCCTCGACCAGGACCGCGAGCTCAGCGGCCAGTTCGGCCAGCTCCTCCGCCCCGGCGTGCAGCGGCTCCTCAAAGGGCAGGTTGAGATGCACCGGCCCCACCGGGGCCCCCAGGGCGGCCTCCCAGGCCTGGTTCGCCAGGGCTTGGATCGCGGGCTGATCCATGGCCGCCAGGCCCCGCCCGTCGCCCGCCAGGCAGGCCCGGCAGCTGGCCACCAGGAACTGCTCCTGGTTCACGGTCTGGTTGGCGCCGCAGCCCTTGAGCCGGCTGGGCCTGTCCGCCGTGAGCAGCAGCAGCGGCACGCTGCCGCTGTCGGCCTCCACCGACGCCGGCAGCAGGTTGGCCACCGCCGTGCCGGAGGTCGTCACGACGGCGGCCGGCACCCCGTCGACCCGCCCCAGCCCCAGGGCCAGGAAGGCGGCGGAGCGCTCATCCACGCCCGTGAGCAGCTGCAGGCCGTGGCGCTCCAGCAGGCCCGCGGCCACCGCCAGCGGGGCCGAGCGGCTGCCGGGGCAGAGCACCAGGCGCCGCAGGCCCTGGCGCCGCAGCGCCAGCAGCAGGCGGAGGGCGGCCCGCAGGTTGGCGGCGGCCCGGGTGGGGAAGGCGGGAGCGGGCACCGGCGCCGGCGGCTGGTGAGGATGGATTGATCATGCTGACCGGACCGTCCGCCCATGGCCGATCTCCCCTCCCCCCCCGCCAGAGCTGCCGGCGCCGAGCACCAGGGCCTGCGGGGGTGGCTGGGGCGCTGGCTGCCCCTGCTGGCCTGGGTCGCCGTGGCCCTGCTGCTGCGTTGGGCGGTGGTTGAACCCCGCTGGATCCCCTCCGGCTCGATGCTGCCCACCCTGCAGCTGCAGGACCGGGTGCTGGTGGAGAAGCTGCGGCCCCGGCTGCACCGCCCTCTCCCCCCCGGCACGATCGTGGTGTTCCATGCCCCGCCGGCCCTGGTGGCCGCCGGCTACGACCCCGGGGCGGCCCTGATCAAGCGGGTGGTGGCGGAGCCGGGCGATGTGGTGGAGGTGCGGGACGGTCGGCTGATCCGCAATGGCAGCCCGGTGGCAGAGCCCTGGCTGAGCGAGGCGATGGACTACAGCCTGCCGCCACTCACCGTGCCCGCGGACGCGCTCCTGGTGCTCGGGGACAACCGCAACGCCAGCCTGGATTCCCATCTCTGGGGCCCGCTGCCCAGCCGCGACGTGATCGGCACCGCCGTGTTCCGCTACTGGCCCCTGGACCGGCTCGGCCCGATTCGGTTCTCCCCCCAGGGCCGCACGGGTGGCCTCAACCAGTTGGGGTAGGGTTGCCGCGTGACGCGGAGCACACCGGAGATGTTCAACCCGGAGTTCCTGACGAGCGAGAACGAGGCGATCGGCACCAATTCGCTGATCCAGTACCTCCAGGAGCAGTCTCCCGACGTGCTGCAGCGGGTGGCCCGCTCGGCCAGCGGCGACATCCAGGACATCATTCGCCACAACGTGCAGGGCCTGCTCGGCATGCTCCCCGGCGAACAGTTCGAGGTGAAGATCCAGGCCAGCCGCGACAACCTCGCCGGCCTGCTGGCCTCGGCGATGATGACCGGCTACTTCCTGCGCCAGATGGAACAGCGCATGGAGCTGGAGGCCTCCCTGTTCATCGATGCCGATCAGGACGTCGATCCGGGTGAGCTGAAGCTCTGAGGCCCCCAGCCTTGTCAGAGCCTCAGGCGAGCGGCTGGTCGGGGACCACCCCCAGCTGCAGCAGGCGGTCGTCGATGCCGGCCAGATAGGCCCAGTTACCCTCCCGGGGGGCCCAGGGGCGCGCCTCGATCTGATCGGCGAGGGCCGCCAGCTGCCCGGGCGAGCAGGCGATCGGCGCCTCGTAGTGGGCGGGCACCAGCCAGCGCACCCCCTCCAGGGTGGCAAGCCGCCGCAGCCAGGCCACCAGGGGCTGGCGGGCCCGGGGAAACACCAGCCGCTCCAGCACCGGCGCGATCTGCAGCCGCGGCCGCCCGTCCTCCAGCAGGGCCTCAAAGGCCGCCTGCCAGCCGGAGCGCCAGCGGAACGGATAGAGGCCGAAGTAGCTGCGCGGGCTGCGCAGCCCCGGCCGCAGGGCCTGGCCCAGCACTTCCCCCAGGGGCGGCACCGCCAGGGGCTCGGGCCGCAGGTAGGAGGCAAACAGCACCAGCCGCCGCCAGCCGCGCCGCCGCTGCTCGGGGCCATCCTGCAGGGGCTCATCGCCCCGCTCGCGGGCATGGAACAGCAGCGGTGTGGGGTCCGCCGCGAAGAGTTCGGGGGGCTCGGCGCCGATCGCCACCAGGGCATCGGTCACCAGCAGGGCGCCGCTGGCCCGGTGCAGGCAGGCCAGCTCCTGGAAGCGCCCCACCCCCAGGTCCAGGGGGCCGAGCGACTCCCAAACCAGTTCGTCGGGGTGGGGCCAGCCGTCCTCGCCCAGCACCCGGGTGCGGCCGGCTGGGAAGCCCAGCCAGGCCAGGGGCAGCCGCAGCGGGAAGCTCCACTGGCCCGGTGTCACCCACACCTGGGCCGCGGGGAAGGCCCGGGCCATGGCGGGCACCGGCAGCTTGTGCTCCAGCCCTGAGGCCGTGGGCAGCACGATCGTGGTCACGGGGCCGAAGCGCTGCTCCAGCTCCCGCAGGGCTGAGCGCACCTCGCCGGTGGGGGCCACCGGCGCGTAGAGCAGCAGCCCGGTCCGCAGTCGCACCACCGTCATCCGGATCGGCACCGCCACGTAGAACACCCCCTGCAGCTGCTCGAAGCTCCACAGCTGCTCGGGGATCAGCTCCCGCACCAGGGTGCGGCGCCGGCCGTAGGGGTAGAGGGGCAGCAGCGGCCACCAGGGCCAGGACTGCTCGCGGCGTGGGTCACCCATGGGCTCGATCACCCACCTCAGCGGGCCCGCTGGGCCAGCAGGCCATGGCGGGGGGCGAACAGGAACGCCAGCAGGAACAGCCCGGTCTGCACCAGCACGATGCAGCCGGCGGTGGAGGCATCGAGCCAGTAGCTCAGGTAGATGCCCACCACGCTGGAGAGCATCGCCGAGGCGATGGCGATCCAGCTCATCCGATCGAAGCGGTCCGTCAGCAGGTAAGCGGTCGCCCCGGGGGTCACCAGCATCGCCACCACCAGGATGATGCCCACCGTCTGCAGGCCCGCCACCGCCGCCAGGGAGAGCACCGCCAGCAGCAGGTAGTGCAGGACTCCGGTATTGAGGCCGATCGAGCGGGCGTGGGTGGGATCGAAGCAGAACAGGATCAGGTCGCGCCGGAACACCAGCAGCACCGCCAGCACCAGGCCGCTGATCAGCAGCGTCTGCTGGATGTCGGCGGCGCTGATGCCGAGCACGTTGCCGAAGAGGATGTGGGTGAGGTCGATCGAGCTGCGCAGCTTCGAGATCAGCGTCAGGCCCAGGGCGAAGAAGCCGGTGAACACCAGGCCGATCACCGTGTCCTCCTTGATCCGCGTCATCTGCTTGATGTAGCCGATCAGGGCCACCGAGCCCACGCCGAAGACGAAGGCGCCCACGGCGAAGGGCAGCCCCAGGGCGTAGGCGATCACCACCCCGGGCATCACGGCGTGGGACACCGCATCCCCCATCAGGGCCCAGCCCTTGAGGGTGAGGAAGCAGGAGAGCAGGCCGCAGACCGTGGCCACCAGCAGGCTGACCAGCAGGGCCCGCACCATGAAGGCGTGGCTGAGGGGCTCCGTGAGCCAGAGCAGGGCCTCCATCAGCGGCTTCCCCCGGGGCTGGTACCCAGGCCGGCCACCACGGCACTGAAGGTGCGCGCCAGGTTCTCCTCGGTGAACACCTCGTCGATCGCCCCGTAGGCCAGCACGGTTCGGTTGATCAGCACCACCTGGTCGCAGAAGCCTCTCACGTGGGCCAGGTCGTGGGTGGAGATCAGCACGCTGCGCCCCTCGCGCCGGAACTGCTCGAACAGCTCCACCATCAGGCCCTCGGTGCGGATGTCCACGCCGTTGAAGGGCTCATCGAGCAGCAGCACCGTGGCCCCCTGGGCCAGGGCCCGGGCCAGGAAGGCCCGCTTGCGCTGGCCGCCGGAGAGCTCGCCGATCTGGCGGTCCCGCAGGTCCCACAGGGCCACCCGCTCCAGGCTGTCGCGCACGGCCTGGCGGTCCTGGGGCCGGGGCTGGCGCAGCAGGTTCATGCGGCCGTAGCGGCCCATCATCACCACGTCGGCCACGCTCACCGGGAAGTTCCAGTCGACGCTCTCGGTCTGGGGCACGTAGGCCACGGCCTGCTCGCGGCGGGCCTGGGCCAGGGGGGCGCCGTTGATGCGGATCGTGCCGCGCGACGGCCGCACGAAGCCCATCAGCGCCTTGAACAGGGTGGATTTGCCGGCGCCGTTCATGCCCACCAGGCCGCAGATGCTGCCGGGGGCCACCCGCAGCGAGGCCTCGTGCAGGGCCACCACCCCGTGGTAATCCACGCAGAGCCCCTCCACGGCGATCCGTTCGGGCGGCAGGGGAGCGGAAGCATCGGAGCCGGAGGGCAGGGTCTCGCGGGGCGGATCAACCATCGCTTCAGCCTCCCGCACCGCGCAGCCCCTGCACCAGCGTGCGCAGGTTGTGGCGCTGCAGCGCCAGCAGGCTGGGGGCGGGCCCGTCAGGCAGCGAGAGGGAGTCGACGTAGAACACCCCGCCGAAGCGGCTGCCGGCCTCGCGGGCGACCTCGCGCTGGGCCTCGTCGCTCACGGTGCTCTCGCAGAACACCGCCGGCACGCGGCGGCGGCGCACCAGATCGATCAGGCGGGCCAGCCGCTGGGGGGTCACCTGGCTCTCGCCGTTGACGGGCCAGAGGTAGGCCTCCTGCAGGCCGTAGTCGCGGGCGAGGTAGGAGAAGGCCCCCTCGCAGGTGGCCAGCACCCGCTGCGCGGCCGGCAGGGCGGCCAGGCCCTGGCGCAACTCGCGGTCGAGCTGGCGCAGCTGGCGGCGGTAGGCCTCGGCGTTGCGCCGGTAGGTGGCGGCGCCGGCCGGATCGAGCTTGGTGAAGGCGGCGCGCAGGTTCTCCACGTAGATCTCGGCCAGCCGCGGCGACATCCAGGCGTGGGGATTGGGCTGGCCGCGGCCGGCGTCTTCGCTGATCGGCAGCGGCGTGATGCCGGCGCTCAGGGTCACCCGCGGCACGTCCGGCAGGCTGGCGTGGAAGCGTTCGGCCCAGCGCTCGAGGTTGAGGCCGTTCTCCAGGATCAGCCTGGCGCCGCTGGCCCGCTGCAGGTCGCTCGGGGTGGGCTCGTAGCCGTGGATCTCGGCCCCCAGCTTGGTGATCGACTCCACCTGCAGCCGATCCCCCGCCACCTGGCGGGCCATGTCGGCGATCACGGTGAAGGTGGTCAGCACCCGGGGCTTGCCGCTCTCCGCAGTCCCTGGGCTCGTCGGCTGCGGTTGCCGTCCGGGCTTGCAGCCGGCGAGCGTCAGGCTCGCGAGGCCCAGGGCGACCAGGGCCCAGGCCAGGTGCCGGCGGAACCGCTGGGGCCCGCAGCCGCCGCCGATCGGTGAGAGGACCATGGGCGCGCGCCCGACGGGTGGAGCCTACGAAAAAGCCCCCGCCGCAGCGGGGGCTCTGGGGTCGCCGCAGGGCGGCAGGGGCGGCAGGCCCTCAGCCGATCGCGGGGGCGGTCAGGGCGACGGGGGTCACCTGGGACGCGGCCAGATCGAGGGGGAAGTTGTGGGCGTTGCGCTCGTGCATCACTTCCATGCCGAGGTTGGCGCGGTTGAGCACGTCCGCCCAGGTGGGCAGCACCTTGCCCTGGGCATCCAGGATCGACTGGTTGAAGTTGAAGCCGTTCAGGTTGAACGCCATGGTGCTGATGCCCATGGAGGTGAACCAGATGCCCACCACCGGCCAGGCACCCAGGAAGAAGTGCAGGCTGCGGCTGTTGTTGAAGGAGGCGTACTGGAAGATCAGGCGACCGAAGTAACCGTGGGCAGCCACGATGTTGTAGGTCTCCTCTTCCTGGCCGAACTTGTAGCCGTAGTTCTGGCTCTCGGTCTCGGTGGTTTCACGCACCAGGGAGGAGGTCACCAGCGAGCCGTGCATGGCGGAGAACAGGCTGCCGCCGAACACACCGGCCACCCCCAGCATGTGGAAGGGGTGCATCAGGATGTTGTGCTCAGCCTGGAACACCAGCATGAAGTTGAAGGTGCCCGAGATGCCGAGGGGCATGCCGTCGGAGAAGGAGCCCTGACCGAAGGGGTAGATCAGGAACACGGCATAGGCGGCGGACAGCGGAGCGCTGTAGGCCACGCAGATCCAGGGGCGCATGCCCAGGCGGTAGGAGAGCTCCCACTGGCGGCCCATGTAGGCCGAGATGCCGATCAGGAAGTGGAACACCACCAGCTGATAGGGACCGCCGTTGTAGAGCCACTCGTCGAGGCTGGCGGCTTCCCAGATGGGATAGAAGTGCAGGCCGATGGCGTTGCTGCTGGGGATGACAGCGCCAGAGATGATGTTGTTGCCGTAGAGGAACGAACCAGCCACGGGCTCTCGGATGCCATCGATGTCAACGGGCGGAGCCGCGATGAAGGCGATGATGTAGCAGATGGTGGCCGACAGCAGGCAAGGGATCATCAGCACACCGAACCAACCCACATAGATGCGGTTGTCGGTGGAGGTGACCCACTTGCAGAAGCGTTCCCAGCTTCCAGCGCGGCCGCTGCGAAGGGCAGTGGTCATGGACCGAATGAGTACGGGAATACCACGGGATGTGGCATGGCCACGCTAGGCAGCGCGTTCGAAGTGACCGGTGAACGACAACGAACGTGAGCCACCTTCGTGTTGCTTCATGAAGCACTTCACGAAGGCTTTGCGAAGAGTTGCGAAGTGCCGGTCTGTCAGGTCAGGTCGGGCCAGCCGCCAGGGCCTGCTGGCGCCACCAGTGGCGGCCCTGCTCCAGGAAGCCGGCCCAGTCGTGCCGCTCCTCCTCGGCCGCCCGGGCCACCAGCAGCGGGGCCTGCCGCTGCAGCAGCGCCCCCAGCTGGTCCTCCGGCACGCCCGAGGCCAGCGCCAGGTAGTCGGCCATGGCCCGGCCCACCACCCGGGTCAGGTAGGCCGCGCTCAGGGCCTGCAGGGTTCCACCCACCAGCCAGGTGGCGCCGTGCAGCTTGATCAGCGAGGCCAGGGCCTGGGAGCTCCACTCCACCACCCCAAGGGTGAGGGCGGCCTTGGCCAGTTCGCGGGCCGCCGCCTGCAGCTGTTCCGACGACCAGCTGCAGTCCCACAGCCTGGCCATCTCCTGCAGCATCAGGCCGTTGGCGGCCGCCAGCACCAGCAGGTCGAGGCTGGGCAGGGGCGCCACCACCACCCCAGCCGCCACCGTCCACTGGGTGCGCGCCACGAGGACCTGCCAGCGGCTGCGGCGCAGGGCCTCCAGCTCCACCTGCCAGCGCCCGTGCAGCTGCTCCAGGCAGCGGCACTGGGTGCGCTCCAGCTGTAGCGGGGCGCTGCGGCCCAGTTCCGCCGCCAGGGGAGCCAGGGCCAGGGCCAGGGCCTCGCCGTCGCGGCTGGCGGGATCCCAGGCCAGCCAGCGCTGTCGCAGTCGCTCCGGCAGCTGCCCCTCCAGCTCCTGCTGGCGCCGGGGCCAGCCCGCCGTCTCGCCGCGCTCCACCAGCAGCCACACCGACTGCCCCGCCGGCAGGGCCTCCAGCCAGCGCAGATCCGAGGCCCGCAGCGGCAGCGGCAGGCAATAGAGCAGGTGGTCGCAGCGGTGGAACAGCTCCGGCCACCGCCAGCCGGGGCTGCTGGCCGGCAGCGGCAGGCCCCAGTGCAGCCGCACGGGCAGCGGGGCGCGACAGGCCTGGGCCAGCAGGGGTTGCAGCTGGGGATCGGGCAGGTCACAGCCCACCAGGGCCAGATCCAGATGACGGCGCTCCTGGTGCGCCTGCAGGGCCGCCAGGGCCGCGCGGCGTCCCGGCAGGGCCGGCGCGTCGGCCCCCTCCAGGCGCTCGAACTGCGTCAGCACGGCCCCACAGCGGCTCAGCCAGCCCTGGGAGGAGGCCGGCAGGCGGGGTGCCACGGGCCGGCTGCGGCCGTTCAGCAGCCACAGGCCCCCGGCGGCGGCCGAGAGGGCCACGACCGACGAGAGCGAGAGGTGCAGGCTGTCGCCCAGCAGCCAGCCCCCGCCCAGCACCGCGGCCCCCACGGGCCACCAGCGCCGCAGCGCAGGCCTGAGGACGGCCTCCAGGGCACCGGAGCCAAGGGGCACAGCGCCCGAGGGGGCTGCCCCGGGGGCGGTCGGGAGGGGGGGACTGGTGTCGGGTGGGGTCAAGGCCGGAGGAGCACGGGCCCGGTCGCCGGGAGGGCGGGGGCTGGCGGTCGGGTCCGAGCCTCTCTAGCTCAGGCCCCGCGGCCTGCCCAGGCGGATGGCGTCGAGCGACACCAGCCGCAGCAGCCTGGAGCCCATAGCTTGGAGCTCGGATGGGCATCGGGCGAGGCTGCTGCATGGGATCCGTCTTCAGCCAGGCCAGCGCGGGCGGCGGCGCCGTGCCCTGGGCCCGGGCCGCGAGGGCCGGAGACCCCCAGGCCCCCGACACCCGTCGGGAGGTCAAGCGGGTGCTGCTGGTGGCCCTGGCGGTGAACGTGGCCATGAGCCTGCTGAAGCTGGTGGTGGGCCTGGCCAGCGGCTCGCTGGCGGTGCTGGCCGACGCCATGCACAGCGCCACCGACGGCCTCTCCAGCCTGCTGGGGCTGATCACCAACGGCCTCTCCGATCCGGAGCCCGACCGCGACCACCCCTACGGCCACGACAAATACGAAGCGGTGGGGGCCCTGGCCATCGCCGGCTTCATCCTGCTGACCGCCTTTGAGATCCTGCGCACGGCCGTGACCCGCCTGGCCACCGGCCTCAGGCCGCTGCGGCTCGACAGCCAGGAGCTGGTGCTGCTGGTGCTCGTGCTCGGCTGCAACCTGGTGCTGGCGGCCTACGAGCGCAGAGCCGGCCGCCGGCTCAACAGCCAGCTGCTGCTGGCCGACGCCCGCCACACCACCAGCGACATCTGGACCACCGTGATGGTGCTGCTGGGCCTGGCGGGGGTGCTGCTGCTGGGCCAGACCTGGTTCGACGTGGCGGTGGCCATCCCCCTCTGTCTGCTGCTGCTGCGGGCCTGCTGGCAGGTGGTGCGGGCCAACCTGCCCTGGCTGGTGGACCAGATCGCGATCGCGCCGGAGGCCATCCACGCCGTGGCGATGGGGGTGCCCGGCGTGCTCAACGTGCACGACATCGCCAGCCGCGGCGTGCTGGGCCAGCGGGTGTTCATCGAGCTGCACATGGTGGTGGACGCCGACGATCTGACCAGCGCCCACGCCATCACCGAGGCGGTGGAGGAGCACCTGGCCGAGCGCTTCGGGCCGGTGCGCTGCACGATCCACCTCGAGCCGCGCGACTACGCCATGGCCGCGATCACCTTCCAGGGGGCCCACGGGTGAGGTCCATGGCCGACAACGCCCTGCTGAGCGGTGCCCTGCAGACGCCGCGGCTGCGCCTGCGGCTGGAGCGGCTGCTGGCGCAGCAGCAGCGCGAGCAGCGCTGGCATGGGGAGCTGCCGGTGCTGCTGCTGGAGCGCTGCTGGCTGCGGCTGGAGGTGGTGCCGGTGCGGCGGCTGGCCCAGGTGCTGCCGCCGGATGCCAGCGCCGAGGCCCCGGAGCTGGTGCGCTACCGCGAGCTGCGCCGCCAGGGGCTCACGGCCGAGCTGGCCCAGGAACGCTGCTGGGAGGAGTTCGGCCGTAAGGCCTGCAGCCGCGCCCTGCGCCGCTTCTGGCGCTGCCAGGAGCAGCCGGGGCCCGGATGGACCCTGGAGCGCTACCTGCTGCTGCTCGATCTCTACCGCCGCCATCTGGAGACGCCGGGCCCCCGGCCGCTGCCCCTGCTGGTGCTGGCCCGCGCCGGCAGCGCCGAGCCGCACCGACTGGAGTGGTGCTGGCCCGCGGCCACCGCCATGCGTCACACTTGCCCCTGATTTCAAGGTTTGCGGCCATGGCCGACGGGTTGAACGACGCGGGCCGGTCCCAGGAGCGCCAGGACGGCGGACGGGGTGGAGAGGGCCGTTTCCCCGGCGGCCGCGGCCCCCGCGAGGGTGGCCCCCGTGAGGGCGGCCAGCGGGATGGTGGTGGCCGCGACCAGGGCGGCTTCCGCATCCGCCTGAGCGACAACGAGCTGCGGGCCGCCCGGGCCGTGCAGGAGGCCTTCGGCCTGCGCTCCACCGTGGCCGCCCTGGGCCTCTCGATCCGCACCGTCGCCCAGCTGCTGGAGGAGGGCAAGCTCGACGAGGTGCTGGCCCAGCACCGCGCCCAGGCCGGCAGCCGCCCCCAGGGTGAGAGCCGGGGCCGTCGCGGCGAGGGCCGGCCGGAGGGCCGTGGCGAGGCCCGGGGTGAGGCCCGGGGTGAGCGGGGTGGCCAGCGGGCCAACCCCTTCGCCAGGCCCAGCAAGCCCCCGGCTCCCGTGGCCGCCGAGGCTGAGCCCGCCGCAGCTGAGGCCACTGAGGCCAGCGAGAGCGCCGAGACTGTGGACGGCGTGACGGCTGACGTCACCGCCGCCGATGGGCCGGCAGCCGACGCTGAAGCCACCCCTGAGACCAGCGCCGCCGAGGCCTGATCGCGCTCCTGCCCCCGCCGGCCGTCTGACGCCGGCGGGGGTCCGCCCCCAGGGCAGAATCCGCCCAACCGTCTGGCTTTGGGATGCAGCGCGCAAGGGTTCTCTCCGGGGTTCAGCCCACCGGGGCGCTGCATCTGGGCAACTGGCTGGGCGCCATCCGCAACTGGGTGGACCTGCAGGACAGCCACGACACCTTCTTCTGCGTGGTGGACCTGCACGCCATCACCGTGCCCCACGAGCCGGGCCAGCTGGCGGCCGACACCCGCAAGACCGCCGCGCTCTACCTGGCCTGCGGCATTGATCCGGCCAGGAGCACGGTGTTCGTGCAGAGCCACGTGCCGGCCCACAGCGAGCTGGCCTGGCTGCTCAACTGCGTCACGCCGCTCAACTGGCTGGAGCGCATGATCCAGTTCAAGGAGAAGGCGATCAAGCAGGGCGACCAGGTGTCGGTGGGCCTGCTGGATTACCCGGTGCTGATGGCGGCCGACATCCTGCTCTACGACGCTGACCTTGTGCCGGTGGGCGAAGACCAGAAGCAGCACCTGGAGCTGGCCCGCGACATCGCCCAGCAGCGCATCAATGCCCGCTTCGGCGAGCTGGACGCCGAGGGCGAGCGGATCCCGGTGCTGAAGGTGCCCGAGCCCCTGATCCTGAAGGAGGGGGCCCGCGTGATGAGCCTCACCGATGGCCGCAGCAAGATGAGCAAGAGCGACCCCAACGAGGGCTCACGCATCACGCTGCTGGATCCGCCGGAGCTGATCACCAAGAAGATCAAGCGCGCCAAGACCGATCCGGTGATGGGCCTGGAGTTCGGCAACCCCGAGCGCCCCGAGACCGACAACCTGCTGGGGCTCTACGCGATCCTCAGCGGCAAGGGCCGCGAGCTGGCCGCTGCGGAGTGCGCGGCCATGGGCTGGGGCACCTTCAAGCCGCTGCTGGCGGAGGCCACCGTGGAGGCGCTGCGGCCGGTGCAGCAGCGCTACGCCGAGCTGAGCGCCGATCCGGCGGAACTGGATCGGGTGCTGGCGGCCGGTCGTGAGCGGGCCCAGGCGGTGGCCCAGGCCACCCTGGAGCGCACCCGCGAGGCCCTGGGATTCCTGGCGCGGGGCTGATCTGTCGGACTCGAACCATCAGCTTGGCTGATCAAAGCGGGGCCTCGGGTGCTGAGCGTCAGGTGCCGGCGACGGCGAAGGGCCTTGGCCCGTCGCGGGTGCAGATCGCTGCGTCTCACGGCTCCCAGGCGCGTCGCAGCTGGGTCCCATGCGCAGTGGCATGGGTCCAAGGCATGGTCCGTGCCGTTTGTCCAGGGCGGTTCGAGGGGGTCTCCCCCTGGGAATGCTCGGGCCAGCAGGCTCAACCGACTTCGCCCTGCCCGCTTGCCCATGGTTCGTCGCCCGCTGCCCGGTTCCACGCCCCCCCTGCTCCTGGGCTGCGCCCTCGCCTCCGTGCTGGCGCTGCCGTTGCTGGTGGGGTCCCGGCCGGAGTCGGCGGTGGCCCAGGCCCAGGGCGAGTCCATGGCCACCAGGTCCCCAGCGGCGCTGGATGCCCCAGCCGCTCGCGAGGCCGCCCCGAGCCGCCCCGCCGGGCACTACGCCATCACCCCCGAGCGCCGTGCCCTGCTCAACACGATCCGCTACGCCGAGGGCACCTGGCTCGGCGGCTGCCAGGAGGGCTACCGGACCCTCTACGGCGGTGGCCGCTTCGCCAGCCTGGAGCGCCATCCCGAGATCGTGGTGGTCAAGCGCTACGCCAGCGCCGCCGCCGGGGCCTACCAGTTCCTGCCGGGCACCTGGGGTGAGGCCTCCCGCAAGCTGCGGCTGGCCCGCTTCGATCCCGCCAGCCAGGACCAGGCGGCCCTCTACCTGGTGGAGCGCCGCGGTGCCCTTGGGGCCATCGACCGCGGCGGCCTGGATCGCCAGGCCATGGCCCGCCTGGCCGGTGAGTGGGCCTCCTTCCCCACCCTGGCGGGCGCCAGCGCCTACGGACAGCCCGTCAAGCGGGCCGAGGAGCTGGAGCGCTTCTACAGCGCCAGCCTGCGCCGGGCCCGCAGCGCTGAGCAGGCCTGAGCCTCAGGGTTCCCGGTAGACCACCCGGCCCCGCTCGTCGTTGCCGACATCGAGCAGGTGGTCGAACAGCAGCCGCTCCACCTCCTCCCGCACCCGTTCCCGCGGCAGATCGGCGGGCAGCTGCAGTTCCAGCAGGGCGTCGTTGAGGGTGAAGCCGGCGGCACCGCTGCGGCGGGCCAGGGCCAGCAGCTGGCGATCCACCGGCTCCCCCAGGGCGAGGCCGTCGCCCTGCCGGTTGGCCTGCTCGATCAGGCCCGGCATCAGGACCAGATCCAGCAGCTGGCCCAAGCCGCAGAGCCCCAGGGTGCACAGCCAGAGGGTGCCGCTCACGGGCTTGCGGGCATAGAAGCGCTGCAGGCCGCAGAGGCCCACCAGCGCCAGGGCCCAGAGCAGGTAGCCCGCGGCCAGGCTGCGGCGCTGCCGTGGGCGGGCAGCCAGCGGGCGGGCCTGGGTCATGGGGAGTCCTGGTCCGGTAGGGGCACCCCCGCCCCCCGCAGCTGCGAGGAGAGGCTCCAGACCCGCATCATCAGACGGTGCCAGGGGGTCATGGCGTCCATGTCCACGGCCATGGGGGTGGGGGAGGCGCGGCGCAGGGCCCGGGTGGCCGCCAGGCTGGCCAGGCCCTCGCTCAGTTCGGAGCGCAGCTGCTCCCGCTCCGCTGCCGGCAGCAGGCTCTCGGGGGCGCAGTCGAGCAGCACCAGGCCGCGGCGGAACCAGGTCTCGAAGTCGTCGAACAGGGAGGCCAGCAGCTGATCGAGCAGCGCGACCGATTCCGGTGGGGGAGGTGGAACGCTCACCCTCCCAGCCTAAGGAGACCGATTTGGGCTGCGTAGGATCGGGTTTGCCTGCCTGTCTGCCGTGACCGCGACCCGCTCTGCCGACCAAGCCCTCAGCAGCAGCGCGGCCACCACGACCACCGCTCCCGCCGCCGCCGGGGCCCCTGGCGGGGCTCCCAGCCCGATTCCCCTGCCCAAGACCAGCGAGAGCCCCCAGCTGCTGCGCATCCGCCACTCGATGAGCCACGTGCTGGCCATGGCGGTGCAGACGCTGTTCCCCAAGGCCCAGGTGACGATCGGCCCCTGGACCGAGAGCGGCTTCTACTACGACTTCGACAGCCCTGATCCCTTCACCGAGGCCGATCTCAAGGCCATCAAGAAGGAGATGATCAAGATCATCAACAGGAAGTTGCCACTCGAGCGGATCGAGGTGAGCCGCGCCGAGGCCGAAGCGAAGATCCAGGCCCAGAACGAGCCCTACAAACTGGAGATCCTGGCGGGCATCCAGGAGCCCATCAGCCTCTACACCCTGGGCGAGGCGTGGTGGGACCTCTGCGCCGGTCCCCACGTGTCCAACACCGGCGAGCTCAACGCCAAGGCCTTCGAGCTGGAGAGCGTGGCCGGCGCCTACTGGCGCGGCGACGAGACCAAGGCCCAGCTGCAGCGGATCTACGGCACCGCCTGGGAAACCCCTGAGCAGCTGGCGGAACACAAGCGCCGCAAGGAGGAGGCCCTGCGCCGCGATCACCGCCGCCTGGGCACCGATCTGGATCTGTTCTCGATCGAGGATGAGGCCGGCGCCGGCCTGGTGTTCTGGCATCCGCGCGGTGCCCGCATGCGCCTGCTGATCGAGAACCTCTGGCGCGAGCTCCACTTCGCCGCGGGCTACGAGCTGCTCTACACGCCCCACGTGGCCGACATCAGCCTGTGGAAGACCTCCGGCCACCTCGACTTCTACGCCGAGAGCATGTTCGGCCCGATGCAGGTGGATGAGCGGGAATACCAGCTCAAGCCGATGAACTGCCCGTTCCACGTGCTCACCTATGCCAGCACCCTGCGCAGCTACCGGGAGCTGCCGATCCGCTGGGCCGAGCTGGGCACCGTGTACCGCTACGAGCGCCCCGGCGTGATGCATGGGCTGATGCGGGTGCGGGGCTTCACCCAGGACGATGCCCACGTGTTCTGCCTGCCGGAGCAGATCAGTGATGAGATCCTGCGCATTCTCGATCTCACCGAGCAGATCCTCTCCACCTTCGATTTCCGGAATTACGAGATCAACCTCTCCACCCGCCCGGAGAAGTCGATCGGCGAGGACGCCGTGTGGGAGCTGGCCACCCAGGGCTTGATCGAGGCCCTCGATCGCAAGGGCTGGGCCTACAAGATCGACGAGGGCGGCGGCGCCTTCTACGGCCCCAAGATCGACCTCAAGATTGAGGATGCCATCGGCCGGATGTGGCAGTGCTCCACGATCCAGCTCGACTTCAACCTGCCGGAACGCTTCGCCCTGGAGTACGTGGCCGCCGATGGCACCCGCCAGCGGCCGATCATGATCCACCGGGCCATCTTCGGCTCGCTGGAGCGGTTCTTCGGGATCATGACCGAGAACTACGCCGGCGATTTCCCCTTCTGGCTGGCACCCGAGCAGATCCGGCTGCTGCCGGTCACCGATGAGGTGATGCCCTACGCCGAGGAGCTGCTGGGCCAGCTCAAGGCCGCGGGTGTGCGTGCCGCCATCGACCACTCCGGCGACCGCCTCGGCAAGCTGATCCGCAACGGCGAGCAGATGAAGATCCCTGTGCTGGCGGTGATCGGCGCCAAGGAGGCCGAGAGCGGCCGGGTGAGTCTGCGCAGCCGTCGCGACGGGGATCTGGGCAGCGTGGCGGTGGCGGATCTGCTCGCGGCTGCCAGCGGCGCCAATGCCGGCCGGGCCGCCGGCCTGGGGCTGCCGGCCGCCGCCGCCGCCTGAGGCCAGCCCGATGACGACCCTGTTGGCCGGCGACATCGGCGGCACCAAGACGCTGCTGGCCACCTACCGGCTGGAGGGAGGCGCACTCATCCAGCAGCGGGCTGAGCGCTTCCCCTCCGCCGACTGGGACGACTTCGCCGCCCTGGTGACCCATTTCCTGGCTGGCGGCGCGGTGGGGGAGCCCCCGGCCGCGGCCTGCTTCGCCGTGGCCGGCCCCGTGCGCCATGGCCGCGTCAAGCTCACCAACCTGCCCTGGGAGCTGGAGGAGTCCGCCCTGGCGGCCGCCTGCGGCCTCGGGCGGCTGGAGCTGGTGAACGACTTCGCCGTGCTGATCTACGGCCTGCCCCACCTCAGCTCCGAGCAGCAGGTGCCGCTCGATCCCTCGAATCCGGCGCCGGATCCCGGGGCGCCCCTGGCGATCCTCGGGGCCGGCACCGGTCTGGGGGTGGCGATCGGCGTGCCGACGGCCGCCGGTCTGGTGGCGGTGGCCAGCGAGGCGGCCCATGCGGCCTTTGCCCCCCGCACGGCCGAGGAATGGGATCTCCTGCAGTGGCTGCAGGCCGACCGGGGGCTGGAGCGGGTCTCGATCGAGCGGATCGTGAGCGGCACCGGCCTGGGCGAGGTGATGCGCTGGCTGCTGGCCGGCGCCGATCCCGAGGGTCGGCATCCGCTGGCGGCCGCGGCCCGGGCCTGGCGTCAGCCCGAGACCACTGCCGCAGGCGCGGCCGTCGCCCCGCCGGACCTGCCGGCCCTCACCGCCCAGGCGGCCGCGGCCGGTGATCCCCTGGCGGCCCGGGCCCTGGAGCTCTGGCTGGGGGCCTACGGGGCCGTGGCCGGTGACCTGGCCCTGCAGAGCCTCTGCCTGGGTGGGCTGTGGGTGGGAGGCGGCACGGCGGCCAAGCTCCTGGAGGCGCTGCGCTCGCCCGCCTTCCTGGCGCCCCTGCGGGCCAAGGGGCGCCTCAGCCCGGTGCTGGCCCAGGTGCCGGTCACGGCCCTCACCGACCCGCAGGCGGGCCTGTTCAGCGCCGCCTGCCGCGCCCGCATGCTGCTGGGCTCCTGATCGGGGCGACGGGGGGGGGCGTCACCGGCGGGTGGGACACTGGCCCGAGCAGAAGGACAGGCATGGTGCGCCCGCGCATTGGACAGGGCGTCGTGGTGGATGTGCCGGCGACCACGGCGAACCTGGGCCCCGGGTTTGATTGCCTCGGCGCCGCCCTCGATCTCAACAACCGCTTTGAACTGCGCCGCATCGAGGGCGATGACGAGCGCTTCGACCTGATCATCGAGGGCAGCGAGGGCTCCCACCTGCGCGGTGGGCCCGACAACCTCGTCTACCGGGCGGCCCAGCGGGTGTGGAAGGAGGCCGGTGAGCAGCCGATGGCGATCGAGGCCCGGGTGCGCCTGGCGGTACCGCCGGCCCGGGGTCTGGGCAGCAGCGCCACCGCCATCGTGGCCGGCCTGATGGGCGCCAACGCCCTGATCGGCGAACCGCTCAGCCGCGAGAAGCTGCTGGAGCTGGCGATCGACATCGAGGGCCACCCCGACAACGTGGTGCCCTCGCTGCTGGGGGGCCTGTGCATGACCGCCAAGGCCGCCTCGCACCGCTGGCGCGTGATCCGCTGCGAGTGGTCGCCGGAGGTGCTGGCGGTGGTGGCGATCCCGGCGATCCGCCTCTCTACCAGCGAAGCCCGGCGGGTGATGCCCAAGGTGATCGCGATCCCCGATGCCGTGACCAACCTCGGCTCCCTCACCCTGCTGCTGCAGGGGCTGCGCACCGGCAACGGCGATCTGATCGCCGATGGCATGCACGACCGCATCCACGAGCCCTACCGCTGGGGCCTGATCCAGGGCGGTCGACGGGTGCGGGAGGCGGCCCTGGAGGCGGGGGCCTGGGGCTGTGTGATCAGCGGCGCAGGCCCCAGCCTGCTGGCCCTCTGCAGCCGCGGCACGGCGGCGGCCGTCAGCCGGGCGATGGTGCGTGCCTGGGAGGGCGAAGGCGTAGCGTCACGGTCCGAGGTGCTGCCGCTGCAGCAGGCCGGCAGCCGCTGGCAACCCCTCTGAACCGGCCCTCCCGCACACCACCATGGCGGGAGACCAAGGCTGAGTAAAAATACCTAAACTGATACATTGACAGGGTTGGGTTGCATCCCACGGGGCGCGTTGCGGCAGCACTCTTGCCGTCTCGGCGTCGTCACTGCAGGGCCGTCAGCGCGGCCAGCGGCTGGCTTCTCCTGGGCTGTCGTCCGACCGATCTCCCCCCGATCAAGCTGAGATGGACGCCAATCTGCCCCTCACGGCCGCGTCCAACCTCGGCGGTTTCCCCTGGCTGAGCCTGATCACGCTGCTGCCGGTGGCCGTGGCGCCGCTGCTGATGCTGCTCCCCGGGGACGGCACCGATCCCAAGCTGCCCCGCACCGTCGCCCTGGCGACCCTCGCGGCCGACCTCGGCCTGATGCTGTGGGTGTTCAGCCAGCGCTTCGACGGCTCCCTGGCCGATCTCCAGCTGGTGGAGCGCTTTGCCTGGGTCCCCTCCCTGGGCCTGGAGTGGTCCCTGGCGGCCGACGGCCTCTCGGCTCCGCTGGTGGTGCTCTCCGGCCTGGTGACCCTGCTGTCGGTGGCGGCCAGCTGGAACATCCAGAAGAAGACGCGCCTCTACTTCGCCCTGCTGCTGGTGCAGGCCTCGGCCCAGGCCCTGGTGTTCCTCTCCCAGGACTTCCTGCTGTTCTTCCTGGCCTGGGAACTGGAGCTGGTGCCGGTGTACCTGTTGATCGCCATCTGGGGCGGCCAGCAGCGCCAGTACGCCGCCACCAAGTTCATCCTCTATACGGCCACCGCCTCGCTGCTGATCCTGCTCAGCGGCCTGGCCCTGGCCCTCAACGGTCCCTTCACCCTCAACCTCAGTGAGCTGGCCGCCCGCAGCCCCGGCGGCAGCTTCGGCCTGCTCTGTTACCTCGGCTTCCTGATCGGCTTCGGGGTGAAGCTGCCGATGTTCCCCCTGCACACCTGGCTGCCCGATGCCCACGGCGAGGCCAACGCGCCGGTATCGATGCTGCTGGCGGGCGTGCTGCTGAAGATGGGCGGCTACGCCCTGCTGCGCTTCAACGTGCAGATGCTGCCCGAGGCCCATCTGCAGCTGGCGCCGGCCCTGATCGTGCTCGGCATCGTCAACATCGTCTACGGGGCGCTTAACGCCTTCGCCCAGGACAACGTGAAACGGCGCATCGCCTGCAGCTCCGTGAGCCATATGGGCTTCGTGCTGCTGGGCATCGGCGCCGTCAACAGCCTGGGCATGAGCGGGGCGATGCTGCAGATGATCAGCCACGGCCTGATCGCCGCCGCCATGTTCTTCGTGACGGGCGTGTTCTACGAGCGCACCAAGACCCTCTCGATCCCCAACATGGGCGGCCTGGCCAAGGTGCTGCCGATCACCTTCGCCTTCTTCCTGGCCAGCTCCCTGGCCTCCCTGGCCCTGCCGGGCATGAGCGGCTTCGTGAGCGAGATCACGGTGTTCCTGGGGGTCACCAGCAACGCCGACTTCACCACCGGCTTCCGGGTGATCACCGTGATCCTGGCGGCCATCGGCCTGGTGCTCACGCCGGTGTACCTGCTCAGCCTCTGCCGCCGCGTCTTCTTCGGCCCGCGCATCCCGGCCCTGGCCGTGGTGGGCGACATGAAGCCGCGCGAGCTGGTGATCGGCCTCTGCCTGCTGGTGCCCACCCTGGTGATCGGCTTCTGGCCGCGGGTGGCGATCGACCTCTACGAGGCCAGCACCACCGCCCTGGCCACGGATCTGGCGGCCCACAGCGCCATCCAGATCGCCGCCCACCCCGCCGGCCAGCTGGTCGCCGATGCGGCCGCCGTGGCCCTGGTGGCGCTGGGCCGGCTTCCCGCCCTCGGCTGAACCGCGCCGGTTGGCCCGTTTGGGCTGGAATGGTCGCTGCGACCGCCAGCCCCCCGCGCCGATGACCGCCGCTTCCGCCAGCTCCAGCGCCCCGGACTCCGCTGTCCCAGGCGCCGCTGTCCCAGCCGCCGCTGCCCCAGCTGCCGCCGTGTCCGGCGTACCGCCGCTGCTGATCGGCGCTGGCCTGCCCCCGTTCGAGGCGATCACGCCGGTGCAGGTGGGTGCCCACATCCCCAGCCTGCTGGTGGAGCTGGAGCAGGAGCTCACCGCCCTGGAGCAGCGGCTGGAGGTGGTCCTCGCCGCCGCTGGCCTGCTCAGCTGGCAGGTCGTGCTGGATCCGTTGCAGCGGCTGGAGGAGCGCCTGCGCTGGAGCTGGGGCGTGGTGAGTCACCTCACGGGGGTGTGCAACAGCCCTGAGCTGCGGGAGGCCCACGCCGGCCAGCAGGCGGCGGTGGTGGCCTTCGGCAACCGCCTGGGCCAGAGCCGGGTGCTCTACCGCGCCCTGGAGACCCTGGACCACCAGCATCGCCATGGCGCCCCCGGCGCCGCCGGCCAGCTCGATGGCGCCCAGCAGCGGATCCTGGCCGCCGAGCTGCGGGCGATGCAGTTGCGGGGCGTGGGCCTGGAGGGCGAGGTCCAGGCCGCCTTCAACGCCGCCAGCCAGGAGCTGGCCGAGCTCTCCACCCGCTTCGGCAACCAGGTGCTCGATGCCACCAACGGCTGGACCCTCAGCCTCATCAGTGCCGAGGAGATTGAGGGGCTGCCGGCGAGCCTGCTGGAGCAGCTGGCCCAGGCGGCCCGCGGCGCCGGACTCACGGCCGCCGATGGCGGCGAGGCCACGGCCGAGGCCGGCCCCTGGCTGCTGGGGCTCGACATGCCCCGCTACATCCCCTTCCTCAAATACAGCCGCCGCCGTGACCTGCGCGAGCGGCTCTACAAGGCCCATGTGGGCCGCGCCTCCGGCCAGGGCGAGGGGCCCAGCGCCGAGCTCAACAACTGGCCCCTGATCGAGCGGATCCTCAGCCTGCGCGGTGAGCAGGCCCGGCGCCTTGGCTATGCCAACTGGGCCGAGGTGAGCCTGGCCGCCAAGATGGCGGACTCCGAGGCCGCCGTGGAGGCGCTGCTGGAGGAGCTGCGGGCCGCCGCCCTGCCGGTGGCCGAGCGGGAACTGGAGCAGCTGCGCGCCTGCGCCGCCCGCCACGGCGCCCCCGAGGCGGCGGATCTGCAGCCCTGGGACGTGAGCTTCTGGGCGGAGGTGCTGCGCCAGGAGAGCTTCGAGCTCGACAGCGAGGCCCTGCGCCCCTACTTCCCGCTGCCGCGGGTGCTGGACGGCCTGTTCGCCCTCTGCGGCCGCCTGTTCGACATCACGATCAGCGCCGCTGACGGCGAGGCGCCGGTGTGGAACCCCGACGTGCGCTTCTTCCGGGTGCTGGAGGGCCCCGGGGCTGGCGAGCGGGCGGGTCAGCCGATCGCCGCCTTCTACCTGGATCCCTACAGCCGCCCCGGCACGAAGCGCGGCGGTGCCTGGATGGATGAGTGTCTGGGGCGGTCGCGGGCAGCGGATGGCGCGCCGGTGCTGCCGGTGGCCTACCTGATCTGCAACCAGAGCCCGCCGGTGGGCGACACCCCCAGCCTGATGACCTTCGAGGAGGTGGAGACCCTCTTCCACGAGTTCGGCCACGGCCTGCAGCACATGCTCACCACCGTGGAGCGGCCCCAGGCCGCGGGCATCAACAACGTGGAGTGGGATGCGGTGGAGCTGCCCAGCCAGTTCATGGAGAACTGGTGCTACGACCGCGCCACCCTGCTGGGCATGGCCCACCACTGGCAGAGCGGCGAGCCCTTGCCCGCAGAGGAGTTCGCCAAGCTGCTGGCTGCCCGCACCTTCCTGGGGGGCGCCGCCACCCTGCGCCAGGTGCACTTCGCCCTCACCGACCTGCGGCTGCACAGCCAGTGGCATCCCGGCTGCGGCCAGAGCCCCGAGCAGCTGCGCCGCGCGATCGCAGCCTCCACCACGGTGCTGTCCCCGATCGACGAGGACGCCTTCCTCTGCTCCTTCGGCCACATCTTCGCCGGCGGCTACGCGGCGGGCTACTACTCCTACAAGTGGGCGGAGGTGCTCAGCGCCGATGCCTTCAGCGCCTTCGAGGAGGTGGGTCTGGAGAACGAGCCGCGCATCCGCGAAACCGGCCGGCGCTTCCGCGACACCGTGCTCAGCCTGGGCGGCAGCCTGGATCCCAAGGCGGTGTTCGAGGCCTTCCGGGGGCGTCAGCCCAGCAGTGAGGCCCTGATCCGCCACTCCGGTCTGGTGCCGGTGTGAGCTGACGGGCGCCTGAACGGGGGCGCGGCCGCCCCCTCGGGCTCAGGGCTCCAGCAGGGCGGCGCCGATCGGCCCCAGGGCCTCGGGGCGGGTGATCAGGTGCCTGTGGTTAGCCACCGGCAGCACCTGCACCGTGCCCACCGGCAGCACCCCCTTCCAGGGGGGCACGATCATCGTGTCGATCGGGCACCAGAAGCTGCGGCAGTCCAGGCCCTTCAGGGGCGTGAGATCGGCGTTGAGACGTTGGATCAGCGGGCTGCCCACCTTCATGTCGGCGATGCCGGGCAGCAGCCAGCGGGGCCAGGGCTGGGCCGCGAAGGTGCCGTTCTGGGGGCTGCCGACGCTGATGAAGCGGCGGGTGCGGCGGTGGCCGCCCAGCAGCTGGATCCAGATGCGGCCGATCACGCCGCCCATGGAGAAGCCCAGCAGATCCAGCTCCTGCTCAGGGCCGAAGGCCGCCTCGATCTGCTCTCCCAGCCTCTCCGCCAGTTCCTCCAGGGGGGTGCTTCCCAGGCCGTGGGGCAGGTTCGGAATCAGCAGCGGATCCCGGCGCCCCCCCAGCCACTCCTCCAGCCGCCGGAACAGCCGCGGCGTGTCCCAGAGGCCGTGCACCAGCACCAGCGGGCGGTGGGGAGCTGTGTGGCTCATGGCCCGTCGCCCTGCGGCCTCACCAGGCCACGCCCTGGCCATGCCGGCTGCGCCGCACCGCCACGGTGCCCGTGAAGCCCGGCACCGGCGCCTGGCACTTGCGCAGCTCCAGCCGCATTGGAACCGGGCCGTAGAGCTCCTCCAGCAGCGTCAGGATGCGCTCGACGTAGTGCTCCAGGGTCAGGCAGCGCACCGTCTGGGCCTGCTGCTGCAGGGCCGTGATGGCGCGGCTGTAGTCCAGGCTGAGCTCCAGCGCATCGGCGGCGCCGGCGGCGGCCAGATCCACCGCTAGCTCCACGTCGAGCTCGAACCACTGGCCCAGCCGGCGCTCCGGCTCCAGCACGCCCACGTGGGCCCAGAGCCGCAGGTCGCGCACCAGGATGCGATCGCCCGGGGGCTGGGGAGCGGAACCGGGCGCGGCGGCAGGGCTCACAGGGGCAGGGCGCGGTGGCTGAACTGGCGCTGGCCGCTGGCGTAGTCGGCGGCGATGTGGCCTTCTCCCCGCAGCCGGTAGCGGTAGGTGACCAGGCCTTCGAGGCCCACGGGGCCGCGGGGGGGCAGGGTCTGGGTGCTGATGCCCACCTCGGCGCCGAAGCCGTAGCGGAAGCCGTCGGCGAAGCGGGTGGAGCAGTTGCGGTACACCCCGGCGCTGTCCACGGCCCGCAGGAAGCGCTCGGCGGTGGCGTCGTCGCGGGTGGCGATGGCATCGGTGTGGCGGGAGCCGTAGCGGGCGATGTGGGCCAGGGCCTCCTCCAGGTCGTCCACCACCTTCACCGCCAGGATCAGGTCGGAATACTCCGTGCTCCAGTCGTCCTCCGTCGCCACACCGGCCACCCCGAGCTCCCGGGCGGCCGCGTCGCCGCGCAGCTCCACGCCGGCGGCGCTGAGGGCCGGGATCGCCGCGGCCAGGAAGGCCGGCGCCACGGCGCGGTGCACCAGCAGGGTCTCGATCGCGTTGCAGGCGGCCGGGTACTGGGTCTTGGCGTCCACGGCGATGTGCACCGCCTGGGGGATGTCCACGTCCCGGTCCACATAGAGATGGCAGAGGCCATCGGCGTGGCCCAGCACCGGGATGCGGGTGTGGTCCTGGATGAAGCGCACCAGGGCGTTGGAGCCGCGGGGAATGATGAGATCCACCAGGCCGTCGAGCTTGAGCAGGGCCAGGCTCTCCTCGCGGGAGGTGAGCAGGGTCAGGGCCTCGGGGCTGACCGCCGAAGCGGCCAGGCCCTGCTGCAGCGCCGCCAGAATCGCCGCGCAGCTGCGGGCGGCCTCCCGACCGCCCTTGAGGATGGCGCCGTTGCCGGAGCGGATCGCCAGCGAGGCGATCTGCACCACCGCATCGGGCCGCGCCTCGAAGATCACCCCCACCACGCCCAGGGGCACGCTGACCCGCTCCAGCACCAGGCCGGCATCCAGTTCGGTGTGCAGCTGGCGCTGACCCAGGGGATCGGCCAGGGCGGCCAGCTGGCGCACGCCCTCGATCGCACCAGCCAGCTTGGCGGCATCCAGCTTGAGCCGAGCCACGAGCGCCGGGGCCAGGCCGTCGGCCGCCGCAGCCTCCAGGTCGGCGCGGTTGGCCGCCACGATCGCCTCGGCCTGGGCCTCCAGGGCCGCGGCCATCGCCAGCAGGGCCTCGCGCCGCTGCTGGTCGCTGCACTGGCCGAGGGCCATGGCGGCCCGGCGCACGCCGGCGGCCCGCTGCAGCAGCTCGGGGGAGGGATCGGGAACGCTGGCTTGGTCGATCACGCTCACGGCCGGGGGCTGGCTCTCAGGTGGGGCTGCAGAGCATCATCCCAACCGGACCTCCCAACCGGACCTCCCACCCCGGCCGGAGCGCCGCATGGATTCAGCCGCCCGCCGGCCCGTGCACCAGCCGGTCCAAGGCCAGCTTGGCGGCGCCGAGCCGGCCGGCGCCGTTGCCAAGGGCGCAGCGGCGCAGCTCCAGCCCCTCGCGGCTCACCGCCAGCACCCGCCGCTCCAGCTCGGCCCGCACCGCCGGCAGGAAGTGCTCACTGGCGCCGCTGAGGCCGCCGCCGATCAGCACCACCTCCGGGGTGAGCACATAGAGCAGCGAACTCAGGCCGATCCCCAACCAGCGCCCGTAGGTCGCCCACACCGCCAGGGCCTCGGGATCCCCCGCCTCGGCCAGCCGGCAGAGCTCGGCCGGATCCAGCGGGCTCAGCCGGGCCAGGCCGCGGATCGAGCAGCGGGTCTCCAGCGAGCCGCTGTTGCCACTGTTGCAGGGCGCGCCATCGGGCTCCACGCCGATCAGGCCCAGCTCGCCGGCGGCGCCACCATGGCCCACGAACAGCTCGCCGCCCAGCAGGATGCCCCCGCCCACCCCGGTGCCGAGGGTCAGCAGGATGGCGTCGCGGCAGTCCTGGGCGGCACCGCGCCAGGCCTCGCCCACCAGGGCGGCGTTGGCGTCGTTGGCCAGGGTCACGCGGCGGCCGAGCCGGGGCTCCAGCCAGTCGGCCAGGGGCACCTCCTGCCAGCCCTCCAGGTTGATGGCCAGCCGGGCGATGCGGTTGTGGCGATCGGTGGGGCCGGGCAGACCGATGCCCACCACCGGCGCCAGGCCGTCGGGGTCGAGCTGGCCGATCGCCTCGGCGATGGCCAGGGTCACGGCGCCGGGCATGGCCGGGCGCGGGGTGGCGAGCTGCAGCTCCGCCAGTAGCTCGCCCTGGGGATTGAAGCGCCCGAGCTTGATGGCGGTGCCGCCGAGGTCGACACCGATCAGCTGGGTCATCGCGCGGGCCGGAGCTGGCGGGCAGGGTAGGGCGGCTCAGAACCGGAAGAACAGCTGCAGCTGGGTCTGCCAGCGGCCCTCGCTATCGACCGAGCCCTGCAGGCCCAGCTTGTCGCTGGCCTGGTAGCGCAGGGTCATCTGCGGGGGGATGTCGCTGCGGTTGGGGGCGGCCAGTACCGAGAAGTTGAAGCGCTCCGTGAGGTCCAGGCCGATCTCGCTGCCCAGCACCAGCTGCGAGGGAATGCGGCGCGTGCGGGTCTGGCCCGGCCCGCTGCTGCTGGCCGTGTCGGCGGGGGCGAAGTAGGTGGGATAGAGGGCGAAGCTGAAGCGCTGGCCGAAGGCCTCGCTGAGGCTGCCCACCACCGGCGAGAGCAGCGACTGGCCCAGCGCCGTGGCCAGGGCGGCCGTGGCGTTGCCGCCGATCAGGCCCACCAGGGAGTTGCCACCGATCAGGGCCACTAGCCGGTCCTCCGGCAGGGGCGGGGAGCTGCGCAGGCGGATGTTCTCCATCAGCCGGTCGGCCGGCCCGCTCACGGTCAGCACCACCCGGATCAGGTTCAGCTGGTCCAGGGCCGTGGTGGGGGCGGCCACGTTCCAGTCGTAGATGCTGGAGCGGTCGGTGCGGCCCGTGGCGATGTTGTCCGACACGCGGGTGCGCAGGGCGATGTCCAGGTAGGGGATCAGCCCCAGGGACGGGGTGAACACCGCCACGTTCGGCGCGTCGGGATCCAGGCTGAAGCTGGTGGTGAACAGCCCCAGGCGGCCGTTGAGCAGCCGCACCACCCCCCGGGCCTGCAGGGAGGGATCGAGCGGGCCGTTGAGGGTGAGCAGGCCGGCGGTGCTGAAGTTCACCACGTTCGGCACCACCACCCGCAGGTCCGGCCCCAGGCGCAGCCGCAGGCCATCGAGGCCGATGAAGGGGAGGTTCGGCACGGCCTCGCGCAGGGAGCGGCTGGTGCCGCTCTCGATGTCGGGCCCCATCACCACGATCGGCTGGTTGAAGTCCCAGCGCTCCTCCACCAGCTGGCGCATGCTCACCGGCTGCTCCGGCGCCTCCTCCTTGGCCAGCTGGCCCGGCTGCACGTTCAGCACCCCCCTGGAGAGGCGCAGTTCGCCGCCGAGCTGGGGACGCAGCAGGCTGCCCCCCACCCGCACCGCGCCATCGGCCACCGCCCGCAGCCGCGGCACGCTGAAGGGGGCCTGGCGCAGCTGCAGGGTCAGGGGCCGAGCCTGGTCCTCGCTGGGGGTGACCAGGGCCAGCTGGCCGCTGCCGGAGAGCAGGCCGCGCTCGCCCACCCTGGCGCTGAGCTCCTGCAGCTCCAGCTCGGCGAAGTCGAACAGCACCGTGGCCTCCAGCTCGCGCATGGTCTGGCCGGCCACCTCCAGCACGCCCTTTCGGAAGCGCAGGAAGCCGTTGGCGATCGGCTGGCGCAGGCTGCCGCGCACCAGCAGCTGCAGGTCGGCCGTTCCCTGCTGCCAGCGCACTGACGGCCCCGCCAGGCTGGCCAGGAAGCGCAGGCCGTCGGCGCGGCTGGCCAGGCGCAGCTCCAGGCCCTCGGCCTCCGGCTGCAGCGGCACCCGGCCCTTGAACTCCACGTCGCTGCTGGCACCGGCGCTGCGCAGCGACCAGTCCACCTCCAAGGCCTCGCCGTCGAGGGCCAGCGCCCCCCGCTCCAGGCTGAGGGCCTGGCCGTTGAGGCTGGCCTGCTGCAGAGCCAGGGTCGCCTCCAGTTCGGGGCTGGCGCCCCCCAGCCGGTAGCGCCCCTGGGCCGAGAGGCCGCCGCGCAGCCCCTCCGGCACCGGCGTCAGCAGGGCCAGCAGCGCCAGGGGCAGGTGGTCGAAGCTGAAGCGGCCACCGCCCTGGCCCAGCGGACCTTCGAGGCGCACCCGCAGCGGTTCGCTGGCCAGCACCTTGTCCCGGTCCTCCTGCTCCAGCCAGAGGTGGCCGCGGGCGCGCAGGTCGAGGTGGAGGCGATCGGGAGAGGGCCCCGTGAGGGTGAGGTTGGCATCCACCAGGGCCTGCAGGTCCTGCAGCTGGGGCCGTGGCGAGCGCTCCCGGGCCAGGACGACCCGGCTCGCCAGCTGCTGCTGCGCCGCCGCCAGGGCCTGGAGCTGGTCCTGCAGGCTGCCGCCCAGCGTGTCGATCGCCAGGCTGCCCAGATCCCGGGCCCGGCCGCGGGGCGGTGGCGGTCCGCCCCGCCACTGGGGCCAGGCCTCCAGCAGTTCCCGGATCAGGTCGGCGCTGAGGTCGCGGCCCTCGAGCCGGCTCCAGAGGGCACCGCCGCGCTCGCCGCGCAGGCGCAGGCCGATCTGTCCGCCGGAGCGGCGGCCATCACCGCGGGGCTGCAGCAGGCCGGTGAGCTCGAAGCGATCACCGCGGTACTCGCCGTGGGCGTCGAAGCGGCGGCCGCGGATGCCGAGCAGCTGGGGCGCCTCGATGCGGGCGCTGCCGTGCATCCACAGGGGCTGCAGATCCAGGACACCCTGGCCGCTGAGCAGGCCGGAGAGGGGCTGCAACCGCTGCCTGGGGCCGAGGGCCAGGCTCAGGCCGGCGAGTGGGAAGGCGCGGGCCCGCCAGAGGTAGCGGCGCGGCGAGCCGCTGAAGGCCAGCTGGCCCTCCTGACGCTCCAGCTGCACCCGGCTGGGGAGCCAGTTCCGGCCCAGGCTGGCCGTCAGCCGCCCCGGCGGCGCCGGGGCCAGGGCGGCCAGCTCCAGGGCGCCGCCGCCGCCCGGGGTCGGGCTGAGCCGGCCGCGCCAGGTCTCGGCCAGGGCCAGGGGCCCCGCCCCGGGGGATTCCACCTGCAGCTCCAGATCGGGCCGCAGGGCCGCCAGTGGACCCCGCAGCGTGCCCCAGGCCTCGAACACGCCGCGCACCCGCGAGCCCAGCAGCGGCGTCAGCCGCGCCAGGGGGTAGCGGCGCAGGGCCAGCTGCAGGTCCAGCTCGCCGGCCCGCAGGCCCTGGCGGCCCCAGGCGAGGGGCATCCGGCCGCTGGCCCGCAGTTCGGGGCCCGTCAGCTGCTCCAGCACCAGCCGCTGGCGGGCCCAGGCCAGCTGGGCGTTCCAGGGGCCCACCAGCAGGTTGCGCCGCTGGCGCAGGGCCAGGGCCAGCCGCGGATCCGCCAGGCTGCCGCTGGCCCGCAGGTCCGCCTCCAGTTGGGGCGAGGCCCCCAGGGGGCCGGTGAGGGCGGGCAGATCGCGCCAGAGGTCCCGGCCCAGCCGCAGCTCGCGCGAGAGCAGGTCCAGCCGCGGCCACACGCTGCCGCCCGCCGTGAGTCGGGCATCGCCGCGCCGCACCACCAGCTCGGGCAGCAGCAGCCGCAGGGGTGCAGCGCCGCGGCGGTCGGGCCGTCCATCCAGCTCCAGGCGGGCGCTGAGGTCCAGGGGCCGCGCCGGACCCTGCCCGATCGCGGGCAGCTGCAGTCGCCCCTGCAGGCGGCCGGCCAGATGGCGCCAGGGGCCGGCCAGGCTGCCACCAAGGCGGTGCCCGCGCTGGCGCTCCCGGGCCTGCAGCTGCAGCTCCAGCCGGCCGGCCTGGCGCCCCGCCAGCTGGAAGCGGCCCTGGACCCGCCCGCTCCAGGGCCCCATGGCCAGCTCGCCGGGCAGCAGCTGCAGGGCCTGGCCGCGGCAGCGCAGGGTCAGCCGTTCGGCCGCCAGGGGCGCCGGCAGCACCGGCCAGCGCCAGCGGGCGCCGAGGACCTGCAGCTGGCCCTGGCAGCGCCGGTCCGGGGTCCCAGCGGAGGTGGGGCGCCAGCCGGCCTGAGCGGATCGGCTTCGGCCCGGATCCACCAGCTCCAGCCGGCCGCTGGCCAGGCCCTCCAGCCGGCCCGCCAGCTGGCGCTGCACACCCGCGGGCAGCAGCGGCACCAGGGGTGCCACGGGCAGTTGGCGCGGAGCCACGGCCGCAGACCAGCGCCGATCCCGCCAGTTCAGGGCGCCCTGGAAGGGCAGAACGCCGCCGGCCGCCGGCCGCAGGCTGCCGTCGAGCCGCAGCTGGCGCCGCCACAGTTCCAGCCGTGTGCTGCCCTGCAGGGAGGCCTGCAGGGGCCGGTTGGGCTGCCCCGCCAGCGCCGGGGGCAGCAGCCGCACCTGGGCGGCCTCCCGCAGCCGGATCTCGAGCCCGAGGCGGGGTGGCTCGGCCCCGGGGGGGAAACGGCCCAGTTCCCAGTAGGCGCCGCGGCGATTGGGGCGCAGCTCGGCGCGGGCCCCCCGCAGCTCCAGGCGCAGCATCCAGGCCTGGCGGGCCAGGCTCGCCAGGGGGTCGAGGCTCACCGTCACGGCCTCCACCTCGGCCGTGGAGGGGTTGTCGGGCCCTGGCCGGAAGCGGCTGGCTCCGGCGGCGACCCCCCAGGGCCGCAGGCCGCGGTAGGGGCCGAGCTCCAGGGGGTGCCCCATGACCCGGCCGAGCTGTCGCTCCAACTGGGGTTTCAGCTGGCGGTAAAGGCCGGCAGCGGCGCCATCGGCACCCCACCAGGCCACGGCCGCAACCCCGGCGGCCAGGGCCAGGGGTGCCAGGCGTCGCGCCAGGCTGGGACGGGCCAAGCTGGGAAGGGCCGTGGCCGGGGGGGGACTGGCCGGGGAAGGGCTGGTCGGGTCGCGGGAGTCCTGCGGCTGCACCCCCATGGGCCCGTGGCTGTCAGCGGCTGGGGAGGCCCGAATATAAGGGGGTTGCTCCGCCTGCCCAGTCCCCATGCCCGCCGATCCCCTGCTGTTTTCGGCTGGCACCTGGCTGGGCGCCGCGAGTGGTGTGTTGGCGGTCCTCACCGTGGCCGGCTTCCTGGCCCGCTGGGGGATCCGCTTCCGCCTGGTGGGGGTGACCAGCTTCACCGCCCTGCTGGCGCTCTCCTGTCTGGCCTTCGCGATCAGCTACTCGCCCCGCACGGCGGTCGAGGGGGCGGTGACCGTGCCGGTGGTGTTCGACAACGGCACTGACCTGGTGATCGCCGCCGCCCCTGAGGGCCTTGCTCCCGCGGCCTATGCCCCCACGGTGGAGCAGGTCGCCCGCAACCTCCGTGGGGGCGGCCGCAGCAGTGACGACGGCCTGGTGCACGTGCGGCTGCGCCGCATCGAGGCCGCCGGGGAGGGTCTGGCGCGGCCGGTGATCCTGGCGGAGGCCACCCGCACCCTGCGCGGCGATGCCGTGACGGTGCTGCCCTGAGCGGCTGTTCCCCGTTGGGGAGCTTCCGGTGATGCTGCGCCTGCCGAGCCACTTCCGCGCCGAGGCCGCCGTGCTCGCCGAGGCCGGGATCGACAGCTGGTCTGCCCTGGCCGGCCAGAGCGATCCCCAGCTGCGCCGCTTGGCCAGGGGTGGCCGCGCTTCCGAGCAGCGGCTGATCAAGCTGCGGGGTCAGGCCCAGCTGGTGGTGGAGGTGGGGCTGGAGCCCGAGGAGGCCGCCCTGCTCCTCTATGCCGGCATCGCCAGCCGCCGCGGCCTGGCCGAGGCCTCGCCCCAGCAGCTGCTCACCCAGCTGGGCCGGCTGGAGCGCTCGCTGCTGGGCATGGCCCCGCCCCGGGTCGATCCGGCCACGCTGCGCCGTTGGATCCGCCAGGCCCAACGGGGTCCTGGCCAGCCGGGTCCTGGCCAGCCCGGCCCCAGTCGCTCGCCGAACTGACCCTCGCGCCCCGGTCGCTCCGGGTGCAGGCCCCTGGAATGGAAGGACTCCCAGACTGATGCTGAGCCCCGCCGATCTCCTTCCCCTCGGCTTCCTTCCGGCCCAGCCTCGCTCTCCAGTCCCACGCCAGGGTCTCTCCCTGTCCCGCCGTGCGTTCCTCCCGCCGCCAGCTCCGAGCCCACGACCCAGCAGCTCAGCACCCGCTCACGCTGCTGGCCGCCGCCCTGGCCATCCCCGCCGCCGGCCTGGTCGCCCTGCCCGCCCTGGCCAATTCCCCGCTGCTGGATTCGGTCAAGCAGAACCCCCAGCTGGCCCGCAGCCTCTGCAACGACCTCAAGGACCTCAACGCCAAGGGCGTCTCCGCCACCTCGCCCAAGGCCGTGGCGATGGTGGCCTCCCGCCAGGGCCTCAACAAGACCGACGCCGAGATCCTGACCACCTACGTGGTGGGCCTGCACTGCCCCGAGGTGCGCTGAGCCGTGGCGGCCGCGGCCGGGGCCCCCGGAGCTGACCAGCCGGTTCAGGTCAGCGACGTCAGCCTCACGACTCCGGATGGCGTGACCCTTGTGGCCCGCCTCTGGCGTCCGGCTGGCCGTGGCCCCTGGCCGGCTCTGCTGATGCGCCAGCCCTATGGCCGGGCGATCGCCTCCACGGTCACCTACGCCCATCCCCACTGGTATGCCAGCCAGGGCTACGCCGTGGTGGTGCAGGACGTGCGCGGCCGCGGCGACTCCGGCGGCAGCTTCGCCGGCTTCGCCCAGGAGGCGGACGACGGCAGCTGGACCCTGGCCTGGCTGCGGGATCAGCCCTGGTGCAACGGCCGCGTGGGCTGTTATGGCTTCTCGTATCAGGGCCTGAGCCAGTTGCTCTGGCGCGATGGCGCCCAGCTGCCCGATGCCCTCGCCCCCGCCATGGCGGGGCTGGAGGAACGGCTGCACTGGGCCAGCGACGGTGGCGCCCACTGGTGGGGTCTGGGCCTGGCCTGGGCCCTGCAGCTGGCCGCCGAGGGCTGCCGGCGTCAGGGCGACGACGCGGGCTGGATGGCACTTCGCCAGGCCCTGGCGGACGGCAGCTTCCTGGGGGCGGGCCTGGAGCTGCTGGCCCGCCACGACCCCGGCGGCATGGGGCTGGCCTGGCTGCGGCGGGATCCCGCCGACCCCCAGGGCTGGCGCTGCCACCAGCCGCCGGCCGAGGTCTGGAGCCGGCCGATGCTGCAGGTCGGTGGCTGGCACGACCCCTATCTCAACGGCGTGCTGGATCTGTGGCAGCGGGCCGAGGCCGGCGGCAGTGACCAGCTGCTGCGCATCGGTCCCTGGACCCACCTGAACTGGCAGGGGGGGATCGACCGGCTGCAGCTGGCCTTCTTCGATCGCCACCTGCGCGACCGGGAGCCGCCGCCGGCCGCCGCTCAGCCCCCGTCCCTGATGGCGGACCTGACCACGGGGCGCTGGCTGGCCCGCTCCCCCCGCAGCACCAGCGCCCAACGCTGGCAGCTGGCCAGCGGCGGCCTGGCGGCGATCGATGCCGGCGAGGGCCAGCTGCTGGAGGCAGGCCCCGGGGCTGGTGGCCGGACCGGCGGCTCCGAGGGCGCCGTGGTGCTGCTGGTGCACGATCCCTGGCGGCCGCTGCCGGGCCGCGGCGGCCACCTGGGCCTCGATGCCGGCCCGGTGGAGCGGGGCGATCTGGACCAGCGCAGCGACGTGGCCTGCTTCACCGCTGCCCCGCTGGCGGCCCCCCTGGAGCTGCTGGGCCGGCCGGTGCTGGAGCTGGTGGTGGCGGCGGACCAGCCGGGCTTCGATCTGGCGGTGGCCCTCTCGGTGCTCAGGCCCTCGGGCGCGGTGCTGCAGCTCAGCACCGGCGTGGCCCGCTGGCTGGGGCCCGACGCCCAGCGGCCCCTGCGGCGTCGGGTGGCCCTGCAGCCCCTGCTGGCCACCCTCCAGGCCGGCGAGCGGCTGCGGCTCGCGATCGGTGCCGCCGCCTGGCCCCAGATCGCCGTAAACCCCGGCACCGGCGCCCTGCCCGCCGGCCCCAGCGGTCCCGGCCACCGGGTGATCACGCTGGAGCTGCAGCTGGCCGAGGCGGAGCTCGGCATCACCCCGATGCTTGGGGCAAACTGAGCCGACTCTGACCCTCCCCCCGCCCGTGACCCTGCGCGCCGTCCTGCTTGGTCTCGCTGTCGCCACCGCCGGCCTCAGCGGGGCGGCCCTGACCCTGGCCCCCGGGGCGGCCCTGGCGCAGGGCGCCGCCAAGGCCCCGGCCGCCACCGCGAGGGAGGCCCAGCCGGCCCTGAGCGTCGAGCAGGCCCGGGCCGCCGCACGCCGCGTGCTGGAGGCGGTGAAGAGCCGCGATGCCAATGCCCGCTACGCCCAGTTCTCCGATGAGCTGAAGGCGATGAGCAGCCCCTCGATGGTGGCCGCCACGATCCGCAGCCAGCCCAGGATCCTCAGCTATGAGCTGCTGAGCGTGCGCAGCGGTGTCAGCAGCAGCACCGTGGAGGCCGAGCTCACCACCACGGACGGCAAGTTGGTGATCTTCATCGTGCTCAACCACGAGGGCAAGATCAGCCGCTACTACGTGGATCGCACCGATGACGCCACCAGCGAAGTGGCGCTGAATTTCGTGCGGGCCCTCAGCACAGGCAATTTCATCACCGCCGAGAGCTTCCTCAGCCCGGACTTCCAGAAGGAGATCCCCCCGGCGGCCCTGCAGGCCAAGTGGCTGCAGCTGCAGCGCGAAACCGGCAACTTTCTGCGGGTGGGCCGGGCCGTGGAGGCGGAGAGAACCCAGGACGCCCGGCTGGTGCTCGTGAACGTGGAGTTCAACCGGCTCACCGACAACCTCTTCGTGATCCTCAACGCCAACAACCAGATCGTGGGGGTCGACTTCCCCGAGGCACCGGCCAAACCCCGGCCGGTGCGTTGACGCCCAACCCCGCCGCCCCCCGCGGTGGCCGCGGGGTCCAGGCGACGATCACCCCCGGGACGGCCCGTCAAATCCGCAACGACCGGCCCCGCAAAGCCGCCTAGGCTCGCAGCCACGCCCTGCTCTCAATGCCTGTGCTGGCTCAGCTCGACTGGTTGGTGGACGACGCCCAGCGCCTGGCGGAATGCCGGCACGACCATCCCTTCGCGCTGTTGGGTCCCCAGCCCCTGGAGTCGGGGGGCTGGGCCGTGCGGGTCTGGATGCCGGAGGCCGAGCGGGTGGAGCTGCTCCATGCCGGCCAGACCATCCCCCTGGAGACCCCGCACCACCCCTGGCTGTTCGAGGCTGAGCTCGCGGACGCCCCCGGCAGCACCTACCAGGTGCGGGTGCGGCGCGGCGGCATCGAGCACGTGGCCCACGACCCCTGGGCCTTCCGCGACGAGTGGATGGGCGAGCTGGATCGCCACCTGTTCGCCGAGGGCAACCACCACCACATCTGGCGCCGCATGGGCGCCCACCCGGTGCAGCACCACGGTGTGGCCGGCGTGCAGTTCTGCCTGTGGGCCCCCAATGCCCGCAGCGTGGCCCTGCTCGGCAACTTCAACGGTTGGGACGGCCGCCATCACCCGATGCAGAGCCGCGTGGGCGGCCTCTGGGAGCTGTTCATCCCCGGTCTCGCCGCCGGAGAGATCTACAAGTACGAGGTGCGCACCCAGGCCGGCCACTGCTACCAGAAGGCCGACCCCTACGGCTTCCGCCACGAGGTGCGCCCCGCCAACGGCTCGGTCGTCGAGTCCCTGGGCGCCTTCCCCTGGACCGATGCCGACTGGCTGGCGGCCCGCGACAGCCGCAACCCCCTGGATCAGCCGATCGCGGTGTACGAGCTGCACCTGGGCAGCTGGCTGCACGGCAGCGCCGATCAGCCCTACATCGAGGCCGATGGCACGCCGCGGCCGCCCGTGCCCGCCGCCGACCTCAAGCCCGGCGCCCGCCTGCTCACCTACCCGGAGCTGGCCGACAAGCTGATCCCCTACGTGAAGGCCCGCGGCTTCACCCACATCGAGCTGATGCCCATCTCGGAGCATCCCTTCGATGGCTCCTGGGGCTATCAGGTGACGGGCTGGTATGCCCCCACCAGCCGCTTCGGCACGCCGGATGAATTCCGCGCCTTCGTGGACCGCTGCCACGCCGAGGGCATCGGTGTGATCCTCGACTGGGTGCCGGGCCACTTCCCCAAGGACGCCCACGGCCTGGCCTTCTTCGATGGGGCCCACCTCTATGAGCACGCCGATCCGCGCATCGGCGAGCACAAGGAGTGGGGCACGCTGATCTTCAACTACAGCCGCAACGAGGTTCGCAACTTCCTGGTGGCGAACCTGGTGTTCTGGTTCGAGCAGTTCCACATCGACGGCATCCGCGTCGATGCGGTGGCCTCGATGCTCTACCGCGACTACCTGCGCCCCGACGGCGAGTGGCTGCCCAACGAGCACGGCGGCCGCGAGAACACCGAGGCCGTGCGCTTCCTGCAGCAAGCCAACCACGTGCTGTTCGAGCACTTCCCCGGCGCCCTCTCGATCGCCGAGGAATCCACCACCTGGCCGATGGTGACCCAGCCCACCAGCATCGGTGGCCTCGGCTTCAACCTGAAGTGGAACATGGGTTGGATGCACGACATGCTCGATTACTTCGAGCTGGATCCGTGGTTCCGCCAGTTCCATCAGAACAACGTCACGTTCTCGATCTGGTACGCCTACACCGAGAATTTCATGCTGGCCCTCAGCCACGACGAGGTGGTGCACGGCAAGAGCCACCTGCTGCACAAGATGCCGGGCGACGACTGGCAGAAGTTCGCCAACGTGCGGGCGCTGCTGGCCTACATGTGGACCCACCCCGGCAAGAAGACAATCTTCATGGGGATGGAATTCGGCCAGCGGGCCGAGTGGAATGTCTGGGGCGACCTGCAGTGGGATCTGCTCCAGTACGAGCCGCACCTGGGCCTGCAGCGCCTGGTGGATGACCTGAACGTCTTCTACAAGTCTGAGCGGGCGCTCTGGGGTGACGACCACGACCAGTTCGGCTTCCAGTGGATCGACTGCAACGACAATCGCCACTCGGTGATCACCTTCATGCGGCGCGAGAGCACCACCGGTCGCTGGGTGGTGGTGGTGGCCAACTTCACCCCCCAGAGCCACTCCCACTACCGGGTGGGGGTGCCGCTGCAGGGTTTCTACAGCGAGGTGTTCAACACCGATGCCGAGCGCTACGGCGGCAGCAACCTCGGCAACCTCGGCGGCAAGTTCACCGACGACTGGGGAATCCACGGCTATGAGCAGTCCCTGGATCTGTGCCTGCCGCCCCTCTCGGTGCTGGTGTTCAGCCGCGACGAGAAGCGCAGCCAGGAGCTGGCCGCCGGCTCAGCGGCCTGAACCGGTCTGTGACGAAGCGCTTGCCCTGGCCCGGCACAGGCCGGGCGGCCGGGGCCTGCTCGGGTAAGTTCGCCCCTGGCCTCGCTTTCCCCCATGACCGAAACCGCCCCCCTGCTGCTGCGCGCCGCCCGAGGTGAGCAGGTGGAGCGGCCTCCGGTTTGGATGATGCGCCAGGCCGGCCGCTACATGAAGGTCTACCGCGACCTGCGCGACCGGCACCCAGGCTTCCGCGAGCGCTCGGAGAACCCGGATCTTTCCTACGAGATCTCGATGCAGCCCTTCCACGCCTTCAAGCCCGATGGCGTGATCCTGTTCTCCGACATCCTCACGCCCCTGCCGGGCATGGGCATCGACTTCGACATCATCGAGAGCCGCGGCCCGATCATCGAGCCCGCGATCCGCTCCCAGGCCCAGGTGGATGCCCTGCGTCCCCTGGATCCCGCCGAGGCCCTGCCGTTCGTGGGTGAGGTGCTGGGCCGCCTGCGCCAGGACGTGGGCAATGAGGCCGCCGTGCTGGGTTTCGTGGGCGCCCCCTGGACCCTGGCCGCCTACGCGGTGGAGGGCAAGAGCTCCAAGACCTACGCGGTGATCAAGCAGATGGCGTTCCGGGAGCCGGCGCTGCTGCATCAGCTGCTGGGCCACCTGGCCGATTCGATCGCCACCTACGTGCGCTATCAGATCGACAGCGGTGCCCAGGTCGTGCAGCTGTTCGACTCCTGGGCCGGCCAGCTCAGCCCGATCGACTACGACGTGTTCGCCGCGCCCTATCAGAAACGGGTGATCGATCAGGTGAAGGCCACCCACCCCGACACCCCCCTGATCCTCTACATCTCCGGCAGCGCCGGCGTGCTGGAGCGCATGGGCCGCACCGGCGTCGACATCGTGTCGCTGGACTGGACCGTGGACATGGCCGACGGCATCGCCCGCCTGCCGGAGCACGTGGGCGTGCAGGGCAACGTGGATCCCGGCCTGCTGTTCGGCACCCCTGAGGCCATCCGCGAGCGGATCGTGGACACCGTGCGCAAGGCCCGCGGCCGCAAGCACATCCTCAACCTGGGCCACGGCATCCTGCCCGGCACCCCCGAGGAGAACGCCCGCGTGTTCTTCGAGGCCGGCAAGACCGTGAACGAGCTGCTGGGGGCCGCCGTTTGACGGCCGCGCCCAACAACGGACCTAGCGGCGGCGGCGCTGTGCGCCGTCCCCAGCGGATCCTGATCACCGGCGCCAGCGGCTGCGTGGGCCAGCACATCGCTGCCCAGCTGTTCCGCGAGACCGACGCCGAGCTGCTGCTGTGGCTGCGGGATCCCGCCAAGCTCACGGCGGTGCCGGCCACCGATCCCCGCATCACCCTGCTGGTCGGTGACCTGCGCGACGTGGCACCCCACCGGGAGCTGATCGCCAGCGCCAGCCGCCTCATCCACACCGCCACCGCCTGGGGCGACCCCGAGCGGGCCCGCCAGGTGAACGTGGTGGCCGTGAAGGAGCTGCTGGCCGCCACCGATCCGGCGGTGCTGGAGCAGGTGATCTACTTCTCCACCGCCAGCATCCTCGACCGGGATCTGCAGTTGCTGCCGGAGGCCACCGCCTACGGCACCGAATACATCCAGACCAAGGCCCAGTGCCTGCGCCAGCTGGAGCAGCACCCCCTGGCCGAGCGCATCGTGGCGGTGTTCCCCACCCTGGTGTTCGGCGGGCGCGTCGATGGCGGCGGCCCCTTCCCCACCAGCTACCTCACCGCCGGACTGCGGGATGCCACCCGCTGGCTGTGGCTGGCCAAGTGGCTGCGGGCCGAGGCCTCCTTCCACTACATCCACGCCGCCGACATCGCCCGGGTGTGCGTGCACCTGGCCACCCAGCCGCACCGGGCCAACCCCGAGCCGGGCCAGGGGGCCGTGCGGCGGCTGGTGCTGGGCCAGCCCCTGGTCACGGTGAACGACACCGTGGCGCGTCTGTGCCGCTGGCGCCACTGCTGGATTCCCCCCTTTGGGATCGACCTGCAGGGCTGGCTGATCGAGGGCTTGATCAAGTTGCTGCGCATCGAGGTGAATGCCTGGGATCGCTTCTCGATCCGCCAGCGCCACTTCGTGCATGAGCCGGTGAGTCCCCCGGAGCGCTTTGGGCTGGTGAGCCATGCCCCCACGCTGGAAGCGGTGTTCGAGGATGCCGGCCTGCCCGAGCGCGGCCGGGTCTGATCGCCTACCCCCACCAGATCCCTGGTTGGGACCCATCGGATTGGCCATAATTGTTTCGATCCGATGCAGCCGGCCAGGCCCCCCCGGGGTGCGACTCCTAGCCTGGTCCGGTTGCACGAGCCCCGATGCGCCGTCTTCTGTCCCTCATTGCTCTTTGCCTGGCGCTGGTGCTGGGTGCTGCCCCCAGCTACGCCGCTGACGCCGCCCACGGTGCCCAGGTCTTCTCCGCCAATTGCGCCGCCTGCCACATCGGCGGCGGCAACGTCGTCAATGCCGAGCGCACCCTCAAGCAGGATGCCCTCGAGGCCTACCTGGCCAACTACAGCGCCGACCACGAGGCCGCCATCACCTACCAGGTGACCAACGGCAAGAACGCCATGCCCGCCTTCGGCGGCAAGCTGAGCGCCGACGACATCGCCGACGTGGCGGCCTACGTCGAGTCCCAGGCCGCCAAGGGCTGGGCCTGATCCAGCGGGGACATCTCCCCTGCCTCGATCCACGAACCGCCCCAGGGGGGCGGTTTTTTTGTGGTGCAGCCTGGTCGCCGTCCCTGGGCGTCGCCATCGTGCCGGTAGTCCTGAAGCCCGCACGGAGGTCTGCCATGACCCGCACGGAACTGGAACGGCTGGTGGCGGACGCCGAGCGCCAGCCCCAGCTGCGCCAGCATCTCAGCCAGTGCGGCTGCTGGCAGGAGCTGCTGCAGGCGGCCCATCGCTGGGGCTATGCCGTGGAGCCCAGCGATCTCCAGCAGGCCAGCCGCGAGGCCCACGCCAGCCGCTTTCTGGAGCGGTCACGGCTGAGGCCGATTCCGGATCTGCTGCCGGGGGCTCCGGCCGCTCAGTCGTGGCCGCGGCGCTCGGCCAACACCGCCAGGTAGAGCTCCTCGGGCACCTCGCGGATGTCGTATTCGCTGGGCAGCACCCCGTGCACGTGGCGGTGGACCGCCAGCCAGCAGTTGCGCTCGGCGTCGCGGCTGGTGGCATCGAACTCCCGGGAGGCCTGCGCCAACCGTTCGATCAGCGCCTGCTCGGGGGGCTGGGCCATGGTTGCTGGTGGGGGGCGGGAGCGGCGGGCACACTGGGGCCAGCCGATCGCCGCCCATCATGGCCACCGGAGCCCACCGCCTGGGACCCTGCCTGCCCATCGCCCTTCTGGCGGCTCTCCTTGGGCTGGCCGCCGGTGCCACGCCCGGGGCTGGGGCGGCCCCAGCCCCCGCTCAGGCTCCAACGCCAGCTTTACCCCCGTCGTCACCATCCGGCCTGGCCCCGGCCCTGCCCGATGTCCGTCGCATCATCCCCGGCTCCACCCCCGCGGCCATCGATGCCAGCAGCTGGCGGCCGGGGGGCAGTCGCTGCCCGCTGATCGTCAAGCCGGTGAATGCCGTGTTCCAGCCCCTGCCGATCCAGCCGAGCCAGGTGGCGGCCAAGAACCGGGCCGGCTGCCTCTCGCCGGGCGATGCGGTCTACGGGCCGGATGGTTGCCCGATCCGCCTCTGCCGCGACGGCGGGGGGGTGATCCCCCTGCCCGGTCCCCAGGGCCCCGCGCCTCAGCCCCCAGCCCCGTAGGCCACCTGGCAGACGGCGTTGAGCAGCTGGGCCTGGTCGGGATCGCCGGGCACCTGGCCGTTGAGAAGACCGTCCTGGCAGTTGGCGGCCCCCAGGAGCTGGGTGCCGTTCACGTAGTAGCTGAAGCTCACCCCGGCACTCCCCACCGACTCCACGGAGCCGAAGTTGAGCTGATAACTGGTCTGGGGCACCACGATCACCGGGGACTGCTGCAGGGCCGCCGCATTCACCAGGCTGGTGATCGCCGCACCGGTCGCCAGGCCCGCCACGCCCCAGGCGGCGGCGCTGGCCCCCCACCAGCCCCAGGAGGCGGGCGCCCAGCTGTACCAGCCGGTGCCCCAGGGCCGGCTGCCCCAGTAGCCGCCGTTGTTCCAGTCCCTGTTCCAGCCGTTGAAATCGCGGTTGTAGAAGTTGGTGTTGACGTTCACGTTGCGGTTGAACGTGTCGACGTTGATGCCCTGCCGTGTGCCCGGCCCATACATCGGGTGGAAGCCGCCGTAGCCGTCGCGCCAGGCGTCACCGCCGGTGCCATTGAAGTGGTAGCTGCCGCCGCCGCCCACTGGGGCGGCCCCGGTGCCCCAGCTCGCCCCCC
>NZ_JAGQBX010000019.1 GCF_024345855.1 Synechococcus sp. GreenBA-s | reverse complement strand
GCTGGATGAGCGGCTCGCCGCTGGCGCACCCCACGCCCGCCTGATCACCCCCGTGACGGATCGTCCGGGCCACGACCGGCGCTACGCCATCGATCCCAGCCGCATCAGCACGGAGCTGGGCTGGCAGCCCCGCCACAGCGTCCGGGAGGGGCTGGCGGCCACGGTGGACTGGTATCTGGCCAACCTGACCTGGTGCCAGGGGGTTCGGGAGCGGGCGGGATACACCGGCGAGCGCATCGGCACACGCCGCTGAGCCCACCGGCACCGCCGCCACCCCACCAGGGCTGGGGGAGAATCACCGCACCCTTCTGCCCTCGGCCCTTGTCCGCGCTCACCCGTTGCCTGCAGGAAGAGGCGGCGGCCATTGCCGCCACGGCGGAACGCCTGGCGGCGAGCGAGGTCGAGGCGGCCCTGGAGCTGCTCGATGGCTGCGCGGATCGCCGCGCCAAGCTGGTGATCACCGGGGTGGGCAAGAGCGGCATCGTGGCCCGCAAGATCGCCGCCACCTTCTCCTCGATCGGCCTGATGGCGATCTACCTCAACCCTCTGGACGCCCTGCACGGCGACCTCGGGGTGGTGGCCCCCGACGACGTGGCGCTGCTGCTCTCCAACAGCGGCGAGACGGCTGAACTGCTGGAGATCCTGCCCCACCTGCGCCGCCGCGGCAGCCGCCGCATCGCCCTGGTGGGCCGGATCGACTCCTCCCTGGCCCGCGGCTGCGACGTGGTGCTCGATGGCTCCGTGGACCGGGAGGTGTGCCCGCTCAACCTGGCCCCCACCGCCAGCACGGCGGTGGCCATGGCCATCGGCGATGCCCTGGCGGCGGTGTGGATGGAGCGGCGCGGCATCTCTCCCCAGGACTTTGCGCTCAACCACCCGGCCGGCGCCCTGGGCAAGCAACTCACCCTCACGGCCGGGGACCTGATGATTCCCGCCAGCCGGCTGACGCCGCTGCAGGCCGGCACACCCCTGCCCGAGGTGATCGCCCAGCTCACCGCCGATGGGGTGGGGGCCGGCTGGGTGACCCACTCCGGCGACCCCAGCCGGATCCACGGCCTGATCACCGATGGCGACCTGCGCCGGGCCCTGCAGCAGCACAGCCCGCCGGAGTGGGCCGAGCTCACCGCCGCCGACCTGATGACGGCCGATCCGATCACCGTGGACGAGCAGGTGCTGGCGGTGGAGGCCCTGGAGCGGATGGAGCGCAACCGACGCAAGCCGATCGCCGTGCTGCCGGTGGTGGGCGGCGCCCAGCAGATGCTCGGCCTGCTCCGGCTGCACGATCTGGTGCAGGCCGGCCTCAGCAGGGCGGGGGCATGAGCGGGAGCCATGACTTCGGCAGCCCATGGCAGCTGCGCCGCCGTTGGCGCTGGTGGCGGCAGCGCTCGCGCCTGGCGGCCGTGCGCCTGCTGGTGCTGGACGTGGATGGCGTGCTCACCGATGGCGGGCTTTGGTACGGCCCCCAGGGGGAACTGATCAAGCGCTTCGATGTGCGCGATGGGCTGGGGATTCGCCTGCTCCAGCACGCCGGCATTGAGGTGGCCTTTCTGAGCGGCGGCCGCGGCGGCGCCACCGAGGTACGAGCCCGGCACCTCGGCATCCGCCACTGCCTGGTGGGCGCCAAGGACAAGCCCCAGGCCCTGGCGGCCCTGCAGGCCGAGCTGGGCGTCACGCCCACCGCCACGGCCTTCGTGGGGGACGACTTCAACGACCTGGCCGTGCGGGGCCAGGTGGGCCTGCTGGTGGCCACGGCCGATGCGGCACGTCCCCTGCGCCGCCAGGCGGATCTGGTGCTGCTGCGGCCCGGCGGGCGCGGCGCCGTGCGGGAACTGGCGGAGCGGCTGCTGCAGCCGACCCCCTTCTGGAGCGAACTGGAGGGCCAGGGCTGGCGCGATCACAATGACTGAGTCCCTCGGCCACGCACCAGGAACCCCTGCCTCTCGGCGCCATGCCGCAATTGACCTGCTGCGCGGCGGCAGCATTCTCTACATCGTTGGCTTCTGGCATCTGCTGGGCTATGTCGACGGCATTGATGGATACAAGAACGCCGTCACATACCGACTGACGGTGGTAGTGCTTGGCCTGTTCACCCTGATGGCGGGCGCCCTGGCTGGCCGACGGGAGATCCGCACTGGCGGCCACATCTGGAGGTACTACTGGGCAAGGTTCCTGCGAATCGTGCCGCCCTACTGGGCGGCCCTGGTGCTCTTTGGACTGGTTGAACTCCTGAAGTGGCCCGATGTCGCGAAGGGGCTGCTGCTGATTCCCGCCTTCAACGGCGAGCCACTTCGGACGCTTTGGTACGTGAACATGCTCGTGCTGTTCTACGCAGCGGCACCACTGCTTCTGATCATTCGCCACAGTCTGATCGTCAGGACAGGGAGCAGAGCGCAGGCCCAGGTGGTGCTCTGCGGATCTCTGGCCCTGGGATTGGGCGCGCTCGATCGACTCCTCGGTGGCCTGGATCCGCGAATCCTCCTCTACTTCCCGCCCTTCGCCGTAGGGCTGCTGCTCTCAGGCGAGCTGCTGGGCCACGCCGATGCGCGGGGCCCCCTGCACTCCAGAGGCCTGGCCCTCCTGACGGCGCTGGCCCTTGTCGCCCTGACCATCAGCCTTGGCGTCCAGGGCCGTGCCATCGAGACCAGCCTCCGCTCGCTGCCGATGGCCGCCCTGGTCCCCGCTCTGCTGGTGGTCGTCACCTGCCGCCGACTGCGCGGCTGGAGCCTGCCGGGCTGGCTGCAGGCCACGAGCACCGCGAGCTTCTTCATGTACCTGCTGCATCGCCCCCTGCTGAAGGGCCTCAAGGCTGCCGCCGCCGGCCTCGAGCCAGCCCACCCCTGGTGGCTGCTGCTGGTGCTGCTGGTGGTCGGCGTACCCCTGATCGCGGGCCTGTCCTGGTGGGGGCAACGGCTCTACGACAGAGCCCTGCGGGCGATGGGCTGGTGAGTGGCCTTCCGGCTCAGTTCCAGAGCCGGAAGGCCTCGTCCCTGGCTGCCAACCACTCGGCCGCCAGTACACCGCCCCCCAGGCGGTACTCCTGAAACCAGGGGCCGCCCAGGGTCCAGTGCACCAGGGCCGGACCGCCCGCAGCCGCGGGCTCCGTCCGCGGGGGCTGCACGTCGATCAGGTGATTCCAGCGCTCCATCGGCAGGGCGCCGATTTCATAGTCGCCCTGAAGCCACTCAAAGCGGTGCAGCTGCAGGCCGGACGCCGTGTTGACGTACTCGGGCGTGAGGGCCGTGCAGCGCCCACAGTTGAACAGCATCAGCGAGCTCCAGTTCTTCTTCTCGTAGCGGGTCTGGAGGGCACCGAGGAACTTCACGTCCTCGCGGGGCACGTGCTCGTGCTGCACGCACAGCAGCGCATAGCGCTCATCCCGCAGGGCCCAGAGTTCGGCGATGTCGCCGCGGGCCAGCATGTCGCAGTCCATGAAGATCGCCCAGCCCTGGTAGCCCATCAGGTGGGGCACCAGGAAGCGGCTGAAGGAGAACTCCGTGCTCTGGCGCGGATCGCGCCCACGGCCGTACACGCCCTGGAGCTGCCGGGCGACGATCGGCGTGATCGCCAGGGGCTGACTGCTGTGCTGGACAAGGCTGTCGATCAGCACGTTCACGGCGGCCCGCTCGTGGGGGTCGTAGCCGATGAACACCGGAATGGGCAGGGCCATGGCAGCGCAGCAGGAGGAGACAGGCGCCGGAGACGCCAACCGAGTTGATCTTGCAATCAAACTACAATGCTGGCGTTATGCAAGGCTCGCCCGGGGCTGGCCTGGCGCCGGCTGAGCCATGGCAGTCCATCCCGGCATGCCGGGACTGACCTAGGCACCAGCCAACCTGCCCAGCTCACGTCAGGTCAGCTCCGTTCAGCCCTCCAGGCCAGCCGCGATCGCCCGGGCCTGCTCCAGCTGCTCGGCCGTATCCACCGACAGCGACTCCTCCGCCACCGGGAACGTGCCGATGCCGATGCCCGCCTCCAGCAGCCGCAGCTGCTCCAGCTTCTCGCTGTCCTCCAGGGGCGACGCCGGCAGCTGGGGCCAGCGGGCCAGCACATCGCCCCGGTAGCCGTAGATGCCCACGTGGCCCCAGAAGGGCACATGGGCATGCCAGTGCTCCGGATCCACACCGCGCACGTGGGGAATGGCGGAGCGGGAGAAGTAGAGGGCGCGCCCGTCGCTCGACACCAGCGTCTTGACCACGTTGGGGTTGTGCACCTTGTCGGCCCCCATGCGGTAGATGGGCGTGAGCACCTCCGGCAGCGGCGTGCGGCGCGCAAATTCAGCCGTCATCGCATCGATCACGGCCGGATCGAGGAAGGGCTGGTCCCCCTGCACGTTCACCACCAGGGTCTCGGCCGCTGCCCCGCCGCCGAGGGCCACTAGGGGCTCCACCACCGAGGCCAGCCGATCGCTGCCGGAGCTGCAGGCCGGACTGGTGAGCAGGGCCTGGCAGCCCCAGCGCTTCGCCGCCTTCAGCAACTCCTCGGAGTCGGTGCAGAGCACCACCGCCGCCGGACTCTCGGCCTGGCGGCAGGCCTCCAGCACCCGCTGCAGCATCGGCTTGCCACCGATGTCCGCCAGCACCTTGCGGGGCAGGCGGGAGGATTCGAGCCGGGCCGGCACGGCCACGATCGTGCGCATCGCCATCAGTCCCAGAGACGGGAGCTGTCGTCGCGGGCGGCGAACCACTCGGCCGCCAGTACGCCACCCATCAGACGCTGCTCGCGGAACCAGGGCCCCCCCAGGGTCCAGTGCAGCAGCGTGGCGCCCTCGGCCTTGGCGGGGTCCTGCACGTCGACCAGGTGATTCCAGCCCTGGTCAAGGGCTCCGATCTCATGGTCACCGGCGAGCCAGTGGAAGCGATGCAACTCCAGTCCTGTCGCCGTGTTGACATACTCCGGGGTGAGGGCGGTGCAGCGGCTGCAGTTGAGCAGCATCAGCGAGCTCCAGTTCTTCTTGGGGTAGGGGCTCTGGGGCTCCCCGAGAAATTTCACCGACTCGTTGGGGTTGTGCTCGTGCTGGACACACATCACGGCGTACTGCTCATCCCGCAGGGCCCAGAGTTCGGCGATGTCGCCGCGGCAGAGCATGTCGCAGTCCATGAACAGCGCCCAGCCCTGATATCCCATCAGGTGAGGCACCAGGAAGCGGGTGAAGGAGAAGGCGGTGCTCTGCTTCGGGTCGCGCTCGCGCCTGAACAGCCCCTGGGCCTCCAGCTGGGGCGTCACGATCGGCGTGATCGCCAGCGGTGCCGAGCTGCGCTGAAAGAGGCTGTCGATCAGCACGTTGGTGGCCGCCCGCTCGCGCGGGTCGTAGCCGATGAAAACCGGAATGGGCTGGCTCATGGCGCGAGCGTAGGGCCGTCGCCGGCGGCGCCCCAGAGCGTCCGGGCCCGGGCCACCAGCTCGGCCACGGCAGCGGGATCGGCGGCCGGCCGGCTCCCGCTGGCCACCGCCCGGTAGACGTCGGCCACCGCCCAGGCCTCGGTCCCGCTGTCCCCCTCCCGGCGGGGGATCAGGTGCAGATGCAGGTGCCGCGCCCCCTCCCCGAAGGCGATCGCATAGACGCGCTCACAACCCGTGAGCGCCTGAACGAGCCGCGAGGCCCGCTGCACCGCCCCACCCCAGGCAGCGGCCTCCTGGAGCCGGAAGTCGATCGGCCCGCCCAGGTGCCGCACGGCATCGAGGATCAGCCAGCCGGCCACGGGTGCCGGATCGGGGTGGTGCCGTAGCAGCCAGAGGCCGTCAGCGCCGATCTGCCAGCGGTCCCGGGCTTCGGGATCGGCGTGCAGGCCGCAGACGCCGCAGGCACCAGGGGGAATGGCGCTGGGCTGGGGCGAGGCCTCAGGCATCGGCGAGGGTGGGGGTTGGTGGTGGGGTTGGCGTGGCACCAGGCTGAGGGCAGCCGGCGGAACCGGCGCGATGCCGGCAAGCTCGCTGCTGCAGCTTCCGGCATGCTGGCCCCAGCCCGGACTGCCGCAACCGCCGCGCCCCCCTGCCCATGAGCCTCACGCTGATCGCCGGTCCCTGCGTGATCGAGAGCCGGGAGCTCGCCCTGGAGATCGCCGAGCAGGTGAAGGCCATCACCGACCGGCTGGGCATCCGCTACATCTTCAAGGCCAGCTACGACAAGGCCAACCGCAGCTCGGGCGGCTCGTTCCGCGGCCCCGGCGTCAGCGGCGGCCTGGAGGTGCTGGCCGAGGTGAAGCAGCGTTTCGGGCTGCCGGTGCTCACCGACATCCACGAGAGTCACCAGGCGGCCCCGGTGGCCGAGGTGGTGGACGTGCTGCAGATCCCCGCCTTCCTCTGCCGCCAAACCGACCTGCTGCTGGCCGCCGCCGCCGCCACCCGCGGCACTGAGAAGATCATCAACGTGAAGAAGGGCCAGTTCCTCGCCCCCTGGGACATGGCCCAGGTGGTGAAGAAACTGCGGGAGGCCGGCGTGGAGAACCTCTGGCTCACCGAGCGGGGCAGCAGCTTCGGGTACAACACCCTGGTGGTGGACTACCGCGGCCTGCCCCAGCTCCAGGAGCTGGGCTGCCCGGTGATCTTCGATGCGACCCACTCGGTGCAGCAGCCGGGCGGCAACGGCACCAGCACCGGCGGCCAACGGGAGTTCGTGGCACCCCTGGCTCGGGCTGCGGTGGCCGTGGGGGTGGATGGGCTGTTCATGGAGGTCCACCCCGACCCCGACAACGCCCTCAGCGACGGGCCCAACATGGTGCCGCTGCACCGGCTTGAACCGCTGCTGGAGCAGCTGCTGGCCATCCGTGGCGCCGTGGCCGGCGGCCTGGCCCCCAGCAGCCTCTGAGGTTCAGGTCCCTGACGTGCCCCCCTTCATTAGTCCAGGCCGATGGTTGTGATCTGAGCCTCAAGACACATGGGCGCGCGGGCTAGCAGAGCGTCAGGGGCAAATGGAGCCTGATCCCCCCCGAATCCGCACGGCAGGCCTCTGGGAAGGCAGTGATGGCCACGGCACCGGGAAGCGGCCGAGTGACCGAGCCGACAACGCCATGGAGAGACTGAACAGAACCCGGATGCGCTCAGGAGAAGTAGTCCTCTACGACATCCCGTGGCAAGGCCAGCACGAATGGGAGGCGATCCGCCGCATCAGCCACCTATCCATTCGTTGGCATAAACCAGGCGGTGATTCATCTGCGCGAGCTGAGGCCAGATCAGCGCGGCCGAGGCCGGCCACGCCGTAGCCTGAAGCCAGGAGGCGTCGTAGCGGATCTGCCGGGTTTTCTGAGGATCAAAGCGCACCCTGTTTCCAGAGAGAATGTGGCTGCCTGATGCCAATCCAGGCGTGAGCATGGCCTCCGAGAACTCGAGGCCCAACCACTCACACAGCCGGCCAAGCGCCCGGTCCGGCGCCAGGGCCAGCTCTTCGTAGCCCAAGTGGAAAACCGGCTTGCCACAGCGTTGAAGCTCCCGTTCAAAACGGCGATTGACGCGGCACCAGCGGGCCACATTGCGGACACCCAGAAGGGATTTCCCCTTGTTGCGGCGATCCCGGACTCTTGAATACACCCACGAGCGCACATCACGAACCAGGAACACCACCCTCACATCCAGATCCGCAAAAGACTGGGAGGGAAGCTCGAGATCGTCCTGATAGGAATCAACCAGCCAGTCATCAGCATGACCAGCCTGCACCCCTGCCAAGCTCACCGCCTCCATCAGGCGCCGAAACTTATCGGCCAATGGCAGATGATCATGGGCGGGTAGCCACTCCAGCAGATCCCCCCATACGGGACACTGGGCTGCCGTCGCACCACAGGTGCAGACCCGTTGATGCCTGAGTTCAGCCCTCAGCTGGGCAGGACCTCGGTGCTCCTCACCCGGCAGCGGCCTGCGCAGGATGCGGGCAGCCTCTCCCAGCCCCACGATGCGGGGATGGGCTCCCAGGGCCAGATCGAGAATTGTGGTGCCGCTGTGGCCAAGGCCACGGATCAACAACAGCTTGCGGGGCGCCACAGGCTCAGACCTCCACCGGCTCGATCGGCGCCAGGCGCGGATCGAGGATCTTGGGCGGCAGGCCCTCGAACTTCACCGCGATCGAGATCTTCTCGCCGCTGCCGAACAGGTGGGTCACCAGTCCCTCGCCGAAGGCGGCATGGCGCAGCCGATCGCCCACCGCCCAGGCCTTACCGGCGCCCGGACCCACCGTCCGGCGCCGCACCGCATTGGCCGGAGCCGCGGCGGCACCACCGGCAGCCACCCGCTGCGACTCCTCCCGATCCACCCGTGTGAGCCGATCGAGGCGGTTCTCACGGCGGATGGCGGCGCCGCCACTGCGGGGGATATCGCCCTGCACCAGCTCCTCAGGGAGTTCGGACAGGAACACTGAGGGCACCGCCGGCTCGCGCATGCCACCCCACAGACGCCGCTCACTGGCGTGGGAGAGGTAGAGCCGCTCCTTGGCCCGCGTGATGCCCACGTAGCAGAGGCGCCGCTCCTCCTCCATCGCCGCCGGATCCTCCAGGGAGCGGTAGCTGGGGAACAACCCCTGCTCCATCCCCACCAGGAACACCACCGGGAACTCGAGCCCCTTGCTGGCGTGCAGGGTCATCAGGGTGACGCGATCCCGCTCGGTGTCCTTGCTGTCGGCGTCGCTGGCCAGGGCCGCGGAGGCCAGGAAATCCTCCAGGGAACCCTCATCGTTCTCCTCCTGGTATTGCAGGGCGGCGTTCACCAGCTCATTGAGGTTGCGGCGCCGGTCTTCGGCCTCATCGGTGCCATCGGCGATCAGCTCCGCCACATAGCCGCTCTGCTCCATCACCCGCTGCACCAGCTCCGACGGGGGGGCCTCCTGCACGCGCCGTTGCAGATCGTTGATGAGTTCGCAGAACTGCAGCAGCCCCTTGGCCGAACGCCCCCCCAGGGAACGCACGGCCTCGGGGTCGCTCACGACCTCCCAGAGGGGGATACCCAGCTGGTTGGAGGCATCGGTGAGACGCTCGATCGTGGTCTTGCCGATGCCGCGCTTCGGGGTATTGAGCACCCGCAGCAGGCTCACCGTGTCGGCCGGATTCACCAGCAGCTTGAGGTAGGAGAGCACGTCCTTGATCTCGCGCCGGTCGTAGAAGCGCAGACCACCCACCACGATGTAGGGGATGCCCCAGCGCACCAGGGATTCCTCCATCGCCCGCGACTGGGCATTGGTGCGGTAGAGCACGGCCATGTCGCCCCAGCGCAGCTCCGGATGGGCCGCCTCCAGCATGCGCATGCGGTGCACCACCGCCTCCGCCTCGGCGATCTCGTCGTCGCAGCGGGTGAGCGTGATCGGCTCGCCTTCGCCGCGGGTCGGCCGCAGCACCTTGTCGATCCGCTCAGAGTTGTTGGCGATCAGGGCATTGGCCGCCTCCAGGATCGTGGCGGTGGAGCGATAGTTCTCCTCCAGCTTGACCATCGTGGCCGTGGCGTCATCGGGCGCTCCATCGCCGAAGTCGTCCTGGAAGCCCATCAGGATCGTGAAGTCGGCGGCCCGGAAGCTGTAGATGCTCTGGTCGGCATCGCCCACCACGAACACCGATCGCCCCTGCCAGTTGTCGTAGGTCTCCGGATCCTGGCCATCCGTCACCAGCAGCTTGATCAGGTCGTACTGGGTGCGGTTGGTGTCCTGGTATTCATCCACCAGCACGTGGCGAAAGCGACGGTGCCAGTAGTTGCGGATCTGATCATTCTGGCGCAGCAGTTGCACCGGCAACAGCAGCAGATCGTCGAAGTCCAGAGCGTTGTTGGCGGCCAGGGCGCGGCGATAGCGCCGGTAGGTTTCGGCCATCAACTTGCCCCGCTGGCCGCCGGCATCGGCCTCCAACTGCTCGGGCATCCAGCCCTGGTTCTTGGCACTGCTGATGGCCCAGCGTACCTTCTTGGGCTCAAAGCGTTTGGGATCGAGCCCAAGCTCCTGGGTCACGATCTCCTTCACCAGGCTCTGGGTGTCGCCTTCGTCGTAGATCGAGAACTGGCGGGTCCAGCTCAGACCCTCCGGGTCCTTGAACTTATCGATGTCGAAGCGCAGCAGCCGCGCGAACAGGGCGTGGAAGGTGCCGATCCAGAGGTCCTTGATCACCTCGCGGTAGATGCGCGAGCGCAGCTGGCGCTGCTCCACCGCCGGCAGGGTGCTCCAAGGCTGGCCGAACTGGCTCTGGGCAAGCTTCTGGGCCAGCAGCAGCTCCAGCCGCTCCTTCATCTCGCGGGCGGCCTTGTTGGTGAAGGTGACCGCCAGCAGCTCGGCCGGATCCACGCCGTGGTGGCCGATCAGGTGGGCAATGCGGTGGGTGAGGGCGCGGGTCTTGCCGCTGCCGGCGCCGGCCACCACCAGCAATGGGCCGGTGTGGTGGTCCACCGCCTTGCGCTGGGCGTCGTTCAGGCCGGCGAGGAAGCCACCGGAACTGGCGTGCTGGGGCTGGTGAGTGACCATCCACTTACATTAGGGACCCCATCGGCGTAGGCCCGATCAGGCCAGACGCCTCGGCGCCCCAACCCTTCTTACAACGTTGATCCCACGAATCAGCCGCACAGGAGAAACCAGTGTCCAAGGGTTCGGCGAGCTCCAGTTATCGCCATGACATTGACGGGCTGCGGGCCATCGCCGTTCTGGCCGTCATCGCCAATCACGTCAACAAAAGCCTGGCACCGAATGGCTTCCTGGGCGTCGATGTCTTCTTTCTGATCTCGGGCTATGTGATCACCAGCTCCCTCTCCCGACGACCCGCGACCACTTGGCGCGACTGGCTGACGAGCTTCTACGCCAGGCGGATGAAGCGCCTGCTGCCGGCGTTGCTGGTCTGCATTGCCGTCACAGTCCTGATGGGAAGCCTGGTGATCCCGCCCTATGCACCCGCCGGTGGCACCAGTTGGCGGACAGGGATGAGCGCCATCTTCGGCCTCTCCAATCTCTATCTCCACCACACAGCAACCGACTACTTCGCCGAATCCTCTGACTACAACCTTTTCACCCAGACATGGTCTCTGGGGGTCGAGGAGCAATTCTACTTCTTCTTTCCCCTCCTTCTCTGGCTCACGGGCTTTGCCCAGGGCCTGGTTCACGGTGCCAGACGCCTGGCCCTGGCCATCGGTGGACTTGGTCTCGGTTCGCTGGTGCTCTACCTGGTTTTGGCGGATCGCGATGCGGCTGGAGCGTTCTTTCTGATGCCGGCGCGGTTTTGGGAATTGGGTCTGGGCTGCCTGGCCTTCCTCGCCGTGCAGCGGCGAGGGCACTTGCATGGGCTTCTCCAGCAGGTCAACCCCTTCTGGTTTGCACTGCCCCTGATCGCTCTCTTGTTTGTTGTGAAGGCCTGGATCACCACCGCCACGCTGGCGGTGGCTGCCCTGACCTGGTTCCTGCTAGTAGCGCTGCGACCCGATAGCGCAGTCCACGACCTGCTCACCAGGCCGGTCGTCCTGTGGCTCGGCGGCCTCTCCTACTCGCTCTACCTCTGGCACTGGAGCGTCCTGGTCCTGAGCCGTTGGACCATCGGCATCCATCCGTGGACAGCACCTGGGCAACTGAGCCTGATGCTGCTGCTGGGCTGGCTGTCCTACCGCTGGATCGAGACGCCGGCTCGTCAGGCCAGCTGGCCCAGCAGCAGAGCCGCCACGCTCAGGGTCGGCCTGAGCGCCGCCTGCCTGACCGCCCTGACGTTGCTGGGGTTTGAACGAACTGCCCTAGCGGCGGCCTTTCGCGGCAGGCCGGCCGCCGCCACTCGCCAGGAAGTGGAACGCAGCACCATTGCCACCACAACAGTGACGAAGGCCAACTGCAGCTGGTACCGGGGTGAGGGACCGCCCCTGGCCCGGAGCAGCCGCCTGTGCACCCTGCCGGCGAGGGCAGGCCAGCCAAGGCTGCTGGTGCTCGGTGACAGCCATGCCGGTCACCTCACCGGACTGCTGGAGCGGCTGCACCGCGAGGACGGGATCGGCCTGCGACTCCTCTACGTCCACGGACAGCTCGTGCCCCTCAGCCCAGAACTGGAAACACGTGCCTGGAAGGCCCTTGACAAGGATCAGCAGGCCCGAGTGATCAAACGGACAATGGCTGAGCTCCAGCCTGGAGATGTTCTCGTTGTCTCTAATTTCCTGCCCAGTGTTTTCGGTATCGATCGTCGCAATCGTTTTGCCGATGAGCGAGGCCAACCCCTGACACGCGACCAGGCCTATGCCCTTTGGCTGGGAGACTTGGAGGCTCTGGCCCAGCGGGCAGCCCTGAAGAAGGTCCCCGTCGTGGTGGTGCTGCCGATACCCAAGTTCGCGCGCGGGCGCGACCTCCCACCACCGGAACTGTGCGTGCGGGAGTGGTTTCGTCCACTGCTCGATCCAGGCTGTGAACTCCAGGCAGACCGGGAGCAACTGAGCCGACGGTTCCGCGTGCTGACCGACAGACTCGAGGCCGCTTCCCGAAGCCATCCCAATCTGCTGCTCTACGACCCCTTCCCGGTGCTCTGTCCCGAGGGGCCCACGTGCCGAAACTATCGCGAGGGGCACCGTATCTTCTTCGACGACGACCACCTCAACAACCAAGGTGGCGCGCTTCTCTATGGTGATTTCCGAGACTTCCTGAACAGCCACGGGCTGCTGGCGCTCGATCGTCAATCCTGAGGAGTCGGCCTGCGCTCCGCCACCACCCGCTCGACCAGGCCCGCCACCGCCTCCAGGTGGTGGGCCACGGTGAAGGCCGATCCGGCCCGCAGCGCCGCCGCCCGCCCCAGCCGCTCGGCCAGGGCCGAATCGGCCGCCAGCCTGGCAATGGCCAACGCCATGCCGGCCACATCGCCCTCGTCGACCAGCAGACCCGTTTCACCCTCCAGCACCACCTCGGGGATGCCGGCATGGCGGGTGGAGATCACCGGCAGACCGCTCAGCTGGGCCTCCATCACCGACACCGGTGAGCCCTCGCTGTCGCCATCGGGAGCCACCAGGGAGTGCTGCAGGAAGGCGCGACAGGCGCGCATCCGATCCGCCACCCCGGCGGGGCTGCACAGACCGGGGAACTGCACCTGCTCCTGCAAGCCCAGGTCATTGACCAACTGGCCCGCCGCCGGGAGCAGCGGGCCATCACCCACCATCACCAGCCGCAACCCAGCGGCCTGGCCAGGGGGGAGCTGCTCCAGCGCGGCGGCGAAAGCCTGGATCGTGAGCAGGGGACCCTTCTTGGCCACAAACCGCCCCACCGCCAGAAAGGTGGGCGGGGCCTGGCCCGGCGTGGACCCATGGAACAGTCCGGCATCGGCGCCGCAGGGACTCACCACCAGGCGCTCGGCGGGGGCCCCCAGCTCCAGCAACGTGCGCCGCATCGGTTCCGACTTGGCCACCACCCCCGCCGCGAGACTCAGCAGGCGCCGGTAGCGCTCCCGAAGCGGCACCAGGCGGCTGCGGGCCGAGGCATCGGAGCCGTGAAACTGCACCACCAGGGGGATGCCGCTCCAGGCGGCCGCCTCCATCATCCGCACGGCGTGAAAGCCGAATTCGGCGATCAGGGCATCGGGCCGGTGGCGGCGACAAAGGGCCCAGGCCACCAGCGAGGGCGGCAGGGTGCCGGCACGCCGCAGGCCGAGCCTGTAGAGCGCCTTGCTGAGCAGCACCGAGGTGGCATAGGCGCCCTGCCAGGGCTGCTTCCAGGAGAGGTCATCGCCGAAATAGGCGATGGTGTCGAAGGGGAGGCCCCGCAGATTCGCCCGGATGAAAGTTTCCGAGGGGGCCTGGGCCGAGGGCACGAACGCCAGCAGGCGCAGCCGCAGATCGGAGCGGGTCATGGCGTGGTGGCGGAGGGCGAGGCGGCCGCGGACGGGGACACGGGCTGGAGCCAGGGGGCGAGGGCGGCCAGGAACTGGCTGCGGATCGTGGCTTCGGCGAAGCGCTGCCGCACGGCCAGGGCCCCGTGGCCGAGCCGCCGCCGCCGCTCGGGGGCATCGATCAACGCCTCCAGAGCCGCCATCAGCTCAGAGACCCCCGAGCCGGCCGGGAGCAACAAGCCGTTCTGGCCGTGGGCGATCAGCTCGGCGGGGCCGGTGGGGCAGTCGATCGCCAGGCAGGGGCAGCCGCTGGCCATCGCCTCAAGCAGCACGTTAGGGATGCCCTCGAAGCGGGAGCTGAGCACAAACAGGTCGGCGCGGGCGTACCACTCCGCCAGATTGCCGACCCGTCCCGGCAGCAGCGGCCGCGCCGCACCGGCCGGCAGAGCGGGCCAGCCGGCGGGCCAGGCCTCCGGGGGCAGCCCCGCGATCGCCAGCCGCCAGCCCGGCCGCCGTGCGGCCACCGCGGCGAAGGCCGGCACCAGCAGGTCAAAGCCCTTCTGGTGGGGCTTGGTGCCCACGGCCAACACCAGCCGCTCCCTGGGTTCCAACAGGCCGTCGGGGTCGACCCGCGGCGGGTGCTCGGGCAGGGGCCAGGGGATGGCATTGGCCAGCACGGCGGTACGGTGCGCCAGCCGCCGCTGCCGCAGCCAGGCGGCGATCGCCTCGGTCTGCACCAGGTGCAGGGCCGCCCGCGGATAGGTGAGCCGCCGCAGCCAGCGCCAGGGCAGGGCCAGGGGGGTGGCGCCGGGGAAGATCCGCTCCGCCACCACCACCGGCAGGCCGAGACCCCAGGCAGCCAGCAGAAGCTTCACCGCCGGCAGGGTGGTCATGCCGAGGGTCAGATCGAAGTGCTCGGCCTGGAGCAGCCGGCGCAGCCGCCACACCCGCAGCGGAAACACCAGGGGGCCCAGCCAGTCCAGTCGCCCGGGCAGGGGCGGCTCGTGGCGGCGCTCCAGGCCGGCGGGCAGGGGGTAGAAGTCGGCGCCGACCCGGGCGGGGGTGAGCAGCACCACCCCATGGCCCGCCTCCAGCAGCCAGCGGGCGAACTGCAGGGCCACGCGCTCGGCGCCGCCGGTGCGCAGCGCATGGATCGCGATCAGCACCCTGGCCATGGCAGTCAGGCCCCGCGCCCCTGGGCGGCAGCCTGCCAGAAGGCCCCGAGGCCCGCCCGCAGCTCCGGCGTGTCGACGTTGAGAATCGCCAGCAGCGGTGCGCCAGTGCCCAAATCCGCCAGCAGCCCCCGCAGAAAGCCGAGGTGATCCTCCGGGGCCCGGCTGTGGCGATGCCGTGGCCGGGCTGCCTCGGCCACCAGGCGCTCCAGATCGAGTCGCAGGGCCTGGGGGGCCAAGGGGGCCTGCAGGGCCAGGCAGCGGCCGAAGTTGCTCATCAGCCGCAGGCTCACATCCGCCGGCAGGCGGTCGAAGTCGAGGCGGGCCAGCAGGGCGTGGGCCCAGGGGCCGATGGCCGCCAGCGCCTGCTGATCGTGCTGCAGCAGGGCCAGGTGCAGCAGGGCCGCCCGACTGGATATTAGCCGCTTGAGGCGGTTCTCGCGGTTGCGGCGGCCGCAGTGCAGCGTGGCCGGATCCGCCTCCAGCTCAGCCACCGCCGCCTCAAGGCCCACCTGCAGCTCCCGGGCCAGGGAGCAGTCGCCGCTGGCGGCAGCTCGGTAGACCAGGCTCACGGCGGCATAGGCGCGGTGGTGGCGGCGGAACCCGGCGCAGGCTGCGATTCCCCGTAGCAAGGCCTCCGCCTGTGCCCCGCCTGCGGGCCGGGCCGCACGGCGGAACAGCAACGCCTCCACCGGGGCATGCCAGCGGTAGCGCCTGGCCAGGGTCTCGAGGGCCACCAGGGCAACGGCGACATCGCCATGGGCCAGGGCCGCGCGGGCCTCTTCCTCCAGGGCCAGCACACTGCGGCGGGAGCGGAACCGCAGCCAGAGTGGCCGGCCGCGGGCCTCAGCCACGGAGCGGTCGCCGCGACGCCTCGGCATCGCGCCCCTGAAGCACCGCCGCCATCGCCGCACTGGACACCTGGCGGGAAAAGCCGAACCACGGATCCAGGAGCTCCAGGGCACGGCTGCGATCCAGGCACAGGAGCTCGTCGCCGTCCGCGTCGCGCAGCAGCCGGTCAATCAACCGTTCCCGCTCCTCCAGCTCTCCCTGGAAACGCGGTCGCCAGACGGCATCGGTCCGGCTCATGTCCTGATCAAGGGCCTGCCGACCGAACAGAACTGGTAGGCCGAGCTCCAGGGCATAGCCGACATGGGTTCCCAGCGCAAAGGTGCAGACGGCATCGCCCAAAGCGAACAACAGCCGCTGACAATCCAGGAACCAGGGATTGGAGGCGTGGCCATTGCCGGCGGGGATCCAGTCGGGGAGCCACTCAGCAAAGGGCAGGGGATCCTTCCAGAAGCCCATCCAAAGGACACGCTGATAACCATGGGCGCGGCGATAGCGCTCCACCAGCTGGATCCACTCCGCGTTCGACCACATCCGTTGCACCTGCGCGGTGGAATGGGGCGGTACGACGAGCAGCGTCTTCCCCAATCGCTGCTTCAGCTCAGCGAGCCGCCCTGGATTCACGGGGATTTGAGCATAACGGATATAGGGACCAATGGCATGGGCCTGGACAGGATGCTTCTGGCGCAACAGAGCAGCCCGACGCTCCCCCATGCACAGGTAAGTACGCACCCAGGGCTCCGGCACTTCAAAGGCCGATTGGTCACTGAAATTGACCCCGTGCTCCAGCAGGAACGGCAGGGGCCGCCCCACCAGGGGCAGACCCGCATGCCGCTTCAGCAGCACATCATGGCCATAGTGATGCACGGCATTGTCACGTTCCCGCCGTGCCGGTGATTTGGTGGGCGGCAGATCGTCAGGCGAGCGCCAGAAACCTTTCCAGAACACATCGGTGCTCAGCAAGGGCTGAAAGATGCCAGCGTGATAGGCCTGACGCACCAGGCCGGCGTAAGCCTGGAGCAGTTCAACGTCCTGGGCATAGGGGCGGGTCATGAATCGCGCCAGGGGCATCACCGCCCAGCGCAGCTGATGACCAATCCAGCTCTTCAGCCTGCGGAGTGGCAGCGAACCCATACACCCAGACGCCGCAGGACGGTCAGTATCGACAGCGGCAGCGCCACGAGACGTCGAACCGTGTGCCAGTAGAGGTAATGGGTGCTGTGGATCGGGAACTGCCCATCCCTGTCCGAAGGCAGCAGCACCTGGGGGGCCTGGATCACATAGAGCTCGGGCAGCAGCAGGAAGCGCCCCCAGAAGATGGTCCGCCTGAGCCGCTGGGCCTCCTCGGCGATCTCCCGGGGAGGGCAAGGCAGGGTGCCAGGCTCGAGCAGCCAGTGACCCTCTGGCTCCTGGCGGTAGCTGGCGCATCGGTAGTGGCCGGGCCAGGGGCAGGAAGCAGCCAGGAAACGGTTGGACAGGGAGGTCGCCCGCTTCAACGCACGGGCCTTGGCCTCGGAGCCCGGCAGGTTGGCGCGCACCTGAGCGGAATGGGGGATGAAGACCACATGCTCGGGCGCCAGGCTGCCGATGTGCACACCGGGCTGGGCTTCAAGGCGGTAGATCAGATCCTTGTCCTCAAAGCCATAACTGCGCATCAGTTCATTGAAGCCGCCGATGGCAGCAAACAGATCCCTGCGCACCAGGACGGCACCCAGACTCCCCCCCTGGGACGCGCGGGCCACCCAGCCGTCCGCGGGATCACACGCCATCAGCTGCGACGGATCCAGGTCCTGAACCCAGCAGTCGGCATCCAGGCGAAAGATCCAGTCACCCCGGACCTGGGCAGCGGCGAAGTTGTAGGCCTGGCTTGGATGCCACTGGGTCTCCCCCTGTAAGCGTAGGAGCCGGATGCGCGGGTCATCCGGCAGGTCACTGCGGGCAATCGGGGTACGGCTGCTCCAGTCGACAACGATGTGCTCCTGATGGTGAGGCCAGGCACACACCCGCGGCAGCGACTGCAGCAGATGGTGCCGGCGGTTCATACAGACCGTGATGATGCTGATTGCAGCTGACGGAAAAGAAAGACCGGAAGGCGTGATTCCCTGGGCTTCCGGCATGTTTTCCACGATGCTGGAATGAGCATAAGCCAGCCTCCCCCAGCACTTCAAAGCAGGCAATCGCGCCATCGCGTCGATGACGACGGCCGGCACAGTTGAGCAGTCGACGTCAGCCCATCGCCGGGGATCACCGCGAGCCCGGCCGCCCCCCGGAGCGCCAGCGACCGGCTCCGCGCAGCAGGGCCAGGCCCCACACCGGCGCCATCAGCAACGGGCGCAGGCTGAACCAGTAAAAGCGATGCCACCAGTCCACAGGCCAGCGGCCCTGCACATCTCCGGGCAGCAACTTCTCAGGCAGTGCCTCGATCGCCGGATCCGGGATCGCCAGGAAGACGGCCCAGAACGTGCGCCGTCGCTGCTGGGCCAGCGAGCGCTCCAGGGGAGCCGGCAGCACCGGAATTGTGGAGGCCTCCGCGCACCAGTGGGGCACCGCATCCGCCGATGGTTGGGAAAGGTAGCGGCTCGACGGCCGGTTCGACCCCCAGGGGCACTGGGCCGCCACCAGGCGATTGTGCAGGCGGGAGGCGCGCAGGGCTGCCAGCGCCTGCTGTCGTGCGATGGCGGTGTCACGCTGCAGCGCAGCGCCGACCCGGGTGGCATCGGCATGGGGCATCACGACGACCCATCCCTCCGGCAGGGTCCACAGCGGACAGGAGGCGACCAGCTCCAGACGCACGCGCAGATCCTTGTCGTCAAAGCCCCAACCAACCATCCATTCGTTGAAGCCCCCGACCTGGTCAAACAGGTCACGCTGCATCAGGAACTGGCCCGCACTCCCCCCCGCACCGGCCCCCATCCAAAGCGGACCCTGGAGAAGCAGCGACTGCGGATCGGACTCCGGCGCCGGCCAGCAGTCGGCGTCGAGCTTCAGCAGCACCTCGCCCCGGGCCAGGAGGGCGGCGAAGTTGTAGGCACGGCACAGGTTCCAGCGGCGCTCGCCCTCAACCCGGTGCAGCCGGATCCGAGGGTCCTCCGGCAGCTCCTCGCGGCGAAGAGGGGGATCACTGCTCCAGTCGAGAATCAGGTGCTCGACGTGGTGGGGCCAGCGAGCCACGTGGGCCGCCGAGATCCGCAGGTGCTCCGCACGGTTCATGCAGACCGTGAGCACACTGATGGCCCTGGGAGTGGAGGCCGTCATCCTGCCTGCTGCAGACTGTCCAGCACCTCCAACATGCGCTGGGTGCGGGAGGCGTAGGTGTGGCGGCCAGCCAGGGCCAGGCGACTGGTCAGCCCGGGGCCCTGGCCATCCAGCGCCTGCTTGATCGCAGCCGAGAAGGCGTCGGCGGTGGGCTCGCAGAGCAGCGCCGCCTCCCCATAGGCCTGCAGCGACGCGATGCGCGTGGCCACCACGGGCAGACCCGCCGCCAGGTACTCAAAGAACTTCATCGGGAACATCGCCTGGGTGTATGCGTTGAGGCGCAGGGGCAGCAGACCCACGGCACAGCCCTTGAGATAAGCCGGCAGGACGTGATAAGGCCGTGCACCAAGCAGATGAACGTTGGGGAGCTCGGCCAGCGCCGCCACATCCGTGTCGGGATCCCCCTCCCCCACCGGCCCGATCAGCACCAGCGACCAGCCGGGGTGGGCCCGGGCCAGCTGCTCGAGCAGCGCCAGGTCGAGCTTGTAGGCACTGATCGCCCCCACGAAGCCCAGCCGTGGCGCCGGGATCGCCGCCAAGTCGTCCGGCAGGGGCAGGGCCGGATCCAGGGCCCGGGCGAAGTGGGCGCCATCAGCCACGTTGGGATAGAAGCGCGTGAGCGGATTCAGCGGCGCCAGACGACGCTGCAGATCCGGCGAGGTCACGAACACGACATCGGCCCGCCGGCAGAGGCACTGCTCCCAGTGCTCGATCGCAGCGGCCGGCATCCCAGGCTGGGCCTGGATCGCATCGACGCAGTGGTAAATCAGACGCCGCCACGGCCCCGGCTCGAGCACCGCCAGGGTCATGGGGTTGTAGGTCCACAGCCAGTCGGCCCGCAGGCCGAGAACCCGGCGCCACAAGCCCAGCCCTAGCCCCAGCATCAGCCGGTTGACGCTCAGCGCCAGACCGCCCTGGGCCCCGGGCAGCACCAGGGGCGACCACACCCACAGGCCAGGCCGCACCCGGCGGGGGGGCAACAGGCCATGGCGCAGGCGCCGCCAGATCCGGCCCCGATCCGAGCCGGCCTGGCCAGCCGCCGGTCCCCGGGGCCCCTGGCGGGGCGGCCGCAGCCCCAGCGACTCCACATAGAGCACCCGGTGTCCCAGTGCCGCCAGGCTGCAGGCCACGTGCTGCTTGTTGGTCCAGAGCGGGTGATCCCAGTCGGCCGTGGCGATCAGGGTGATGTCGGCCATGGCGTTCAGCCCTCCTGGAGGGCCACCAGCTCCCGGAAGGTGTCGGAGCGCTCCTGCAGCAGCTGGTAATCCCCGGAGGCCTTGATCCGCCCCCGCTCGAATTCGAAGATGCGATCGCAGTAGCGGATCGTCGAGAGCCGGTGGGCGATCACCACCGTGGTGCAGCGCCGCCCCACCAGCTCAAGGGCCTCGAGCACGTCGTTCTCGGTCTTGTTGTCAAGGGCGCTGGTGGCCTCATCGAGGATCAACACCTTGGCTTGCTTGTAGAAGGCGCGGGCCAGGGCCAGGCGCTGGCGCTGGCCACCGGAAAGGCGCATACCATCTTCCCCAACCACGGTATAGAAGCCGTAGGGCAACTCACTCACGAATTCGTCGAGCTGGGCCATCTCGAGGGCCTCCCAGACAGCATCGTCATCGATCGCCTCATCATCGGCGCCGAAGGCCACATTGGCGCGCACGCTGGCATCAAGCAGCACGATGTTCTGGGGCACTATCGCGCAGCAGGCCTGCCAGGCCGGCAGCTCGGAGGCAGTCACCGGAATGCCGTCCAGCAGCAACTGGCCCTGCTGGGGCTGCAGCAGACCCAGCAGGAGATGGGCCGCTGTCGACTTACCCCCGCCGGTCTGGCCCACGAGGGCCACCCGCGAGCCCACGGGTACGGTGAGATTCACCCCCTGGATCACCCAGTTCTTGGCTTGGGGATAGCGGTACCAGGCATTGTCCAGCCGAATCGACGTGCGGGGCATCACCCCGCTCGGGGTGGGCGTGGCAGCCGACCCCAGCAGCAGGCGCTTGGGTATGAGCTGCAGCAGCTGCAGGGCATCGCTGATGTCCGGCAGGCCGCCCCGCAGCTTGTTGATGGAGCGGAAGATGGCCTGGATCGGCGCTGAGAGCCGCAGCCCGGCGAACATGATCGCCGCCAGGGTAGGCATCGCGTCCTGGATCATCCGGGTGGCATCGCGGTGCAGCAGGGCCGGCAGCAGGCCCACCAGGAACAGCACCGTGATGCCGGCGGGCTCGATCACATAGCGGGGCACATCCGGCAGCAGCTTGGAGATGCGGTCGAACTTCTTGCCGCGGGTGCCGATGGCTTCGAACTGATGCAGGTAATGGCGCTCAGCCCCATAGAGCTGCACATCGCGAATCGAACGAGTGGATTCCATCAGCAACGAATTGACCCGAAGCGAAAACACCAGCTTCTGCTTGGTGGCAAAGCGCAGGGGCGGGGTGATCAGCAGCGAGGAGAGGGCATAGGCAGCGAACAGAAAGGCAAAGATCAGCAGGGCCCGCCAACCGAAGGCCACCACGATGCCCACCGTCAACACACCCACAGAGAGCAGGTTGGACACCACCGTGAGCATCGGCAGCACGATGTCGTCGGAGATGCGGCTGAGAATCCGGTTCAACCGGGCCAGCATGTGGGCCGTGTTCTGGGTCTGAAAATACTCGTAGGGCTGCAGGAGCACATTGGCGTAGATGCGCTCGCCGTAATCGGCCCAGATCTGTGCACTCAGCAGGCTCTGGATCAGCGCAGCGCCATACTTCAGCGCCATGGTGATCCACACCAACCCGATCAGCAGGCCGGCGATCCACAGGCCCTGGTCGGCCTTGCCGCCTCCGAACACAAAGATGTTGGGGATCGTGTCCGCCAGCCGGGAGCCACTCATGGCCCCCACCAGCCGCGCCAGCAGGCCCACGAACACCAGATCAAACAGACCCACCAGCAGCGATACCACCAGCAGCACGGCCAGGCCCCGCAGACGCTTGCGGGGCAGGTAGGCGAGCAGCTGGGAGAGCTGGGACAGGGTCTGGCTGTTGAGCAGCTTGGCCGGGCGGCGTTCTGACTTGCGACCCGGCACCGTCTGCTCCACCACGTTCAAACCCACCAGAGGGGGGCTAGGCCCGGCTTCAACCTACCCAGCCCAAGCCGCAACCCCAGTGAGGCCGTGGCCAGCCCGGCAACCGATCACCCCTGGCGCTGGAGCCTGGGCCAGGCCAGGGGCACCGCCGGACCTCAGTAGCGCACCAGGCCGGGCCAGCGATCGGGAATGCAGAGGAACGCGTCATCCTGGCCGCAGTGAAACCCGCCGGAGGGCAGGATCCGGTCGTCCAACCAGTAGACCAGCGTGACGGCCAGGGCCGGCAGCAGCAGCCGCTCAGCGCGGTAGTGCCGCAGCCAGGCCAGGAAGCTGATCAGCAGAAACAGCCCCACCCCATCGGCCAGCCGAAAGGTGATCTGGGGCCACCACTCCCACTCCACGGAGGCCTGCAGGGCCAGATAGAGCAGGGCGAACAGCCCCAGCACCCGGCTCCGCGGGCAACGCCACAGCTGCCGGGGCCCCATCCCCCGCTGCCGGCAGGCGAGCACCACAGCCAGGGCCATGGCCGCCTCCAGCAGCAGCACCTCGCGGTGCACGGCGTAGTGGCTGAAGAAGCTCATCTGGTTGGCGTAAATGTTGAGCTTCTGCAGGGCTACGGGCCCGAGCACCACCAGCAGCAGCACCGCGATGAGGGCCGGCAGCAGCAGCCACGGCCAGTGTCGGCGTGGCACCCCAGCAGCGCTGCCCCGTCCATCCCGGCTGACCAGGGCCGGCAGCAGGGCAAACAGGAGGTTGACGGGGAAGGTGGTGTGGCTCAGCGCCGACCAGACCGTGGCACCACCCACCAGTCCCCGGGGCAACCGCACCAGCCGCGCCGCCAGCAGCATCAGAGGCAGCAACAACAGCAAGGCCAGGGCCTGACGGCTCTGGCCGTTCTGCAGGAATCCCCGCAGCATCGGACTGGCCGTGAGGAACAGGCACCACCAGCCCGCCCAGGCAGGCCGCTGCCAGTGGCGCGCCAGCAGGATCGCCGCCAGCCCGTAGCCGGCCGCCACCAGGCCATGCACCGCCGCCATCCGATAGGGAAGGAGCGGGATCACCGGAGCCACCAGATGCCAGAAGGGCTCTCCCCCAATCCCCGTGCCGGGGGCGGCCGCAAACCAGTAGCTGAGCTTGGTGACATCCGTCGTGCCCCAACTCCCCAAGGCAAAGAAGACAGCCGTGAGGGTCAACAGTCCCGCGGCTGCGAGCCACCAGCAGCGCCAGGCTCGCCGACTGCCACTCCAGGACAGGGCACCGGCCAGCAGCACCTGCAGGCCGAACAGGCCGGCCATCAGCCCCGGGGCCGCCATCACCTGATCCACCCGGTAAGGCGCCTGGCTGGGGAGCAGGGCGAGCAGCATCAGCGCGCGGTCGCAGAGGCGAGTCTGCTCCAGAGCCGGAGCCCGCGCTCCAGCCGCTGGCTCCAGCGCAGGCGCCAGGGCGGTGGGGACTGCAGGGGCGCTACCCCCTCCGCCAGCCGGTCCCAGTGGGCGTCAATCGCTGCCAGGGCGCGGCTCCAGCGCTCCAGCAGCGCCGTCTCGCTGCACCCCTCCAGCAGCGTGGCCAACGCCTGGGGATCGGCGCGCCAGGCCGCCGGATCCGCCACGGCGGCGGCGATGCGCTCCAGGTCGGCCTCCAGGCTGCCGGCGCCGATCTGGTGGCCCAGCACACCGGGATCGAGCGTGTCGGCCAGGGCGTGATTGAGGCTGCTGAACACCACGCAGCCGCAGGCCAGGGCCTCCAGGGGCGGCAGGCCGAAGCCCTCGCTCACGCCACGGCCTCGCCAGTAGTCGGCCGAGTCGTAGAGCACCACCGTGGCGCTGTTGAACTGGGCCACGAGATCCTCCACCCAGCCGCTCTGCACCTCCACCCGCAGGCCCCGGGCCCGCAACGCGGGTACCAGGTTCTGAAGCAGATAGGCACTGCTCTTGCGCCGCTGCACCAGCACATCGATCGGGCGCTGGGGGGCTGAGGCCGCCGCCGCCGCGTTACCCGGCCTGGCGCCCCGCTCCAGCCACATCGGCTCCAGGGCGTTGGGCACCAAAGCCAGCGGACTGCGGGGGCTGCGGTCGCCCCAGTAGCCCAGGGTGTTGCGGCTCACCGCCAGCACCGGGGTTCCCGGGGGCAGGGCAAAGCCGTAGCCGCTGCTGTGGGCGTGGTAGGCCACGGGCCGGCCCCGCAGGCGCCGCAGCAGCTTCGGCACGTCGAACCCCCAGCTCACGATCCAGAGAGATTCGCCCGGAGCCCTCTCCGCCCGCAGCAGGTCATCGAGAAACGGATGCTCGGGCTCGCGCTGCCGGTAGGTCACCACCTCGGTGGGCCGCAGCTGGGCCGTCAGCCGCGCCGTCTGCAGTTCCACCAGCAGACCACCGCCGCGGAAGCGGCTGCCGGTGCCGGGCACGAGAAAACGCAGCGGGCGGGGCGCAGGGGAGCCCAAGCGGATCAGGTCAGCCAGGGGCGACTCTGCCGCAGCCGACCCCGGGTTGCCCGCTCCAGCGGCGCTCAGGCCGCCACCACCTCGGTGCTGCCAGACCGCTGGCGGCGGGTGAGGAAGCCGAACAGCACCTTGCCGATGGCGGCCACCAGGTTGCCCTCCAGCTCCTGGAACATCTTCATGTTCAGGTGGAAGGCGTGGTTGGCCTCCTCCACGATCCTGTCGGCCATGGCCTGGTCGATCGGCAGGGCGTCGAGGGTGGCGCGGTAGCTGGCCTTGAAGCCCTTCTCGTCGGGGATGGCCTCGAACTCGTAGAAGCGCAGGCCGTCGTGCTCGCCCAGGTTCATCGCCTTCTGGGCGATGTTCTTGAGGATCTGGCCGCCTGAGAGATCGCCGATGTAGCGGGTGTAGTGGTGACCCACCAGCAGCTCGGGGGCCTCCTGGGCGATCTGGTGGATGCGGGCCACATACTCCTCAGCCGCCGGCGTGGCCTTGACGCTGCTGCGCCAGTCGGCACCGAAGTAGTAGGCCAGATCCTGCTCCAGGGTCTCGCGGCGATTCAGCTCGGGGAAGCCCACGGGGCCCACCACGGGATGGCCCTGCTGGCGCAGCTTGCCGATCTCCTCCTCCATGGCCGTGTACACGAAGAAGAGGTCGGCCACGAGCTTGCGGTAGCTCGCCTTGTCGACCACGCCCTTGAGGAAACAGCTCACGAAGCCGGTGTTCTCCGCCATCGTGTGGGACTTCTTGGTCCCTTCACGCAGTTGGGCAGCAAGGGCGACGGCCATGGTCTGCAGGGGGCGTTGGGAAACGCTGCTCGGTCGGTCGGATCAAGGTAGGCGGCACATTCCCGGCGCCGGCGCCAAGGTTGCGAAGGGTTACGCGGCCCTGGCCTCGAGCCTGCCGCCGCCGTCGAAGAGGTCGAACAGCTCGCGGCAGAACTGCTGCAGGGCCGCCACCACCGCCGGCTGGGGCAGGTGGGAACCGGAGGGCTGCCAGTCGCCCAGGGTGGCCAGCCGCCAGCGCTCCGACTCATAGGTGAGCCCGCGGATCAGCACCCCCAGCAGCCGCGGCCGCCCGGCCGGAAGCCCATCCGCCCCCGGTGCCCGCTCCAGCCGCAGCTGCACCAGAAACGAGCGGCACTGGGTGCGCGGACTCCAGCCCGGGAAGTGGAAGGAGAGGTCGAGGCTCTCCTGCTCGGCGAAGGCGCGGGTGAGCGGATCGTCGCGCCAGGGGGTGAGGTTGGCCCGGGCATCCGGGAAATGGGTCCGCAGCAGCCGCACCACCGAGGCGATGGCCTGGGCCAGCTCCAGTGATCGGGCCTGATCCGCGGCGTTCATGGGTCCATCCTGCAGGAGCCGGGCAGCGGGCGCAGCCCAGGTGGGCGGCCGCCGACACAGCCCAACGGCCCAACGGAGCCAACCCCAGCACACCGGCGCCACCACCGCTGATCCCCACAAACCATTGAGCCCGGGACCGGCGCATAGGCTCGGCTGACCCCCCAACGTCCCGGTCGACGCCTGCGATGGCCAGCACTCCCACCGCCAGCTACGAGAAGCTCACCGCCCCCAGCAGCGGCACGGCCATCCGCTTCGAGAACGGCCAGCCGGTGGTGCCGAACGACCCGATCATTCCCTTCATCCGCGGCGACGGCACCGGCGTGGACATCTGGCCCGCCACCCAGCGGGTGCTGGATGCGGCCGTAGCCAAGGCCTATGGCGGCGAGCGCCGGATCGAGTGGTTCAAGGTCTATGCCGGTGATGAGGCCTGCGACCTCTACGGCACCTATCAATATCTGCCCGAGGACACCCTCGAGGCGATCCGCACCTACGGCGTGGCCATCAAGGGGCCGCTCACCACACCGATCGGCGGCGGCATCCGCTCCCTGAACGTGGCCCTGCGCCAGATCTTCGATCTGTACTGCTGCGTGCGCCCCTGCCGCTACTACGCGGGCACCCCCAGCCCCCACAAACGGCCCCAGGATCTCGATGTGATCGTGTACCGCGAGAACACCGAGGACATCTACATGGGGATCGAGTGGGAGGCCAACGACCCCGTGTGCCTCGAGCTGATCCAGCACCTCAATGAGGTGGTCATCCCGGCCAACGGCAAGCTGGGCAAGCGCAAGATCCCGGCCGGCTCGGGCATCGGCATCAAGCCGGTGAGCAAGCACGGCAGCCAGCGCCACATCCGCAAGGCCATCCAGCACGCCCTGCGCCTCGAGGGCGACAAGCGCCACGTGACGCTCGTGCACAAGGGCAACATCATGAAGTTCACGGAAGGGGCCTTCCGCGACTGGGGCTACGAGCTGGCCACCACCGAGTTCCGCGAGGTGTGCATCACCGAGCGCGAGAGCTGGATCCTCGGCAACCTCGAACACGATCCCAACCTGAGCATCGAGGCCAACGCCCGTCTGATCGAACCCGGCTACGACAGCCTCACCCCCGAAAAGAAGGCGGCCATTGATGCCGAAGTGCAGGGCGTGATCGACGCCATCGGCGCCAGCCACGGCGGCGGCCAGTGGAAGGCGATGGTGCTGGTCGACGACCGCATCGCCGACAGCATCTTCCAGCAGATCCAGACCCGCCCCGCCGACTACTCGATCCTGGCCACCCTCAACCTCAACGGCGACTACATCTCCGATGCGGCCGCCGCCGTGGTGGGCGGTCTGGGCATGGCCCCCGGCGCCAACATCGGCGACACCGCCGCCATCTTCGAGGCCACCCACGGCACCGCGCCGAAGCATGCGGGCCTGGATCGCATCAACCCCGGCTCGGTGATTCTCTCCGGCGTGATGATGCTGGAGTTCATGGGCTGGCAGGAAGCGGCCGACCTGATCACCGCAGGCCTCAGCGCCGCCATCGCCAACGGCGAGGTCACCTACGACCTGGCCCGTCTGATGGAGCCGCCGGTGGAGCCGGTGAGCTGCAGCGGCTTCGCCGAGGCCGTGGTGCGCCACTTCGGGGGCTGATGGAGCGAGCCGGCGCCACGGCCGCAGGGGCGGCGGCCTCCAGCTTCGCCGGCGGCGGATCGCCGCTGGATCCCTGCGTGCACTGCGGCTTCTGCCTGCCCACCTGCGCCAGCTACCGCGTGCTGGGCACAGAGATGGACTCGCCCCGGGGGCGCATCCACGCCCTCAAGGCGATCGAGGCAGGGGAGCTGGAGCTGGATGCCACCGTCGCCAGCCATTTCGACTCCTGCCTGGGCTGCCTCGCCTGCGTGACGGCCTGCCCCTCGGGCGTGCGCTACGACCAGCTGATCGAGGCCACCCGCCCCCAGCTGAACGCACCGGAGCTGCGCAGCCCGGCACAGAGGGCCTTCCGTCGTCTCCTGTTCTCGCTGCTGCCCTACCCGGAGAGGCTGCGGGCGCTGCTGGCGCCCCTGCGCGCCTACGCGGGCACACCCCTGCAGGCCCTGGCCCGCCGCAGCGGCCTCACCCGCCTGCTCGGCCCCCAGCTGGAGGCGATGGAGCGGCTGCTGCCGCCCCTGGCCCCCGAGGCCTTCCGCGACGGCTTTCCGGTGGTGGTGCCGGCCCAGGGTGAACGCCGGGCCCGGGTGGGGCTGGTGCTGGGCTGCGTGCAGCGCCTGTTCGATCCCGAGGTGAACGCGGCGGCGGTGCGGGTGCTGAGCGCCAACGGCATCGAGGTGGTGATCCCACCGCAGCAGGGCTGCTGCGGCGCCGTGACCCACCACCAGGGCGAACTGGAGCAGACCCGTGAGCTGGCCGGCGCCCTGATCGACAGCTTCGAATCCGTGCTTGGCCCCGGCAAACCGGCGGGCCCCGAACCCCTGGAGGCCGTGCTGGTGGCGGCCTCCGGCTGCGGCCACACCCTCAAGCAGCTCGACGCGATCCTGGCCAGCGAGCCGGCCTGGGCCGCCCGCGGCTCCGCCTTCGCCGGCCAGGTGGCCGATATCCAGGAGTTCCTGGCGCGCCTGGGCCTGAGCGAGGCCTTCGAGGCCAGCCTGCGGCCCCTGCCGCACCCCGACGGCACACCGGCCACGGCCGAGCGGCCTCTGCGGCTCGTTTACCACGACGCCTGCCACATGCTGCATGGCCAGGGCATCCAGGAGCAGCCACGGGCGCTGCTGCGCCGGATTCCGCACGTGCAGCTGCGCGAGGCGGTGGAGGCGGGGGTCTGCTGCGGCAGCGCCGGCATCTACAACCTGGTGCAGCCGGAGGAGGCCGCCGAGCTGGGCCGCCTCAAGGCCGCCGACCTGGCCGGCAGCGGCGCCGACCTGGCCGTGAGCGCCAACATCGGCTGCACCCTGCAGATCCGCCGCCACCTGGAGGAGAGCCCCCAGCCCCTGCCGGTGCTGCACCCGATCCAGCTGCTCGATCGCAGCTTCCGCGGCGCGCCCCTCAACCCGCCGCCGCCCGCGGCTGGGTGAACCGCGCTGGGGGGGTTGGCCTGCCGGCTGCAGCGTTGCCAGGCTGGGACCCCAACCCATCCCACGGAGGTCCCGGCCAGGCGAATCGCCCGCAACCTGGGGGGCACCGACCGCCTCCTGCGCGCCTCCATCGCCGCCGTGCTCGTGCTGCTGCAGCTCACGGGCCAGTTCTCCGGCCTCACCTCCCTGCTGATGGGGGTGGTGGCCGCGGTGCTGCTGCTCAGCAGTGCCATGGGCACCTGCCTGCTCTACGCGCCGCTCAGGCTCTCCACCCGGCGCTGAACCGCCGCGGAGCCCTCAGCCCACCGCTGGCCCCGCAGCCCCGGTCTCCATCCAGCGCCAGGCCAGCGCCAGGGTACCGGCATCGCCGAGGTTGCCCGGGAAGGTGAGGATCGGCAGCCCCGCCACGCCGGGGATGCCGCCCGCCTGCGCCGGCCGCACCAGCGAGAGCCCCGCCAGCAGCTGGCCCTCCAGCTGCAGCGCCGCCAGCTCCAGACCCTCGGCCAGCAGGGTCTGGCTGGTGGTGCCTCCCTTGCTGATCAGGTAGCCCAGCCGGGGTGCCAGGGCAGCGCCGATCCGCGCCATCAGCCCCGCCAGCGCCAGCCCCAGGGCCCGGCCCTCGGCGGCGCTGCGGCTGGGCCGTTCGCCGCGGCTGGTGAACAGCACCGGCGTGCGTCCCGCCGCCAGGTGGGCCCGCAGCTGCTCCAGCCAGGTGGCCTCCAGGGAAGCCAGCAACTGGTCGGGAAGCGGACCCTCCAGCAGCCGCTGCACCTTGGCCACAGCGATCTCCACCCCGCCGCAGCCCGGTTCCGCCAGCAGCGTCTCCAGCTGGGCATCGGCCAGGGGCACGTGGGAGCCCACCAGCACCAGACCGGGCAGCGGCTGGCCAGAAACATCCCGGCGCCGCAGGGCCGCCAGGCCGGCGGCATCAAGGGGCTGGGGCGGCAGGTCCGCCAGGCCGTTGAGCAGGCTGGCGGCGGATTGGAACAGGAACCGCCGCGGCCGCCCCCCAGTCGCGCCCCCGGATGGAGCCGTGAGCTCCCGCACCACGGCTCCCAGGGCCGACAGCTGCTGCGGCCGCTCCGCATCCACCGCCACGCAGGCATTCCCCTGCAGCTCCGCCAGCCGCTCCCGCAGCCGCCGGTAGCCCCCGCCGCCGGTCCGCCGATCCGCCGCCGCGGCCTCCAGCTCCGCCCCGTCGATCCGCTGCACCGCCGCCGCCGGGATGCGGCCACCGCTCTTCTCCTCCACCCAGGCCGGCAGATAGCTGGTGCCGTAGCCGAACAGCCGGTCGCGGGCAAAGGCGGTGGTGTGCACCGGCTCGCCGTGCAACAGGTGCACCCCATCCACGGTGGTGCGGCCGCCCGGCAGGAAGGCGGGCACCAGCAGGGTGGCCTCGAAGGGACCGAGCTCCGCGGCGATCACCTCCACCTCCAGCGGGAAGTGGCTGCGCAGGGTGGAATCGCCCCGGCTCACCACCAGCCAGTGGTCGAGCTCCCCCGCCGCCTGGGCCTCCGCGAGGGCCGGCCGCAGGGCCCGGCAGATCGCGCGCACCCGTTCGGCCGCCGCGGCCGGCGCCAGGGCGCGGGTGTTGGCCAGCAGGAACAGCAGCGGGGAGGGATGGGCCAGGCCCCGGCGCAGGCTGGCCGGATCCCAGCGCAGCAGCAGCGGGCAGCCGTGCAGCGTCTGGGAGCCGGTGGGGTCGTCGTCGAGCACGACGATCTTGATCCGTGGGCCGCGCCCCGGCGGTGCCCCAACCCAAGCCGGGGTTCCCGGCACCCCGGCGCTGCTGCTCTGCCCTGCCATGGCACCATCGTGCCGTGATGACGCCCGAGCCCCACGCACTGCCGGACCTGGTGCGGGAGCTCCACCGCCAGGCCACCCCCTGGCTGCCCGCCGGCCAGGGCACTCGCCTGCACTGGGGCCCGCCGGTGCAGCCGGGCCCGGGGCAGGAGCGCCCCACCATCGTGAGCACCGCCCGGCTGAACCGGGTCCTGGAGCATGCCGCCGGCGACTTCACCGTGACCGTGGAGGCAGGGCTGCCGCTGCAGCACCTGCAGCAGGCCCTGGCGGAGCAGCGCCAGTGGCTGCCCCTGGACTGGCCCTGGGGCAGCAGCGCCGATGGCCTGGGGGCCGGCACGGTGGGGGGCCTGGTGGCGCGAGGCATGGCCGGCGGCCTGCGCCAGCGGCACCTGGGCGTGCGCGACCAGCTGATCGGCATCGGCCTGCTGCGCACCGATGGCACCGCGGCCCGGGCCGGCGGCAAGGTGGTGAAGAACGTGGCCGGCTACGACCTGATGCGGCTGCTCACCGGCAGCTGGGGCTCCCTGGCCCTGATCACCGAGCTGACCCTGCGCACCATGCCGCTGCCGCCCCAGCGCCGCGGCCTGCTGCTGCAGGGGGAGCCGCAGCAGCTGGAGCCGCTGCGGCGCCGCCTGCTGGCGGCCGCCCTCGGCCCGGAACTGCTCGACTGGTGGAGCGCCCCCCTGGGCGAGGCCGCCGGCCAGCCGCCCCTGCCGGGCCTGCTGCTGGGGCTGGCCAGCGTCAGCGGCGAGGCCATCGCCGACCATCTGGCGGCCATCGGCGCCGATGCCGAAAGCGCCGGCCTGCGGCGCCAGGAGCTGGATCCGGAGCGTCTGGAGGCCCTGCGGGCCGTCGCCCTGGGCCCCGATCAGGGCAGCGGCCCCGACCCGCTGCCCCCCGCTGCCGCTGGTCCCCGAACTGGACGCTGGCTGCTGCGACTGGGCGTCCTGCCCGCCGAGGCCGCAGCGCTGCTGGCGGATCCGCTGCTGGCGGGGCTGCGGCTCAGCCTGGCGGCCGGCAGCGGCCTGGGCCTGGCCTGGGCGGAGGCGAGCCAGCTGCCCGCCTACCGGGTGGAGGCCCTGCGCCGCCGCTGCCGGGCCCTGGGCGGCCAGCTCACGGTGCTGGAGCAGCCCGCCAGCGCGGGCCTGCCGGCCTGGGAGGACGCCCCCTCGCGGCCCCTGATCGAGGCCGTGAAGCGCCAGTTCGACCCGCTGCAGCAGCTGGCCCGCGGCCGGCTGCCGGGGGTGCAGGCCAGCTGAGCGACCCAATGGCTGGGCCTCCGCACGCGAGGCTCAGAGGTCGTCGAGCACCCGATAGCGGCAGTGCAGCACCTGGCTGGCGCCGGGCGCCAGCTCCAGGCGCCGCTCGCCCGTTGCCAGCGAACCCCGGGGCGCGGTCCAGGGCTCCAGGCAGAGCATCGGCCGGGGGGGATCCGTCCAGACGACCACCAGGTCAAAGGGGGCCGCGGTCTGCAGTTCGAGGCCAGAGCCCGCCCCGCGATCCCACAGCCGCACCGGGCCCCGCGGCGCGCTGAGCAGATCCACCCCCTGGAGGAGCCGCTCCAGCTGGCTGGCGGTGGCCGCCGGCGCCATGGGGTGGTGGTCGAAGCAGGTGTCGGGCAGGCCCTCCAGCTCCACCGCCTCCAGGGCACTCACCGCCAGGTAGGGATGCAGCCCGAAGCTGAAGGGCATGGCCGACGCCGGCGTGGTGACCCCGTCCGCAGGCCCCGGCTCTGGCCGGTGGCTGATGCGCGCCGTGATCGCCAGGGCGCCTGGCTCCAGGCGGTACTCCAGCTCCAGGCGGAAGGCAAACGGAAAGCTCGCCCGCGTCGCCGGGCTGTCCTCCAGGCGCAGCCGAATACCGGCCCCGTCCCCGGCGCCTCCGGGCTCGAGGGGCTCCAGCTGCCAGGGCAGATCCCGCGCAAAGCCGTGCTGCCGCAACACGAACGCCCCCTGGGGCAGCTCCAGCCGATCACCGGGCAGGTTCCCGCAGATGGGAAACAGCACCGGGATGCCGCCCCGCACCGATGCGGCCGGATCGGCGAAGCGCTCGGCGTCGAAATACAGACGCTCGCGGCCCCCGCACTGCCAGCCCGTCACCAGGCCGCCCCGCTCGGGCACGATCCGCAGCCGATCGCCCCAGGGTGCGGTGAACTCCCAGTGGGGATACGGCTCGGTGCGCTGACTCAGGGGCATGACGGCGGGCGGAAGGGCTAAGGGCGGGAGGGCTCGGATCCGCCACCGGGCAGGCCCGCCAGCCACTCCAGCATCGCCCGGTTCACCTGCTCCGGCACCTCGTCGTGGGGGCAGTGGCCGGCCTCCAGCACCACCTCGGTGGTGCTGGCCGGGGCGTGGCGCTGGAAGGCGCCGCGACGGCCGGCGGCATTGATCCAGGGGTCGCGGATCCCCCAGAGCAGCAGCAGCGGCGCCTGCAGCTGGGCGAACAGCTCATCGAGGGGCTGGCCGCGGGGAATGTCGAACACCGTCCTGAACACGCCGAAGGCGCCGGGATCGCGCGACGGCCGCAGGATCGACTCCACCAGCGCGTCGTCGACGTTGGTCTTGTCGATGTAGACCTGCCGCAGGGTGCGGCGCACGCTGGCGGGACGGCGCAGGTTCTCGAACAGCAGCCGCTGCAGCACCGGACTCTTGAGCAGGGCGCTGCCGATGGTGCGGCGGGCGATCGCCCCCCAGCCCCGGGGCTCGGCCTGTTCATCGGAGAAGGGGCCGGCGGCATTCAGCAGCGCCACGCCGGCCGCCTGCTCCCCCAGGGCGGCACCGGCCGCCAGGGCCGCATAGCCGCCGAGGGAGTTACCCACCAGCACCGTGGGGCGGCCGATGCGCTCGCGCACGTAGGCCTCCAGCTGGTCGCGCCAAAGGGCGCCGCCGTAGCTGGGACCCACGGGCTTGGCACTGCGGCCGAAGCCCAGCAGGTCGATGGCATGCACCTCGTGGTGCTCGGCCAGCACGGGGATGTTGAAGCGCCAGTGGTCGGTGGAGGCGCCAAAGCCATGCACCAGCAGGATCGCCGGCCCCACGGGCCGCTCGGGCCGGCGGCTGAGGCAGTGCACGCGATGCCCCTGGAAACACCACGGCCCCTCCGGCAACGCGGGGGTCCCGTCGGCTCCCTCCCCTCCTGGCGCAGCGGCGAGCGGCTCGACAGGAGCGGCGACTGGGGCGGCGACGGAGGCAGCGGCGGAGGCGGCGGCGGCGGCGGGGCTGGTCACCGGGCGGGGGCAGGGTGGTCGATGCTAGGGAGCCCATCCCGCCCGCTGGCCCGTGCCCGACTGGACGCTGCTGCTCCCCGGAACGGCCCTCTGGGCCCTGGCCCTCTACGTGCCCCTCAGCGCACCGCTCACCCGCCTGGAGCAGGTGCTGGCCGACGGTCCCCTGGAGGAGGGGGTGCAACAGGCCCTGCTGGTGGTGGCCAGCCTGGCGCTGGCCTTGGGGGTGGGCGCCCTCACCAACCTGGGGTTGGGCTGGGCCCTGGGACCCGGCTGGGGCACCAGCCTCGGGCTGATGGCCGCCCTCTCCGGCCTGTTCTGGGGCCTGGCCAGCCTGCGCGGCGATCCCTGAACCCTGCCTGGCCTGGGGCTGAGCCCCGGCGCCTCAGCGCCAGTCGAGCCAGGGCAGGCCGGGCACGATCGCCGGCGTCACCGCCCGATAGGCGGGGTAGCCGGGATGGCAGAGCAGCAGCTGACGCTCCTCCCGCCGCGCCTTGCCGCCCAGCACCCCCGCCAGGGCCAGCAGCAGGGCCAGGTGCAGCAGGCTGCCCAGGGCCAGGGTCACCCCCAGGGAGCAGAGCAGGACCGCCTGATAGAGGGGATGGCGGCAGCGGCGGTAGGGACCGCTCGTCACCAGGGCGGCGCCGGGCTTGGGATCGGGCAGGGGCGTGAGGCTGGCCCCCAGCCCGCCGAAGGCCAGGGCCGCCAGCACCAGCCCCAGCAACAACAGCAGGGCACCGGCCGCAGCCAGCGGCAGGGGCCAGGCGTAGCCCCAGACCCCCGGCGCCGGCCAGGGCGGCAGCAGGTGGGCGGCGATCAGCAGCAGCTGGGCCAGCAGCCACCACTCGCCGTGGCGGTTGTCGAGCCAGCCGCCCCAGCTCAGGCCCCAGCCCGCCAGGGGTGAGTCAGGTGGGGATTTCGGCGAGGGCGTCGGCATCGGGATCTCCATCCTTTCCGGCCAGCACCAGTCTGAGCAGCAGCGGGGCCAGGAAGGTGGTGCCGATCACCATCAGCAGGATGGCGGCCTCCAGGGGCGGACTGAGCAACTTGGCCTGGGTGCCGAGCCCCAGGAAGATCAGGCCCACCTCGCCGCGGGGCATCATCCCCAGGCCCACCACCAGCCGGTTGGTGGGCTGCTTTGAGAGGAAGGCCCAGCCGGCCGCCACCTTGCCGGCGATCGCCACCACGAGCAGGAAGGCGGCGATCACCAGGCCGGGGCGGTTGGCCGGGTTGGTGGGATCGAGCACCGAGAGGTCCATGCCGGTGCCGATCAGCACGAAGAAGATCGTGGCGAACAGGGCCACCACCGGCTTCACCGACTCCTGGATGGCGTGGGTGTGCTTGGAGGTGCTGAGGATCAGGCCGGCGGCAAAGGCCCCCAGGGCCGCCTCCAGGCCGATGGCGGTGGCCGCGAAGCAGCTGAGCGAGAGCACCACGAACGAGGCCACGATCACCTCGCCGGGGGCCTTGAGCCGATCGATCAGGGCGTCGAAGGCGGGGGCGGCGCTGCGGCTGAGGCCGATGGCCGCCACCACGAACACCAGCGCCGCGGTCACCAACTTGAGGATCGGCCCCAGCTCCAGGCTGCCGCCGCCCGCCAGGCTCACCACCACCGCCAGGATCACGATGCCGAGGATGTCGTCGAGCACGGCGGCGCCGATCACGATCTGCCCCTCGCGCGAGCGCAGCATCTTCAGCTCGCCGAACACGCTGGCGGTGATGCCGATGCTGGTGGCCGTCATCGAGGCGCCGGCGAAGATCGCCGGGATCGGATCCACGTGGAACAGGAGCATCAGGCCGAGGGTGCCCAGGGCGAAGGGCAGGGCCACCCCCGCCACCGCCACCGTGGTGGCCTGGCCCCCCACCGCCACCAGCTCATCGAGCTCGCTCTCCAGGCCGGTGAGGAACAGCAGGGCGTAGAGACCCAGGTTCGCCACCGACTCCAGGCTGGGGAAGCTCTCCACGTAGATGTCACGGACGCTGGCGGCCGGCAGATCCGCCAGGGAGCCCACCAGGTCCAGCACCGCGCCGCTCACGGCGGCCTGGGTCTCGGGCGGCACGATCAGGTGTAGACCCGAGACGCCGATCAGCACCCCAGCCACCAGCTCCCCGAGGATGGTCGGCAGCTGCAGCCGCACCAGCAGTTCGGCCATCAGCCGGGCCGCCACGAAGATCACCAGGAAGCGGCCGACGCCGATCAGCGTGTCGGCCACTTCAAGCTGGTGGGCACTGACCTCCAGGCCGACCTGCAGCAGGTATGGCGGCAGGCTCATCGCGGGCGTGGGCAATTCACCACGAGAGTCTGGGGTCTGGGGCGTGGGACCGGTGAGCACGGCTACGGTCCGGGCACGATCGGACCCGTCCGTCATGACCGCCACCCAGTCGGCAGGAGGCCTCGCCCCCGGCAGCGTCCGGATCGCCGGTGTGGACCTGGAGCAGGAGCTGGCGCTGACGGATGCCTGGTGGCGCGCCGCCAACTACCTGGCGGTGGGGATGATCTACCTGCGCGACAACCCGCTGCTGGCTGAACCGCTGCGGCCTGAGCACATCAAGAACCGGCTGCTGGGCCACTGGGGGTCCAGTCCAGGCCAGGCGTTCATCTGGGCCCACGCCAACCGGGTGATCCGCCACCACGAACTGGACATGATCTACCTGTCCGGGCCAGGCCACGGGGCGCCGGGGGTGCTGGCGCCCACCTACCTGGATGGCTCCTACAGCGAGATCTATCCCGACAAATCCCAGGACGCCGCGGGGATGGGGCGCTTCTTCAAGCAGTTCTCCTTCCCGGGCCACATCGGCAGCCACTGCACCCCGGAAACCCCCGGCTCGATCCACGAGGGGGGCGAGCTGGGCTACGTGCTCTCCCACGCCTGCGGGGCGGTGTTCGACAACCCCGACCTGATCGCCCTGGCCTGCGTCGGCGACGGCGAGGCCGAGACCGGGCCCCTGGCCACCAGCTGGCACATCAACAAGTTCCTCAACCCGGTGCACGACGGCGCGGTGCTGCCGGTGCTGCACCTCAACGGCTACAAGATCTCCAATCCCACCCTGCTGGCCCGCATCCCCAGGGACGAGCTGGCGAGCCTGCTGCGCGGCTACGGCTGGGATCCCCTGTTCGTGGAGGGCCAGGAGCCAGCGGCGATGCACCGGGCCATGGCCGAGGCCATGGACACCGCCATCGGCCGCATCCTGCAGGTGCGCGCCGAGGCCCGCGCCAGCGGCGAGGCGGTGCGACCGGCCTGGCCGCTGATCGTGCTGCGCTCCCCCAAGGGCTGGACCGGCCCCGCCGAACTCAACGGCCAGAAGCTGGAGGGGTTCTGGCGCAGCCACCAGGTACCGCTGCCCAACCCCCGCCACGATCCTGCCCAGCTGCAGCAACTGGAGAGCTGGCTCAAGAGCTACCGACCCTGGGAGCTCTTTGATGCCAACGGCCGGCTGCAGCCCGAGCTGCAGGCCCTCTCGCCCGTGGGCAACCGGCGCATGGGCTCCAATCCCCACGCCAACGGCGGTCTGCTGCGCCGCAAGCTGCACCTGCCCCCCAGCACGGCCTACGCCGTGGCGGTGCCGGCGCCGGGCCAGGTGGAGCATGAGAACACCGCTCCCCTTGGCGCCCTGCTCCGCGACACCATCGGCCGCAACCCCGACTCCCTGCGGGTGTTCGGCCCCGATGAAACGGCCTCTAACCGCCTGCAGGCGATCTACGAGCTGAGCAAGAAGGTGTGGATGGAGGATTTCCTGCCCGAGGACCTGGGCGGCAGCGAGCTGGCCCGCGAGGGCCGGGTGGTGGAGATGCTCAGCGAGCACACCCTGGTGGGAATGATGGAGGGCTATCTGCTCACCGGTCGCTATGGCTTCTTCCACACCTATGAGGCCTTCGCCCATGTGATCGCCTCGATGTTCAACCAGCACGCCAAGTGGCTGGAATCCTGCATTCACCACGCCACCTGGCGCGCTCCGATCGCCCCCTGGAACTGCCTGATCAGCTCCACCGTGTGGCGGCAGGACCACAACGGCTTCACCCACCAGGACCCCGGCTTCATCGACCTGGCGGGCAACAAGAGCGGCGAGGTGGTGCGGGTTTATCTGCCGGCCGATGCCAACTCGCTGCTGGCGGTGGCGGAGCAGGCGCTGGTGGAGACCAACGTCTGCAACATCATCGTGAGCGACAAGCAGAAGCACCTGCAGTACCTCACCCTGGAGCAGGCCCGCGCCCATGTGGCCAAGGGCATCGGCCTGTGGAGCTGGGCCAGCAACGACCACATCGGCCATGAGCCCGATGAACCGGATGTTGTGATGGCCTGCGCCGGAGACATCCCCACCAAGGAGACCCTGGCGGCCGTGGAGATTCTACGGCGCGAGATTCCCAGGCTGCGCATCCGCGTCTTGAACGTGGTGAAGCTGTTCGCCCTCACCGACCCCAGCGAACATCCCCATGGCCTCAGCCACCGCGACTTCGACACCCTGTTCACCACCAACCGGCCCGTGATCTTCAACTTCCATGGCTACCCCTGGCTGATCCACCGCCTCACCTACCGCCGCACCAACCACGCCAACTTCCACGTGCGCGGCTACAAGGAAATGGGCAACATCAACACGCCACTGGAGCTGGCGATGAACAACCAGATCGACCGCTTCAATCTGGTGATCGACGTGATCGATCGCGTGCCCGGCCTGGGATCCCGCGCCGCCCACGTGAAAGAACGCATGAAGGAAGCGATCCTGGCCAACCGCGCCTACGCCCACGAGCACGGCATGGACGCCGCCGAAATCACCGAGTGGCGCTGGAGCGCCCCCAGCACAGCCCCCCAGGAGACCGGAGCATGAGCGACATCACCCCCCGCCAGCTGCAACTGCCCACCCCGGGCTGCTACGCCGACCCGGACCGCAGCGGCCTCGAGGCCGACGACGTGTTCGACGGCATGACCGAGCACCTCTTCTACACGCTCGGCAAGCTCGCCCCCACCGCCTCCCGCCACGACCTCTACCTGGCCCTGAGCCATGCCGTGCGCGACCGGCTGATGACCCGCTACCTGGCGGGCATCGAGGCGATCCGCGCCACCCCCACCCGCGTGGTGGCCTACCTCTCGGCCGAGTTCCTGATCGGCCCCCAGCTGGGCAACAACCTGCTGATGCTGGGCATCCAGGAGGCCGCCACGGAGGCCCTGCGCCGCTTCGGCATCGACCACCTGGAGGAGATCCTTGAGGTGGAGGAGGAGCCGGGCCTCGGCAATGGCGGCCTGGGCCGCTTGGCCGCCTGCTTCATGGAGTCGCTGGCCTCGCTGGAGATCCCCGCCACCGGCTACGGCATCCGCTACGAGTTCGGCATCTTCGACCAGCTGATCCGCGACGGCTGGCAGGTGGAGATCACCGACAAGTGGCTCAAGGGCGGCTGGCCCTGGGAGCTGCCCCATCCGGATCTGGCCTGCTTCGTGGGCTTCGGCGGCCGCACCGAGAGCTACCGCGACGAGCACGGCCACTACCGGGTGCGCTGGATCCCCGAAGAGCACGCCATCGGCGTGCCCCACGACGTGCCGGTGCTCGGCTATCGCGTCAACACCTGCAACCGGCTGCGCCTGTGGCGCGCCGACGCCAGCGAATCCTTCGACTTCTACGCCTTCAACATCGGCGACTACTACGGCGCCGTGGAGGAGAAGGTGGGCTCGGAGACCCTCTCCAAGGTGCTCTATCCCAACGACGGCACCGACGAGGGCAGGCGGCTGCGGCTCAAGCAGCAGCACTTCTTCGTGAGCTGCTCGCTGCAGGACATGCTGCGCAACCTGGAGCATCGCGGCCTGCCGGTGACTGAGTTCCCCGACCACTGGGCGGTGCAGCTCAACGACACCCACCCGGCGATCGCGGTGGCCGAACTGATGCGGCTGCTGATCGATGACAAGCACCTGGACTGGGACACCGCCTGGGACATCACCAGCCGCTCGCTGGCCTACACCAACCACACCCTGCTGCCAGAGGCCCTGGAGAAGTGGGGCCTGGGGCTGTTCGGCTCGCTGCTGCCGCGGCACCTGGAGCTGATCTACGAGATCAACCGCCGCTTTCTGCAGACTGTGCGGCTCAAGTACCCCGGCAACGAGGAGGTGCTGCGCCGGGTGTCGATCATCGACGAGGAGGGCGGCAAGGCGGTGCGGATGGCCAACCTCGCCACGGTGGCGGCCCACCACGTCAACGGCGTGGCGGCCCTGCACAGCGAGCTGGTGCGCACCAATCTCTTCCCGGAATTCGCCGCCCTCTGGCCCGACAAGTTCACGAACGTCACCAATGGCGTGACCCCCAGGCGCTGGCTGGCGCTCTCCAACCCGCCCCTGCACAAGCTGCTCAATGAGAGCATCGGCGAGGGCTGGGTGCGCAACCTCGACGAGCTGCGGGCCCTGGAGCAGTTCCAGCACGACAGTGGCTTCCTGGAGCGCTGGGGCCAGACCAAACTCGCCTGCAAGCGCACGCTGGCCCACTACATCCAGCGCCAGAGCGGCCTGCTGGTGGATCCCTCCTCCCTGTTCGACGTGCAGGTCAAGCGGATCCACGAATACAAGCGCCAGCACCTCAATGCCCTGCAGGTGATCGCCCAGTACCTGCGCATCAAGAACGGCCAGGCCGATGGCCTGGCGCCCCGCACGGTGATCTTCGGTGGCAAGGCGGCGCCCGGCTACTACATGGCCAAGCTGATCATCCGCTTCCTCAATGGCATCGCCGAAACGGTGAATGCCGACCCCGACATGGACGGCCGCCTGCGGGTGGTGTTCCTGCAGGACTACAACGTGAAGCTGGGGGAGCGGGTGTACCCCGCCTCCGACCTCTCCGAGCAGATCTCCACGGCCGGCCTGGAGGCCTCCGGCACCGGCAACATGAAATTCGCCATGAACGGTGCCCTCACCATCGGCACCCTCGATGGCGCCAACGTGGAGATCCGCGAGCAGGTGGGCGCGGAGAACTTCTTCCTGTTCGGCAAGACCGAATCCGAGATCAGCGCCCTCCGCACCGAGGGCTACCGGCCCTGGGAGCTGATCAGCTCGATCCCGGAACTCTCCGAGGTGCTCAAGTTGGTGGAGCAGGGCCACTTCAGCAACGGCGATGGCGATCTGTTCCGGCCGCTGCTGGAGAACCTCACCGGCCGCGATCCCTACTTCGTGCTGGCGGACTTCAGCGACTACCTGCGGGCCCAGGATGACGTGAACCGCCTCTGGGCCGACCGGGAGCAGTGGAACCGGATCTCGCTGCTGAACGCGGCCCGCACCGGCTTCTTCTCCTCGGATCGCTCGATCCGCGAGTACGCCGAACGGATCTGGCGGGCCGAGCCCTTCCCGATCACGATCACCTGCGACGTGCCCTGAGGCCATGGCGGGCCCTGAACTGGAGCCCCAGGATCTGGTGCTGGTGCTCAACGTGGGCAGCTCCAGCATCAAGGCGGCCCTGGTCGCCGCCGGGGCGGCGGCCGGGCCCAAGGGCGGGGAGCACAGTTCCCGCCCGTGGAGCGGCCAGCGGGAGCTGCGGGGCGAACCGCTGGCCCAGGTGCTGGAGCAATGGCTGCTGCCCCAGCTACAGCCCTGGTGGCCGCGCATCCAGCTGGCGGGCCACCGCGTGGTCCACGGCGGCGAGACCCTCACCCGCCCCACCGCCATCGACGCCGCCGTGCTGGCCGCGCTGCGGGCCCTGGTGCCCCTGGCGCCCCTGCACAACGGTCCGGCCCTGGAGGCGATCCTCTGGCTGCAGGCGGCGCGGCCGTCATTGCCCCAGTGGGCCTGCTTCGACACGGGCTTCCACGCCAGCCTGGCCCCCGAGGCCTACACCTATGCCATCCCGGAGGCCTGGCGCCGCCGCGGCCTGCGCCGCTTCGGCTTCCACGGCCTGAACCACCAGCACGTGGCCGAGACCGTGGCCCGCCTGCGGGTCAGCGGCCAGGGCCCGGGCGCGCAGCCCGCCGGGGAGCTGCGGCTGATCAGCTGTCACCTGGGGGCCGGCTGCTCCCTGGCGGCCATCCGCGGCGGCCGCAGCCTCGACACCACCATGGGCTTCACGCCGCTGGAGGGGCTGGTGATGGCCAGCCGCAGCGGCTCCGTGGATCCGGGGCTGCTGCTGCACCTGCTGCGCGAGGGGCTGCCGCTGGCCGAGCTCGATCAGCAGCTCACCCGCGAGAGCGGCCTCCGAGGTCTCTCGGCCCTCAGCGGCGACTGGCGTGAGCTGCGCCACGCCGCCGGCAGCGGCCATGGCGGCGCCCAGCTGGCCCTGGCGGTGTTCCGCCACAGCCTGCTGAAGGGCATCGGCGCCATGGCCGCCAGCCTGGGGGGAATGGATGTGATCGCCCTCAGCGGCGGCATCGGCGCCAACGACGCCCTGCTGGCCGAAGAACTCCGGGCGGCCCTGGCCTGGCTGCCCCCTTTCACACTTCTGCGGGTCCCCGCCGATGAGGAGGGGATGGTGGCGCGGCTCTGCCTGACAGCGTCAAGCCAGCCGTGGCGCTTCCAGGCGCAGAGCGCGCCGGCCCAGGGGTTCAGCCCCGGTGGTCGGGCAGATCCGGCGTCTGGTGCAGCAGCCGGTTCAGGCGCAGGCGATCGGCATTGAGGGGATCGGGGGCCAGCTCACCGGCCAGCTCGCGGAACTTCTGCTCCACCTCCTCCGGCACGCGCACATCGAAGATGCGCTCCATCAGGGCCTCGATCGAGAACAGATGGGCGTTGATGTTCTCCAGATCGCCCATGGCCTGCTGGATGGCGTCCTGGTCCGCCGCCTCGTTCGGGCCGCCTGGGGTGGCGCCAGGGGTCGCGGCCGCAGGTGCCGGGCCGTCGCCGTCGCCGTGGATCTTCTGCAGCTCCTCGAGCACCCGGCCCGCCAGGGTGCGGAACGACTGCAGCGCAGCCCAGTTGAGCTCCTGCTGCTGACGCAGGGTGGGATTCTCGCGGATCAGGCGGTCGTGTTCCCGGTAGAACCGCTGACAATCAGGGCATTGGCAGGGCTCTTCCGGCACCGCAGTCCCTTCACTGAGTCAGTCCCATCATGGCACCAGGGCGATGGACCTGCCCTGGGGCGCCTTTCAGAGCGGCGCATCGCCCGTGGCGGGCAGGGGAATTTCTATCGAACTCACCACCTGGATCACGTCCCGCAGCCGCATCGAATCGGCGAACCAACCCATGGCCTGCTCGACGTCGCCACGGCGCTCCGCGTCGGTGGCCTGGTCCTCATGGGCCTCGGCCAGCAGGGCCAGCCAGCAGAGGCAGCGGGCCTGCACCACCGAGAGATCGAGCTCGTCCGGCTGGCTGTCGGCGATGCGCTCGCTCTCCTGTTGCACCAGCAGCCGCAGGCGCAGATCGTGCAGCTGAGCCATGACGTCATGACGGTTGGGGCCACGCTAGCGGCGGTGCCTGGATTGGGAAGGGCACTACAAGTAGTGGTTGCTACGGGGGCGCCACCGGCGGGTCGGGGCTTCGCGGCGCGCCGCCCGTTGGGCGGGATCGCCGCTGCGCCACGACCCGCC
>NZ_JAGQBX010000018.1 GCF_024345855.1 Synechococcus sp. GreenBA-s | reverse complement strand
CTACCGAGAAGCAGAGCCCAGTGAGCACCGGCGTTTCCCCGTCTTCCCAGGGCTGGGCCATCGCCCAGGCCGTGCCTACCCCCGGCTCCAAGGCCCCCGCTGCTGCAACTCCAGCCGCAGCGGCGTCAGGAGCTGCGGAGTCGAGAGCCGCGGCGTCGGGGGAGGCTGCGGCTGGAGTTGCAGCAGCGGGGGCCTTGGAGCCGGGGGTAGGCACGGCCTGGGCGATGGCCCAGCCCTGGGAAGACGGGGAAACGCCGGTGCTCACTGGGCTCTGCTTCTCGGTAGAGCTTAGCGATTTGACGAAAGGGAGGGTGGCAACGGAAGATCCTTGTTTGGCTGATCACGAGCGGGATGGCTGTTCCCAAGAAGAAAACCTCTAAGGGCAAGCGCAACCAGCGCCACGCCACCTGGAAAGGCAAAGCCGCCATCGCGGCGCAGAAGGCCCTCTCGATCGGCAAGGCCGTGCTGAGCGGTCGCGCCCAGGGCTTCGTCTATCCCGTGGCGGAAGAGGACGGCGACGAGGCCTGAGCCCCCGCCTGAACCTGAGCCCAACGCTGGCCCATGGCCTCGACGCCGCTGCCCTCCCAGAGGCAGCGGCGTCGACCATCCAGCAGCATCACCCGATCAGCCTGGCCCAGCAGCGTCCGCCCGTAGAGGAGCGGGGGCAGCGAGGCCAGGCTGGCCCGTATCAAGGCCTCCAGCGCCTCGGGCTGCATCCAGCCACCGCCCGCCCGCCGCTGACGCGCCTCGGCCTGGAAGCGCCAGCGCCGCGGCAGCTGCCAGCGGCAGGGCCAGAGCAGGCCGAGGCCGTCGAGTGCCTCCCAGAGGGGTTGGTAGGGCTGCAGCGCCTGATCCCAGCGGGGTAGCGCCCGGCGCTCCTCCGGGGTGAGGCCCAGCAAGGCCTGCTCCGCGGCCAGAGCCTCCACCAGGCCTGGGCCCAGGGGGCGGTAGCCCACCAGCCAGCCCTCCAACAGCAGGGCATCGGCGTGGCCGTGCCAGGGATCGCAGCGATCGCCCTGCCCCCGGCGCAGGGTCTTATCGAAGCGCGGCAGCTCCAGGGGTGCCGGGCCGGCGGGCTCTGCCCGCCAGGCGGCGATCGCCGAGGCCAGCAGCCCGGGGTCGTGGCTGCCGGGCGGCACCCGGTTGACGCCGAAGGGATTGGCGGCCATGGCCTCCAGGCGCTGGGACCAGGGCAGATAGGCGTCGTCGATCGAGGCGATCGCCAGCGCCAGGCCCCGGTCCTGGGCCCGCTGGCGCAGCAGCCGGCTGAGGGTGCTCTTGCCGGCCCCCACCGGGCCATTGAGCCCGAGCACCGGCCGCTGGCCGGCCGCCACCAGGGCGGCACAGCGATCCAGCAGAGCCCCGATGAAGCGCTCCCGCCGTCGTTCGGAGGGCTGCTGGAGCTGCGGATCCGGCCCCTGTCCTGGCCGGCCGGAATCGCCGCAGACCGCCTGTACCATGCCGACCCTGCTCACGAGCCCAGCTTGAAGGCCTCCAGCACCAGGGCGTAGACGAGCCCGATGCGCAGGTTGTCGGCCATCAGCCAGCCCAGGCCGGGCTCGCCCTTCACTACCCGCGTGCGCAGCCGCACCACCACTTCCAGCAGCACCACGAGGCTCAGCACCACGGGCGGGCGCGGGCCGAGCTTCACCAGCCAATAGACCGTGAGGTTGTTGCCGGAGTACAGGCCCAGCAGCAGGGCCAGCAGGGCGAGGCTGCGGCGACGCCAGGGGCCGCGAAAGGCACCGAAAAGACCGGCGGCGAGCTGCCGCTGCAGGCGCTCGAAGCGCGTCGCCCGAACCGGCAATCGGGTCATGGCCGCCCCAGCAGCTGCTGCAGATAGGAGAGCGTGACCCGGCCCTGGGGGCAAGCGGGACCATGCAGCACCCGCAGGCGACGGTCCGGCGCCCCCAGCTGGTCGACCACGGCGCTGGCGGCCGCAAAGGCCTCGCTCGGTTCGGCCGCGCTGGAGCGGCTGCGGGTCACCAGGGTGGCGAGGCCGGCGGCCCGGGCCGCCGCCAGGCCGTTGCCGGAATCCTCGATAGCCAGCGCCGCGCCGGGGGGCAGCCCCAGCCGCGCCAGGGCCAGCCGATAGGCCTCCGGGTCGGGCTTCTTGCGGGCGACATCCTCGCCGCAGACCAGAAAGGCGAAGCCGCCGGCCAGCTCCGGCAGCAGCCGCTGCAGCAGGGCCGTCACCGCCGCCCGACCGCTGGTGGTCACGATCACCTGGGTCAGGCCCGCCGCCGCCGCCTCGGCCAGCAGCTGCCGCACCCCCGGCCGCAGCGTCAGCGCTCCGGCCGCCACCAGGGCCGTGTAGTGGCGCTGCTTGGCGGCCTGCAGGGCCTCCACTAGGGCAGGAGCCGGCGGGGAGCCCTCGGCCTCGGCCAGAAACCGGCGCAGGCGTTCCGGGCCGCCGCTGATGGCCAGCAGCTCCAGGTAGGTGGACTCCTCCCAGTGCCAGGGCAGGCCCAGCTCCGCAAAGGCCCTGTTGAAGGCCGGCCGGTGGCCGTCGAGCTCGGTCTCCGCCAGGGTGCCGTCCACGTCCCAGAGCAGGGCCGCCAGCGCTGGAGGGGCCGGAGTGAGGGACATGGCGGCGCAGGATCCGGGGGCGTGGTGGCAGGTCGTGAGGGTAGGCAGGGGCCTGGCCTGGCCCGGCCGGGGGGCTCGCGCACGGGCGGAGGGGTGGCGGGAACCCTGAACCGGCGGGGCCAAAGCCCCCCTCCCCGCCACCCGAGCGGCCACGCACAATGGACCCTGTGTCAAACCCCGCCGTCCGTCCCGAGGCCAGCGAGCAGCACTGGCAGCTGCCATCCCCCGTGGCGATCGCGGAGCAGCTGCGCGCCCTGGGCCTGTGCGATCCGCTGCTGGCGCTGCTGATCCGCCGGGGATTCAGCAGCCCCGAGGCGATCGCCGTCCTGCTGGATCCCCCGGCGGCCCCCGATCCGGCCGAGCACTTCCCCGACCTGGCCGCGGCCGTGGCGCGCCTGCAGCGGGCCTGCCAGGCCGGCGAGGCCGTGGCCATCTGCGGCGACTACGACGCCGACGGCATGACCAGCACGGCCCTGCTGGTGGGCCTGCTGGGGCGCCTGGGTGCCCGGCCAGTGGCCGCCATCCCCAGCCGCCAGGACGACGGCTACGGCCTCAACGCCGCCATGGTGGAGCGGCTGGCGGACGAGGGGATCGGCCTGCTGGTGACGGTGGACAACGGCATCGCCGCCCGCGAGGCCCTGGAGCGGGCCCGGGAGCTGGATCTGGCCGTGATCGTGACCGACCACCACACGATCCCGGAGCAGCGACCGCCCTACCTGGCGCTGCTGCACCCGGCCTGCACCCCCGAGGGCTCGCCCTACCGGGGCCTGGCGGGGGTGGGCCTGGCCTACGTGCTGGCGCGGGCCCTGGCGGAGACCCAGGGCTCCGGCCAGGGCCTGGCCATGGCCCTGGATCTGTTCTGCATCGGCACCATCGCCGACATGGCGCCCCTGGAGGGGGTGAACCGGCGCTGGCTGATCGACGGGCTGCCGCGGCTCAAGGCCAGCCCCCTGCCGGGGCTGCAGGCCCTGCAGCAGCTCGCCGGGCTGGAGGAGGGCGCCCTGGATGCGGGGGCGGTGGGCTTCCAGCTGGCGCCGCGCATCAATGCCGTGGGCCGGCTCGGAGATCCCGCCCTGGTGGTGGAGCTGCTCACCACCGACGACCGGGAACGGGCCCTGGAGCTCGCCCGGGAGTGCGAGGCCCTCAACCGCCAGCGTCGGGAGCTTTGCGAGGCGATCGAGGCGGAGGCGGTGGCCCTGGTGCTGGCGGATGGCGACCAGCGCAGCCCGTTTCTGCTGCTGGCCCAGAACCACTGGCACCACGGGGTGATCGGCATCGTGGCCGCCCGCCTGGTGGAGTGCTTCGGACTGCCGGTGGCCCTGCTGGCCAGCGAGGGCAACGGCCGGCTGCGGGCCTCGGTGCGGGCCCCCCGCGGCTTCGCGGTGGATCAGGCCCTCACCCACTGCGGGGACCTGCTGGAGCGCTACGGGGGGCATCCGGCCGCCGGCGGCTTCACGGTGCGGGCCGAGCGGGTGGCGGAGCTGCACGAGTCCCTCAATGGGCTGGCCAGCCAGTGGCTGGAGCAGCGGGGCGCTGCGGTGCTGGTGGAGCCGGAGGCGCTGCTGCCGCTGGAGCGGATCGATCGGGCCCTGTGGCAGCAGCTGCAGCGGCTGGAGCCCTTCGGCAGCGGCCACCCGGCGCCGGTGTTCTGGAGCGCGGACTGCCGGGTGGCGCAGCAGAAGGAGCTGCGGGGCGGCCACCTGCAGCTCAGCCTGGCCCAGGGGGAGACGCGGGTGCGGGCGATCGCCTGGCGCTGGAAGGGCGGCGACCGCCTGCCGCCCCGGGTGGATGTGGCCTACCGGCTGCGGCTGAACCGCTGGCAGGGGGAGGAGCGCCTGCAGCTGGAACTGGTGGGGCTGCGCCCCAGCGGCGGCGACACGGTGCGGCTGCAGCGGCGAGATCGCACCTACTGGTGCAGCCGTGAGGGGGAAGAGCTGGTGATCCGCAACGCGGCCGGCGAGGAGCTGCGGGGCCGCCCCCTGGGGGAGGGCGGTGTGCTGCAGGCCGACCACCCCCGGGGTGACCACCCCTACCTGCAGTCGCTGCTGCAGGAGGCGGCCCTGGCCCTGGGCCTCGCCGCCTGAGCGGAGCCGTCAGCGCCAGCCCGGGGCCCGCGCAGCAGGCCCCGGCACGGAGCGGGAGCACAGGGCCCAGACACGAGAAAGCCCGCTCCCCAGGAGGGAACGGGCTCGGACAGCGGAAGCGCCGCGTCAGCAGGCGACTTCAGGCGCTGCGAGGGATGGAGCTCAGAGGGCGCCGCGGCGGTAGAAGAGGATGAAGATCACCGCCGGGCCCGCAATGGTGATCAGGAACAGGGCAGCGAAGTTGGCGATCAGATGGAAGTCGATTCCCATGGAGAAGCGGCGCAACGGCTGCACAGGTTGCAGCCAAGATTACGGGGTGCCGGCCCCCGCACCCGGGCTGCCGCGGTGGCTCTGTGACGGCTTGTCACAGGCGACAGACTGCAGCCAGGGGCGGCCATGAGTGAGACCCTCACCTGGCGCTGCATCAGCGGCTGCGGCTCCTGCTGCCGGCTCGATCCGGGCGAGCGCAACGAGGCGCTGGCGGCCCTCTCGCCCGAGCAACAGGAGCAGTACCTGGCGATGGTGGGCCCCGATGGCTGGTGCCTCCACTTCGACACCGGCTCGAGCCAGTGCCGCATCTATGACGAGCGCCCCGTGTTCTGCCGGGTGGAGAACCTGGGGGTGCTGTTCGACGTGCCGGAGGCGGAGCGCAACGCCTTCGCCATCGCCTGCTGCCGCCAGCAGATCCGCTGCGAACAAGGCGGCCGTGGCATGGTGATGCGACGCTTCGAGCAGGCCATCCGCCAGCCCCCCGACGCCGCCGGCTGAGCCGGCCCCGGAGCCTGCCGACCGAGCCCGCCAGCCCCCTTGCCGCCGCCATGACCCAAGCCGCCGACCCGCCGGAGCCGCAGGCTTCTGGGCCCGACAACGCCCCCCCCGGAACCGCCGGCAACGAGGCCACGGCCGGCAGCTTCGGCGCCGTGTTCCTGACCACCTTCACCACGGTGTTCCTGGCCGAACTTGGCGACAAGACCCAGCTGGCGGCCCTGCTGCTCTCGGCCGAGTCGGGCCGGCCGGTGGTGGTGTTCGTCGGCGCCTCCCTGGCGCTGATCAGCTCCAGCCTGGTGGGGGTGGTGCTGGGCCGCTGGCTGGCGCGGGTGGTGCCGCCCCACCAGCTCGAGCGCGGCGCCGGCATCCTGATGATCGCCCTGGGCCTCTGGCTGGGCCGCCAGGCGGTGCTGACGCTGCTGCCGTCCGGTGTGCCCGGCGAGTTGCCGGTGGGCTGAGGCTGCCGCCCCTGGCGCCGCCCGCCGGCACTAGCCGCCCGTCAACGCCCCATCGAGTCCTGCCTTCCCTTCGTCCTCCGCTCCGGCCCCGTGCAGCTGCCCCTCCTGGCCTCCACCTTCGCCACCGTGTTCCTCGCCGAACTGGGTGACAAGACCCAGCTGGCGATCGTGACCATCAGCGGCACCTCCAGCCGCAGCGGCGCCGTGTTCGCCGGCAGCTCCTGCGCCCTTGTGCTGGCCAGCCTGCTGGGGGCCGGCGCCGGCGGGTCGCTCTCGGCGGTGATTCCCACCAATGCCCTGCAGCTGGCGGCCTCGCTGGGCTTCCTGGTGATCGGCATCCGGCTGGTGATCAAGGCGGGCCAGGCGGAAACCACAGACAGCGAACCACCCACTGCCTAAAGTCGGACGCAGGACCCACTACCGCGCCCGGAGACCTTTCTCTCCACCCGGGTGATCGCGGGGGCTCCTGCTGCCACCGGCCCCAGCAGTTCCCCTGCCCACGGCCATGCCAGCTCCGCCGCATCCGTCGTCGCAGCTCCGCTGCAGCCGCTGGGTGGCACCCGCTCCCCTGGATCCCGCACCCAGCGATCCGCGCCCTGGCGTGGCACCGCCCAGGGCTGAGGGCCGGGCCAGCCCGCCAGCGCCGCCTTCCCCCTCGCCTCCCCTTCGCGCCCCATGAAGTTCACGGTCGCCGACCTGCTCGACCAGCTGCCCGCCGAGGAGCCGCTTGCCGTCGCCAAGCTCGAGAAGGCCCTGGGTCTCTCCAGCAAAGGCGAGAAGGAGCAGCTGGCGATCGGCCTGGCGGCCCTGGCCAAGGTGGGGGTGCTGACCCAGAGCGAGGACGGGATCGGCCGCGTGCAGGACGAGGGCCTGATCGAGGCGCGGCTGCGCTGCAGCAGCAAGGGCTTCTGCTTCGCCCTGCGTGACGACGGCGGCGAGGACATCTACATCCGCGACCACCAGCTCAACCACGCCTGGAACGGCGATCGGGTGCTGGTGCGCGTGACCCGCGAGGGCGGCCGGCGCCGCTCCCCCGAGGGCGGCGTGCAGTGCATCCTCGAGCGCCAGACCACCAGCCTTCTGGCCCAGGTGGAGCAGCAGAACGACCGCCTGGTGGCGGTGCCGCTCGACGACCGCCTGCTGACGGCGGTGGAGCTGCCCGCCGCAGACGCCGAACACCTCAAGCCCGAGGGCGAGGCGGTGGTGGAGGTGAAGGTGGACCGCTACCCGGTGGGCCAGCTGCCGCCCCAGGGCCACGTGGCCCGCAGCCTGGCCATCAACGCCGGCCCCGAAGCGGATCTGGACCTGCTGCTCACCAAGCACGGCCTGCGCGACCGCCCCGCCGCCCCCCGCGCCACCCTCAAGGCCCCGGCCGACAAGGAGCGCGACGACCTCACCGCCCTGCCCACCCTGCTGCTGCAGGGCTGGAGCGGCGCCGAGGCCCCGATCCTGCCGGCCGTGTCGCTGGAGCCGACGGAGAGCGGCCAGCGCCTGTGGCTGCACGCCCCCGCCATCGCCGAGCGGGTGGGCTTCGGCAGCGCCCTCGACCTCGCCCTGCGCGACCAGGGCGAGGCCCTCTGCGTGGGCGAGCGCTGGCTGCCCCTGCTCACCCCCGCCCTCACCAAGGCGGCCGCCTTCAAGGCCGGCGAGGCCCAGGCGGCCCTCTCGGTGGCGCTGGAGATCGGCCCGGACGGCTCCCTGGAGCACTACCGCTTCAGCCGCAGCACGATCCGCCCCGACGCCCTGGTGGATGACAAGGCGCTGCAGGCCCTGGCCGAACGCAAGCCCAAGGCCCGCACCACCCCCGCCGCCCTCAAGGCCCTCAAGGACCAGCTGCCCCTGCTGGAGCAGCTGATCGCCCTGGCCGGCCTGCTGCACCAGCAGCGGCTGGCGGCCGGCTCGATCGAGCTCGACCTGCCCCTGCCCGCCATCGCCGGCCTGGGCGACCTGGCCATCCCCGAACCTGACGAGAGCCGCGAGGGCTGGCTGGTGAGCCTGGATGCCGGCTCGCCGATGGGACTGCTGCGGGAGCTGGTGCTGCCGGCCCACCGGGCCCTGGGCCGCCACTTCGCCGCCCTGGAGCTGCCGGGCCTGTTCGCCACCAACGCCGAGCCCGACGCCGAGGCCGTCAACGAGGTGGCCAAGGCGGCCCTGGCCCTGGAGATCCCCCTGGAACTCTCCGCCGACGGCAACGCCACCGCCCAGGAGCTGGCCGTGGCCTTCGCCGCCACCGATCGCCGGCGGGTGCTGCAGCAGCAGCTGCGGGAGCCGCTGCAGCCGGTGCTGCTGGCCGATGCGCCGGGCCCCAACATGCTGGCCGGCGAGCCGCTGGCCTTCGCCCCCTGGAGCTGCCCGGGCCTGCACTACGCCGACCTGTGGAACCAGCACCTGCTGGTGCTGCTGCTGAGCGAGGGCAAGGACCGCCCCTCCGTGCGCCACAAGACCCGGGTCGACATTGCCGGCGACGCCAGCCACGGCGCCATCGACTGGCCACTGCTGGCCCCCAGCCAGATCACGCCGCTGCAGGAGAGCCGCAGCGCCGCGCTGCTGCACCGCCTCAACGCCCGCTCCCGCTTCGCCGCCGAGCTGCGCAACGACGCCGTGGCCATGGCCCAGGCGCGCCAGGCCGAGCCCCAGGTGGGCCAGACCCTCACCGGCGTGATCAGCGGCGTGCAGAGCTACGGCTTCTTCGTGGAGGTGCCCCCCACCGAGGTGGAGGGCCTGGTGCACGTGAGCTCCCTCAAGGACGACTGGTATGAGTACCGCTCGCGCCAGAACCGCCTGGTGGGCCGCAAGAATCGCCGCACCTACATGCTGGGCGACAGCGTGGAGGTGGTGATCCGCAAGGTGGACGTGCTGCGCCACCAGATCGACCTCGAGGTGGTTCTGCCGGAGGGCGACCTGGAGCACGCGGACGCCGGCGAGGAGCCCGGATCCAGCGACTCCGACGAGGCCTGAGCCCATGGACGCCGCCGGCGATCCGGTGGTGCTGGCGGTGTCCGGCGCCTCGGCCCAGCCCCTGGCCCAGCGCGCCCTGCAGCTGCTGCTGGAGGCGGGCGAGCGGGTGGAGATGGTCACCAGCCGCGGCGCCATCGGCGTATGGCAGGCGGAGCTGGGGCTGCGGGTGCCCAGCGAGCCGGAGGCCCAGGAAGTGTTCTGGCGCGAGCGCACCGGCACCACGGGCGGCAGCCTGCGCTGCCACCGCTGGAACGACCAGGCCGCCGGCATCGCCAGCGGCAGCTTCCGCACCAAGGGGATGGTGATCCTGCCGGCCTCGATGGGCAGCGTGGGTCGCATCGCCGCCGGCGTGGCCACCGACCTGCTCGAGCGTGCAGCGGACGTGCATCTCAAGGAGGGCCGCCCCCTGGTGATCTGCCCGCGCGAGACCCCCTGGAGCCTGATCCACCTGCGCAACCTCACGGCCCTGGCGGAGGCGGGCGCCCGCATCGCCCCACCGGTGCCGGCCTGGTACCACCGGCCCACCACCATCGAGGAGATGGTGGATTTTCTCGTGATCCGGGTGTTCGATTGCCTGGGTTTCGAGCTCGGCGCCCTGCAGCGCTGGCAGGGACCCGTTCCCCTGGCCCGTCCCCCCGCCTGAATCCGGCCCGTGCTGCAACGCCTGCTGCTGCTGCCCCTGCTCGCGCCCCTGCTGGCGGCGCTGCTGGTGGGGGCCCTCAACCCCCGCCCCTGGGCGGCGCTGCAGCTGCTGGTGTGGCGCACGCCGGCCTGGCCCCTGGGGGCCTGGATCGGCCTGGCGGCGGCTGGGGGTGGGGCCCTCAGTGCCGGCGCCACGGCCCTGGCCCTGCGCAGCGGTGGCGGCGGCCAGCCCGGTCCCTTCCAGAGCCGCCCGGTGGCCGAGGTGTTCGGCCGCCGGCGGGAGCCGGACGGGTGGCCGGAGGACGCCGCTCCCGGCTCCGCGGGGCGCAACAGCTGGGGCGGCCCTAACCCGGCTGCGGAGGGCTGGGCCGGGCCGAGCCGCGCCCCCAGCGATCCCCCTCCCACGGTCTCGGTGCCCTTTCGGATCCTGCGCCGGGGCTCCGCGGGCTCAGCGCGGCCTGACGGCCCGGCCAGCAGCGCCGCGGCCGCCGCTGGCGCCCCGTCCGGCCGCCGCTCCACGGCCCCGGCCGGGGCAAGCGTGGTCAGCACCGGCGATGGCTGGGATGAGGCCGGCAGCGACGACTGGTAGCGCCCCGACCAGAAGCTGGGGCCGGGGTCCTTAGAGTCCGCAGCAGCGTTCAGCCCGAGGCCCGCTCCGGTGACCGATTCCGCCAGCCCCACCCCCGACACTCCGGCGGTCCCCGAGCCCCAGGCCGCCGCCGCCGTCAAGCCGCCGGCCAAGGAGAAGCCGCCCGCGCCGGAGGATCGGCCCTTCGCCGAGTTCGTGCCCCAGCTGCTGATGCCGGCCCTGGCCCAGGAGATCCAGGCCTATGGCGGGCCGGCCGTGGAGCTGCGCTTCGAGCAGGGGCCCATGCCCGTGGTGGGCGTGACCTGCTGGATGGTGATCGGCAGCCTGCCGGGCGCCCGCCGCTTCTGGCTGTGCTTCACCAGCGATTCCATCAGCTCCGCCAAGACCATCGCCGTGGCCGAGGCGGGGGCGGAGCCGAGCCTGCTGGAGTCGTTCCTGATCGACGAGAAGAAGACCACCCTGGCCCTGCTGGTCTCGCGCCTGGTGCAGCGCCTCAACGGCCAGAAGTGGCTGGGCGCCAACTGAGCCCCAAGACCCGCCACCCATCCCGCCGCCCATCCCGGGGCCCCAGGACGCCTGCCCGCCTGCCGGGCTTGCTTCACAGTCCGGCGTCTGAGCCCCCGCCCCACCTACGATGGCTGCCACGCCCGTAGCTGCGCATCCCGATGGTGCCCCCCACCGCCGTTGCCACACCCGCCCTCGGCACGCCTGAGGCGCCGGCCGTCAAGGATCCGGTCAAGGACACGATCCTGACGCCGCGCTTCTACACCACGGACTTCGACGCCATGGCGGCGATGGATCTCCGCCCCAACGAGGCGGAGCTGGAGGCCATCTGCGAGGAGTTCCGCAAGGACTACAACCGCCACCACTTCACCCGCAACGACGAATTCGACGGTGCCGCCGAGAAGCTCGACCCCGAGACCCGCAAGGTCTTCGTTGAGTTCCTGGAGCAAAGCTGCACCTCCGAGTTCTCCGGTTTCCTGCTCTACAAGGAGCTGAGCCGCCGCATCAAGCAGAAGAACCCGCTGCTGGCCGAGTGCTTCGCCCACATGGCCCGCGATGAGGCCCGCCACGCCGGCTTCCTCAACAAGGCCATGGGTGATTTCGGCCTGCAGCTCGACCTGGGCTTCCTCACCGCCAACAAGGCCTACACCTACTTCAAGCCGGCCTACATCTTCTACGCCACCTACCTGAGCGAGAAGATCGGCTACTGGCGCTACATCGCCATCTTCCGCCACCTCGAGAAGAACCCCGACAGCAAGATCTTCCCGATCTTCAACTTCTTCGAGAACTGGTGCCAGGACGAGAACCGCCACGGCGATTTCTTCGATGCCCTGATGAAGGCCCAGCCCAAGACCGTCACCGGGCTGCAGGCGCGCCTGTGGTGCCGCTTCTTCCTGCTGGCCGTGTTCGCCACGATGTACGTGCGCGACGTGGCCCGCAAGGAGTTCTACGAAGCCCTCGGCCTCGATGCCCGCGAGTACGACAAGTACGTGATCGCCAAGACCAACGAGACCTCGGCCCGCGTGTTCCCGGTGGTGCTGAACGTGGATCACCCCAAGTTCTACGAGCGCCTGGAGCGCCTGGTGACCAACAACCAGGCCCTGGCCGAGGCCGACCAGAGCACGGCCCCCGCACCCCTGAAGCTGCTGCGCAAGCTGCCCTACTGGGCCGCCAACGGCCTGGAGATGGCCAAGCTGTTCTTCACGGCCCCGATCCGCAGCGAGCAGTTCCAGCCCGCCGTGCGCTGACCTACAGCACCGCAGCGGCAGCCTGCCGGACCCACCGGAGCACGCCTGCAGGAGCCCTGTTCTCGAGGCCCTGGCCCCTGCGGCCGGGGCCTTCTTGCTAGGACCGTGCTCGAGAGCCGTGCCGTTTGGCTCCAGCCCCGCGCTGCACCCGCCGAGCTCCACCCCCAAACCCCACTGCCCGTCAGCCCCTTGGTCGCCTCAGCCACCAGCGCCGGACCCGGCACCACCAGCCCCGATCCCGGCGCTCCCACGCGCTTCGATGCCGCCTGGCGGCCGCGGCTGGAGAGCCTGCTGGCCAGCGGCAGCGCCGCCGGCGCCGACCTGGTGGAGCTGTTCCTGGAGCGCACCGACCACCTGGGCGTGCTGGCCGAGCAGGACACGATCACCAGCGTCAGCCCCGCCTTCGGCATGGGGGCCGGCATCCGCGTGTTCCGCGGCGAGCGCGACGGCTTCGTGAGCACCAACGACCTCAGCGACGCCGGCCTGCGGCGGGCCCTGGAGCAGGCCCTGGGCATGCTCGGGCTGCAGCTGCCCAGCCTGGCCGGAACCGGGCTGACGACCGGCTTCGAGGGCCTGGCCGACCTGCGGGACTTCGCCGCCGCCAAAGAGGAGTGGCTGCGCCGCTGCCCCGAACTGCGCGAGGCCACCGGCAGGCTGCTGGAGGGCACCGGCCTGCTGGAGCGCCACGGCTCCCACCTGCAGGTGCGCCGCGGCAGCTACGCCCGCGACTGGCAGGAGGTGCTGGTGGCCGCCAGCGACGGCACCTTCGGCCGCGACATCCGCCTGCACCAGTCGGTGGGGCTGAACGTGCTGGCGGCCGATGGCGAGCACCGCTCCAGCGTGGGGCGCCGCTACGGCACCTCCGGCCGCCCCGACGACCTGCGCGAGTGGAATGCCGACGGCTCCGCCCAGGAGGTGTGCGAGAGCGCCGGCACCATGCTCTACGCCGACTACGTGGAGGCCGGCCAGCTGCCGGTGGTGCTGGCCAACCGCTTCGGCGGCGTGATCTTCCACGAGGCCTGCGGGCACCTGCTGGAAACCACCCAGGTGGAGCGGGGTACCACCCCGTTTGCCGGCAAGGTGGGCGAGGCCATCGCCCATGGGGCCGTCACCGCCATCGACGAGGGGCTCAGTGACGGCGCCTTCGGCTCCCTCTCCATGGACGACGAGGGCATGGAGCCCCAGCGCACGGTGCTGATCGAGAACGGCGTGCTGCAGCGCTTCCTCTCCGACCGGGCCGGCGAGCGGCGCACGGGCCATGCCCGCACCGGCAGCGGCCGCCGGCAGGGCCACACCTTCGCGGCCGCCAGCCGCATGCGCAACACGTACATCGCCGCCGGCCCCCACACGCCGGACGAGCTGATCGCCTCGGTGGACAGGGGCCTCTACTGCAAGGCCATGGGCGGCGGCAGCGTGGGCCCCACCGGCCAGTTCAACTTCGCCGTGGAGGAGGGCTACCTGATCGAGAACGGCCAGCTCACCAAGCCGGTGAAGGGCGCCACCCTGATCGGCGAGGCCAAGGAGGTGATGCCGCGCATCTCCATGTGCGCCAACGACCTCGAGCTCGCCGCCGGCTTCTGCGGCTCGGTGAGCGGCAGCATCTTCGTGACCGTGGGCCAGCCCCACATCAAGGTCGATTCGATCACCGTTGGAGGCCGCTGACCATGACGTCGACCGTGACTGCAACCCCAGGCGTGAGCCAGGGCCTCGATGCCCAGGCCCTGCGGGCCAGCCTGGAGCGCCTCGCCGCCAGCGCCGGCATCCGCCAGTGGGACCTCGGCGCCGCCTGCAGCACCGACACCTCGGTGCAGGTGGACCGGGGCGAGGCCAAGCAGATGAAGGGCGCCCAGCGCAGCTCCATCACGATCCGCGTCTGGAACGACGACGGCCTGGTGGGCGTGACCAGCACCTCGGACCTCTCGGAGGCCGGCCTGGAGAAGGCCCTGGCCGGGGCCCGCGATGCCAGCGCCTTCGGCAACGCCGACGACACGCCGCAGTTCTCGCCGCTGGCGACGGCGCCGCTGCAGGAGCTGCACCAGCCCCTGCAGGACCCCCAGGGCATCCTGCGGCTGCTGGACACCCTCAAGGCCGCCGAAGCTGAGCTGCTGGGGCGCCACGGCGCCATCGCCACGGTGCCCTACAACGGCCTGGCCGAGCGCAGCAGCGAGCGGCTCTACCTCAACAGCGCCGGCGCCAGCCGCCAGCAGCGGCTCAGCACCGCCAGCGTCTACCTCTACGCCCGGGCCGAGGAGACGGGCCGCAAACCCCGCAGTGCCGGCGCCGTGCGCCTGGCCTACGGCGCCGCGGACCTCGACATCGCCGGCTGCATCGATGAGGCCGCCCAGCGCACCATCAGCCACCTCGACTACGCCCCGATCGCCACGGGCCGCTACACCTGCGTGTTCAGCCCCGAGGCCTTCCTCGATCTGATCGGTGCCTTCAGCAGCCTGTTCAATGCCCGCGCCGTGCTGGATGGGGTGAGCCTGAGCAACCGCGAGTCGATCGGCCAGCCGCTGGCCGTGCCGTTCCTCTCGATCCACGACAACGGCCTGCACCCGGGCAACATCGGCGCCTCCGCCTTCGATGGCGAGGGCACCCCCACCCGCCGCCTGGCGCTGGTGGAGGGCGGCGTGCTGCAGAACTTCCTGCACTCCGAGGCCACGGCCCGGGCCTTCGGCGTGGTCCCCACCGGCCACGCGGGCCTGGGGGCCAAGGTGTCGGTGGGCCCCGACTGGTTCGAGATCGGCCCCACCCCCGGCAGCGGCGGCGGCCAGCAGGGCCTCGATCGCTTCCGCGCCCCTGAGCCGATCGTGTGGATCGACTCCCTCTCGGCGCTGCATGCCGGCGTCAAGGCCAGCCAGGGCTCCTTCTCGCTGCCCTTCGACGGCTGGCTGGTGCAGGGCGGCGAAACCCGCTCGATCGAGGCGGCCACCGTGGCCGGCGACATCCGCACCCTGCTCAACGCCATCGTCGGTTTCGAGGGGGAGGCCAAGGTCACCCCCGATGGCCTCTGCCCCCATGTGTGGGTCGAGGGCCTGTCGGTGACCGGCGACACCTGAGGATGAAGGTGCTGTTCTGGGGCACGCCGGCCTACGCCGTGCCCAGCCTGGAGGCCCTGGCGGCCGCCGGCCATGAGCTGGTGGGGGTGGTGAGCCAGCCCGATCGGCGCCGGGGCCGCGGCAAGGAGCTGCTGCCCTCGCCGGTGAAGGCGCGGGCCCTGGAGCTGGGGCTGCCGGTGGTCACACCGCAGCGGATCCGCCGCGAGCCGGAGCTCCAGGCCCAGCTGGCCGCCCTGGGGGCGGACGTCTACGTGGTGGTCGCCTTCGGCCAGATCCTGCCGCCGCAGGTGCTGGCCCAGCCCGCCTTCGGCTGCTGGAACGGCCATGGCTCGCTGCTGCCCCGCTGGCGCGGTGCCGGCCCGATCCAGTGGAGCCTGATCGAGGGCGACGCCGAAACGGGCGTGGGCATCATGGCGATGGAGGAGGGTCTGGACACCGGCCCCGTGCTGCTGGAGCGGGCGATCCCGATCGGCCTGCTGGAGAACGCGCAGCAGCTGGGCGCGCGGCTGGCCCGGCTCACCGGCGAGCTGCTGGTGGAGGCCCTGCCCCGGATCGAGGCGGCCGGGCCGGGGCCTGAGGCCGAGCGGCTGGAACGGCTGGGGGTTCGGCCCCAGCCGGAGCAGGGCCTCACCTATGCCCGCCTGCTGGCGAAAGCCGATTTCGCCATCGACTGGAGCAGCTCCGGCCTGGCGGTGCACCGCCGGGTGATGGGGCTGTACCCCGGAGCCAACAGCAACTGGCAGGGCCAGCGCCTCAAGCTGCTGGCCACCGAGCCGCTGGTGCGGCGCCTGGCGGCCCAGCTCAGCCCGGAGGCCGCTGCCCTGGCGGAGCGCTGGGGCCTACCGGCGGCAACGCCGCTGGAGACACCGGCGGACGCCAGCGGTGGCGACAGCCCGGCCGCTGGCCAGGACGCGGCACCCGCGACCCCGGCCCCCGGCACGGTGCTGGCGGTGGCGGAGGGCACCGGGCTGGTGGTAGCCACGGGCGGCTGCCCGGTGCTGATCCGCGAGGCCCAGCTGGAGGGCCGCCGGGCCAGCGCCGGCCAGGCCCTGCTGCAGCAGCTGGGGGCCCGGGCCGGCGATCGGCTGGGCGACCCCCAGGCCGGCTGAGGCGGTGCTGAACCCCGCCCGGATCCGCGTGCTCGCCGTGGGCAAGCTGCGCAGGCGCTGGGTGGGCGACGGCCTGGCCCTCTACCTCAAGCGCCTGCCGGGCCTGCAGATCGTGGAACTCAAGGACTCCACCCCGGCCCGGGAAGCGGAAGCGGTGCTGGCGGCCCTGCGGCCCGACGAGCAGCTGATCGGCCTGAGCGAGGAGGGTGAACAGCTGGGCTCGGTGCCGCTGGCGCGGCGGCTGGAGGGGCTGGGTTCGGAGCGGCTGGCCTTCGTGATCGGCGGCGCCGACGGCCTCGATCCGGCCCTCAAGGCCCGGGCCCGCTGGCTGCTGAGCCTCTCGCCGATGACCTTTCCCCACGAGCTGGCGCGACTCCTGCTGGTGGAGCAGCTCTACCGCGCCCAGACGATCCAGCAGGGCGGCCCGTATCACAAGGCCTGAGGCCTGAACTCAGCCGGCCCAGGGCCCGAGCCGGCAGCGCAGGATCGCCAGGGCCTCATCGGGCAGGCCCAGGAAGCGATCCAGCCAGGCCGCGCCGCTGGGCTGCACCGTGGCCACCCCCACCAGCAGCGCCTGACCCTGGCCATCGAGGGGCTGGCCCTCGGCCCGATGGCGCCGGCCGGCCACGGGGCCGGTGCCGAGCTGGGCGTCGATCAGCAGGTCGGGGGCCTGCAGCAGCGCGCCGATCCGGAAGCGGAAGCGGGCCCGGAAGCGCAGCTCCAGCTGGCCGCTGGCGGGATCGAGCTGGCCCTCCAGCTGCTCCGGCGCGATGGCGATCGCCAGGCCCGGGGGCAGCGGCAGGCCCAGCCAGCGGGTGGTGCGGCCATCGAGGTCGGGGATCCGCAGGCCTGACGGCTCAAAGCGCAGGGCCCGGGGGCCTGGGCCCTCGCCACCATCACCGCCCCCGCCGGGGCCCATCGCCGCCGCCAGCTGGCCCAGGCCGCCGCCGCCGCGGGCGTCGTAGCGGAAGCGGGGATAGGCGCCGATGGCCAGGCCGCAGCCGGCGAGGGTGCTGAGCTGCAGCTGGGTCATGGGTGGTTCGTGGGGGCAGGCGGCGGCGCCGATCCCTGCCAGTGAAGCGAAGCGGCCCGGCACCGGGCGCTGCCTAGGCTGGCGGGCTCCGATCCCCCCTGGAACGCCATGCGTCCCGTGCCGCTGAAGCTCGGCCCCGGCAGCGATCTGCACCGCAGCCTGGTGCAGCTGGGGCGGGCGCAGAACGCGCCGGGCTTCGTGCTCGGGGTGGTGGGCAACCTGTCGCAGGTGGCGTTCCAGTGCCCGGGGCCCGGCGGCCCCACCGTGCTGCAGGGCGACTTCGAGATCATCAGCCTGCAGGGCACCGTGGGACCCGAGGGGGTGCACCTGCACCTGAGCTTCTCCGATGGCGACTGCCAGGTGTGGGGCGGCCACCTGGAGCCCGGCAGCCTGGTGCTCAAGGGCGCGGACCTGCTGGTGGGGGTGCTGGCGGAGCCGGCAGCGGAGCCCCCCGCCCAGGCCCCTGCCGCCGGTCAACCGCGGGTGGCGATCGCCGTGAAACCGGGCTGCCCCTATTCGGCGCGGGCCCTGCGCATGCTGCGCACCCTCGGCATCCCCCATGCGCTGGTGGAGCCCCGGGCCGAGGGATCGGTGCCCCAGGTGTTCATCGATGGCGTCTTCATCGGCGGCTACGACGCCCTGGCCGAGCGCCACGGCCGCGGCGAGCTGGCGGGCCTGCGCTGAGCCCCGCCCACACCGCACGATCTACCAGTACAGATGAACTAGCCTGGCGGGCGCGTTGCTGCGGGCCCGATGGGCGATGTCCTGCCACCAGACCGGCTCCCGCCAGGCCCGTGCCCGCCCGACCGGCTCCCACCGGAGCGACTCCCACCGGGCCTGCTGCCAGCGCGCACCCCGCCGTGCCTGCCGCTGCGGCTGCCGCTGGCCGGCGAGAGCGTGGCCGCCGGCTTCCCCAGCCCCGCCGACGACTACATCGAGGTCGGCATCGACCTCAACGAGCAGCTGATCCGCCATCCCAGCAGCACCTTCTTCCTGCGGGTGAGCGGCGACTCGATGACCGGCGCCGGCATCCACCACGGCGACCTGCTGGTGGTGGACCGCAGCCTCGATCCCCGCCCCGGCCGGGTCGTGGTGGCCGTGCTGGACGGGGCCTTCACCCTCAAGCGCCTGGTGCGCTGCCAGGGCCGGCTGCGGCTGGAGGCCGCCCATCCCGCCTATCCGCCCCTGGAGCTGGAGCAGTGCGGCGAGGTGCTGATCTGGGGCGTGGCCGTGCATGTGATCCACGCCCTCTGAGCCCCGGGCCCGCCAGCACCGGCGGCTGCGCCAATCGGAGCATCTCCCTACCTTGAAGGGGTAGGGCCGCCACGGGTGGAACACCAGCATGACCAATCCGATCGCCCTGACCCTCAACGTGATCCCGGGCTCGAGCTCCCAGGTGGTGCACACCGGCGAGGAGGAGCTGAGCCGCCTGCTGAACGATCGGCTCTCCCAGCTGCACGACCAGCTGCTGGAGCTGGTGCCCTGCATCGATCGCATCGCCTGCGTGCTCTACGACGACGACAGCGATCGGCTCAAGACCTTCGTGAACAGCACCCGCAGCGGCGAGGCGATCAAGGGCTACGAATTCCCCCTGAAGGAGAGCGCCTCCCTCAGCGCCATCGCCAGCAGCGGCCGGCCGCGGGTGATCGACGACATCCAGGCCGTGGTGAAACCCAACAGCCTCCACTCCAACTGGCTGCTGGAGCAGGGCTACCGCTCCTCGCTCACGGTGCCGCTCACCGACCAGGGGCAGTTCATCGGCTTCGTGTTCTACGACTCCTGCCAGCTGGCGGCCTTCACGCCGATCGTGCAGCGCAACCTGGGGCTGTTCACCCGGCTGATCAACATGACGATCTCGAACGAGCTCAGCGCCGTTCGCTCGATCATGGCCTCCGCCCAGGTGGCCCGCGACTTCGCCCACCTGCGCGACTTCGAGACCGGCGGCCACCTCGACCGGATGGCCCACACCTCCCGCCTGATCGCCCGCGACCTGGCGCCCTCCCACGGCCTCAGCGATGAGTTCATCGAGCACGTGTTCCTGTTCGCGCCGCTGCACGACATCGGCAAGATCGGCATTCCCGATCGGATCCTGCTCAAGCCGGGCCGGCTGGATCCCGAGGAGCGCCGGATCATGGAAACCCACGTGACCCTGGGCCTGGAGATCATCGACAAGATCCTGGGGGAGTTCGCCCTGCAGGACCTGCCCGATTCCGACGTGCTGCGGGCCATCGTGGGCGGCCACCACGAACAGCTCGACGGCTCCGGCTATCCCCTGGGCCTGCGGGGCGAGCAGATCCCCCTGGAGGCGCGCATCGTGGCCGTGGCCGACGTGTTCGATGCCCTCACCAGCCGGAGGCCCTACAAGCCGGCCTGGTCGGTGGCGGAGGCCTGCGCCGAGCTCAACCGGCTGGTGGCCGCCGGCAAGCTCGACGGCAACTGCGTGGCCGCGATCGAGCGCCATGCCGAGGAGGTGGCCGCCATCGGCGACCGCCACCAGGATGCCCTGACCGACTGAGGCGGAGCCGCGCCAGGGCCCGGTCGGGGGCGGCCAGCCGCCTCAGCCTGCCACTGCCGGGGGGGGAGGGTCGATCTAGATGGCCTCTCGCTGGCCGTTCCCCTGCACGACATCGGCGGCAAAGTGGGCATCCCGGACGCGATCGTCAAGAAACCCGACAGGTTGACGGCCGAGGAGCAGGCCACAATGCAGCTGTATCCCCAGATCGGGTTTAATATCCTCGAGCGCCTAAGACAGGACATCGACATTCACGACACATTAGTGTTCGAGATGGCCAAGAATCTGGCCCTCTCCCACCACGAAAACTGGGATGGCAGCGGCTATACCCAGGGCCTGAGCGGCGAGTCCATTCCCCTGGTGGCCCGGATCATGGCCATCCTCGACGTCTACGACGGCCTGGCCTCCAGACGCTGCCACATGGAAGCGCTGCCCCACGCACAGGTGGTCGACACCGTCGTGACCCTGACAGGCACAAAGTTCGCCGCCTCCCGGATGGAGGGCTGCCTCCAGGTGAGTGAGCCATTCCGGCAGATCTTCGAGGCCACACCCGATAGCGAGCGCTCCCGGCCCCAGGGGCAACGGGAGCTGGTCGCCTCAATCCCGGAGGGGCCACTGGCTTGAGCGTGACCCTCGGATCAATCGGCCCGCGGCTGCGGGCACGCTGGCGGCGCCTGCAGCCGCAGGACAGCCTCGCCCGGGACCGCTGGTGGCTCTCGGTGCAGCTGAGCGTGATTCTCACCCTGGGCTTCGGTGCGGTGGCCCTGTTCACCTATGCCAACGCCCTCGCGGCAGCCCGTCGCCAGGTGGTGGAATCCACGCTGCCCCTCACCCTGGACGCCCTCTCCGCCGACCTCCAGCACGACTTCGTGCAGCCGATCCTGTTCGCCTCCGGCATGGCGGCCAACACCCTGCTGATCGACTGGGTGAACCAGGGCGAGCAGCCTGAGGCCGCCGTGCGGCGCCACCTGAGCCGGGTGCAGGCCCAGCACGGGGCCACCACGACCTTCTTCGTGTCCGAGGCCTCGCGGCGCTACTACCACCCCACCGGCATCCTCAAGACGGTGTCACCGGGCAGCGCCCAGGACGCCTGGTTCTTCCGGCTGCGCGCCAACTCCTCCCCCTACGAGGTGAATCTCGATCGCGACACCGCCGATCTGAGCCGGACCACGGTGTTCGTGAATTACAAGCTGCTGGGTGATGGCGGCCGTTTCCTGGGGGCCGTGGGCCTCGGACGCTCCACCAGCCAGCTGAACAGGCGGATTCAGCAGGCCGAGCGGACCAACGGCATTCAGGTGATGTTCCTGGACGATCGGGGCCGCATCCTGTTGAGCCCCCGACGCGGGCAGGCCCCGCCGCCGCCGCTGCTCCAGCGGGCCATCGGCCAGCAGCGCCTGCGCGACGGCTTCCGCGACCAAGCCAGGAACACCTTCCAGTTCCGGCAGGGCGGGGAGCTGATCTATGTGCGCACCAAGCGCATTCCCGAACTGAACTGGACCCTGGTGGTGAGCCAGCCCCTGCGCGTGCCCTCCGGGCCCCTGTGGTCGTCGCTGCTGCAGATCAGCCTCACGGCGCTGCTCACCCTGATCCTGGCCCTGCTGCTGGTGTTCCGGCTCACCGACGGCCATCACCACAAGCTGGCCTGGCTGGCCCACACCGATCCCCTCACCGGCCTCTGGAACCGGCGCCAGCTGGATGAGCGGGTGCGCAGCGAGCTCGATCGCGCCGACCGCTACGGCGACGAGCTGGCCCTGGTGCTGTTCGACATCGACCACTTCAAGGCGATCAACGACCGCTTCGGCCATGCGGCGGGGGATCGGGTGCTGGTGGAGCTGGCCGGGCGGGTGCGGGCCCACCTGCGCGAGAGCGATGGCCTGGGCCGCTGGGGCGGCGAGGAGTTCCTGGTGCTGATGCCCCATAGCACTGGCAAGGAGGCGCACCAGCTGGCAGAGAAGCTGCGGCGGCTGGTGGCCGAGACCCCCATCGAGGGCGTGGGCACGGTGACGGCCAGCTTCGGGGTGGCGCAGCGGCGGCCGCTGGAGTCGGCGGAATCCTGGTTCCGGCGGGTGGATGGGGAGCTTTACCGCGCCAAGCAGGCCGGGCGCAATCGGGTGATGGCGGGCTGAGAGCGGCGGGCGACGCAGCACGAGCCCCACAGGCCGCCGGCAGCGGCAGCCAACCCGAGGCAGAACAGCCAGTACGGATCTACTATCCAGGAATTCCGGTGGCGGCGCGGCCGAGCCTTGGCAGACCCCCCTGGACGCGATCGGGCCGATGACGGCGGCCCAGGCCGGGCTCCGCAGGCCACCGTGCTGATCGACGCCAACAACTTCTATGCCTCCTGCGAGCAGGCCCTCGATCCGGCCCTGATGGGCCGCCCCCTGGTGGTGCTCTCCAACAACGACGGCTGCGTCGTGGCCCGCAGTGCCGAGGCCCGCGCCCTGGGCCTGCCCATGGGCAAGCCCTACTTCCAGGTGCGGGCGCTGATCGAGCGCCACGGCGTGGTGGTGCGCAGCTCCAACTACGCCCTCTACGGCGACATGAGCGCCCGGCTGATGGCCAGCCTCGAGCCCTGGCTGGCCGAGCTGGAGATCTACTCGATCGATGAGGCCTTCGGGCGGCTGCACCGCCCCGCCGGCGGCGATCTGGGGCCCTGGGCCCGGGAGCTGCGGGCCCGCCTCCTGCAGGAGCTGGGGCTGCCGGTGGCCATCGGCATCGCCCCCACCAAGGTGCTCGCCAAAGTGGCCAATCGGCTCGCCAAGGGCAATCCCAGCCACGGCGGCGTGTTCGACCTGGGGGCCGCGGACGACCCGGACCCGTGGCTGGAGGCCGTGCCGATCGAGGAGGTGTGGGGCATCGGCCGCCGGCTGGCCCGCTGGTGCCGCCTGCGTGGCGTCGCCGATGCCCGGGCCCTGCGCGACATGGCCAGCGGCGAGCTGAAGGCGAAGGCGGGGGTGGTGGGCCTGCGGCTGCAGCAGGAGCTGCGCGGCCGGGCCTGCCTGCCGCTCACGACGGCCCCGAGCCCCAAGCGCGAGACCTGCGTGAGCCGCAGCTTCGGCAGTCCGATCACCGAGCTGGAGCCCCTGCGCCAGGCCGTGGCCAGCTACGTGGTGCGGGCCGCCGAGAAACTGCGCCGCCAGCACCAGCGGGCCGGCCACCTGACGGTGTTCGCCCGCACCAGCCCGTTCAGCGGCGACCTCTACGCCAAGGCCGCCAGCCTCAGCCTGCCGCTGGCCAGCAACGACACCGCCGTGCTGCTGGCGGCGGCCCTGCCACTGGTGGAGCGGATCTTCCGACCCCACCGCCGCTTCCAGAAGGCGGGCGTGCTGCTGCAGGAGCTCCAGCCCGACACCCAGCTGCAGCACCACCTGCTGGCGCCGCTGCTGCTCCGGCGGCAGCGGCGCCGCGAGGCGCTGATGGCCACGGTCGATGGCCTCAACCGCCGCTACGGCAGCGGCACCGTGGGCTGGGCCGCCTGCGGCCTGCGGCCGGCCTGGGCCATGCGCCGCGAACGGCTGTCGCGGGCAGCCACCACCCGCCTCAGCGACATCCCCACGGTCTGGGCGCGCTAGGCGGTCTGGGCGCGCTAGGCCGAGGGGGCGGCTGGAGCCGCGGAGGCAGCCGGGGCCGCGGCGTGGAGGTCGAGGGCGGCCAGGGCGGCGTCGTAGTCGTAGCCGGTGGCGGCCCGCAGGGCCCGCTGCAGCGGCAGGGCCCAGGCGGTGCCGGCCAGCTGGTCGACCAGCTCCGCCAGGGCGTCGTTGGCGCTGCCGTCGCTGTCGCGCAGCAGGGCGCGGATCGCCTCCAGCCGGGCCTGCAGATCGGCGGGCAGGCTCTCCGCCCCGGGCGCCGTGGTCGCCGCCCCCGGCACATCAGCCGCGGCGGCGGCCCCCTCGGGCAGCAGGCGATCGAGGCCATCGAGCACCGGCGCCAGGGCGGCCACCACGGCGGCGAGCTCCGCCGCGGGCTGGCCGTCGCCCAGGGGCTCGGGGCCGGCCGAACGGCAGGCCAGCTCCAGCTGGGCGGCGGCCTGCTGCACGGCGGCGGCCCCGATCATGCCGGCGGTGCCCTTGAGGGTGTGGGCCAGGCGCATCGGGGTGTCAGGGTCCTCGCCGTGGCGGGCCGCCTGGAGCGCCACCGCAAAGTCGGCGGCGAAGTGGGCGGCAGCGGTGCGGAACTTCAGCAGCAGTTTGCGGTAGAGGGCCGGATTGTGATTGGTGCCGGCCAGGCCGACGCGCGTGTCGATGCCGGGCAGCTCGGGCAGCTCAGGCAGCTCGCCGCTGGCCGCCGGCCGGGGCGTGGCCTGGGGCAGCAGCGGCACCTCGGCGGGGACGGCCGACGACGACGCCTCCACCGGCCGGGGCCGGATCCAGCGGGCGATGGTGGCGAACATCGCCGCCACGTCGAGGGGCTTGGCGATGTGGTCGACCATGCCGGCCTCCAGCACCTTCTCCCGGTCGCCGGCCATGGCGTTGGCCGTCATGGCGATCACCGGCAGGTCCGCCAAGGCGGGATTGGCGCGGATGGCGCGGGTGGCGGTATAGCCATCCATCACCGGCATCTGGCAGTCCATCAGCACCGCCTCGAAGCGGGCATCGCGGCCCAGGATGTCGAGGGCCTCCTGGCCGTGCTGGGCCAGCACCACCTCCAAGCCCGCGTTGCGCAGCAGCTCGAGGGCCAGCTCCTGGTTCATCTCGTTGTCCTCCACCAGCAGCAGGCGGGCGCCGCGCAACTGGGCCGTGAGTGCCACGACCGGATCCACCCGCGGCGTGGCGCGGCGTTCCAGCAGGGTGCCGCGGTCGAGGGCCTCGCCGATCGCCTCCAGCAGCGAGGAGGGGGTGGTGGGCTTGGTCAGCACGGAGCTGAACACCGCACCGCGCTGGCTGGCCAGCTCGATGGCGTCATCGCGGCCGAAGGCAGTGATCAGGATGATCTTGGGGATGCGACTGAGGCTGGCCTGCTCGATCGCGAAGGCCGCGTCGATGCCATCGCGCACGGGCATCTTCCAGTCCATCAGCACCAGATCAAAGGGCTGGCCGCTCGCTTCGGCCTCCACCACCCGCCTGGCGGCCTGTTCCCCATCGATGGCCAGCTCCACCGTGAGCCCGAAGCCACTGCACATCGCCGAGAGGATCTCGCGGGCGGCGGCGTTGTCGTCCGCCACCAGCACGCGCAGGCCCTGCAGTTCCTGGGCACTGAACATGCGCCGGGGCTGGGGATTCTGCTGCTGGGCGAAGCGGGCGTGGAAGTGGAAGGTGGAGCCCTGGCCCGGCGTGCTCGCCACCCAGATGCGTCCGTGCATCTGCTCCACCAGGTTCTTGGAGATCGCCAGGCCCAGGCCCGTGCCGCCGTACTTGCGCGTGGTGGAGGAATCGGCCTGGCTGAACGACTGGAACAGCCGCGAGCACTGCTCCTCACTCATGCCGATGCCGGAATCCTTCACCCAGAAGTGGAGCTCCACCTCGTCCGGGGCCTGCTGGTCCGGGGTCTGCTGGTCTGGGGTCTGGCCAGCGGGCGCCGGCACCGCGGCCTCGGCCGGCTGGCGCACCACCTCCACCCCCACGATGATCTCGCCGCGGTCGGTGAACTTCACGGCGTTGTTGCCCAGATTGATCAGCACCTGACCCAGCCGCAGCGGATCACCGCGCAGGGCGCTGGGCACATCCGTCGCCTCGTCGAACAGCAGCTCGATGCCCTTGTCGGCGGCCTTCATGCCCACCAGGCTGGCCAGGTGGTCGAGCACGTCTTCGAGGCGGAAGTCGATCACCTCCATCGCCAGCTTGCCGGCCTCGATCTTGGAGAAGTCGAGGATGTCGTTGATGATCCCGAGCAGACTCTCGGCCGCCCGCTGCACCTTCACCACGTAGTTGCGCTGCTTGCCGTTGAGCTCGGTCTGCAGGGCCAGGTGGGTCATGCCGATGATCGCGTTCATCGGCGTGCGGATTTCGTGGCTCATGTTGGCCAGGAAATCGCTCTTGGCCCTGGTGGCCTCCTCCGCCAGGGTCATCGCCTGGCGCAGCTCCCGCTCGGCCTGCTTGCGCTCGGTGATGTCGCGGATCGTCGTCATCAGCACCGGCTTGCCGGCCAGGGTGATCGGCACCAGGGTGATCTCACAGGGGAAGAGGGTGCCATCGCAGCGGCGGTGGATCCACTCGAAGCGATTGGTCAGCTGCCGCTCCAGGGTGGCGGCGATGATCTCCGAAGCCAGTTCGCTGGTGAGCCGGCCGCTCTCCTGAACCTCGGGGGAGAGCTCGGCGGGCCCGGTCTTGAGCAGCTCCTCGGTCGAGGCGAAACCGAACAGTTCCACGGCCCGGCCGTTGGCGTGCAACCAGCCGCCGCGCACGGGATCCAGCACCAACAGCCCGTCGTTGGAGCTGTTGAAGTAGGCGTTCACCTTCTCCTCGGCGGCCTTGCGCTCGGCGATGTCCTCGAAGATCCACACCGCCGTCACCTGATCCCCTTCGATCTTCAGGGCCCGGGCCGACACCGCCGCCTGGAACAATGAGCCATCCTGGCGGCGAATCAGCCACTCGGTGGTGGCGATCTCGCCCCGTTGCAGGGGGGGAGTCATCACCGCCCGAAAAGCCGCAAAGTCGTCGGCGTCGCGGAACAACAGCGATGTGGGCTGACCGATCAACTGCCCGGGCTCGTAGCCCAGATACTCGGCGACGCGTTGGTTGGCGCGGATCAGAACGCCGGCCGCGGAGTAGAGGATGCCGTTGGGAGCGCTCTGGAAGATGGCCTCCTGCTGATTCACCAGCTCCTGGATCGCCTGCTCCTGGGCGCGGCGCTGGCTGATGTCGCGCAGGGCGACGCAGAGACTGCCCCCCTGCGGGCCGAGATCCGGCAGGTATGAGAGACCGATCTCGAGCGGGAACGTGGTGCCATCGGGGCGCACCCCGATCAGTTCGCTGGTGAGCACCGGCTCCGGCGACGGCTGCTGGCGATCGGCGCGGGCGCGGAGCCCGGTCTGATCGAGCAGGGCCTGCAGCTCGGACCGCTGGCGGTCAGCCACCAGCTCCAGCAGCGACTGCTCCTGCAGCCCACCGGCCATGGCGCCGAACATCACCTCGGCCTGGGGGTTCGCCAGGGTCACCCGCCCCTGGCCATCGAGCACGACCATGCCGTCGGGGGCCGACTCGATGATGCTGCGATACCAGGCCTCGGTGGCCCGCAGGGCCTGCTGCTGCTGCTCCAGCGCCTCGGCCTGCTGCTTGAGGGTGGCGGCCTGGCGCTGCATCGCCTCGGCCTGCTTCTGGGAGCGCTCCAGCAGGCGGGCGGTGCGGGAGCTGCGCTCGATGATCTCCAGGTTCATGGCCAGGGTAGGCAGCACCTCGGCCAGCAGCGCCTGCTCCTGCTCCCCGAGCGGCCGGAAACCCGCCAGCTCCACCACACCCAGCAGCCGCTCCTTGCGCAGCAGTGGGAACACCGCCAGCACCCTGGGCACCGCCTCGCCCAGGCTGGAGCCGATGCGCACGTAGTCGGCGGGGGGATCGCTGAGCAGGATCGGTTGCCGCTCGAGGGCGCACTGGCCCACCAGGCCCTCGCCCAGCTGCAGGCGCTGGTGCAGCTGCTTGCGCTCGCGCAGGGCGTAGCCGTGCAGCAGGCGCAGCCGCTGCTTCTCCTCCTCATAGATGTAGAAGGCGCCGTGGCCCACGCCGAGCAGGGGGGCCACGGCGGTGAAGAAGGCCTGGGCCAGCTCCACGAAGCTGGTGGAGCTCTGCAGCTGGGCGGCGATGGCGGCCTGCTGGGTCTTGAGCCAGCGCTGGCTCTCCACCTGCAGGGCCGTGCGACGCAGCACATCCACCGAGCGGCTGAGGGCACCGATCTCATTGGGGTCGTCGCCGCCAGGCAGCTCGAGCTGAAGCTCACCGGCGGCCAGCCGTTCCACCGCCGCCTGCAGGCGCGCCTGCGGGACCCTGATCGAGCGGGCGATCACCAGGGTGGCCAGGGCACCGAGACCGAAGCCGCCGGCCATCAGGCCGAGGATCAGGCGAAACGAGTCGTCCTGGAGCTGGAGGGACCGGGCAGCGGCCTGCTGGGCCCCCTGCTGGTTGATCTCCAGGATGCGCCGGAACGTCGCATCCAGCTCATCAACGGTCATGTCGAAGACATCACTGGCCAGGTAGTCCACCGCCTTCGGGCTGCGGCCGTCGGACTGAACATCCACCAGCGCCATGGTCTGGCGCACCGACTCCAGGTAGCGGTTGACGAGCCGCTCGGCATCCCGCAGGGCCGTGAGCAGCTGCGGCCGGGTGGTGTGGGCCTGGGCCGCCTGCAGCTGATCGGTGAGCCTGACCTGCTCCTGGCTGAGGGTCTGCAGCCGCTGGCGCCGCAGCTCCGGCCGCGGATCGAGCACGATCTGCCGCAGCTCCCGGCCCACAGAGGCCCGCAGCTGGTTGGCCTCGCCGATGTGGCCCATGCCGGTCACGTAGTCCCGGTAGGTGCGCTGGCTGTCGCGGTTGAGCCGATCGATGCTGCTCAGGCTCACCAGGCCCAGGGCCAGCGGCACGGTGAGCACCAGGCCGAAACCCACCAGCAGCTTGGCCTTGAGCGTGCGGCGCTCCAGGGAGAGGAGGAAGGCGGGATCGGAACTCATGACGACGCGGCTGTGGAAGCGGGAGTGGCGGTGGCGGGCTGGAGATGGGGCAGGTGCAGCGTGGCCGGCGGCAGGGCCTCCAGGGCGAGGGCCAGCAGCGGCAGCAGATCCGTGAGCAGGTGGTGCTGGTGGGGGGCCAGCGGTTGCAGGGCGGCCAGCTCGATCACCGCGAGCAGATGCTCCGAGCTGGCCACGGGCAGCACCAGCACCTCGGCGGGCGGAGCGGCACCGGTGCCGCTCACGATCGCCAGGTAGCGGGCCGGTGGATTCTCCAGCTGGATGGGTTGGCCCTGGCGCGCCACCTCACCCACCAACCCCTCGCCGAAGCGGATCAGCGCCGGCACCGCCGCCGGGTCGGCCAGGGCATAGGAGCCCACCAGATGCAGCTGCTCGGCGCCGGGGTCCCGCAGGTAGAAGGTGGCCGAGGCGATGCCCAGCAGGGGCGCCAGCTCCCTGAGGAAGCAGCGGGCCAGGGCGGCCGGATCGTGCAGCCGCTGCAGGGCTGCGGTGATCCGCACCTGCTGGGCCTTGGCCCACTGGTCACGGCCCATCTGGTCGGCCATGGCCTGGTAGGCCTCGAGCGAGACGGCCAGCTCGCGGATCTCCGTGGCGGCATGGCCCAGATCGAGGGGAGCGGGCTGCCCCCCCGCCAGCAGGGCCTGCACCCGCTGGTTGAGCCGCAGCAGCGGCCGGGCCAGGAAGCGCGGGTACACCAGCACCAGCACACCCACCACCAGCAGCAGGTTGAGCATGGCCAGGGCCAGGCAGAGGCGCCACCACGCCTGGGCCAGGCGGCGCTCCTCAGCCAGCTCGCGGTCGAGGCGCGTCCCCAGCATGTGCCGCAGCAGCCGGATGGGCTCCAGCACCTCCTGCAGCGCGCGCTGGTAGGCCGGCCCGAACACCAGCTGGATCGCCCGGGCCCGATCCCCCTGCTCCGCCGCCGTGATCGCCTGGGCACCCACACCGATCATGGAGTCGGAGCGGGCCTTGGCCTCGGCGATCAGGCCGCTCTCATCGTCGGTGAGATCGAGGGCGAGCAGAGCCTGGGTAGCCTGCTCGCGGCTGCGGGTCACCTCCACCTCCTGCCAGTAGGCGCGGGAGAACTGGGAATCGCCGGTGGCCGTGAAGGCCTGCACGCTGCTGCTGATCTGGGTGGCACCGGCCAGGAAGCGGGCCAGCTCGTCGCTGGCATGGCGCTGGCGCTGGTAGGCCCCGGCCTCCCGCAGTCGCTCGCGATCAAAACGCTGGAAGGCGAACCCGCCGGCAATGGCGAACGCCAGATACAACGCCGTGATCAGTGCATTGGCGGCCCTGATCCGCATGGCGGAGCGCGCTCCTAGGGCTGGGGGTCTCCCGTCATCATGGTGATCTGCTCGGCTTTGTGCTGCAGGTCGGCGTCGCTGTCGGAAAAGCGGTGGGCGATGGCCAGCAGCTGCTCCTGGATGGCCAGAAACGCGTCCACGATGTCGGGGTCGAAGTGGCTGCCACGGCCCTGGCGAATGATGTCGAGCGCCTGCGCGTGGTCCATCGGCTCCTTGTAGACCCGCCGGCTGATCAGGGCGTCGTAGACATCGGCCAGGGCCATCAGCCGGGCGGAGAGGGGAATGGCATCGCCGGCTCTGCCCTCGGGGTAGCCGCTGCCATCCCACTTCTCCTGGTGGCCGTAGGCGATCTCCTTGGCGTATTTCAGGAACCCCACCTCCAGCCCGAGCTGACGCTCGGCCGTGGCGATCGCATCCCGACCCAGGGTGGTGTGGGTCTTCATGATGTCGAACTCCTCCGGGGTGAGGCGGCCCGGCTTGAGGAGGATGCGATCGGGGATGCCCACCTTGCCGATGTCGTGCAGGGGCGCCGAGCGGAACAGCAGGTCGATGGTGTGGTCGTCGAGGGCGTCGCGGAAGCGGGGGTGGTCGCGCAGCTTCTGCGCCAGAGCCTTCACGTAGTGCTGGGTGCGGCGGATGTGGTTGCCGGTGTCGGTGTCGCGGGTTTCGGCCAGGCCCGCCATCGCCTGGATCGTCACGTCCTGAATGGCGGTGAGCTGCTGGCCGCGGCGCTGCACCTCGGCCTCGAGATAGCTGTTCTGGTCGCGCAGGAAGTCGGCGGCCGCCTTGAGCTGCAGCTGGGCAGCCACCCGGGCCAGAACGATCGGTGGATTGACGGGCTTGGTGATGAAGTCCACGGCCCCCATGTCCAGTCCCTTGGTCTCATCCTCGGTGGCCGTCATGGCCGTGAGAAAGATGATCGGGATCGCACGAGTGGTGGGATCCTGCTTGAGCTGCGCACACACCTCGTAGCCGGAGAGACCCGGCATCATGATGTCGAGCAGGATCAGGTCGGGGGGATCGTCGGAGCGGGCGATCTGCAGGGCCTTCTCGCCGTTGATCGCCACCTTGACCCGGTAGCGATCCTGCAGCAACCCCGACATCAGGTCGAGGTTTTCCGGTGTGTCGTCAACCGCGAGAACCGTCGAGCGATTGCCGGCGGCCGGTCCCTGGATCACGGAGTGTCTCAAAGCTCTGGCCCCATCTAACCATAGGTACTTGAAAGCCGATGTCAGCGGTTGTCCCCAGCCGCTTGTGGCTCCAGGGGCACCCGCGGGAGAGGCCCAACCCCTCAGGCCGTGAGAGATTCCAGGCCGTCGGTTGGAGCGGCTGCCCCTGCGGCTGCCGGACGGCTCACCTCCTCGTAGCTAGTGCGTCGCTGTGCATCGAGGTGGGTGATGTGCTTGCGCTCGTTATAATAGAGCTCCTGGAACTTCAGGGCATCGCCATTGAGTTCGAGGAACATCGCGTCGATGCGCGTCTCCATGTCGAGTCCGGCATGCACGAGAGCGCCGCTGGCCCCGCCGCCCGCCATCTTGGCGCCATCGGCGGGGGCAGGCTCCTGCAGCAATCGGGCGATGCAGCGCTCCAGGGTCTCCAGGTTCTGGGCCCGCCAGGCATCGAGCAAGTGGCGGCAGCGCTTGAGGCTGCGCTGGCGCTCCAGGGCGGCCGTGGCGCCGCGCAGCTGCAGCAGCGGCTGGGCCAGGGCCAGGCGCTGCACCTCATTGGGTTCCAGCAGCGGCGTCAGCCGGTTGAGCAGCTCGCTCTGCTCCACCACCAGCTGCTCGCCCAGCAGCCGCGGCAGGTCCAGATCCGCCAGCTCGTGGCCCGGATCCAGGCCCCGGTTCACCGCCTCCAGCCGGCCCACCCCCAGGTTGCCCTCCTCGAGGGAGCCGATGGCGGCCCACAGGCGCCGGTGGTGGGAGAGGGCGAAGTCGTCGAGCTCCCGGCGGCGCAGCTCGGCGCGGATGGCGCCGCGGTGGCTGGGGCAGTGCAGGTAGAGCCGCAGCAGCTCCGCCTCGGCCCGCTCCCGGAGCCCCGCCTCACCGGGCTGCTCCCACTTCTGGGAGCGGCCATGCCAGCGCTGGCCCTTCACCTGCTGGCGCAGGTCGTCCTCCAGCTGGATCGCCAACCGGGCCTGGCCGCCGGACAGGCGCTCGGCCACCTGCTGCAGGTAGCGGGAGCGCACGGCGCTCTGGGGCAACTTGCCCAGCAGCGCCACCAGGGCGCTCACCGCCTGCTGGAAGTCGTCGGAGCGGGCCAGGTCGCGGCCCTCCAGCACCTGCTCGATCTGCCAGTCGAGCCAGAGGGGGGCCTGATCCAGCAGCGAGCGGTAGTCGCCGGTGCCATGGTCCTTCAGGAACTCATCGGGGTCCTTGCCGGCGGGCAGGTGCAGCACCCGCAGCTCCAGCTGGCCCTGCAGCGCCAGCTGCTCCACCTCACCGATGGCCCGCTGGGCGGCGCGCACGCCGGCGCCGTCGGTGTCGAAGTTGAGGATCAACCGCTTGCTGTCGCAGCAGCGGCACAGCTGGGTGATCTGCTGGCTGCTGAGGGCCGTGCCCAGGGCCGCCACCGCATTGGTGATGCCGGCGGCGTGCAGGGCGATCACATCGAAGTAGCCCTCCACCACCACGGCCCGGTCGTCCTTGCGGATGGCACTGGAGGCCTTGTCGAGGCCGAACAGATGCTTGCCCTTCTCGAACACCTCCGTTTCCGGGGAGTTGAGGTATTTCGGCTCACCGCCATCGAGGCTGCGGCCGCCGAAGCCGATGATCCGCCCCTGGCGGTCGGCGATCGGCACCATCACCCGGTGGCGGAAGCGGTCGTAGAAGCCATCACCACCCTTGCGGGCCACCACCAGGCCGGCGGCCTCCAGCAGCTCCGGAGCCAGGCCCTCCACCTGCTGCAGATGGCTGAGCAGGCCATCCCAGCGTTCGGGGGCATAGCCCAGGCCGAAGCCCTCGATCGTGGCCTCGCTCAGGCCGCGGTTCTGCCTGAGATAGGCCAGGGCGCCGGCCCCCTCGGGGCTGCGCAGCTGGGAGCGGAACCAGCCGGCCGCCAGGGCCAGGGCCTTCATCAGCTGCTCGCGACGCGAGAGCTGCTGGCGCAGCCGCTCCTGCTGCGGACCTTCGAGGGTTTCGATCGGCAGCTGATACTTGCGCGCCAGCTCCAGCACCACATCGCTGAAGCTGTTGCGCTGCAGCTCCATCAGGAACTTGATGGCGTTGCCGCCGGCCCCGCAGGAGAAGCAGTAATAGAACTGCTTGGCGGGCGACACCGTCATCGACGGCGACTTGTCGTCGTGGAAGGGGCAGATCCCCACGAACTCGCGCCCCTTCTTCTTGAGCACCACGTGCTCGCCCACCACATCCACGATGTCGGCCCGCTCCTTGACGGCCTCGATCGTGCGGGGGTGCAGGCGGGGCAAGCTCAAGGAGGCGGCAGCGGGGGGGCCGCCCTGATTCTGCCGGGGACGGGCGGCGGCGGATGCCGCCCGAGCCAGCGCCGCCGCGACTGTCAGCATGCGGGCAGGCAGGCAGGCGAGCGGGTGAGGAACGGCACACGGGGGCGGGGCGACCAGCGCTGGCGGCGGGTCGTCCTGGGGAGCCTGCTTGGGGTGCTGCTCGCCGTTCTGGGGCCCTGGCAGGGAGCCCTGGCGGTGGCTCGGGCGCCGGCCCTGGTCGTCGGTGGCGGGCGCACCATCCCGATCAGTGCGCAGCCCTTCTATCCCGAGCTGCTCGAGGCCGCCGCCCGCTGGAGCGATGCGCCCCTGGGCCAGGTGGTGGGCGAGAGCCCGCGGGAGACGCTGCTCAATTTCTATGCGGTCATGGCACGGGTGAACCGGGAGCTGGGCAGCGCCACCCGCCAACCGCAGGGGGATCAGGGCTGGTTCTGGGGCCCCGCGGCCGAGCTGCAGATCGCGGAAACCCAGAAACTGTTCGCGCTGGCGGTGCGGGCGCTGGATGGGAGCGCCTTCCCCGAGAGCGTGCGCGACGACATGGCCAAGGAGGCCGCAATCCAGCTCAAGCAGGTTCTGGATTACGTGTTCACCCGCAGCACCACCCCGCTGCACATCCCCGATCTCGCCGAGTTCAAGGTCCTCAACAGCCAGCGCAGCAAGGCCAGCGAGAGCTGGACCCTGCCGGAAACGGCCATCACGCTCAGCAGCGAGCCAGGCGCCGACCACGGCGCGGCAGGGTTCCGGTTCTCACGGCATACGGTGGGCCAGATCGGCCGGATGTATGCGGAGATCAGCCAGGACCCGGTACTGGATCAACCCTTCGCCAGCCCGGGTTTCTATCGGACCTACAGCACCACCCCGGGGGATCTGGTGCCGCCCAAGTGGTATCTGCGGCTGCCGCCTGGCGTGCGGCGGGGCCTGGAACTCTCCCTCTACGGGCAGACGCTGTTCCAGATCGCCATCACCACCCTCACCCTGGCGCTCTACGGCTGGCTGCTGCTAGCGATCTTCCGGTGCTTGCTACACACCTACCGCTACTGGCAGAGCCACGAAGAGCAGGCGCGCCGCTCCTGGCACCAGGACAACCTGGCCTGGTATCGGGTGCTGCTCATCCTGCCGGTGATGCCGATCACCCGGCTGGCGGATGTGTTCATCGACCGTCTGGTGAATATCACCGGCGTGCCGCTGGTGATTGTGACGTTCTTCTTTTACATCTGTTATTTCATAGCGGCCAGTTGCTTCTTATTCTTCCTGTTTGAGGCCCTGGGCCGCTCGGCTTCCCAGTGGCTGGTGCGGCTGCGGGGCGGCGGCTCGGAGCTGCAGCTGCGGCGGGTGAGCAATCTGGTGATGCCGGTGTGCCGGGTGCTGGGCGGATTCGTAGCCGTGGTGCTGATCTACCGGCTGCTGATCGTGCTGGGGCTGCCCACCACCACCGTGCTGGCCTTCTCGGCGGTGCCTGGCCTGGCCATCGGTCTGGGGGCCTCCAAACTGCTGGGCAACCTGTTTGCCGGCCTCTCGATCCAGACCGACCGACCCCTCCGGGTGGGTGAGTTCTGCCGCATCGGCTCCAACCTGGGCTTCGTGACCAAGATCGGCCTGCGCTCGCTGGAGCTGCAGACCCTGGAGAGCCGCATCACGATCCCCAACGCGATCGCCGATGAGGAGACGATCGTGAACTATTCGCGCCGCAGCGCCGATGGCGGTGACCTACCGGTGCAGTCGCTGGAGGTGCGCCTCACGATCGACAACCAGCTCTCCCCAGAGCAGGTGGTCGACCTGCTGCAACTGGTGCGCGAACACGTGCAGTCGGTGTCCGAGCTGATCGAGCCCCTGGTGAGCATTGAACAGGTCCAGTCCGACCAGCTCACGCTGATCGGCGTGGCCCACGTGACCCTGAACGACTGGCCGGCCTATCTGGCGGTGCGGGAGGCGCTGCTGCTCAGGCTGCAGCAGCTGGTGGATCAGGTGCGCCACTCCACGCTGAGGATCGGCGTCAGCCACGACACGACGGTCGAGCAGTTGCGCCAGCTCCCCGTGCTGATCAGCGGCGTGGTGCACCGGGATCCGCACTTCGCCCTGCAGTGCTGCCAGCTGATGGCGATCTCGGAGGTCAGCTACGACGTGGTGGTCCGCCTCCACTCCAGCCACGGCTCCCTGGCCCTGTTCAAGGACGGCATCGACCGGCTCAACCGCGACCTGCTGGCCAGCCTGGGCAGCGAGGGGATCGAGATCCCCTTCACCACCGCCATCGAGATCCAGCGCCACGGGTGACGGACCCCGCCCCCACCGCCGCGCCTGCGATCCCCCCGGGCCGGCCGGTGCTCGCCATGCTGGCCAGCGCCCTGGCGTTCAGCCTGATGGGGGTGTGCGTCAAGCAGGTGGGGGGGCGCATCCCCGCCGCCGAAGTGGTGCTGGCCCGGGCGATCGTGAGCGTGGCCCTGAGCTGGTGGCTGCTGCAGCGGGCCGGCGTGGATCCCTGGGGGCAGCGCCGCGGGCTACTGATCCTGCGGGGCGCCATCGGCACCGTGGCCCTGCTCTGCGTCTACGCCGCGCTGGCCCTGCTGCCGCTGGCCTCCGCCACGGTGCTGCAATACCTCTACCCCACGATCACGGCCCTGCTGGCCTGGCTGATGCTGGGGGAACCGATCGGCCGGCGGGTGCTGCTGGCGATGCTGCTGGGCTGGATCGGCGTGCTGCTGGTGGCCCAGCCGGGGGGCCTGCTGCAGGGGGCCTCGGCCCTGCCGCCGCTGGCGGTGCTGATCGCCATCGGCGGAGCGCTGTTCACCGCCCTGGCCTACGTGAGCGTGCGCTCGTTGGGCAGCAGCGAACACCCACTGGTGATCGTGTTCTATTTCCCGCTGGTGGCCCTGCCGATGAGCCTGCCGCTGGTGGCCCTCGATCCGGTGCTGCCCACCCCCGTGGAGCTGCTGTGGCTTGTGGGGGTGGGGATCTTCACCCAGCTGGGACAGGTGGCGCTCACCCGCGGCCTCACGGCCCTGCCGGCGGCCCAGGCCACGGCCATCAGCTACGTGCAGGTGGCCTTCGCCGGCCTGTGGGGCTGGCTGGTCTTCGGCGAGGGCCTCGACGGCTGGACGGTGGCCGGGGCGGCGCTGGTGCTGGCCGCCACCCTGGTCAGCCTGCGGCCTCGCCCCGCAGCGGCAGCGGGTCGGTGATCCAGTCCTGGCGGCTGCCGTCGCCGCTGCCCGTCGGGCGGGCCAGGCGCCAGCTCTGGCCCCGGTCGCCCCGCTGCAGGTAGAGCTCGAACGGGCTGTCGACCCGGATCGGATCGCCCGGCAGGCGCCAGTCAAAGCGGCCGCTCAGATGCAGCCCCGGCGTGTCGCCGATGGCCACCGGCTCCTGGGCCTCCACCCGCACCCGGCTGACGCTGGGGCCACCGCCGGCCTCCAGGCTGAGGGCCGAGGCGATATCCCGCTGGGTGAGCTCGATCTGCAGCGCCAGGGCCGAGAGCAGCACCCCGTGGGGCGGCTGGCCGATGCCGCTGCAGCCGCCCAGCCCCAGGCCCAGCACGGCCGCCAGCAGCAGGGCACAGAGCCCCGCCAGCGGACGCCCGCGGAACTGGGATCGGGCAGACCGGGGACGGGGCGGACCGGGCAGCATGGGGCGCAGGCAACGGGTGGGCGGACCTCCATGATCGGCTGGCTGCAAGGGCGACTGGCCGAGCGCTGGCAGCAGGCCAACCGCTGCGGGCTGCTGCTCGTCTGCCACGGGGTGGGCTACGAGGTGCAGGTGAGCCGCCGCCAGTGGGAGCGGCTGCCGGATCGGGAGGCAGAGCTCAGTCTGTTCGTGCACCAGGCGATCCGGGAGGACGGCTGGACCCTCTACGGCTTCGGCGAGCGCCACGAGCGCGACCTGTTCCGCGAGCTGGTGGCCGTGACCGGCGTGGGGCCCCAGATGGCCCTCGGGCTGCTGGCCACCCTGGCCACCGAGGAGCTGGTGCGGGCGATCGTGCAGGCCGACCTGCGGCTGCTGGCCCGGGCGCCGGGGGTGGGCAAACGCACGGCCGAGCGGCTGTCGGTGGAACTGCGCAGCCGCCTGCAGGAGCGCTTCGGGGCCGGCCTGGAGCTGGCGGATCCCCTGGCCGATCAGGAGGCCGGCGACGGCGACGGCGAGGCCCTGCCGGCGGCCGCCACCCGGGAGGAGCTGCAGCTCACCCTGGCGGCCCTGGGCTACGAGCCCCTGGAGATCAATCGGGCCCTGCGGGCCGTGGGCGGCCAGGGGCTGGCCGGCGCCGAGGACGGCGAGGCCTGGCTGCGGGAATCGCTGCGCTGGCTGTCCCGCCAGGCGGCCTGAATCGGGAGTGACCCGGGGGCCTGACCACGGGGCGGTAAGTTGGTTGTTTGCACCGTCAGGGCCAGACGCCGCGCATGTCGCTCGACACCATCCAGAAGCAGGAACTGATCAACACCCACCAGACCCACGGCACCGACACCGGTTCCGTTGAGGTGCAGGTGGCGATGCTGAGCGAGCGCATCAGCCAGCTCAGTGGTCACCTGCAGAAGAACATCCACGACTTCTCCTCCCGCCAGGGGCTGCTGAAGATGATCGGGCGCCGCAAGCGCCTGCTCAGCTACCTGCGCAGCCACAGCGAGGAGCGCTACACCACCCTGATCGCCAAGCTCGGCATCCGGGGCTGAGGACGGGCATGGCCGGCAAGGGCAAGGGCAAGGCCGGCTCCGGCATCCGCCCCTCCAAGACGGGAGGATCGCCGGCTGCCGGCCGATCCCCTGGCGCTCAGGCGGCCGGCAGTCAAGTGGCTGGCGGCAGTAAGCCATCGACTGGCCGCAAGTCCTCCGCAGGATCCCCTGGTCGCAGCGTCTCCCAGGGAATTCCGACGGCCGTCAGCAACCGCATGGCTCGCCGCATCGCCATCGCCACCGGCATCCCCAGCGTTCTGGGGATGGGCGTGTTCATCGCCAGCTACCTGCTGGTGAGCCGCTCCATCCTCGACATCCCCCCCGGCATCACCCTGGTGGCGTCCGGGGGCTGTTTTCTGCTGGGTCTACTGGGCCTGAGCTACGGCGTGCTCTCCTCCAGCTGGGAGGACGCGCCGGGCAGCCTGCTGGGCCTTGAGCAGATCGGGCTGAACGTGGGACGGCTGCGCAGCTCCTTCAAGCGGCCGCCAGCCTCTAGCTGAGCCAGGGGTCAGGCGGCCACCAGGGGGGCGCTGAGCCGGGCCCGGAAGGCCTGGGCCGTGAGCGTGCTCAGGGCCGCCTGGCTGTCGTTCACGCAGAACTGGTGGCCGAGCCGCACGTAGCGGGTCTCGTTCTGGTGGCGCACGAGCGCCACGACGGGCACCCGCACGCCGGCCTCATCGCGCTCAGTGCGGTGCTGGTTGAGGCACTCGCGCAGTTTGTGCTGCACCGCGATGTCGCTGGCCTCCTCCGGCGCCAGCTCCACCAGCAGAAACTTGAGCTCATCCACCACGCGGCAGTCGTCCACGATCAGCTGCACCTGCTCGTCGCGGCGATCCACCGAGGCCCAGATCAGCAGGCGCGCATCCACCATCAGGTGGTCGGCGAGGCGGGCGTAGGTCTTGGGGAAGACCACCGCCTCGCAGCTGCCGGTGAGGTCCTCCAGCTGCAGCACCGCCATGCGGTCCCCCTTGCGGGTGGTGACGGGCCGCAGCCCGCTCACCATCCCCACCACGCTGACGCGGGCCTTGTCGGCCTGCTCCTCCAGGCTGCCCAGACCCACGGCGGAGAGCAGGCGGATCGGGCGGGTGAGCTGCTTGAGCGGGTGGTCGGAGAGATAGAAGCCCACCAGCTCCTTCTCCAGGCGGAGCTTCTCGGTGGGGGGGTAGTCGGGCACCGGGGCCGCCTTGGGGGCGGTGCTGAGGGGATCGGCAGCGCCCGCAGCCGCCGGGCCCGTCTCGGCCGGGCCGCCACCACCGAGCAGGTCGAACAGGTTGCCCTGGCCGCTGGCCCGGTCCTTGGCCCGGGAGCTGGCCCAGTCGAGGATGAGGTCCAGGTCGGCCATCAGCTGGGCCCGGTTGGCGTTGGGCTCCAGGCCATCCATGGCGCCGCAATGGATCAACGACTCCAGGGCGCGGCGGTTGAGGGTGGCGCCGGGGAGGCGATCACAGAGATCGGCCAGGGAGCGGAAGGGACCATCGACCTGGCGGTTGTCGAGCAGGGCACGGATGGCCCCATCACCGAGGTTGCGCACGGCGGAGAGGCCGAACAGGATCCGCTCCCCCACGGGGGTGAAATCGGTGCCGGAGGCGTTCACATCCGGCGGCATCACCTCGATGCCCATGGCATTGGCATTGGCGATATAGCGCTGCACCTTGTCGGTGGCGCCGGCATTCACCGTGAGCAGGGCGGCCATGTAGGCCACCGGGTAGTGGGCCTTGAGGTAGGCCGTCTGGTAGGTCACCGCGCCGTAGGCGGTGGAGTGACTCTTATTGAAGCAGTATTCGGCGAACAGCACCATCTGCTCGAACAGCCCCTCGGCCACCTTCGGGGCCACACCGCGTTCGGTGGCACCCTGCACGAACAGGCTCTGGTGCTTCTCCATCTCGCTCTTCTTCTTCTTGCCCATGGCCCGCCGCAGCAGATCGGCTTCCCCCAGGGAATAGCCGGCCAGATCCTGGGCAATGCGCATGATCTGCTCCTGATACACCATGATCCCGTAGGTCTCGGTGAGGATCGGCTCGAGCTTGGGGTCCACGAAGTCGATCGCCTCGCGGCCGTGCTTGCGGTTGATGAACTTGGGGATCAGGCCGGCATCGAGGGGCCCCGGGCGGTAGAGGGCCAGGATCGAGGAGATGTCCTCCAGGGAGGAGGGCTTGAGGTCGCGCACGATCTGGCGCATGCCGGAGGATTCCAGCTGGAAGATGCCCTCCAGATCACCGCGGGCCAGCAGGCCGTAGGTGCCCGGATCATCCAGGGGCAGCCTGTCGGGATCGACCCGCACCCCACTGCTCTGCTCCACCAGATCGAGGGTCTTGTCGATCATGGTGAGGTTCTTGAGGCCGAGGAAGTCCATCTTCAGCAACCCCATGGACTCCACGTCCTCCATGAAGTACTGGGTGATCACCTGACCGTCGTTGTTGCGCTGCAGCGGCACCACCTCATCGAGGGGCTCGGCGGCGATCACCACACCGGCGGCATGCACCCCGAAGGTCTTGTTGGTGCCCTCGATGCGCATGGCCATCTCAACCCAGCGCTTCACCTGGGGGTCGTTCTCGTATTTCTCGCGGAATTCCGGCGCCGGCGACTCGGGCCCGATCATCTCCTTGAGCTTGGCGGGCTTGCCACGCACCACCGGGATCAGTTTGGCCAGACGATCGGCATCGCCATAGGGGATATCGAGCACGCGGGCTACATCCTTCAGCACCGCCTTGGAGGTCATGCGGTTGAACGTGATGATCTGGGCCACCTTCTCCTCGCCGTAGCGGCGGGTCACGTAGTCGATCACCTCGCCGCGGCGCTCGATGCAGAAGTCGGTGTCGATGTCCGGCATCGACTTGCGTTCGGGGTTGAGGAAACGCTCGAACAGCAGCCCGTTGGTGACCGGATCGATGTTGGTGATCCCCAGGGCATAGGCCACCAGCGAGCCCGCCGCCGAGCCGCGCCCCGGCCCCACCGGAATGCCGCTCTCCCGGGCGAAGCGGATGTAGTCCCACACCACTAGGAAGTAGGTGGGGAAGCCCATCTGCTCCATCACCTGCAGCTCGAACTCAAGCCGCTCGCCGTAGGTGGGCTCAAACGCGGCCCCCTCCGGCAGCTCCAGCCGGGCCCGCAGGCCCTGCTCGCTCACCTCCCGCAGATAGCTCACCGGGGTGTGGCCCTCGGGGATCGGGAAACGGGGCATCTGGTAGCGGCCGAGGATGTCGTAGTCCTCCACCTTCTCGGCCACCCTGGCGGTGTTGGCCACGGCTTCGGCTACCACCTCGGGCTCCAGGTGATCGGCAAACAGGCGCAGCATCTCCGCCTCGTTCTTGATGTACTCCGTGCCCGTGTAGCGCAGCCGCTTCTCATCGGTCACCAGCTTGCCGGTGAGCACGCAGAGCAGCGCGTCGTGGGCCTCCACGTCGTTGCGGGTGAGGTAGTGGGCGTCGTTGGTGGCGATCAGCGGGATGCCCAGCTCCTGGGAGAGGCGCGCCATCTCCACGTTCACGATCCGGTCTTCGGGGGAGCCGTGGTCCTGGATCTCCAGGTAGAAATCGTCGCCGAACACGCCCTGGTACCAGCGGGCCACGTCCCGGGCCACATCGGGGCGGTCCTTGAGGATGGCCTGGGGGATCTCACCGCCCAGACAGGCGGTGGCCACGATCAGGCCCTCACGGTGCTTCTCGAGGGTGGGTTTATCAATGCAGGCCCGCGAGAAGATGCCCCGGCCGCGCATGCCACGCAGGTGGCTGATGCTCGTGAGCTTCACCAGATTGCGGTAGCCCACCGCATTCTTGGCCAGCACCACCAGGTGGTAGCGGCGTTCTTTCTTGGGAGGGTTGGGATCATCGAGCGAGCCGTTGATCACATACATCTCGTTGCCGATGATCGGCTTGACGGCTGTGCCCTTGCAGAGCTTCAACAGCTCGATGGCGCCATACATCACGCCGTGGTCCGTCAGGGCCAGGGCGGGAAAGCCCAGCTCCTCGGCCCGCTTCACCATCGCCGGCAGCTGACTGGCCCCATCCAGGAGGCTGTAGTCGCTGTGGTTGTGGAGGGGGACGAAGGCCAAGGTGGAGGGGCGGGCGGGCGATGCGACGGGCAACCGCCCGGGGCCCCAGGCTAAGGGGCCACCGCAAGATTCAGGGCCTCAGCGGCCGCCAGCAGCGGCCGGCACACCAGATCTGGCGTGCGGCCCTCAGGGCACCAGGGCGGCCGCCGGACGGCTGGCCATCACGTTGGCGGCCTGCTCGTAGTGGTGGGCCACCTGCAGCAGCCGCTCCTCCTGCAGCACGCCGGTGATCAGCTGCACGCCGATCGGCAGCCCCTCGCCGTCAAAGCCGCAGGGCAGGCTGAGGGCCGGCAGACCGGCCATGTTGGCGGGGATCGTCAGCAGGTCGGCCAGGTACATGGCCAGGGGATCCTCCGCGTGGGCGCCGAAGCGGAAGGCGGTGGTGGGGGAGGTGGGGGTGAGCAGCACATCCACACCCTCGAAGGCGCGATCGAAGTCGCGGCGGATCAGGGTGCGCACCTGCTGGGCCTTCTTGTAGTAGGCATCCACATAGCCGGCCGAGAGGGCATAGGTGCCGATCAGGATGCGGCGCTGCACCTCGTCGCCGAAACCCTCGGCGCGGCTGCGGGCCGTCATCTCCGCCAGGCTGCCGGCGCCCTCGGCCCGGTGGCCGTATTTGACGCCGTCGTAGCGGGCCAGGTTGGCCGAGGCCTCCGATGGGGCGATCACGTAGTAGGTGGCGATGCCGTCGTTGAAGCGCGGGCAGCTCACCTCCACCAGCTCGCAGCCGAGGGCCTCCAGCTGGGCGGCGGCGGCCAGCACCGAGGCCTTCACCTCCGGCGCCAGGCCGTCGGCCTCGAAGCACTCGCGCACCAGGCCCACCCGCAGACCCTTCACCGGCTGGGTCAGGGCGGCGCGGTAGTCGGGCACCGGGGCCTTGAGGCAGGTGGAGTCGCGGGGGTCGGCGCCGGCGATCACCTGCAGGAGCTCGGCGGCATCGGCCACGCTGGTGGTGAAGGGGCCCACCTGGTCGAGGGAGCTGGCGAAGGCCACCAGGCCGTAGCGGCTGACGCGGCCGTAGGTGGGCTTGAGGCCCACCACGCCGCAGAAGGCGGCGGGCTGGCGGATCGAGCCGCCGGTGTCGGATCCCAGGGCGGCGACGCACTCGCCGGCGGCCACCGCGGCGGAGCTGCCGCCGGAGCTGCCGCCCGGCACCCGCTCGGGGTTCCAGGGGTTGCGGCTGGGACCGAAATAGGAGGTCTCGGTCGAGCTGCCCATGGCGAACTCGTCGAGGTTGGTCTTGCCGAGCAGCACGGCGCCGGCGCCCCAGAGCCGCTCGGTGACCGTGGACTCGTAGGGGGGAACGAAGTTCTCCAGCATGCGGCTGGAGCAGCTGGTGCGGATGCCGGCGGTGCAGAGGTTGTCCTTGATCGCCAGGGGCACGCCGGCCAGGGACGGGAGATCCTCGCCGGCTGCCCGGGCGGCGTCGATGCGGTCGGCGTCGGCGCGGGCCCGCTCGGCGGTCACCTCCAGGTAGGCGTGGACCGTGGGCTCCACCGCCTCGATGCGGCTCAGGAGCTGGTCGGTGAGCTCCCGAGCGGACACCTCACCGCGCTGGAGCTGCCCGCGCCATTCGGCGATCCCCATCAACCTTCGCTCGTGCTGGGCCCGACGCTATCAGTCAGCCCTGGCCGGTCCGGGGTCAGGGCTGGGCGGGGATCGTGAGCGGTTCGCCGCGGCGGGTGCGCAGCACCTCGTGCTGCAGCGAGCCGGGGGCCTCGCTGCGCAGGTCGGCGAGGAAGGCCGGCAGGGCCTGCTCGAGCTGGTCACGGCGCACGTAGGGGCCGAACCAGTAGGTCACATCCGGATCGCGGGTCTCGATCCGGGCCCACCAGGCCAGCCCCAGGCCGTTGGCAAGACTCCGGAGGGGCCAGAGCAGCGAAGTCATCAGGGCTGGTGGAGATGGACCCATTGTGCCCAGGGCTGGGGCCGTTGGCCCGCGCTCGTCAGAGTTGGATGTCTGTCGAGAAGCCCGAGGCCAGCGCCGGGTTCAGGCCCAGGCTGAAGTCCGCGGCGGCCTGGGGAGCCGCGGCAGGGGCGTCGGCGCCGGGAGCGGACTCCGGGACGGGAGCGGGTTCAGCCGCGGCAGCTGTGGCGTCGGGATCCGTGGCGTCGGGATCCGTGGCGTCGGGATCCGTGGCGTCGGCAGCCGTGGCGGCGGGATCCGTGGCGTCGGCGGGCTCGGTGACCTGGGCCTGGGGCGTCGGCTCGACCGGGGCAGACGGCGACGCGGCGGGTGCGTCCTCGACTGCTGCGGCCTGGGATTCCGGCAGCTCCTGATCCAGCGCGGCATCCTCAACCGCCAGGACGGCGGTGTCGTCGTCCTCAGCCTCCGGCTCCACCGGGGCGGCCGGGGCCTTGGTGGGCAGCTGGGGCCGCACGATGCGCGGCGCCGGGGAGGAGCCGGTGATGTTCTTCATCCAGCCGCGGCGGGCCACCTCATAGAGCACCATCGCCGTGGCCACCGAGGCGTTGAGGCTGGGGGTGGCGCCCCGCAGCGGGATCCGCACCAGCTGGTCGCAGTGCTTGCGGGTCAGCATCGAGAGGCCGTCGCCCTCCGATCCAGTCACGATCACCAGCGGACCGTCCAGATCGGCCTCACTGAGGGAAACGGCACCCTCGCCGGCCAGGCCGATCACGCGGTAGCCCTCCTGCTTGAGGGTCTCCAGGGAGCGGTTGAGGTTCACCACCCGGGCCACGGGCAGGTGCTCCAGGGCACCGGCGGCCACCTTGGCCACCGAGCCGGTGAGGCCGGCGCTGCGGCGCTGGGGCAGCACCAGGCCGTGGGCGCCGAGGGCCTCGGCGCTGCGCACGATCGCCCCCAGGTTGTGGGGGTCGGTGATGCCGTCGAGGGCCATCAGCAGCGGCGGCTCGCCGAGGCCCTTGCAGCCATCGATCAGGGTGCCCAGATCGAGGGTGTCGGCGGCGGCGGCCTGGAGCACGATCCCCTGGTGCACGGCGCCGTCGGTGAGCTGGCCCAGGCGGGCCCAGGTGACCTCCTCCACCAGCACGCCACTGGCCTTGGCCTCGCGCAGCAGCTGCATGAAGCGGGGCTGGAAGCGCATCTCGGCGGTGCACCAGATGCGGTGGATGGGCCGATCGCTCTCCAGGGCGGCCTGGGCGGCATGGCGCCCCCAGATCAGGTCGTCGGCGGGGCCGGCGTTGAAGCGCTCGGATTCACCCACCGGCACCGCCACGGCGGCGTCGGGCTGGCCGCGGTCCGGGCGGGCGCCGAACACGGGGCGACCGGGCGGGCGGGCGGGTTTGAAGGAACTGCGCTGGAAGGAAGCGCCCTCGGGGCGGCCAGCACCGAAACGGCCACCCGCAGGCCGGCCTCCCCGCTCGAAGCGGCCAGGGCCGGCCTCGAAGCGCCTGCCCTCAGGCCGGCCGGCACCGAAGCGCGGAGCGTCGGGACGCTTGCCCTCAAAGCGGTCGCCCTCGCCGCGCTTGCCTTCAAAGCGGTTCGCGTCGTAGCGGGCACCCTCGAAGCGGCCGCCGCTGGGACGCTCGCCCCCGGGGCGACGGTCGTCCGGACGACGGCCGAAGGGCTTGCGGCCGGCGCCCGGGCGGCCCTCGGCGCCGTAGCCACCGGCGGGGGCGTCGAAGCGGCGACCCGCGGGGCGGGAACCCTCGGGACGGGGGCCGCGGGAGGGCCGATCCCCCTCGGGGCGGCCAGGACGCTCGCCACCCTCGGGCCGCCACTCGCCGCGGGGGGCGAAGGGCCGGGAGCCGCCACTGCGGCCGGCGCCGCCGAAGCGGGCGCCACCGCCTCCACCACGGCTGCCCGCACCGCCGCCGAAGGCCGGACGGGCGGGGCGACCGGCCTTGCCGCCGCGCCCGCCACCGGCGCCATAGCCACCGCCAGCCCCGTAGCCACCGCGGGCATCGCCACCGGCCCCCGATCCCTGTCCCTGGTCGCGGCGTTCAAATCGAGGGCTCATATCTCTGTCAGTCAAAGGGTTTATGGGTCCGTCTCCTCGAGTTGATCCAGCAGCTGCGCGAGCCGATTCGGATCCTGCAGAAAGAGCCAGCCAATCATTGTCTCAAATCCCGTGGCCCGGCCATAAACACCGGCCTCGCCACGGCGCGGCCCGCGGCCGGCCCGGTTGCGGCCGCGCCGCACCCACTCCAGTTCCGTGGCGCTCAGCAGCGGCTCCAGGCGTTCAAGGGCGGCGGCCTGGGCATCGGCGCGCACGTCGGCAACCACCGCCCGGTGCAGGTCGGCGCTGCGGCCCGGCTGGCGGCAGCGGCGCAGCCGCTGGTGCAGCTCCCACACGGCATCGCCGAGCCAGGCCAGCTGCAGGGGGCCCAGCTCCGGGCCGAGCGGCGGCGGGGTCAGGCCCGCCAGCCAGGAGGCCGCCGCCGGCTCAGGCGGCGAGGGAGCCAAGGGCGGTGTCGAGGTCGGGCTGGAGGTGCAGGAACTGCTCCAGGCGCACCAGCTTCACGGTCTGGACCACGCGGGCATTGCCCACCACCAGGAACTGCACGCCCTGCTCGTTGCACTGCTTGGCGAGCTGCACCAGGGCGCCCAGGCCCGAGGAATCGATGAAGTCGATCCGGCTCAGATCAATCACCAGCGGCTGCGGCGTGCTGGTGCGATGGTCGGCGATGAAGCTGAGAAACTGCTTCTCCGAGTAGGCATCCAGCTGACCGGTGAAGCTGAACAGCAGGCAGTTGCCCTGCTGCTGATAGCCGCCACGAAGCGACACCGTCAAGCGCTGCAGATCAGTGATTGGTCCGCTCCTCGAACGTCAAGCGCACGAAGTGTAGGGAGCGCCATCGCCACGGACCGCTCCGCAACAAAAGTGATGCGGGAGCGTGATGGGGGAGGGGGATGCCGAAGCGGCAAGCTCAGCCGCGGCGACTGGCCATCAGCGCCACGAAGCGCGCGAAGTGGTGGTCGGCGTCGTGGGGACCGGGGCTGGCCTCCGGGTGGTACTGGACCCCGAACAGCGGCTGACTGCGGTGGGCCAGGGCCGCCACGGTGCGGTCGTTGAGGTTGAAGTGGGTCACCTCCACCTGGTCGGCCGGCAGCGAGTCGGCATCGAGGGCAAAGCCGTGGTTCTGGCTGGTGATCTCCACCAGACCGGTGCTGCCGCAGGGGTGGTTGAGGCCCCGGTGGCCGTAGCCGAGCTTGTAGGTGCCGCCGCCCAGGGCCAGGCCCAGGATCTGGTGGCCCAGGCAGATGCCGAACACGGGCAGATCGCGCTGCTGCACCAGCCCCTGCGCCAGGGCGATGCCGCTGGTCACGGCGGCCGGGTCACCGGGGCCGTTGGAGAGGAACACGCCCTCGGGCTGCAGCGCCAGCACCTGCTCGAGCGTGGCGCTGGCCGGCAGCACGGTCACGGCGCAGCCGTGGGCCGCCAGGCGCTCGAGGATGGCGCGCTTGATGCCGAAGTCGATCGCCACCACGCGGTAGGGGGTGGCCGGGCCGGGCTGGCGGCGCTGGTCGAATTCCGCCGGGCAGAGGGCCGACCAGGCGTAGGGCTCGCGGGTCGTGACCCGCTCGGCCAGGTTTAGGCCCGCCATCGAGGGGGCCGAGCGCACCTGCTCCAGAAGCTGCCCGGGGGCGCGCCCATCGGTGCTGATGGCGCCGTTGATGGCGCCGCCCTCGCGCAGGTGGCGCACCAGGGCACGGGTGTCGATGCCACTGATCCCCACCACGCCGTGGCGCACCAGCCAGGCCTCCAGGCTCTCCTCGCTGCGCCAGCTGCTGGCCGTCGGGGCCAGCTGGCGGGCGATCACGCCGCGCACGTGGGGGGCATCGGCCTCCTGGTCGGCGCCGTTGACGCCGGTGTTGCCCAGTTCGGGGTAGGTGAAGGTGACCAGCTGGCCCGAGTAGCTCGGGTCGGTCATCACCTCCTGGTAGCCGGTCATGCCGGTGTTGAACACCACCTCACCGATGGCGGTGCCGCTGGCCCCGAAGGCCTCGCCGCGCAGCACCAGGCCATCCGCCAGCACCAGCAGGGCGGGGTGGCGCGGGGCCTGGGACGGGGAGGCACTGGCGGGGGCCGTCGCCGGGGATGGTGCAGTCGTCATGGCCGCATCATCCCGCAGCACCTGGCGCTGCCCGATCGAGGCCCTGGAACCGGATGGACCGCCCTCAGGCCAGGGCCTGCCGCAGGGCTTCCAGGCGCTGCCAGGCCGTGCCGCTGGCCAGGGCCCGGCGGGCCGGCTCCAGCCCCTCGGCCACCTGGTCGGTGTGGCCGGCGGCCCAGAGCACCAGGGCCGTGTTGAGGGCCACCACATCCCGCTGGGCCGCCGTGCCCCGGCCCTGCAGCACCGCCTCGAGGATGGCGGCATTGGCCGCCACATCGGCCCCGCCGGCCAGGGCCGAGAGGGGGGCCGCCTCCAGCCCCAGGGTGGCGGGATCGAGCTGCTCGGCACGCACCTGGCCGTGTTCCACCAGCCGCAGCTCGCTGGGCCCCGAGAGCGCGGCCTCATCGAGGCCGCCGTCGCCGTGGACCACCACCGCCCGCTCCAGCCCCAGCCGCGCCAGGGCCTCCGCCATCGGCTCCAGCAGGTGGGCCCGGCCGACGCCGAGCACCTGGGCCTCGGGCCGCAGCGGATTCACCAGGGGCCCCAGCAGGTTGAACACCGTGCGCACCCCCAGGGCGCGCCGCAGCGGCGCCAGGCCCACCAGGGCCGGATGCCAGCCGGGGGCGAACAGGAAGGTCACGCCGCTGCCGGGCAGGGCCGCCACCACCCGGGCCGGGTCGGCCTGGAGGTTCAGCCCCAGGGCCTCCAGCACGTCGGCGGAGCCGACGCGACCGCTGGCGCTGCGGTTGCCGTGCTTGGCCACCGCCACACCGCAGGCGGCGGCGGTGAAGGCCACGGCCGTGGAGATGTTGAAGGTGTCGGCGCCATCGCCGCCGGTGCCGCAGGTATCCACCAGGGCCAGGGCCGGCCGCTCCCCCGGCAGGGCACAGGCCTGGCGCAGCACGGCGGCCATGGCGGCGAGCTCCTCACCGGTCGGCCCCTTGGCCCGCAGGGCCGCCAGCAGGGCACCGGTGAGCACCGGCTCGATCGTCTCGGCTAGCCAGCCCTCCATCAGGGCGGTGGCCTGCTCGCTGCTGAGGGAGGCGCCGTTCAACAGCTGCTCCAGCAGGGAGGGCCAGGCGGTGGCAGCGGCCATGAAAACGACGGGCCGCGGGGGCCGGTGATCAGGCCGCCATTAAACAGACAACGCGCCGCAACCCCCAAGCGTTCAGGGGCTGTCCTGGTCGGCGGTGTCGAAGCCGGAACCGACGGCCTGGGCGGCGGCCGGCTGGCCGGGCCGATACCCGGCCCCCCAGATCGCCCGGGTGCGCCGGTGCAGGCCCTCGAGGTCCAGGCCCCAGAGCCGCAGGGTCTTGGCCAGGTCGTCCTGCAGATCCCGGGCCCCTGGGAAGCCGTCGTAGCGCTGCAGCAGGCGGGCCAGATCCACCAGGTGGCCGTCGGCGGGCTGCTCCACGGCCAGCAGCTGATCCACCAGCTCCCGGTCGGTGGCATAGAGCGGATGGGCCTGGAGCGACTCGGACATGGGGGCTTGGCGGGGGCAGCGGGGGGATC
>NZ_JAGQBX010000017.1 GCF_024345855.1 Synechococcus sp. GreenBA-s | reverse complement strand
ATCGTCGTCATCGGACGAGTCATCATCGTCGTCATCGGACGAGTCATCATCGTCGTCATCGGACGAGTCATCATCGTCGTCATCGGACGAGTCATCATCGTCGTCATCGGACGAGTCATCATCGTCGTCATCGGACGAGTCATCATCGTCGTCGTCATCCGGATCTGGCTCTGGTTCCGGAGAAGGCGCGGGTTCAGGAGCCGGAGCCGGAGCGGGCTCAGGAGCTGGGGCGGGCGCGGGCTCAGGAGCTGGAGCGGGCGCAGGCTCAGGAGCTGGAGCCGGAGCGGGCTCAGGAGCTGGAGCGGGCGCAGGTTCAGGAGCTGGAGCCGGAGCGGGCTCAGGAGCTGGAGCCGGAGCGGGCTCAGGAGCTGGAGCGGGCGCAGGTTCAGGAGCTGGAGCCGGAGCGGGCTCAGGAGCTGGGGCGGGATCAGGAGCTGGAGCCGGGTCAGCGGCGATCTCAGCGAAACCCAGGGGGGCGCTGCTGAGAGGATCGGTGATCAGCTGCTCGTTGAAAACTCCTGGGACTTGCTGAAGGTTAAGCTCCCTAGCGGAGAAACCAGTGGGTGCCAAATTGGCAGGCGTAGTGGTTGCACCCAGGCCACCACTCACCGGGCCCGGTGGTGGAGAAGAGACGAAGAGGTCCGTGCGTGGGGTGGACCCAATCGCTCCAATGGGGCCAACACCCCGTTCGTCAGGAGGCGTCAGAGGGTCGGCAGAGCCAACATCAGTGCTGCCGGGCGGGGGTGCTTTCTCCCCACCCTGGCGGTAGGTCGACTGGGAACCTGGCTGCTGGCCAAGCTTGCGAAGCTCATCGTCGGACGCCTGAGACTCGGCAGCATTGCCGGCGTCCTGACTCTCATTCGGGGTTGGCCCCAGGATCGGCGGAATCTCAGGCATGGCACCAAACGAAGACGATTAGCCGAGACTCCACAGAGGCTCAGCATTCGATTACAGGGTCTTTCCGCAACTTTAAGCCTTTAGAAGGACCAAGGCCACCGGGATCGGCTGAGAAGTTCCTGTGAAACCAACGCGCTTCACGTTGAGGCAAAAGGCAGCGCTAGACAGCCAACTGGGATGGCTGACCAGCCCCTTAAAAGCCACTGAGAATCCGACAGAATGCCAAGGGAGCAGCGATTGGGGCGTGCCTTACGCAAAGTTGCATGAAATCCTCTCCCCTCAGGAAGCCATCCCTTCAGCCAGCTGCTGATCGGGTACTATCGGCGCCTCGATTAGATGAGGGTATGGTCATATTCATTGCCAATGCTTGCTGCTCTTGGGCAATCATTCAGAGACAGTACAGGCCATCGCAAGGACACTGAATACCGAGGCCGAGGCAACAATGGCCATGGATCTTCTCAGGTTCATGACCAATAGTTCGATAACCATCGAGGAATCCGAGAGCACGACCAGCTTCTCATAACAGTGCGCGTGACCATAAACTCTCTCACCCTGGCCATATCCTTCTTCTGCGCTCATGCGGTGCAAATGCCAATTCAGACCAATTGACTTCCCTGTAGAGTGTACCGAACAACAAGGTTCAGCGGAGGGCGCAGAGTGGCACTGCCTATGCAGCTTCCTTGAGAAGGACTATCGCCAGTGATGACCCGCGGTCTTGGTGATCCCTTTGCAGTAGCGAGTGTGCGAGAGGAGCACGGGGTGCTGCCTTCTGTGGACCCAGTCTGCGGGGCGCGATTGATCACATCGGCAAGTGCGGTACACACAGCAATGCCAAACCTTGGAGTCAGCATAAACGTAAGTGCGATTGACCATGATCATGGCACTCACTGTTTACAATCCCATATCTGAAGCAGAATCAACATCTTCCCCGAGCTTTCCAGCTGGTGATCCAGGAGATAGCTGCAGGCTGAGGACACAGGCGGCAACTCATCCACAAGCCTGCATCGGCAACGATCACCTGACTATCTCCATGGACAAGCACGCTGGGTTGTCAGGAGCTTACCAGGAAGTCCTCTGAGACAACAGAAACGAAAAGCAGCAGGATCCCAGCATTTCCCCACGACACAGGAGCGGAACGAGAGCAGACTTAAAGCAGCCAGAGACACCCAGATCCGCCACTCAGCTCAAGATCGCAAGATCAAGTAGTTCGTGGACTCACACCATCAGTCACGACGATCAGGGAAGTCAAGAATCCATGAATTGAGCTACGTGGAAGATCAGCAACGGCGGCCGCCAGAAGCGCGCGCATTGCAGCCCGAGTACCGTACACATCAGGACTTACGCAATGAAAAGAAGCCAGCCAGCGAAAGTCGCACGCAATCACCCGCCTCTTCGTTGACCCTAGTGACCATATGATAGGTAGTATTGCCAAGGAAGGCAATACGATTGGCTTTTGGGAAGATACATCGGCCCATGCCGCCGGCTTCTAGCATGAACTCTTCAAGCTCATTCTCATTTAGCCAACGCCGCCGATACCACCGCATACCCTCTTGAGCCTTTTCCTTCTTGGCGACGAATTGATTCACAGTCTGGTCCATTACGATCAGGAAGCCGCCCCAGTGAGATCGCCAAGTGTCGTTCAGGAAATACACATAGGCTCCAGCATAGACATTGGACCCATCAGTATGCATCGCAAGGCCTGTACCGGGAGGATAGATCCAGGCAGTGGAGGAGAATTCGTCCCAGCTTTCCCCTCGTCTACCGACAAACGGAACTCGTAAAGACTGGAACACATCTACAGCCTGCATGAAGCCATCAATCGGGGTGCCCGTCGGAATGACCCAGTCAGGCTTATCACCAGCAGGCTGAGTCGCAGGCATAATCCAACTCTTGTCACTTCGCAAGGGAAAGCGGTCTTGCAGGTGCCACGCGCGCGAAACGGTCCCAGTGGTATTGATATGCTTGTAATCAGAGCAAACAAGAAACTCCCTTAGCTTGCGATAGTCTTCCTCGGGAAGAAAGTCGTCAACAACAACAATATCCTCGTCTGCGGCAACCACAACAGCATGTGGGTTAAAACTACGCGCTATGGGAGCAGGAAACTGACCATTCGCAGCCGAAGCGGCAATGACTCCGGCTGCGAATTGGATCCCACTCCATTGCTCATACTCAGGTAGTGACCGAATCTCGCCTAAGCCATAACAGCCTAGATCAATAGCTGGGGGATCTCCCTCATGAGCCGGCACACCCAGTAGCGCGCGAATACGAGCTTTTGAAGCCCTATCCACCTCACGCCATCCGGAATGATCACTAAAATGGGTGGCACGAGATGATCGATCCCAATAGTGATATAGCAAGGCGCGATTGGGATGATATATATTGTAGCCATGTGTCCATAGCCGCACAGAAAGACTTATCTCTTCGCCAAAGAAGTAGACATTCGGGTCGTATGGAACGTCTCTTGCATAGTCTGAAGGGCCAAACAGGAAGTTAGCACTGATGAAAGCACCTGGCTGCGGTGCTTTGGGGGCGGCACTCCCATCGACGTAACGCGGCCTGCCAGTGAATAGGAGAATGCCATCTGCATCAAACTCTTTAGCCGCCATTCCATGGAACACGCCCTGCTGCAGATCCCCGTCAGGCTGATATCCAGCTGGGTAAGCCGTAAGGACTGCCTTCGGATCACGGCAATGTAACCAAGCGGCTAGCAGTAAAGCATCCCAACCCTTCTCAAATCGCATATGACTATCAATCTGCAAGGCAAAAGGCTCATCCTTAAGCAATGTCTGACAGTGATGGCGCGCCCAGCAGGCTCCTTTGCTGGAGCTGGCCTTCCGCCGCCGAATTGTAATCTGACTGCGACGATTGCCAATTGACTCCGGCAAGCGCACCTCCTCCCCCTTCTCCTCCTGACTCAGAAGAGCTACTCTGATTCGATCAGGCCAGAGAGCCTGTGCAAACAGGTTCTCAAGAGTCGGCACACATTCAGGATCACGATAAGAAGCTATGAGTACGCAGATCTGAGCCTCCTGAATAGAGCTAGAGCCCGATGCAAGCTGAATTGGAAAGTCTCCAATGGCTTCCATCCCCGCTAGCGGATGAAAGCCACGGTCCAATAGCGTTAGCAATAGATTCGAGCCGCACTGAGGATTGCGACCCAGATTGATCTCTACCCAGCTGCGCCATTCCGGCGACAACGACTCCGACATAGTCACGGCAATGACATCCACTACTGAATGCTAGCCATATCACCCTTCATTGCCAATCTAGGGCCTTGCTTCAAGCGAGTGGCCTCGCCGGTCGAGCCGTGGGCCTCCTTGATCATCCCTATCAATCTGGATCGAGGGTGCACGATCTCATGGTATGTCAATGTTCCAAACATGAATCTGTACGACCATCATATGGTGTGAGCCCTAAGCGTATTCACCAGCCTTGCCAGATACTCCTTTGCGCAACAACGGCCTTTAGACGCCAAGAGTCTCAACACAGAAGGCAGCAACATCCAAGCCATGCTGATACAAGGCATATCCTTGAGCTAGCAGCAACTCGACTGAGAGTGTCTTTTCGTGAGCCGATAGGCGTGCGCGCTCAAAATTAATAATCGATGGCCTGCCAAGCGAAAAGTCCCACTGTCTCAAGACCTTGTAGTCGTAGCCCTCGGCATCAATCTGCAAGACATCCACCCGAGGCGATCCATGACGGTCGAGGAGCATTCTTAGTGTGACAACCTCAACGGCAATGGTGCTCACATAGCGCATCAGATCCCGAAACCCGGATCTCTGGAAAAAGACCTCCTGGGCCTCAACATGCTCCCGTGATAGTGACGAAATCCCAAGAACCCAAGCAGGAAAACCCTCTGCCTGCACGACTTCTGGTGAAACGTGATAGAGGGGAAGCATCCCCGGCGCGTCACCGATCGCGCAGTTGGCAAATGATATCCCTGGGACGTCCGCATAATGTCGTTTAAGCGCCGCGAATGAGTCTGGCAGCGGCTCTACCAAAAGTGCATGCCATCCATAGCTGCGAATCAGCTGGTGAAGCGGGTCAAACTGAACGCCATCCATAGCTCCGATCTGAAGTGCAAAGACTGGCTCCAGGCCAGCCCTTCTCTCAGAGAGACTTGCCGCTAAAGCAGGAAGATAATCCATGGCCTGGGTATTCATGCCAGATCAATCAGTTTGCAGAAGCCTACGATAGGGAGTTCAGCGAGATACTCATAAATTGAAGCCCCTGGCAGGAATGGGCCGAGATGATTGAAAATCTTAGTTACCCCTTCAGCTTCTGGTTGAGGATCTTGTTGGCGAGCGTGGGGTCAGCCTTGCCGCCAGTCTTCTTCATCAACTGACCCACGAAGAACCCCAGAAGCTTCGTCTTGCCACCGCGGAACGCTTCCACCTCCTCGGGGTGGGCCGCAAGGAGCTCATCGACAACGACACCGATCGCCGCAGGATCACTGATCATGCCCAGACCGCGCTCTTCCACGATCGCCTTGGGGGAGCCGCCTTTCTCCAACAGCTCAGGCAGGATCTCCTTGGCGATCTTGCCGCTGATCACCCCACCGTCGATCAGCTGCACCATCTCGGCCAGCTGCTCAGGCCGGAAGGGCAGATCGGCATAGGAGAGCCGGTTGGCATTCACGTGGGCGGCGATGTCGCCGGTGATCCAGTTGGCGAGCCCCTTTGCATCCGCCCCGGCAGCTACGGCGGCCTCGAAGTAGTCGGCCATGGCGCGCTCATCGGTGAGCACGCGGGCGTCGTAGATCGACAGGCCCAGCTGCTCGGCGTAGCGGTGGCGCTTGGCGGCCGGCAGTTCCGGCAGTTCGGCGCGCCAGCCTTCGCGCCGTTCGGCACTCACTTCGATCGGGCCGAGGTCGGGGTCGGGGAAGTAGCGGTAGTCGCTGGCGCCTTCCTTACCGCGCATGCTCTTGGTGAGCTGCTTGGCCTCATCCCAGAGGCGGGTTTCCTGCACCACGGGCTCACCGGCCTCGTAGGCCTTGATCTGGCGCTGGATCTCGAAATCGATCGCCTTCTGGATGGCGGAGAAGGAATTCATGTTCTTGATCTCCACCTTTGTGCCGAAGGGGGCCTCGGGCCCGCGCCGCACGGAGATGTTTACGTCGCAGCGCAGGGAGCCCTCCTGCATGTTGCCGTCGCTCACGCCCAGATAACGCACAATCCGGCGAATCTCCGAGGCGTATTCCGCCGCCTCGCGGCCGGTGCGCAGATCGGGCTTGCTCACGATCTCGGCCAGGGCCACACCGGCGCGGTTGTAATCCACCAGGGAGTGGGTGGAGCCTGCCAGGCGATCGCTGCCGGCGTGTACCAACTTGCCGGCATCCTCCTCCATGTGCAGGCGCTCGATGCCGATGCGCTTGGTGTAGGTCTCCTTGCCCTTCTCTGCCACCTCCACCTCGATCCAACCGTCTTCAGCGATCGGCTCGTCGTACTGGGAGATCTGGTAGTTCTTGGGCAGGTCGGGATAGAAATACTGCTTGCGATCGAACTTGCTGTGCTCAGCGACGTGTAGGTTCAGCGCCATCGCCGCCTTCACGGCATACTCGAGCACCTTCTGATTCAGCACCGGCAGGGTGCCGGGCAGGCCGCACACCACTGGGTCGATGTGGGTGTTGGGGTCGTCGCCGAAGGCGGTGGAGGCGCTTGTGAAGATCTTGCTGGCCGTGCCCAGCTGTACGTGGGTTTCCAGGCCGATCACCGCCTCCCAGGCGGCCGGTGCGGTGGAGCCCGGCGCGGTGGCTGTCTTGGCGCTGGCGGTTGCGGCGGCCCCTGCCATCGGTGCTCTCCTAGTCCTGTGCGTGGCCTGATCCTATGCAGGGGCTCCGGGGAAGGGTGGTTTCCGTCGGCGCCACCCATCGGCGGCGCCCGGGCCAGGGCCGATCCGGCTCCGCTCGCACCCCATCGCTGCGCCCTGAAACACTGAAGGCAGCGTTGTCCGCGCGCGTCTGTGGCTCAACCGGCTGACACCACCACCCCCCTGCTGATCCTGGGCGGCGGCCTGATGGGCCTGGCCATCGCCCACGAGCTGGCCGGCCGGGGCCGGGCCGTGACCGTGCTGAGCCGGCGCCGCAGCGAGGCAGCGGGCTTCGTGGCGGCCGGCATGCTGGCGCCCCACGCTGAGGGCCTGGACGGCCCGCTGCTGGAGCTGGGCCGGCGCAGCCTGGAGCGCATCCCGGCCTGGGTGGCGCGCATCGAGGCCGACAGCGGCCTGGGCTGCGGCCTGCGGCCGAGCGGCATCGTGGTGCCCTTCCGCAGCAGCGCCGAGCGCGACGCCTACCCCACCGCACCCTTTGGCCAGCCCCTGGATCGCCGTGGCCTGGAGCGGGAGATCCCGGGCATCGGCGCGGAATGGCAGACGGGTCTGCTGTTTGCCCAGGACGGCCAGATCGACAACCGGCGCCGTCTGATGCGGGCCCTGGAGCGGGCCTGCGTGGGCCTGGGGGTGGCCTTCCAGGAGGGGGCCGAGGTGCTGGCCCTGCGTCGCGATGGCGCCGGGGAGCTCAGCGGCGTGGAGCTGCGCACGGCCGAGGGCGAGCGGCAGCGGCTGGCCTGCCGGGAGGCGGTTCTGGCCTGCGGCGCCTGGAGTGCCCAGCTGCTGCCGGAACTGCCCCTGTTTCCGGTCAAGGGGCAGATGCTGTCGCTGCAGGGGCCCCGCCAGGCCCTGAAACGGGTGGTGTTCGGCCCGGGCACCTACCTGGTGCCCCGGGAGGATGGCCTGCTGGTGGTTGGGGCCACCAGCGAGCCGCAGGCGGGCTTCCGTGAGGGGCTCACCCCCGATGGCCAGCGGACCCTGCAGAGCGGCATCGCCGCCCTGGTGCCGGCGGCCAACAGCTGGCCGCCGATGGAGCGCTGGTGGGGCTTCCGGCCCTGCACCCCCGACGAGGGCCCCCTGCTCGGCGCCAGCTCCGTGACGGGGCTGTGGCTGGCCACGGGCCATCACCGCAACGGCGTGCTGCTGGCGGCGATCACGGCGGAGCTGCTGGGGAGCTGCCTGGCAGAGCAGGGAGGAGCCCCCATGGCGTCCGCGGGCCAGGCAAGCGCCACCGCCAGCGGCGGGGAGGGCTTGAGCCCCGAAGAGCGCAGGCGGTTCCTGGAGGCGTTCCGCTGGGACCGCTTCCAGCAAGGCCCTACAGGAACCCAGGATTCCGGCGAACGGCCCCAGCGATCGGCTCAGCTGCCCGCGCCCGGGAGCGGCGCATCGGCCTGAGCTTCGGCCGGGGTGAACACCGGAATCGCCCCCATGCCCTTCACCTGCTGTTCTCCCATGGGACGGATCTCCAGGCTGCCCTGCGCCAGCTCTGCTGTGGTGGCATCGCAGAGGATCGACACCCCCGCCGTGCGGGTGAGGCCCTCCAGCCGGCTGGCGAGGTTCACCTTGTCGCCGATCACGGTGAACTCCATCCGGCGGGGGCTGCCGATCTGGCCCACGATCACCTCGCCTGACGCCAGGCCGATGCCGTTCTCGAACGGGACCAGACCCTCCTCCGCCCATTCCCGGTTGAGACCGGCCAGGGCCTCCCGCATCGCCTGGGCGCAGCGCAGCGCGGCCACCGCCTCTTCGCCGCTGCCGCGGCTGATGGGGGAGCCGAATACCGCCATCACCGCATCGCCGATGAACTTGTCGATCGTGCCGCCGTGGGCCGTCACCACCTCCACCATCTCGCCCAGGTAGCGGTTGAGCTGGCGCACGTGCAGCTCGATCTCGCCGCTGCCGCTGCGCTGCTGGGTGAGCTGGGTGAAGCCCTTGAGGTCGGTGAACAGCACCGTGACCGGCAGCAGTCGCCCCCGCAGGATCCCCTCGGCGGCCGCCGGATCCGAGAGGATCTCCGCCACCACCGTGGGGGCCACATAGCGCTCGAAGGTGCGCCGCAGTCGCCGCCGCTCGCCCTCCTCGCGCAGGTAGGCATCGCCGCCGTAGAGCAGGCCGAGCAGCACAAGGCCTGCGGCAGGGGTGAGCAGGGGGAGCCACACCTGGGCCTGGACCAGGGCCAGGAAGGCCACCGCCACCACCAGAGCGAGCGTGGCGCCCACCAGGCCCAGCCGCAACCCCAGCCCCGTGCCGGCGCGCACGGACAGGACCACCAGCAGCACCGGGACCATCGCCAGCAGGCCCCGACCCAGCGGCGAGGCGGGCCAAGGCACCAGACCATCGCCCAGCAGGGAGTTGGCACTGGCGGTGGCGAGCAGCTCCAGGCCGCTGATGGCTCCGTAGGGCGAGGGGGTACCGGCAGCCCCGCCCTGGGAGACCACCGGACCGACCACGACGAGGGCGTTCTGGAGCCGGTTGCGCTTGGGATGGCGACTCCAGCGATCAGGATCGAGCACTTCCCAGGCGGACACCCGCTCAAAGCGCCCCTCGGGCCCGTAGAAGTTGAGCTGTCGCTGCTCGTCTTGCTGGCGACTGTGGATGCCGGCCCGCCGCAGCAGCGTGGAGGACAGGGACGGGTAGGCGTCTGCTCCGCTGGCGGGCAGCACCCCGCGGCTATAGACCTCTGGATGAAACGCCGGCTCGCCCTGGGTGGGGGGGAGGGTATTGGTAAGCCCCAGATTGAACGGACCGGCCGCCTGCAACAGGGGCGTCGGGGGCTGCACCAGCGTCAGGCCGGCCACCGTCTGATCCCGGGTCTCGAGCATTTCGGCCGCCAGGGCCACCCGGCCCTTGTGGCGGCGCAGAGCATCAGCCAAGGCCGCATCGTCGTCGGCGCCACGGCCGCTGGGGCCTTCAAACACCACGTTGAGCGCCACGGCGCTGGCCCCGGCTTGGAAGAGCCGATCCAGCAGATCCCCATAGCGAGCCCGCGGCCAGGGCAGGGTGCTGATGCCCTGGGCCCAGCGGGGAATGGCCGCCTGGCCTTTGGGCTGGTCGAGGAACCAGGCCCCCTGCTGCAGGGTGGAGTCGTCGATGGCGACCACCACCAGCCGATCCGGCGGGCGCCGCTCGCCCCGCAGCCGCACCATCAGGTTCTCCAGGCTGCGCTCCCAGCCACGCAACTCAGCCGGCGGATGGGCCGTCAGGCCCGCCACGGCAAGCAGCACCGCCGCTGAGAGGAACGGGAGGGCGAGCTGGCGGGGCAGGAAGCGGGCCATGGCGGATCGGCCGGGCCGCCGCTCAGAACAGGCCGAAGCTCAGCACCGACAGGGCCGCCCGCGGCAGGGGCACGTTGACGCTCAGCAGGTTGCTCAGGCTGTTGAACGCCGGCAGGGGCTTCTCATACCCCTGGAAGAGGGGACCCTTGAGCACGGCCTTGTAGTCGGTGGAGACCATGCAGCGCCGATCCAGGATTTCGCCGGTCGGGGAGATGCGCACCGTCTCCCGATCGATCGGATTGATCCAGGCCCGCTTGCGAGGGTCAGTGTTCTCCAGCTGCACCACCCCCTCCAGCACGGAGAGCTGGGTGGTGCCATCGTCCAGCACTTCCACGATGTAATTGGTACCCCGGGCCGCCATCTTCATGCTGGGAATGCAGGCGTTCTGGGGGCCTGAGATCAGCACCTGGCCCTTGGTGAGCAGGAAGCAGCTGGACTGCAGCTTGAACTGGGAGTTGCGATTGATCCGCGCCATCGCCCCGTTGCTGAAGGCCAGGGTGCCGCGGCTGCTCTTGGTGCTCACCACCTCAGGCGTGGTGGCCTGCTGGAGCACCTTGGCCGGCTTGGCTTCAATGAAGAATTCCGTGCCGTCCAGGATCTCGGTCACGGTGGCCCGGGCCTTGGCGGCCTCGGCAGGCGGTGCCGCCGCCGAGCCCAGAAGCGACAGGACCACAGCCGTCAGCGCAAAGCCGGGGGAGCAACGACGAAGGCGGGGCCGAGAGACCTGTGCCATGGGGAAGAAGCGCGCGCAGGAAGACCGGTATGGGGCAAAGCCTCAGTCAGCTTGACCCGACCCTCAGTATCGGGGCATACCGAGACATGGCAACCACCGCAATTGGTGTAATCACGGCCGATGACGGAGATCAGCATCTCAATCCCCCCCCCCGCAACGGCCTCGTTGTCAACCTGGCGGCACGGCCCGAGGTCATGGGGCCCGCAGGGGCCCGGATCAGACGAGCCTCAGAAGAAGCGAGGGAACCCGAAGGAGGGCACCGGTGCCGCCGGCAGCGAGGGAAGCGATACACCGGGGACAGAGGAGCGGATATAGCTCTCCAGCGACCCAAAGGCCGGCAGGGGCGCCCGAAAGCCCTCAAACAGGGGACCTCCGAGGATGCTGGAGTAATCGCCGCTGCTGAGCCGAAGCAGGGTGAGCACCACCCCGGCAGCAGACAGGCGCAACCGCTCGCCGGCATTCACGGTGGTCGTGGGCTGGCCCGTGGACTGGCCGTCCTTGAGGGGCTCCACCTCGACCGAACCCTCCAGCACCGAAAGCTCCGAAACGCCCTGCTCGTCGACCGTGAGGACGTAATTGGTCCCCCGCACGCTGAGCCGGGAGGAGCGGGTGCAGCCGCTCTGCTTGCCGGACACCAACACCTCGCCCTTGGCCAGTAGGAAGCAGCCGGTGCCGAGCCGCAACTCCGAAAAGCGATTGAGGCGGCCGGCCGCCCCCGAGGCGAAACTGAGCTGGGCGCGACTGTTGAGGGTGTTGATCCCCTGCGGCGCCACTGCCCGGTCGTTCACCTTGGCCTGGCGCTCATTGATGAAGAGCTCATTGCCATCGAGAATCTCGCGCACGGTGGCCGTTTCGGCCGCCTGGGCAGCCCAGGGGGACAGCAGCCCAGCCATCAGGGTCAATGTGGCGGTCAGACCGGCGGCCCGCACGGCGGTGGTCCGCTCGACGCACGGCCTGGCAGATCGCGACAGGGCGGATCGCGACAGGGCAGATGGCGGCATGGCGGATCGCCTGCAGGGAACCGCCCGCCATTCTCAACCCATTCTCAGAACGAAGCCAGGCCCCGGTCGCCAGCCGCCGCTGGCCCCAGCCCCCGCAGGCCAAACACCTCCAGGGGCTGGGGCCAGCCCTTGAGGGGATGGCGCCCCAGGGATTCCACCTCCACGCCCGGCGGCAGCAGGGCCAGCAGCTCACCACTGATCAGGATCGAATGGTCGGGGAAGCGGCGGGTGAGGCCCTCCAGCCGGCTGGCCACATTCACGGCCGCGCCGATCACCGTGAACTCGAGCCGCTGGGGGGATCCCAGATTGCCGGCGATGACATCCCCCACATGCAGACCGATCCCCTGGCGCAGGGAGGGGAGGCCCTGGGCTGCCAGCTCCCGGTTGAGCGCCACCAGCCGCTCCCGCATCGCCAGGGCCGCCCGCACCGCCGCCAGGGCCTCCACCGCATCGCCACGGCTGCGGGGCACACCGAACTCCGCCATCAGGGCATCGCCGATGAACTTGTCGAGCAGCCCCTGCTCCTCGATCACGGCCCCGCCGATCGCCGCGAAGTAGCGATTCAACAGGGCGAACAGCGCCGCAGGCTCCAGCTGGGCGCTGAGGGGCGTGAAGTCGACCAGATCGGTGAACAACACCACACAGCGGGCGCGACTGCCCCCCAGCTGGGTGCCCAGGGGCCCGGGATTCCTCAGGAGCTCGCGCAGCAGGGCGGGTGAAAGGCGACGGGCCAGCACCTGATGCAGGTAGGCCCGCTCCCGGCTTTCCAGGCGCCACTGGCCACCACCCCGCAGCCCGCCCCCGAGCAGGGGTGCCAGCAGCAGGGCGGGAACGGGCAGCACGCGGTGGGCCATGAGCCACAGCCCGCCCCCCGCCACCAGGGCGCCCAGCGCCAGGGCCAACGCCAGAGTGGCGGTGTCACTGGCCTGACGCGGGCGTCCCAGGGCCAGCAGCACGACGGCTGCCCAGGCAACCAGCAGCCCAGTGGCCGGGACCGGATCCAGATGGCGGAAGCCGGTCCCGGCGAGGACACTGGCCAGGGCTGCGGCCTGAACCTCCGTGCCGCTCTGGGGGCCGAAGGGGGTCTCCTGCTGGTCACCCAGGTCGGGTGCCGTGGCGCCGATCAGGACGGTGCGACCGCGCCAGAACCCCGCGGGCTGCGCAAGGACCTGCCAGGCCGGCACCTGGGGGATGGTGCCGCTGGGGCCGGGGAAATCAATGCCCACCGGCTGGCGGGGCACGGGAACGGAGCTGGCGGCGTAGGCCAAGGGCCGCGGCAGGGGTGGGGAGAAGGCGCCGAGCTGGTCATCGATCCAGTCCTGGCCAGGGATCGCCTCCGCCATCCCCTGGGGGCTCTGGAGCACGGTGGTGAGGGCCGGCACGGGCACGGCCGCCGCCGCGAGGGGCGCCTGGGGACGGCTGAGCTGAACCTGCACGCTGCCCTCGCCCGCTCCCGGCAGCCCCTGGCGCGTGACGGCCGCCGCCAACACCACCCGATCCCGCCAGGGAGCCAGGCGCTGCACAAAGGCCGCGTCGTCGGTGGGCCCGAATCGACTCGCCTGGGCCTGCACCACGTTGAAGACCACCCGGGCGGCGCCGCCCTCCAGGGCCGTGGCCGCCAGCTCGGCCTGCAGGGCCCGCGGCCATGGCCAGGCCCCCATGGCACGCCAGAGCGGCAGGCTGTCGCGCTCACCGGGGGCCAAGAGGCCATCGAGGGCCAGGGAGTCGGCGTCGATGGCCAGGATCACCAGCTCCTCCGGCACCGGTCTCAGCCCCCGCAGGCGGAACGCAAGGGCCTGGGCCTGGGCCTCCAAGGCCGCCATCGCCTGGCCGGGGGACGCGGGCTGGAACACCGGCAGGGCGGCGAGCAGCGGCATCAGCACACCCAGACGCCACAGCAGGGGGGTCAGCAGGCCGGCCCAGGCGACGCCCCGGAGATGGCGCCTGGGCCCGCTCATCGCCGGCACCTCATCGGATGGGCCCGGAGGACGCCTCCGCCGGGCCCGACGCCGAGACCTCCTGCAAGGTGCGTTCGACCAGGGGCAGGGTCTCCATCGGCTGCGCGAAGCCGTTGAGTAGCCGGCTGGTGCGCCGACGGGTGCGAGCTTCCTCAGGGCTCAGGCGCGTGCGGGGGCCCCAGGCACCGCCCTTCCACACAACCGTCTCAGCTCCATTGAGAATCACCGGGGGCTGGCCGTCCTCGGGGTCCACCCGCACCTTGCCTTCCCAGCTCAGGAAGCGCACCTGATCGGGGCCGGCCTCGATAAACAGCGTGGTTCCCACGATCGAAGCTGTGCCCACGCGGGTTCGCACCCGCAAGGGAGCACTCGAGCGGGTCCCTGGCTTCAGCCAGGCAATGATTTCACCACGCTCCAGCTGCAGCGCGTCGTCGCTGAGGCGAAGCATGGCGTCGCCCCCCAGACGGAAGCCGCGGCCATCGGCCAGTTGCACCTGCATGCGCCCTGGTCGCTGGGTGCGCAGCAGGGAGCTGCCGGGCAACGGCTGGCCGGCCCGGGCCGGTTGCTCCCGGGTGCCCGGTGGACGCACGAAGGCCGGCCGGGATGGCACATCCACCACCTTCGGCTGGATGGCGGCGGACTGCCCAGAGGCCGGTGGAAGGCCAGCGACCAGGAGCGCGCCGGCCAGGAACGGGACCGTTCCAGCCGCCACAGCCCCGTTGGAGATCCGGCGTCCCGGCCAGGCGGCGTGGTGGCGTTCAGCCAAAGGCATGGGGGCCAGCGAAGCGGGCCCCCAGCCTGACGACTCAGGCCTCGACGCGCCAGGTCTGGTCGGCGGGGGTCCAGTCGCTCAGCTCGGAGGGCTGGAACCAGAGGCCGATCTCGAAGGCGGCGGTTTCGGGGGCGTCGGAACCGTGGATCACGTTGCGGCCGATGTTCACGGCCAGGTCGCCGCGGATGGTGCCGGGCTCGGCCTCCAGGGGCTTGGTGGCGCCGATCAGCTTGCGGGCGCTGGCGATCACGCCGTCGCCTTCCCACACCATCGCCACCACCGGGCCGGAGGTGATGAAGTCCACCAGGCCGGCGAAGAAGGGGCGCTCGCGGTGCACGCCGTAGTGGCTCTCGGCCAGCTCACGGCTGGGGGTGAGCTGCTTGAGGCCCACCAGCTTGAAGCCCTTGCGCTCGAAGCGGCCCAGGATCTCCCCCACCAGACCGCGCTGCACGCCATCGGGCTTGATGGCAATAAAGGTGCGTTCGGCGGCCATGGGGTCAAAACGTCGGATCCGGCCCATCGTCTGCGGGCGCCCTGCCGCTTGGCAAGCAGGCTGCACACCTGGCCCGGCCGGCTCAGCCCAGCGCCGCTGCCTAGATTTCGCCGCATCCGCCCGTGCCGGCCCGATGGTGCTCGCCCAACCTGCCACCGGCGCCGCCTGGACCCCGGCCGACAGCGCCGCCCTCTATGGGCTGGAGCGCTGGGGGGATCCCTACTTCTCGGTGAACAGCCGCGGCCACGTGATCGTGCAGCCCCGCGGCGACCGCGGCGGCTCCCTCGATCTGGTGGAACTGGTGCAGGGCCTGCAGGGCCGCAACCTCTCGCTGCCGCTGCTGATCCGCTTCGACGACATCCTCGAAGACCGGCTCGAGCGCCTCAACGCCGCCTTCGCCCGCGCCATCGCCCAGTACGGCTATGCCGGCCGCTACCAGGGCGTGTTCCCGGTGAAGTGCAACCAGCAGCGCCACGTGGTGGAGCAGCTGGTGGAGAGCGGCCGGCGCTGGCACTTTGGCCTGGAGGCGGGCAGCAAGGCCGAGCTGTTGATCGCCCTGTCGCTGATCGACGACCCCGAGGCGCTGCTGATCTGCAACGGCTACAAGGACCAGCGCTACATCGAGACGGCGATCCTGGCCCGGCGGCTCGGCCGGCAGCCAGTGGTGGTGATCGAGCAGGCCGATGAGATCGAGCGGATCATCCGCGCCAGCCACGAGCTGGGGGCCGCCCCGTTGATCGGCATCCGCGCCAAGCTCTCGGCCCGCAGCACCGGCCGCTGGGGCAGCTCGGTGGGCGATCGGGCCAAGTTCGGCCTGGCGATCCCCGATGTGCTCGCCACGGTGGAGGCCCTCCGCCGGGCCGATCTGCTGGATGAGCTGCGCCTGCTGCACTTCCACGTGGGCAGCCAGATCAACGACATCGCCGTGCTCAAGGACGCCCTGCAGGAAGCGGGGCAGATCTACGTGGAGCTCACCAAGCTGGGCGCCCCGATGGGCTACCTGGATGTGGGCGGCGGCCTGGGCATCGACTACGACGGCAGCCGTACCGCCAGCGCCGCCTCCACCAACTACTCCCTGCAGAACTACGCCAACGACGTGGTGGCCACCGTGCGCGAGTGCTGCGAGCCCCACGGGGTGCCGGTGCCGACGCTGGTGAGCGAGAGCGGCCGCGCCATCGCCAGCCACTTCTCGGTGCTGGTGTTCGACGTGCTGGGCACGGGGTCGGTGCCGGAGGGGATTCCGCCGCTGGCGCAGAGCGAGCCGCTGATCGTCCGCAACCTGCGCGAGACGTTGGCCGGCATCACGGCGCTCGCCGGCGGCGATGGCGAGCCGCGCGGCAACCAGCCCGGTGACCCGCCGGCGCACCAACCGGGCGAGCGGCTGGTGGACCGGCTGCAGGAGGCCTGGAACGACGCCCTCAAGTTCAAGGACGACGCCCTCTCCGCCTTTCGCCTCGGCTACCTGGGCCTGCCGGAGCGGGCCATGGCCGAGCAGCTCACCTGGGCCTGCGCCGCCGCCATCGCCGAGCAGCTGCCCTCCGGTCCGATCCCGGATGAGCTGCGGGCCCTGCGGGCGGCCCTGGCCAGCACCTACTACGCCAACCTCTCGGTGTTCCGCTCCGCCCCCGACACCTGGGCGATCGACCAGCTGTTCCCGCTGCTGCCGATCCACCGGCTCGATGAGGAACCCACGCGCCTGGGCCACTTCGCCGATCTCACCTGCGACTCCGACGGCAAACTGGCCCGCTTCATCGGCGACGGCCAGGCCAAGCCGCTGCTGGAGCTGCACGCCCTGCGGGAAGGAGAGCCCTACTGGATCGGCATGTTCCTGGCCGGCGCCTACCAGGAGGTGATGGGCAACCTGCACAACCTGTTCGGCAGCACCAATGCGGTTCACATCCGCCTAGGGGCCGGTGGCGGCTACCAGGTGGACCACGTGGTGCGCGGCAGCACCAACGCCGCGGTGCTGGAGGCGATGGAGCACGACCCCGACCTGCTGCTGGAGCGGCTGCGGGTGGCGAGCGAAGCGGCGATCCAGCGGGGCGAGCTGAAGATCAGCGATGCCCGCCGGCTGATGGATCACCTGGAGACGAGCCTGCGGCAGACCACCTACCTGCAGGGCTGAGGACAGGGCAACGGAGGGCTGGATCAGCGCGCGGCCAACAGCCCGTTGAACAACAGGATCACCCAGAGCGCCTTGCAGCTCAGGTGCAGCAGCTGGTCCATGCCGAGGCCGTAGGCGTGCCGGCACTTGCCGATGTCGATCAGGGCGTGGACGCCCCATTCAGCCAGCCCCAGCCAGGCGGAGCCCGTGATCAGGGTCACGAGGAACGCGTGGATGCCGGCATGGGCGGTGAGCCACCACTGCCAGGGGAGCGTCTGGTCCTTGCCGGGGCACTTCTGCACGGCCATCCGATCACTCTGTAGACCGAAGTCGCCGAGGAAATGCCCCATGGCCAGGGCGAGAAAGAGTTCGAACCCGGATGGATCCAGAGCTCCGGCAAACAACATGTCGGGTCCGAAGGTGCACCCCAGCATGACGCGACCGCAACGGGAATGCTCTCGCCTACCCCACACGGCACAGCAACGGCAGAAGGCGCCCCTTATCCTTGGGCCATTGGGTGCCGTGCTCTCCCCCCTCCATGCGTGTCCTCGGGGTGTGGCTCCTCGCCATCGCACTGCTGGCCCTGCTACTGCTCTTTCGGGGCCTCTGCAGACGGCTACGGCTCCCGAGCTTTCCGCTGCGGTTTCCGCTGCTCGCCGTGCTGGCCTGGGCCCTGGGCCAGAGCCTGACGGTCGAGGCCCTGCCGAGCGACTATTCCCGCTGGGTTGCCCTGCTTGATGAACTGCTGCTGAGTTACGCGGCGATCCGTTTGGCCATCTGGCTCGGGGTGGAAGCACCGGCCAACCTGCGCTTGTGGCAGGCCCCGCCACGGATCCTGATCCAGTTGCTGATGCTGATCGGGGGCTCCATCGCCACGGTGGTGGTGTTCAAGCAGGTGGCCCGCTTCGATCTCGTGGGCCTGGTCACCACATCCGCGGTGCTGACCGCCGTGCTCGGCCTCGCGGCCCAGGAACCTCTCAAGGACCTGTTCGCCGGCCTTGAACTCCAGTTCGACGACAGTTTCCGGGTGGGTGATTTCGTCTTCGTGCAGGAGGGCGTCGAGGGGGTGGTGGTGTCCGTCAACTGGCGAGACACCTATCTGCGGGACATCACCGGCGCCATGGTGATCGTGCCCAACTCGCTGATCACGACCGTCGTGCTGCGCAACTTCGGCCGCTTCGGGGTGATGGGCAACCGCTTCACAGTGGGACTCGACTACGACATCCCAACCAGCCAGGCCCGCCAGCTGCTGCTGGAAACCGTCCGCCAGAACCCGGCGGTGCTGGCGGATCCACCCCCAGCGGTACGGGTCAAGGAGTATGCCGAGTACGCCATCACCTATGACCTGCTGGTGTTCCAGAAGCCGGGAAATCTGGCGGCATTGCTAGACCTGCGCAGCGAGCTACTGGAGCAGATCTGGTATGCGTTGGAGCGTGTGGGGATGCGGGTACCCTTCCCAATCCGCGAACACATGCCCCGTCATAAAGGCCGTGATCGCGGCCATCCGAGCAACCACGACGAACAGTCCCGCAGGGCCTTACTGCAGCACAATCCACTATTCACCAGCCTGGATGAGGACGAACTGAGCCAACTGGCCGTGAATACGCGTTGTCTGCGCTTTGCCCCGGGTGAAACTATCATGCGGGAGGGGGAACCTGGTGGACCGTTGTACCAGGTGGTGCAGGGAAAGGTTGAAGTGATCAAGGTGGGGCAGATTTCCATCCACGTGGCCGAGCTCAAGGCAGGCGATCTGTTCGGCGAGATGTCGATGTTCACCGACAGCGCCCGCAGCGCCACCGTGCGCAGCCGGGGCGAATGTGTGCTGCTGGAGGTGGATCGGCCCCACCTCAAGCCACTGCTGGAGCGCAACCCCGTGCTGATGGGCAAGCTGGCCCACCTGGTGGCCAAGCGTCGGGGCGAACTGGAGGGCCTGACCGGCGAAGTGGTGCGCGACCAGGAGAACATGCTGCTCAAGCGCATGCAGCAGCTGTTCCTCTCCCTCACGGTGGGATGAGGCCAGGCGGGCCAGACCCGATCGCGGCCAGCTTCAGATGTTCTCCATGATCGTTAGCTGGTAGTTGGCCAGGGCCAGCTTCTGGGCCAGGCCCGTGGTGAGCACCAGCAGCAGTTCGCTTGTCGAGGCAGGATTCTCAGCCTGAAGCCGGTCGAATTCGCTGCGGGTGAGCACCCAGCAGCTGCCCGGCAGATCGGCCGTCACGTTGGCCATGCGGGGCTTTCCGGAGAGGAAGGCGATCTCCCCGAAGCACATGCCGGGCCCGAAGGTGGCCAGGCGCGACTGGTGCCGCTGGCCGTCCTGGCCCACGAGTTCGATGGTGGTGGTGAAGCGGCCGTCCTTGACCAGGAACAGCTCATCGCCGGTGTCGCCCTTGCGGATCACGAAGTCGCCCTGCTGGAACGGGCGCAGCTCCATCACCGCCGCCACGCTCTGGCGGTGGGCCGGCTGCAGGGCATCGAGAAACCCCAGGGTCTCGTCGATCTCGGCGGCCAGGGAGTGATCCTCTTGGTCGAGCAGACCCTCCAGCAGGTGGTTCTCGGCCCACTCGATCGCCCGATCGAGGTTGTCGAACGCAGGGATCGGCTCGGCGGCGGGCTTGCCCTCGGCGGCGGGGGCCGGAGCGGCCAACTGCAGATGGTCGCCTTGGGCGAGCAGGATCTCGAGGCCGGCGGCCCGCTGCATCGCGAACTGAAGGCGCAGCAGCTGCCGTGGCGCCTCCGGCAACTCGGTGACATGCTCCAAGTTGAGCACCAGGATGCGCGCCTCCGCCGCGATCTCCAGCAGTTCGGCCACCAGCCGTTCCACGGCGGCGAAGTCGAGCACGCCCTGCACGTGCACGATGCGGATGCCATCGCGCAGCTCCTGCAGCTGCTTGAGCTCCTCGGCGCTGCGCCAGCGCCGGGAATGGCGCTGGGAGCCCCGGTAGGAGCGCCGGATCGTGGCGGTGGTCTGGGGGTACTGGTTGAACAGGCTCAGGCCGAGGCTGTCTGAGAGCTCGTTGCAGACGGCCACCCCCCGCACGCTGTTGCCGAAGTGATCCAAGGGCGGCGAGTAGGTGGCGATCCCCAGCCGGCCAGGCACCACCGCCAGCACACCACCGCCCACGCCGCTCTTGGCCGGCATGCCCACGTCGTAGAGCCACTGGCCGGCGAAATCGTAGGTGCCGCAGGTGGCCATCAACGCCAGGATCCGCACTGTGATCTCCGGGGTGAGCGGCTGGGCCCCCGTGAAGGGGTTGCGGCCCTGGCAGGCCAGGGTGGCCGCCATCACCGCCAGGTCCCGGCAGGTGACGGTGATCGAGCACTGCCGGAAATAGAGATCAAGGGCGGGCTCGGGGTCGCTCTCGATGATGTCGAAGTTGCGCAGCAGGTGGCCGATGGCGCGGTTGCGGTGGCCGGTGGACTGCTCCGATAAGAACACGTTCTCATCGATGCTGAGGCGGCGGCCGGCCAAATCGGCGAAGAAGTCGAGCAGGATCGCCTCGGCGTTCTCGGGATCGTGGGCGCAGATCTGGGCCGTGGTGGCAATCGCCCCGGCGTTGATCATCGGGTTACGGGGACGGCCCGAGGCCGGATCCAGGCTGATGGCGTTGAAGGCCTCGCCGGAGGGCTCCACCCCCACCTTCTTGACCATATGCTCATCGGAGACCAACTTCAGCGCCAGGCCATAGACGAAGGGCTTGGAGATCGACTGAATCGTGAAGGGCTTGCGCGTATCCCCCACGTCGTACAGGCGACCATCGACGGTGGCGATGGCGATGCCGAAATCGCTGGGCAGGGCCTTGGCCAGCTCCGGGATGTAATCGGCAGGCTCCCCGTCATCAAGCGAGGCAAAACGGCCATGCAGCTCTTCGATCAAGCCCTGGATCACGTTGGCGTCGATGCCGGTAGCCCCCATCCAGACCTGGCCAGAGAGGAGTGATCTCAGCGCCAATAAGGCCGCCGGGTTGTCACATCCGCTACCGCTGGCCCCGAGCTGTCACGAGCCCACCGGAGTGGGGCCGGACCCGGTTCTGCACCCGGCTCAGCGGGCGCAGAACCGGGCCATGAGGCCCAGCCGATCGGTGGGCGTGGGCAGCTCGGCCGGATCGAAGGGGGGCGGTGCCGCATCGGCCGCCCGGGCCAGCATCGGCATGGGCCGGAAGCCGCCGTCGAGCTGAACCTCCAGGGGCCGCAGCTGGCTCAGACCAATGGCCGCCGCGATCTCGCGGGCCTGGCCCAGGGCGTCCTGGTAGGCGGCGCGCAGCAGCTGGCGCTGGGCGGCCCGGTCGCCGGCCTTGTCGGCCTGGGTAGCCACGGGGGCCAGCCGCACCCCGGGCAGGGCGCCCACCTCGCGGATCAGCGCCTGGAGGCGGGCCGGCGCCAGCTGGCCGCTCACCGACAGGCTGGCCTGCACGGCGGCGGGGCGGCGGGGCTCGGCGGGCCGCTGCCAGGTGCTGGGGGAGGTCACCTCCAGCTCCTGCACCTGGAGGCGCTGCAGGCCGCTGCGCACCGCCGCCAGCCGCTGCTGCAGCTCCGCCAGGGCGCCATCGGCCGTGGGGGCCTCGGCCTCCAGGCTCAGGGAGACCCGCAGGCGGTCGGTACTGCGCTTCAGCTCGGCGTTGCCGCGGGCCTCCACCAGGGTGCCGTCGCAGGCCAGCTGGATCTGAGCCTGGGCACGGGCGGGCGGGGGAGCCCCCAGGGCCAGGGCCGCCGCCGCGGCAGCCAGGGCAACGGCGGCAGGCCAGGCTGTGGCGGCAGGCCACGCCGTGACCTCAGGAACAGGGGTGCCTTCAGGAACAGCCGTGCCTTCAGGCCAACCAGATCTCCAGCGCATGGGCCCAAGGGCAGCGACCGAGCCCCAGCTTGGCCATGGAATCGCCAGGCCGGCCAGCCCGGGCCCCATCAGCCCAGCGCCGGAGGCCCTACAGCCCCTCGTAGCGCACGTTGAGGTTGAGCTTGCCGGGCCCGAGGGAGGTGGACTGGAGCACCAGGGCCGCCTTCTTGCCGTCGGGAGTGCCGTCCACCGTGACGCTCTCCGGTGGATCGAGCACCAGGTTGAAGCCCCAGGGCCCCACCACCGTGTTGGCGGTGCGCTCCTTGTAGCCCTGGACGGCGAGGCTGGTGCGGACCTGGGCCAGCAGGGCCTCGGGAGTCCCCCCCACCTGGCCGTTGAGGCTGGCCTGGCCGAGGGCGTTGGCGGCGTAGAGGCTGGAGAGGGAGCCCGGCAGCTTCAGCCACTTGAGCAACGTGGGGGCCGGGGTGGCCAGGGCCGGAGCGGCGCTGGCCAGAAGCAGCAGGGCGGTGGCGGCCCAGCGGCGGAACGGGACCATGGCAGAGCAAGGGCGGATCCAGCCCGCACCCTATTCAGGTGGCCGGCCGCGGACCACCGCCGCCCCAGGTGGTGCACATCGCCGCCGTGCGGCCGGAGGCCGTCAGCTGGACGCAGTCCAGGTGGCTGGCCCGGGGGCGGTTGAAGAGCAGGTTGGTGTGCAGGGGCGAACCGAGCCAGCGCTGCAGCACCACGGCCGGATCGATGGCCCGGGCCCCCGGGCAGGCGATCAGTTCGCTCACCGGCGTGAGACCGGCGGAGCGGCCAGGCTCCTGCTGCAGGGCCTGCCAGCGCTGGCTGTCATGGTCGCAGTCGCCGCTGGCCAGGATGCGGCGCAGCACCGGCGCCAGATAGCGGCAGTTGCGATCCGCCAGTTCCGCCGGCAGCGGGCTGAAGGCGGGCCGGCCCGCCTGCCGCCGCGCCCCATTGACCGCCTCGATCAGGGCGGTGTCCGGACGGGCCCCACAGGCCAGGCTGAGCCCCGGAGCAGCGGCGGAGAGGCTGCGCTCCAGGGCGGGCTGGCCCGGCAGGGGCGTGGTGAAGCCATCCACCAGGGGCCCCTCCACGAAGGCGCGGTAGTCGGCGGCGGTCAGCGCCTCGAGGGCCAGCACCCGGCCCTCGGCACTCAGCCGCAGCCGCTGCCCCTGGCCCACGGTGGTCACTGGCCCCGGGGCCGCCGGAGGCGCAGTCCCCGCAGCCGCGGGCACCGGCAGCGGTTCGACATCCACCTGGCCCTCAAGCACCGCGATGGCGGCCGCGCCGCGGCTGTCGAGCTCCACCAGCACGTGGGTGCCGCGCACGCTCAGGCGGGCCGAGCGCAGGCAGAGGCTCTGGGCCCCTGAGAGCAGGATCTGGCCCTGGTCGAGCAGGGAGCAGCGGCTGCCCAGGCGCAGCTGGGTGAGTTGATTCATCCGGCCCGCCGCGCCGCTCTGGAAGGCCAGCTGGGCCCGGCTCTCACCGCTGCGCAACAGCTCCGGGGCGGTGGCCCGGTCATGGACCCGGGCGCGGCGCCGTTCGATCCACAGATCCGGGCCATCAAGGATCTCCTCCACCGTGGCCCGGGTCGCGGCCGTGGCCGCACGGGTGGAGGGCCCGGCCGTGGCGGCGGCACTCGGCCGCTGCAGGAGCAGGGATGCCAGCGGCATCAGCAGAGCCACCACAGCCGCGGCCCCAAGGGGCCAGCGGCGCGCCAGACACGGGTGCAGGGACATGGGTGGTGGGCCGGCCTCCGACCCGAGTGTGGCGCTGGCGCCCACGAACAGCAGGATCCGGCCCAGCGCCGAACCCCAGCGCTCAGCCGGCCAGCGCCGCCTGCAGGTCGATGCGGGCCTGCTCCAGCGCCCCATCGAGGGCGGCGCCGTCGCGGCCGCCGGCCTGGGCCAGGTTGGGGCGGCCACCGCCGCCGCCGCCGCAGACCTTGGCCACGGCGCCGATGAACTTGCCCGCCTGCAGGCCCACGCCGATCACCGCCTTGCCGAAGGCGGCCACCAGGATCACCTTGCCCAGATCGGCGGGGTCGGGCAGGCCACCGAGCACCACGGCAGCGCCGTCGCCGAGCTGATCCGCCAGGCCCTGGGCGGCGCTCTGCAGACCCGCCCCCTCCACGCCGTCGAGGCGGGCCACCAACCGCTGGAAGGGCTCACCCGCGGGCGTGGCCCCCAGGGGCTCCGCCTGGGCCACCAGCGCCGCGGCCTTGGCCACCGCCAGCTCGCCGCGGGCCGCCGCCAGGGCCTTGCCGGTGGCCTTGAGCTCGTCCTGCAGGGCCGCCACCCGCTCCACGATTTCAGCGGGCTGAGCCTTGAAGCGCTCGCCCAGCTGCTTCACCACGGCATCCCGCTCATTGAGATAGGCCAGCACCGCGGGGCCTGCCACCGCCTCGATGCGGCGGATGCCGGCGGCCACGCCCGATTCGGCCACGATCTTGAACAGGCCGATCTCGGCGGTGTTGGCCACGTGGGTGCCGCCGCACAGCTCCATCGACACGCCGGGCACGTCCACCACCCGCACCACGTCGGCGTACTTCTCGCCGAACATCGCCACGGCGCCAGCGGCCTTGGCCTGCTCGATCGCCATCGACCGCACCTCGAGGGAGTGGGCATCGGCGATCCAGCCGTTGATCAGCGTCTCGATCTGCTCCAGCTCGGCCGGCGTGACCGCCCGGGGGCAGTGGAAGTCGAAGCGGAGGCGATCGAAATCCACCAGGGAGCCTGCCTGGCCGATGCCGGGATCCACCACCTGCTTGAGGGCCGCCTGCAGCAGGTGGGTGGCCGTGTGGTTCGCCTGGGCGCGGCGGCGGCAGGCCCGGTCCACCTGGGCCGTCACCAGATCACCGATGGCCAGCTGGCCCCGCTCCACCCGGCCGCTGTGCACGAACACGCTGCGGTTGCGGCCCACGGCCTCGATCGCCACGATCAGCCCGGCGCCGTCGGCACCGTCGCCGGAGAGCACGCCGCGATCGCCCACCTGGCCGCCGCCCTCGCCATAGAAGGGGGTGGAATCGAGCACCAGCTGCACGCTGTCGCCCGCCACGGCCCGCTCGGCCGGCTCGCCGTTCACCACCAGGGCCAGCACGCAGCTGGGGTGCTCCAGGGCCTCGTAGCCCTTGAAGGCGGTGGCGTCGAGCTCGGCCGCCATCTGCTCGATGGCGCCCTGCAGGGTGAGATCGAGGCTCACCGCCGCGGCCTTGGCCCGCTGGCGCTGGGCCTCCATCGCCGCCTCGAAGCCCGCCAGATCCACCGTGAGGCCGTGCTCCTCGGCGATCTCCTCGGTGAGCTCCAGGGGGAAGCCGTAGGTGTCGTAGAGCTCGAAGGCCTGCTCGCCGGAGATCTGCTTCGGCCTGGCGGCCAGCACCTCGGCCAGCAGCTTCTCGCCGCGCTCGAGGGTTTCCAGGAAGCGGGCCTCCTCGCGGGCCAGCTCGGCCAGGATCACCTCGCGCCGTTCCAGCAGCTGGGGATAGGCGGATTGCATCAGGACAATTGACGCCTCGCCCATCGCCGTGAGGAAGGGCTTGTCGATGCCAAGGAGCCGTCCGTGGCGCACCACGCGGCGCAGCAGCCGGCGCAGGATGTAGCCGCGGCCCAGGTTGCTGGCGGTCACGCCATCGCCGATCAGCTGGGTGATGGCGCGGCTGTGGTCGCCGATCACCTTGAGGCTGGTCTGGCGCTTGGCGTCGAGGGCGCGGTAGTCGACCCCGGCCAGGCCCGCCGCCGTCTCGATCAGCGGGTAGATCAGATCCGTTTCGTAGTTGTTGGGAACGCCCTGCAGGATCTGGGCCATGCGCTCGAGGCCCAGGCCGGTGTCGATGTTGCGGTTGGCCAGCGGCGTGAGGGTGCCCTCGGCGTCGCGGTTGTACTGCATGAACACCAGGTTGTAGAACTCGATGAAGCGGCTGTCATCCTCCAGATCGATGCCGTCGTCGCCGAGCTCAGGCTTGAAGTCGTAGTAGATCTCGGAGCAGGGGCCGCAGGGGCCGGTGGGGCCGGAGGCCCAGAAGTTGTCGGCCTCATCCATGCGGATGATGCGCTTGGGGTTCACGCCCACCCCATCGCGCCAGATGGCCTCGGCCTCGTCGTCTTCGCGGAAGACGCTCACTACCAGGTTCTTCGGCGAGAGCCCGAACACCTCGGTGCTCAGCTCCCAGGCCCAGGTGATCGCCTGCTCCTTGAAGTAGTCGCCGAAGGAGAAGTTGCCGAGCATCTCGAAGAACGTGTGATGCCGCGCCGTGCGGCCCACGTTTTCGATGTCGTTGGTGCGGATGCACTTCTGGCTGCTGGTGGCCCGCGGCGCCGGCCGCTGCTGCTGCCCCAGGAACACCGGCTTGAAGGGCAGCATCCCGGCGATGGTGAGCAGCACCGTGGGGTCGTCGGGGATCAGCGAGGCGCTGGCGATGGGCCTATGGCCGCGCTGCTCGTAGAAGTCGAGGAAGGCGGCGCGGATCTCGGCACCGCTGCGGGGAGGGCCGGCCCGGCGGGCGGCGGAGGTGGCGGTGGAGACAGCAGCCATGGCCCGAAGCGGCGGAACAACCCTGAACAGGGCATGATCGCCCAGCACAGGTCCTGCCAGCGCCCCCGCCCGGCCCCCCCAGCCCGTGAGCGAGACCCCCGCCGCCGCCCACCCCAGCCGCGCCCAGCTGCGCCTGCGCTCGATCGCCTGGGCCCTGGGGGCCGGCGTGGCGGCCCTGGCCCTGGGCCTGCCCCTGGGGCTAGAGGCGGGCCTGCGGGCCGGCGGCTGCGGCTTCTTCTACGGCCTGCTGGCCTTCCACCTGCAGCGCGTGGATCCCGACGACTCGCACCTGCAGGCGGGCCTGGTGGGGGCGGTGTGCGGCATCCACAGCCTGGGGCTGCCGCCGGTGGCGAGCTGGCCGGCGGGCCAGCCGCTGACGGCGGCGCTGGTGGCGGTCGCGCCAGCTGTGATGATGGGGCTGCTTCGTGCCTGGCTGCCGCTGATCGGCGCCGCCCTCCTGTTGCACGGCACGCAACGCGCCCTGCCCGCCCTGCGGCCATGACCACGCGGCCATGACCTGCTCCCGCGGCACCCCCTACGGCCGTATCCCGACCCGATGAGCCTGCTGCATGCCACCTGGCTGCCCGCCGTGCCGGCGGGGAGCTTTGCCCCGGGCAAGGCCCCGGCGGCGGGCCTGCTGATCTGGGCGGACACCTGGCGCGTGGCCGAACCGGTGGCGCCCCAGGGCGAGGCGCCGCTGCATCCGCTGAGCCTGGATCTCGACGATCTGGCCACCTGGCTGGATGTCAACCAGTTCTGGTCGGAGGCGCTGCGGCAGGCCTCGGCCACCCTCACCCTGCCGAGCCGCCAGCAGGCAGCGAAGGGCAAGAAGGCCAGCGCCCAGGGGCCCTGGAGCGGCCTGCCGCTGCAGGCGGGCGAGCCCCTGCCGAAGGAAATCAGCTGGTGGCCCTGGCAGGTGGAGGGCTGGCTGCTCAAGCCCGGCCCCGCCGCCGAGTGGCTCAGCCTGCTGCCGCTCTCGGGCTTCGCCGAGGCCGGCCTCTCGGAGGACCTGCGCTGGTGGGCCCACCTGCAGCGCTGGTGCCTGAGCCTGATCGCCCGGGGCCGCTGGCTGCCGGATGCGGGCGAGGGCCAGGCCCGCTGGCTGCCGCTGCTCAACCGCGAGGACGACCGGCGCCGCCTGGAGGAGCTGGCGGCGCGCATGCCCCAGGTGGTGGCCGCCGCCAGCACCGACCCGCACCTGGCCTGCGGCCGGCCCCGCTCCAACCGCCTGTTCGTGGCGGGCCTGGTGGAGAAGCTGGTGGACGGCCAGCTGCGCGACGCCTTCCGGCCCGGCGGCACGGGCCTCGATCCGCTGCTGGCGGCCTGGGAGCAGGGGCTGGCCAGCCAGCCCGGCCAGCTGAAGCTCGACGAGGAGGACCAGGAGCGCCTGGCGATCGCCAGCCACCACTGGCGCGAGGGTGTGGCCGGCAGGGTGGCACCGGCCCGGGCCTGCCTGGAGCTGTTCACCCCGCCGGAGGGGGAGGAGCTGTGGGAGCTGCGCTTCGGGCTGCAGGCCGAGGCCGACCCGAGCCTGCGGTTGCCGGCGGCGGCGGTGTGGTCCGCCGGCGACGGCAGCGTGGCCCTGGGCGAGATCAGCGTGGAGCAGCCCGGCGAGCTGCTGCTGGAGGGCCTGGGCCGGGCCCTCACCGTGTCGGCACCGATCGAGCGGGGCCTGGATGCCGCCACGCCGGAGGCGATGCAGCTCACGCCGAACGAGGCCTTCGTGCTGGTGCGCAGCGATGCCGCCAGGCTGCGGGATGTGGGCGTGGGCGTGGTGCTGCCCGCCAGCCTCTCGGGCGGCCTGGCCTCGCGGCTGGGCCTCTCGATCACCGCCGAACTGCCCGAGACATCCCGCGGCTTCACCCTGGGCGAAAGCCTGGAGTGGAAATGGGAGTTCATGATCGGCGGCGTCACGCTCAACCTGCGTGACCTGGAGAAGCTGCAGACCAAGCGCAGCCCGCTGGTGCAGCACAAGGGCGTGTGGATCGAGCTGCGGCCCCTGGATCTCAAGAACGCCGAGAAGTTCTGCGCCGCCGATCCGGGCCTGAGCCTCGACGACGCCCTGCGGCTCACCGGCAACGAGGGCGAGACGCTGATGCGCCTGCCGGTGCATGCCTTCACGCCGGGCCCGCGGCTGCAGGCGGTGCTGGAGCAGTACCACCAGCAGAAGGCCCCCGATCCGCTGCCGGCGCCGCCGGGGTTCTCGGGCCAGCTGCGGCCGTATCAGGAGCGGGGCCTGGGCTGGCTCGCCTTCCTGCACCGCTTCGACCAGGGCGCCTGCCTCGCCGACGACATGGGTCTGGGCAAGACGATCCAGCTGCTGGCCTTCCTGCAGCACCTCAAGGCCGAGGAGGAGCTGAAGCGGCCGGTGCTGCTGGTGGCGCCCACCTCGGTGCTCACCAACTGGAAGCGGGAGGCGGCGGCCTTCACGCCGGAGCTGGTGGTGCACGAGCACTACGGCCCGCGCCGGCCGAGCACGGAGGCGGCCCTGAAGAAGGCGCTCAAGGGCATGGATCTGGTGCTCACCACCTACGGCCTGCTGCAGCGCGACAGCGAACTGCTGGAGGCGATCGACTGGCAGGGGGTGGTGATCGACGAGGCCCAGGCGATCAAGAACCACAACGCCAAGCAGTCGATGGCGGCGCGCGACCTGGGGCGGCCCGGCAAGGGCAGCCGCGGCAGCCGCTTCCGCATCGCCCTCACCGGCACGCCGGTGGAGAACCGCGTCAGCGAGCTGTGGGCGCTGATGGACTTCCTCAACCCCAAGGTGCTGGGCGATGAGCCCTTCTTCCGCCAGCGCTACCGGCTGCCGATCGAGCGCTACGGCGACATGTCGTCGCTGCGGGATCTCAAGGGCCGCGTGGGGCCGTTCATCCTGCGGCGCCTGAAGACCGACAAATCGATCATCTCCGACCTGCCGGAGAAGGTGGAGCTGCGCGAGTGGGTGGGCCTGGCCCCCGAGCAGAAGAAGCTCTACAACAAAACGGTGGAGGAGAGCCTCGACGCCATCGCCCGGGCGCCCCTGGGCCAGAAGCACGGCCAGGTGCTGGCGCTGCTCACCAAGCTCAAGCAGATCTGCAACCACCCGGCCCTGGCCCTGAAGCAGGATCCCGATCCCGCCGATGCCGGGTTCTTCCAGGAGTTCGCCGCCCGCAGCGCCAAGGTGCAGCGGCTCGAAGAGATCCTCGAAGAGGTGATCGAGGCGGGCGATCGGGCGCTGCTGTTCACCCAGTTCGCCGAGTGGGGCCACCTGCTCAAGGCCCACCTGGAGCGCAAGTGGCGCCAGGAGGTGCCGTTCCTGTATGGCAACACCAGCAAGGTGGAGCGCCAGGCGATGGTCGACCGCTTCCAGGAGGACCCGCGCGGTCCGCAGCTGTTCCTGCTCTCGCTGAAGGCGGGCGGCGTGGGCCTCAACCTCACCCGCGCCAGCCACGTGTTCCACATCGACCGCTGGTGGAACCCGGCCGTGGAGAACCAGGCCACCGACCGCGCCTACCGCATCGGCCAGCAGAACCGGGTGATGGTGCACAAGTTCATCACCAGCGGCTCGGTGGAGGAGCGGATCGACCGGATGATCCAGGAGAAGTCGAAGCTGGCCTCCGAGATCGTGGGCTCGGGCGAGGAGTGGCTCGGCGGCCTGGATGTGGGCCAGCTCAAGGATCTGGTGGCGCTCACGGAGGATTGAGACAGGAGACGTGGGCCGGGAGGGGTGAGCGCGATCCTGAGCCCCTGCGGTCACTACCGCTATGCCCTGGAGCGTCGCTGGGGGCCCGGCCCCTGCGCGCTGGTGATCGGTCTGAATCCGAGCACGGCCGACGCCAGCCAGAACGACCCCACCATCCGCCGCTGCATCGGCTTCGCGCGGGCCTGGGGCTACGACGCGCTCTGCATGGCCAACCTGTTTGCCTACCGCGCCACGGCTCCGGCCACGTTGCTGCAGGTGGCGGATCCGGTGGGCCCGGAAAACGACGCCACGCTGCTCAGCCTGGCTCGGGATGCCGCTGTGGTGGTGGCCGCCTGGGGCGTCCATGGCCGCCACCGGGGCCGCGACCAGGCGGTGCGCCGGATGCTGCCAGACCTGCACGTTCTACGGCTCACGAAGGCTGGCCACCCGGGGCATCCGCTCTATCTGCCTGGGGGATTGATGCCACAGCGGTGGGAACAGGGTTGAAGGCCGGCTGAGCGCCGATCAGGCCGCCCTCGGCGGCTCGTAGAGATAGCGCTGGAAGCCGGCGAACAGCTGGCCGATGTCCTCGGGTCTGCCGAGGTCGGCTATGGCATCGGCGATGGAGTTCTGGTAGCGCAGGCGCAGCAGGGGGGCGAGTTTCTCCTGGGCCAGCTCCTGCACGCCGGTGTTCACGTAGTGCTGCAGCACGAAATCGAGGAAGAGCTGCTGCTTGCTGGTGAAGCGGGAGTGGATGTAGAGGCGGGCCTGCTGGGCGCGGGTTTCGCGGGGAATGGGCGGCAGGGCGTAGGCCACGTGGGCGAGCACATCGAAGAGGTCGCTGTTCTCGGCGGCGATGATCGCCTGCATCTCGGCCAGCTGATCGGCGCCGAAGCCCTTCTCGGCCAGGCCCTGCAGCAGCTTGCTGCGGGTATCGGGCGCGCTCCAGAGGGCCCGCAGTTCGGCTTCATCCTTCACGAATTCGGGCAGCTGGCCGTAGAGCAGTTCGATGAACTGCTGGGAGCTCATCGGCGTGCCATCGGGATGCCAGAAGCTGGTCAGGAGCATGTGCTGGATGGAGCGCTCCTTGCCGTCACCGAGCTTGATGCGCAGTTTCGTGCGGCGGGGCGGCTCCGCAGCGTCGTCGCCGCGGCTGGGGTCGTCATCGCGATCGGCTGGATCCGGCTTTGCCCTTGGGGTGTGCTGGTTGATCACCTCCGGTTCCGGGGGGTCGCCATCCCACGACGGATCGCTGAAGAGCTGATAGGCCTTCACGAAATCGAGGATCGTGAAGTAGTCCTTGCCGTCGTAGAGGCGGGTGCCGCGGCCGATGATCTGCTTGAACTCGATCATCGAGTTCACAGGCCGCAGCAGCACGATGTGGCGCACGTTGCGGGCATCCACGCCGGTGGAGAGCTTCTGGGAGGTGGTGAGGATGGTGGGGATCGTCTTCTCGTTGTCCTGGAAGGCGCGCAGCCAGGTGTTGCCCAGCTCGCCGTCGTCGGCGGTCACGCGGTGGCAGTAGTTGGGATCGCTGCCGGGCTTCAGCTGGTTGATCAGATCGCGGATGGCGAGGGCGTGCTCCTGGGTGGCGCAGAACACCAGGGTTTTCTGGCGCGGATCGATCTGGCTGAGCAGGATCTCCACCCGCTGCCGCTCGCGCCGCTCGATCTCGATGATTCGGTTGAAGTCGGGCTCGGTGTAGCGGCGGCCGGCCTCCACCTCGCCCTCCACCACGGTGTCGTCAGGGGTGTAGACGTAGTCGTCGAGGGTGGTGGTGATCTGCTTGACGCGGAAGGGCGTCAGGAAGCCGTCGTTGATGCCTTCCTTGAGGGAATAGGTGAACACCGGCTCGCCGAAGTAGGCGTAGGTGTCGGCGTTGTCGGTGCGGCGGGGGGTGGCGGTGAGGCCGAGCTGCACGGCGGGGGCGAAATACTCGAGGATGCCGCGCCAGGTGGATTCGTTGTTGGCGCCGCCGCGGTGGCATTCATCGATCACGATCACGTCGAAGAAATCGGGCGGGTACTGGCCAAACCAGGGCGCGGGCCTGCCGTCGGGCGCCGACCCGCTCATGAAGGTCTGGAAGATGGTGATGAACACACTGGCGTTGGTGGGCACGCGGCCCTTCCTGCGCAGGGCATCGGGCTCGAGGCGGGCCAGGGCGTTGTCTTCGAAGGCGGCGAAACCGGTGAAGTCGTTGAAGGCCTGATCGGCGAGGGTGTTGCGATCGGCCAGGAAGAGGATGCGCGGCCGGCGCGTGGGCTGGCCGGTGAGATTCCAGCGGGCCTGAAACAGCTTCCAGAGGATCTGGAAGGCGATCGACGTCTTGCCGGTGCCGGTGGCCAGGGTGAGCAGGATGCGGTGGCGGCCGGTGGCCACGGCTTCCAGCACCCGCGCCACGGCGATGTCCTGGTAGAAGCGGATCTGCCAGCTGCCGCCCTTGTCGGCGTAGGGGATGGCGGCGAAGCGATCGCGCCAGGCGTTCTCGCCGGCGAAGCTGCGGGCCCAGAGCTCCTCAGGGCTGGGGAAGGCGGCCACCGGCCCCTCCTCGCCGCTGGCCATGTCGATGGCGTAGACGCCGAGGCCGTTGCTGGCGTAGGTGAAGCGGAGTTGCAGCTTGCCGGCGTAGAGCTTGGCCTGGGCCACGCCTTCGCTGAGGGGGGCGGTGTCGGGCTTGGCCTCCACCACCGCCAGCTGGGTGTTGCGGTAGGTGAGCACATAGTCGGCCGTGAGCGGTTTGCCGCGGCGGCCGCCGCCCTCAATCCGGCCCGGGGTGATCGCAAACTCGCGCCGGATGCGGCTGCCCTCCACCACGCCCCAGCCGGCGGCGGCGAGCAGCGGATCGATCAGCTCAGCGCGGGTTTCGGCCTCGTTCATGGGAGTAGCGAGGCCACGAGCAGGTAGGGGTCAGCAGACATCCAGTTCTCTGCCGTAGCGATAGCGCTCCGCAACGACATGCTGCCTGTATTGAAGACGATCCTGCACTTCCTGATGCGAATACAGGAGCAGATCGATGGGGATCCGGTGATGGGCGAGCTTCCAGCCCAGGGCATCCGTTTCCTCAAATCGCGAATGGCTCGCCAGCCAGGCGTCGGGCACAGTCACCAGCAGGTCGAGGTCGGAATCAGGCCGTGCGGTACCGCGGGCGCGGGAACCGAACAGCCACACCTCAGCGCCAGGGATCGCCGCCTGGATCTCGGCCGCAATCGTGCGCAGCAGCGTCTCATCCACCGCGTAGTAATAGCTGGTAGGGCGTGCCGAAGCGGTCATGGAGTCCAGTCTGGCTGATCCGGGCGGGAATAGAGAACCTGCCCCACACGCTCGATGTGGGCTATGTAGGGAGCCACCGGTAGGCAGACAAGCCGGTCAAAGGCAGTCGGGGCCAGGGATGTCCCACCTCCAATGCAGGAAAAGTCGGCCCGCCAATGCAGGAAAAGTCGGACTCGAGACCACGCCTGCTCACGCCGTCCAGTGGCTCCAATCGGGCCCCTGCGGCACCACGATCAGCCCCGTGCCCGGCTCGCCATAGGCCCAGCAGGGGCGACCGCTGGCCAGGTGGTGAGCCGCGAGGGCGCAGAGGGCGGCATCGATCCAGTCGATGCTGGTGAGTGTTGCGGTGTTGATGCCGGCCTGCTCCAGCAGGGCCCGGCGCTGCAGCCGTTTCTGGCGAGCCTCGGCGTTGCCGCCTCGCAGGTGACAGGTGATGGCATGGGGAAAGGTTTCGAAGCAGGCCGGACCGCTCGCAGGCAGGCCGGAGAGCAGCGGATGGCTGGCCTCCAGCTCCCGGTAGAGCGCCTCGCCCTGCAGCATCCAGCCGTAGTAGTTGCGGGGATGGCTCACGGCCACCGCGCGGCTGGGGGAGGCGAAGCAGAAGATCCCCTGCTGCATCAACTCACGCTCGCAGGGCCGGGCCCGGCCATTGCCACTCCAGCGGCAGGGCGCATCGATGGCGATCTGCTGGGCACCGATCACGGAGCGGCACCAGCGGCCGAGCTCCTGGACATCCGGGGTCGCCAACTGGCCGGCGTAGGCACCACCGGTGAGCGCCACGGCGTGGAAGCCCTTGCGGGAGCTACCCACGTCGATGCCGATCACGGTGGACACAGGTATGGCGGCCACTCTCGGCATCCCGCCATGCTGATGGTCAGGACGATGGGCAACGCCGTGGAGGAGATCAGATTTGCTGAAACACGCCAGGGGGGCGGTGGTGATGTCGCTCGACACGTGCAACAGCCTGATGGAACGGTGCACCTGCTGCGTTCCCCGGCCAATACGGCCCATCTGCAGCGGTCGCTGGAGCAGGCCGGGCGTGGGGAGCTTCTCTCCCATGGGCTGATGGATCCGGATCGGGCCAATGCCGGCGATTGAGCGGCTGGCCTGGACGGCTGCGGCCTGGGACGACGTCCTCCACTGGCAGAGCCAGGACCGAAGGCAGCTGCGGCGCATCAACCAGCTAATCCAGGCTTGCCTGCGCGATCCCTTCGATGGCATCGGCAAACCCGAGCCCCTGCGTGAAAACCTGGCCGGCTGCTGGTCGCGCCGCATCGATTAGGAACATCGCCTCCTTTACCGATTGGATGGTGAGCTGCTTGTGATCCTGGCGTGCAGATATCACTACCGCTAAGGCCATAGGCTTACTCCGCATGGAGCCATAAGACGCGACTTCAGGGCTCGCCGATGAAGGCCTGCTGCAGGAGGGATTTCTTCAGTTCCTCTAGGGCTGCGAGTTTGCGTTCGTAGATATGGGCGAGGCGTTGGGTTTCTCCCTCCAATGCCTTGACATTGGTCGCTAGTTGCGCTTGGACTTGCAAGGGAGGCAACGGAATAGGGATTTCGCGGAGGTTCGCTTGATTCAGCTTGGGGACTGTGAGACCTGAGACGAATGGCGAGAGGTCGGCATGAACAAGATATGAAATAAGCCAGTAATCGGTCAAGAGTTCACGGTGGGGACGCAATACATGGGCATGATTATTTACCCAGCTTTTACCAGAGACAGCATATGCAGTTTTATCGCCTGATCCCCACTTTGCGCCATCCTCCCCAACCAAGACCAGCGGCTCGTCAAATATGAAGTCGCTGACGTAGTCTTGGATTCCCGTTGCCCCATAATACGGAACATCACCAGGAGCACGATCACGCTTCGTAATTGGACTCCGTCTGCTGTCCAAAATGTCACACAGCTCTCCAAGCATCTTATCGACCCAGCCATCTCCACGCTCAATAAAGACGGATTCAAGATAACTCTCAAAAACCGCACGGGCGTTCTGGAGATTCCGCTCGGCGTTGGCTTTGGCGGTGGCGAGGCCCGCAAATGCTTCGTCGAGCAGGGCGACGATTCGCCGCTGTTCGGCGAGTGGGGGATAAGTGAATAGAATGGCCTTGTACGCGTCCCCATTCAGATTGCGAATTCCAGTTGAGTGACTCTGAATTGCCTCAGTGACTCCAGACAGATAGGCCCAATGCAAAAACTTATGCAGATAGCGAAAGTCAACCTCCCCTGGGTCACGGACACGTAGCGCTGCCGTGAAATTACTGAATGAAAACTCTCCGTCTTGCTTGGCGAATAAAACCACACGCCCGACAGGCTGCTTCGGGCCGCCACCAGACTTTTCAAGGATAATGTCCCCAAACTGGAGCCGCCTCTTCTCAAACTTCTTCGCCTCTACCTCAATGAAGGCGATATCAGAATCATCCAGAGTGCCTTCCTTGGTGAAGTTGGTATTTCTGATTACCCCGACAGTAACGAATGGAGGTTTGTCACCTTTCCATAAGCCATTACTGAAATGGCAGACATCATCAAGTGTCTTGGCCGTCCACCCTTCTCTCATACCAACGCCCTGATCCTCCCCAGCACCTCCGCACTCTCCGCATCCAGCGCGGCAATCTCTGCCATGATCTCCTGCGGGCTCCGCAGCGCTACCGCCTCACCCCCATGGGGGTTCTTCACCGAGAGATCCCAGCTCTCTGGATCAATGGAGTCCACCGCCACGCTCCAGCTCTTGGGCGAATCCGCAAAGGTTTTCTGGAGTTCCACGAACTCCGCAAGGTCGCGGTCGTTGAGCGGGTTGGTCTTGCCCAGGTTGCGACCGGGATCGAGCTGGTAGAACCACACCTTGCGAGTGGGCGCACCCTTCTCGAAGAACAGCACAACCGTTTTCACCCCCGCCCCCTGGAAGGTGCCGCTGGGGCAGTCGAGCACCGTGTGCAGGTTGCACTCCTCCAGCAGCTTCCGGCGCAAGGCCACCGAGGCGTTATCCGTATTCGACAGAAAGGTGTTCTTGATCACCACGCCGGCACGTCCGCCGGCCCGCAGCATGCGGATGAAGTGCTGCAGAAACAGAAAGGCCGTTTCGCCGGAGCGGATCGGGAAGTTCTGCTGCACCTCCTTGCGTTCGCTGCCGCCGAACGGTGGATTGGCCAGGATCACATCGAAGCGGTCCTTCTCCTGCACATCGCTGAGATTTTCGGTGAGCGTGTTGGCATGGATGATCTTGGGGGCTTCGATGCCATGCAGGATCATGTTCATGATCGCGATCACATAAGCAAGGCTCTTCTTCTCCTTACCAGTGAAGGTGCGAGTCTGCAGCGTCTCGAGAGCTTCCGTGCTGAGCTCACGGCCCGATGCGCCACCCTTGCGCATGTATTCGAATGCTTCGCATAGGAAGCCGGCTGAACCCACGGCTGGGTCGTAGACCGTTTCGCCGATCTGCGGGTTCACTACCTGTACAATCGCCCGGATCAGCGACCTGGGTGTGTAGTATTCACCGCCGTTCCGACCAGCGTTGCCCATCCGCTTGATCTTCTCCTCATAGAGCATCGAGAGCTCGTGCTTCTCGGCCTGGGAGCGGAAGCGCAGCCCGTCGATCACGTCGATGATCTCGCGCAGGGTGTAGCCGCTGGAGATCTTGTTGCGAAGTTCGCTGAAGATCTCACCGATCTTGTATTCAATGGTGTTCGGACCGCTGGCCCGCTGCTTGAACTGTTCCAGATAGGGGAACAGCCTCTGGCTCACAAAATCGCGCAGGTCGTCGCCCGTAAGCGCGGCGTTGTGATCGAGCTGGCCGCTGGCATCCTTCGGTGCGGCCCAGCTGTTCCAGCGGTAGGGCTCCTCCAGGATCGGCATGGGGCTGCGGCCCTCCAGAAGCGCCAAGGCGGCACGGTCGTCCTCCAGGCCGTCGAGGTATTTGAGGAACAGCAGCCAGGAGGTCTGCTCGGTGTAGTCGAGCTCGGTGCCGCAGCCGGCCTCCTTGCGCAGGCAGTCGTCAATGGCGCGGAAGGCCTGATCGAAGCTGCTGGCAGAGGTTCCACCCCCGCTGCCCCTGGCAGCCCTGGTGCGTCGAGCGGGCCTGTCGGTGTTGGCCGCCGTTGAAGCCTCAGCGCCATCGCCGTCGACGAGCATCACCGAGCCACCCCGGCCCCGGCCGGGCACGATCAGGCGACGGCTGAGCAGTTCCGCCTTGACGGCGACGTAGGTGGCCTCGTCCCACTCGAGAACATCACGGAGGCGGCCATTGCCAGCGGAGCCGCCCAGGGCCGCCAGGGCTCCGAGGAATTCGTCCTGCAGGTCGTCCTCCTGGCCGGCATCGCGCAGCGGGCTCTGTGCGGCGAGGGTCAAGGTGTCCGGTAGGAGGCGGGGCCAAGCCTGCCAGTAGGGCAGGGGTGATTGCAAGTGAGACGCCAGCTATACGTCAGGTGCATGGCTTGGCGGCGGTATCATGAACAATACTGGCTGGGCTCAGCGGATGCAATGCAGCCAACTAATACTCATCAACGTTTGTTTCTGCTGCGGACACTCCATAAGATACGGCCGCGTAGCGGCCGCTTCAATAACGTGACCGTCAGCAGCAAGCTTCGTTAGATGACGAGGCGCGCCTTAGCCGTCCTTCCCATAGCGCCACCGTAGGGTTCCGCATTCGCACTGCAGGAAGTTGGATGCCTTAACCTCTGCGCGCCAAACCTGCTTCTTACACTCGGTACACAAAAAGGCGGCGAGGGCGGTCTCACATGACGTGATAAGGCTCTCGGCCTCTGGGCGAACAACATCGTGCGTGTGTGATGCGCGATTGCCCCAAGCAGCAAGTCGCTTTGCCGCGTCCTCTAGAAAAGTGACGGCATCCTTGTGGGCCACGTGCTGCTGCCCTGCCTTAAGTTTTAGGCACTTCTTCGTTGCGGGTACGAGGTACTCAAGCAGAGTATGTGCCATCCGCATCTCGTTCTTCTCGCCTCGGACAAATGGCAAATGAAGCTGTAGGCGCTCTGCGAGCAACATCATCTGCGAATCCATAATCTTTCGTGCGTCATTGCCAGCGGAGTCTGGGCGTGCAGCAAGCAATGCTCGCGCATCGTCGAAGCTAGACCCCGTGCTCGACCAGCGGATGCCAAGCGCAGGTGAGTCGTAAGGGAGCAGGGTCTGAAAGGTCCAGTCGGAAGCTGGCAGCATCTGACGGAGCTCGGCGAACCAGTCGCGATCGTGCGTAAGGAGCAGGACCTGCCGATCTGAAAAGTGGTTCACCAGCACATCCGCAAGCATGCCCCGGTGTTGACGGTCTAGGCTTACGATTACGTCATCTAGGACTAGTGGGCGGTCATGATGTGGCACCTGCCGGGCCATTGCGAGGAAGATGCAGAGCCCTAGGCTGTTGCGAAGCCCTTCCGACAACGTCAGCCGCGGGGAGTCTTGTGTGACTCCATGAAACGTCAGACGCACGTCGAGGGCCTTGTCGGTGCCGTCCGGCATGTACAGCCGAATGTCAGTGATAGGCCGTTCGGGCTGTAGTACTGACCAAAGGGTGCGCACATCCGCGGAGATGGCATCGATCACCGCAGAGGCCCGAGTGCGAATCTCGGCCCGTACCTCGAGCTCGGCGGTCTCGATGTACTCACGAACTTTGCGCGCGTGAGCCAGATTCGCGGAGAGCGCGCCTGCTTGAAGAATGAGCCGCACCGTCGACGCTATGTCCTTGTCGGCACTCAATCGCGCGGCGTCAGGAGGTGCCGCCCGCGACGCGGTGGCGGCGGCTTCCACGAGCTGTACAGCCGCCACCTCAAGAACCGGGATGTCCTTGGAATCGATAGATTCCCGACCTGCGGCAGTGAGGATGCGCTGGAGGGCCTCGAAAGAGTCCTTGCGAGACGCTTCCTCGTCGCGCCAGGTAGCAAGCTCCGGCTTATTTAAGCATCGCGTGATTGCGGCGACATCTTGTGTCACTTCGTACAGCGCAGCATCCCGAACGTCTCGCAACGCGATTACACGTTCAAGGCGAACCGTTTCGGCGGCAATGTGCTCACTGAATGTGGCGGGCGCGATGTCTCTTCCGCATGCCGGGCACACAAAGGATGCGTCATTCTCGTGAATCAGCGGAGCGAGCTGCCCCGCTGCAGAAAGCACTGCCAGCTGCTCATCCAAGAGCGGTTGAGCCTCGGCAGCAAAGGCGACCAGCGCGGCCTTAAGCTTGTCTAGTCCCTCGGTTAGCGCAACGCTGCCGAGCTCCGAAAGTGTCACCCAACGGCGCTGCGCGGCACTAGCGTGCGTAACTTGATCCTCGATCGCCGATAGGGCGCGGGCGAGTCCTTGACCGAGGTCTTCTCCCTCTACGAGAGTGACTTCATAGCGCGCCAGTATCTCCCAGCCGGCGTCAGCGATCTGCTCGGAAGACGAGGCGCCAAAATGCTTTGCACGCTGGCTCTGCATAAGCGACAGGGCGCCCGCAAGCTCCTTGGTCTTCGCTGACTCATCGATGGCTTTTGCGAGCAATCGCAAGCTTTCGGCGGCCTGTTCCATCGTCGCCAAGCCGAGCAATGGAAGCAGCGCCGAGTACTTGTCACCCTTCGTCGCACCGATAAAGCGCGAGACTTCATCCTGCCGAAGAATGGTACGGCGATAGTCCCAGTCAGAGATAGGTGGCTTATCCGTGCCGACACTCGTCGCAGCACCATCCTTGCCGAACGTGATTGTGCGTGAGGCTTTGTCAGCGAGCCCGATCTCTATCCGAGTGGTGTCCGCTTTCCCTCGATGGGTGTTGAGAAGCCCATGCTCCTGGCGCTTCCCGCTGTACTCGTGGCTGAGGTGATCCACCTTGCCCCGAATCGCATACTCGAGTGCATCCACAAAAGACGATTTGCCGGCGCCGTTCGACCCGTACACTGCGAGTGACTTGCCGTTCGCGGGCAGGGTGATGGCAGCCGCGGCGCCCCGGAACCAACTGAGGGTTATAGATGAGAGCTTCAAGGGCTATTCGGCTGAAGGGGGCGTGACCTCATTAGCACTAAGTAGATCGGTCGCCAAAGCCGCTAGGTCGCTCTTGCTCAGTGGCTTCGAGTCGGGAACCTCAGCAAGCGCGGCAATCAACCGAGCCTTGGCTGCTGAATTCACGCCGGGATGCTTGGAGCCTGCTCGCGTCATCGGCACCTCGTACCACGGCGGGGCTACCTGATTCTCGTCCATCGCGACCTCCGGAAGTCATCTAACTTGTTATTGGGCAGAACCGCATAAGCCCTTCCGCAGGCCCTCTCGCGCAGTATAAGCAGCAGAAAGACACCAGCCAACACCCCCAGAACCCAGAGCGGGCAAACGCTTTGAAGGAGGACACTCAGGCCCCTCAGGCTGTTCAGCGGACCCGCAAACACCAAGCATCCCCAGCTACATCAACGCGCCCCCGCCAACGTCCTCTCCAGCTCCCGCCGCCACTCCCCCGCCCCAAAGGCATGGCGACGACCATGCCCAGGCAGCAGCCAACGCACATCCAGATCCAGCAGCCTCTCCACCGAGCGCAGCTGCTCCTCCCAGTTCCACCAGCAGTAGCGGCGGGAGGCCACCACGCCCGGCGGATCCACGCCCCACCAGAGGTGGTCGCCGCTGAACAGCACCTGGCCGGCGAACAGCACCACCAGCGAGCCCGGCGTGTGGCCGGGGGTGGGGATCAGCTGCAGATCGGCATCCAGCGCCACGGGCTCCGTTCCCTCCAGCCGGTGCTCCGCCTCCGGCGCCGCACTGGCATCGGCGGCGTGGATCCAGCGCTCGCAGCCGAAGTGGCGGGCCCAGGCGGCGTGGTCGGCCACGTCGTCGCGGTGGCTGAGCAGGATCCGCTGGATGCCGCCCAACTCCGCGATCTGGCGGGCTAAGGCTCCGCTCCAACGCGGCGAATCGATCAGCACGTTGTTGGCGCTGCCATCGGCCTGGCGGCGCACCAGCAGCCAGCTGCTCGCCCCGAAGCTCTTGCGCGACGCCCAGCCGCAGTAAAACGTGTCGCCCTCGGGCCGCGCGTCCACCAGGGCGGGGAAGCCAGCGGCGGGGGTCTGCGCCAGCAGCTCGCGGCTGGTACCGATCGCCGCCACCGGACAGGCCTGCAGCGCCAGCAGCGCCTGGCGCACCTCCGCATCCCCCTGGGGCTGGTGCTGCACGTGGGAGGCCTCCCCGGCCGGGGCGAAGTGGGCCGGATCGAACTGCCAGCAGGTGCCGCAGTCGATGCAGCTGCGGTCCACATAGAAGGGGCCGGCCGCATTGGCGGCCAGTCGCTGCTGCACGCGGGCCATGGCGCTCCCGGCGGATCACCCCAGCCTGGCGGCACCGGGCCAGCCAACCGCGCACCAATCATCAACATCAGCCAGCCTTATCGAACGGGCGCCCATTGATCAGCTAACGCGGCCTATGGTTGCGCTCCCGTCCCATCCGCCATGACCGTCGCCCGCTTCCGCACCCCCGGTCCCACCGCCAGCGACGACGCCCCACCCGGCGCCGCCCGCACCGCCGAGCGCGCCGTGCCCTGGCATCAGCAGTTCCGCCGCCCGCAGATCGTCCAGTCGCTCGAGGCCGTGCAGGATCTGATCGCCGTGTCGCTCTGCGTGGGGCTGTTCTGCGTGATGGCGCTGCAGCTCAAGACGATCTTCGCCTCGCTGCTCACCACGCCCCAGTTTCACGCCATCACGGCCGACATCCTCTTCATCCTGATCCTGGTGGAACTCTTCCGCCTGCTGATCATCTACCTGCAGGAACAGCGCGTGTCGATCGGCGTGTCGGTGGAGATCGCGATCGTGTCGGTGCTGCGTGAGGTGATCGTGAACGGCGTGCTCGAAACCGACTGGCAGCAGATCCTGGCGGTGTGCCTCTTCCTCGCCACCGCCGCCCTGCTGATGGTGGTGCGCGTGTGGTTGCCGCCCACCTTCGCCGGCGTGGATCCGGAGGCCAAGGTGTCGGCCCGCGCCCGCATTCCTCAGGGTTCGGAATAGGTGAAGGCCACCCCTTCCGGCAGCCACTGGGGCTGATCTTCGGGGTCGTAGACATACCAGGGCTGCTCGCGCCGGAAGCTGTCGAGCGGCGTGGCCAGCAGCACCCATGCCAGGAAGGCCACGGCCACCTGCGTGGGGATCAGGTTCACCGCGTTGGCGCGGAAGAAGCTGGCCAGGGGGAAGTCCGCCGGATCCGGCGCCCGCAAGTCCGCCTGCATGGCGGTGTCCACCTCCCCCGGGATCAGGTCCGCCACCCCCAGCGTGGCGGGCAGCTCCAGCTGCAGCGAGCGGGTCACCGAGCGCAGGGCGTGCTTGCTCAGGCAGTAGAGCGACAGCCCCGGAAACGTGGCGTGGGCCGAGCGGGTGGAGAGGTTGAGCACCCGCCCGCCGGGCACCAGCCGCTCGGCCAGCGCCGTGCTCAGCCGGGCCGGTGCCACCGCCGTGAGGGTGAGGGCGGCGAGCAGGTCGTCGCTGCTGTGGCCCGCCAGCGGGCCGATCGGCGTGATCCGGCCCGCGCCGTTCACCAGCGCCGCCAGCGGACGGGTACCCAGGCCAGCGCGGATCGCCTGCAGGGCCGCCTCGATGCCGCAGGTGGTGCTGAGGTCGGCCTCCACCTGGATCAGGCGGGCCGGATCCGGCGCGGCGGCGCCATCCTCCGGCGGGAAGCGGCGCGCCACCGCGATCACCGGCCGGCCCAGGCCCAGCAGGTGCTCCACCAGGCCGCGCCCCAGCCCGCGGCTGGCGCCGGTCACCACCACGACGCCCTCGGGCAGGAAATCGGTACAAGTCATGGGGCCAGTCTGCCGGCGGTGGCCCCGTTCGCTCGCGCCGGCAGACTGGTCCCATGACGGCAGACCTCCGCTGGCACCAGCGCTTCGAGAACCTGCAGCGGGCCTTGAAACAGCTGCAGGCGGCCATCGCCGCCCATGGCGCCAGGCCCAACGACGAGCTGATCGTGATCGCCCTGATCAAGGCCTATGAGTTCAGCTTCGAGCTCAGCTGGAAAACCCTGAAAGACCTGCTGGCCTGGAACGGCCTCGATGTGAAGCTGCCGCGCGAGGTGCTCAAACAGGCCTTCGCCACTGGGCTGCTGGAGAACGGTCAGCTTTGGATCGACATGCTGGAGCAGCGCAACCTGATGGCCCACACCTATGACCAGGCCCGCGCCCAGCAGGCCACCGCGCTGATCTGCGAGCGCTACTGGCCGGAGCTGCAGGGGTTGCAGCGCAGCCTGCAGGGACGCCTGGAGCAGGCGGCCGAGCCATGACCGGCCGCAACCCCTCCCAGCCCGAGGCCCCAGCGCCCCAGCAGGCCGCCAGCCACGGCCTCCCCGCGCGCACCGTGGCCGAGATCGGTCAGTGCCTCCAGCGCTTCCCCCAGATCCGGTGGGTGAAGCTCTACGGCTCCCGCGCCCTCGGCAGCCACTGGCGCGGCTCCGACATCGACCTGGCCTTCAGCGCCCCCGCCGACTGCAGCGCCGAGCTGCGGGAAGCCCTTGACCAGCTCCCCACCCCTTACCTGTTCGATGTGACCCACTGGGAGACCCTCCGCCACGAGGGCCTGCGGGACCACATCCAGCGCGCCGGCAGACTGTTCCCATGACCCTCTCCCCCTCCAACAACGGCATCACCACCCAGCTCGGCGACCAGGGCCTGGGCCAGCAGCCCTGGTGGGTCGAGCAGTGGATGGAGCTGATCAACGGCTACCGCTTCAAGAAGCGCCTGGAGCGGGCCTGGGCCTACGCCCGCGAGGGCAACGTGCTCTCGATCCGCTTCGAGGGCCGCCGCGTGCACGCCCGCGTGCAGGGCAGCGGCGAGGAGCCCTACAAGGTGAAGCTCTGGCTCGACACCCTCAGCGACGAGGACTGGGGCTATGTGCTCGAGGCCCTCGGCCAGAAGGCCCGCTGGTCGGCCCAGCTGCTGGCCGGCGTGATGCCCCAGGACATCGAGCGCGCCTTTGCCGCCAGCGGCAGGCGCCTCTTCCCCTTCAAGCTGCAGGAGGTGCGCAGCGAGTGCAGCTGCCCCGACAAGATCAACCCCTGCAAGCACGCCAGCGCCGTCTACTACCTGATGGGGGAGCGCTTCAGCGAAGACCCCTTCGTGCTGTTCCAGATGCGCGGCCGCACCCGCGCCCAGCTGCTGGCCGACCTGGCGATCCAGCGCCGCGAGCTGCTGGCCAAGCAGGCGCGGGCCGCCCGGGCCGCCGCCCGCCAGAAGGAGAAGGACGGCACTCCAGCCGCCGGCCCCTCGGCAACGGCCGCCGAGGGCTCCCTGCAGCCCGCCCCCGCCGCCATCAAGGATCCGAGCCGCTGGTGGCGCTACGACGCGGCCCTCGATCCGGGGCTCGTGGTGATCACCCCCGCCATGGAGGGCGAAACCGGCCTCGATGAGGCCGGCCCCCTGCCCCTCGCCGAAGACGCCCGCTTCCCCGAGGCCGGCCGCCACTTCGTGGAGCACCTCAAGGCCCAGGGCACCCTGCTGGGCCAGGCGGCCCTGGCCACCGCCATGGCCGCCGGCGCCGAGCGCTCCGGTGCCGCCGAGGCCACGGGTGGCTGAGGCCGCCAGCACGCCGCCCGCGGCCCCCTGGCTTGAGGCGCCCGCCCTGGCCCTGGCCGCCGTGATCCTGCGCTCGCACGCGCGTGGCTTCGGCCGGCCGCTGCTCACGCCGGCGATCCAGGCCGCCGCGGGGCCCGGTGGGTTCCTTGAGCCCCAAGGCCCCAGGGGGCCCGAAAACCTGGTCCTGGCCGCCCAGGAGCTGTTCGCTGCCAGCACCGTGGTGCTCGCCCACGACGGCGGGCCAGACCCGCGGCTGATCTACGCCAACCGCGCCGCCCTGCGCCTCTGGCGCCGGCCCTGGGCCGCCATGGTGGGCCTGCCTTCGCGGCTCACGGCCGAGCCGGCCGAGCGGGCCGGCCGGGCCCAGATGCTCAGCCAGGCCCAGCGCCAGCACGCCCTCGGCGGCTACACCGGCATCCGCATCGACAGCCACGGCCGCCGCTTCCAGATCCGCGGCGCCCGCCTCTGGACCCTCTGGAACGCCGCCGGCGAGCCCTGCGGCCAGGCCGCCGCCTTCAGCGACTGGCACTGGCTGGCCTGAAGGCCGGGCGCCGGGCCGGCCGCTGCGCGCTGATGGCCCCGATCAGCGTTGCCGATGGCTGGCCAGGCCCCGGAAGGGGCTGCCTAGAGTCGCCCCCACCGGCACCGGCAGCCATGGCAGACACCGCAACGGCCAGCCCCAGCGCGACGGGCACGGCCACCAACCCCGGCGCAGCCCCCGAGCCGCGGCTGTCGCTGCAGTGCGACGCCATCGGCCCCGACACCACTGCGATCCGCTCCCTCGACTGGGACCGCAGCCGCTTCGACATCGAGTTCGGCCTGCGCAACGGCACCACCTACAACTCCTTTCTGGTGCGGGGCGAGCGCACCGCCCTGATCGACACCAGCCACCTCAAGTTCGAGAGCACCTGGCTGCCGCTGCTGGAGCAGCAGATTGACCCCCAGGCGATCGACTATCTGATCGTGAGCCACACCGAGCCCGATCACTCCGGCCTGATCGGCCACCTGATCGAGCGCAACCCCGAGATCACGATCGTGGCCTCCAAGGTGGCGATCCAGTTCCTCGAAAACCAGGTGCACCGGCCCTTCAAAAGCCAGGCCGTCAAGAGCGGCGAGGAGCTGGATCTGGGCACCAACCCGGAGAGCGGCGTGCAGCACCGCTTCGAATTCCTCAGCGCGCCCAACCTGCACTGGCCGGACACGATCTTCTCCTTCGACCACGGCACCGGCATCCTCTACACCTGCGATGCCTTCGGCCTGCACTACTGCTCGGGCGACCTCTTTGACGTGGATCCCGGCGCCATCGCCCCGGACTTCCGCTTCTACTACGACTGCCTGATGGGCCCCAACGCCCGCAGCGTGCTGCAGGCGATGAAGCGCATGGACGCGCTGCCGGAGATCACCACGGTGGCCGTGGGCCACGGCCCGCTGCTGCGCCACCACCTGGGCCTCTGGCTCGGCGACTACCGCGAGTGGAGCGCCGGCCGCAGCAAGGGCGAGGCCTATGCGGCCGTCTGCTACGTGAGCCAGTACGGCTTCTGCGACCGGCTCAGCCAGGCCATCGCCCGCGGCATCGGCAAGGCCGGCGCCCAGGTGCAGCTGGTGGACCTGCGCGCCACCGACGCCCAGGAGCTCAGCGCCCTGGTGGGGGAGGCCAGCGCCGTGGTGGTGCCCACCTGGCCCGCCGGCGCCGACGCCGAGCTGCAGACCTCCATCGGCACCCTGTTGGCCGCCCTCAACCCCAAGCAGTGGGTGGCCTGCTACGACGCCTTCGGCGGCAACGACGAGCCGATCGACACCGTGGCCAGCCAGCTGCGCTCCCTCGGCCAGAAGAGCGCCTTCGAGCCGCTGCGCATCCGCCAGGTGCCCCAGGTGGCCGATTACCAGCGCTGCGAGGAGGCCGGCACCGACCTCGGCCAGCTGCTCACCCGCGAGAAGACGATCGCGGCCATGAAGGCCCTCGACGGCGACCTCGACAAGGCCCTGGGCCGGGTGTCCGGCGGCCTCTACGTGGTGACCGCCCGCCAGGAGGACACCGGCACCGACGGTGGCGCCAGCGGCCCCGCCAGCGCCACGGCCCGCAGCAGCGCCATGGTGGCCAGCTGGGTGGCCCAGGCGAGCTTCGATCCCCCCGGCCTCACGGTGGCGGTGGCCAAGGACCGGGCCATCGAGGCCCTGATGCAGGTGGGCGATCGCTTCGTGCTCAACGTGCTGCGGGAGGACAACCACCAGCAGCTGCTGCGCCACTTCCTCAAGCGCTTCCCCCCCGGCGCCGACCGCTTCGCCGGCGTCAACACCCTCGAGGGCGTGGCCGCCGGCGGCCCCGTGCTCGGCGATGCCCTGGCCTACCTGGGCTGCCGGGTGGTGCAGCGCCTGGAGGGGCCCGACCACTGGATCATCTACGCCGAGGTGGAGCAGGGCAATGTGGCCGACACCGAGGCCAGCACCGCCGTGCACCACCGCAAGGTGGGCAACCACTACTGATGATGAGTCCGAACGCCACCGCCCAGACCGCCAGCGCCGCCGCCGGCGCGCCCGAGGCCGGCCGCAGCGTGGTGGTGCTGCCGATCGAGGCGGGCCTGGTGTGCCTGCGGGGCCTGAGCCCCCGGCGCCTGCGCTTCGAGGTGGAGTACGGCCTGGAGCGGGGCACCAGCGCCAACAGCTTCCTGTTCAGCGCCGGCCCAGGGACCGGTGGCCACAGCATTCCGCCGGTGCTGGTGCACCCGCCCGGCGCCTCCTTCGCGGCGCCCTTCCTGGAGCAGCTGGCGGCCCTGGTGGAGCCCGAGGCGGCCCTGAAGGTGGTGGTGGGCCACGTGAACCCCAACCGGGTGGCGCTGCTGCACCAGCTCGCCGAGCGCTGGCCTGCCCTGATGCTGGTGGCCTCCAACGCCGGCGCCCGCCTGCTGGAGGAGCTCTGGTCGCAGCAGCGGCCGGCGGCGCCGGGGGCGGAGGCCAGCACCCCGGCGGCCCTGCCGCCCCTGCCGCCGATCGACATCGTCAAGCAGGAGGTGAGCCGGCCCCTGGCCGATGGCCACCGCCTCACCCTGATCCCAGCCCCCACGCCCCGCTGGCCCGGCGCCCTGATCGCCTTCGAGGAGCGCACCGGCCTGCTGATGAGCGGCAAGTTCTTCGCCGCCCACCTCTGCAGCGAGGCCTTCGCCGAGGCCAACCGCAGCAGCAGCGAGGAAGACCGCCGCTACTTCTACGACTGCCTGATGGCGCCGATGACGCGCCAGGTGGAGTCGGTGCTGAACCGGCTCGACGCACTGCCGATCCGCACGATCGCCCCCGGCCACGGCCCGGCGATCGCCGAGAGCTGGCGCAGCCTGCTGGTGGACTACCGCCGCTGGGGCGAGAGCCAGGGCCGCGCCAGGCTCTCGGTGGCCCTGCTGTTCGCCAGCGCCTACGGCAACACCGCCGCCATTGCCGATGCCATCGCCCAGGGGGTGGCCCGCTCCGGCGTGCGGGTGGAGAGCATCAACTGCGAATTCGCCTCCCCCGAGCAGCTGCTGGAGGCCATCCGCGGCTGCGACGCCTTCCTGGTGGGCTCCCCCACCCTGGGGGGCCACGCCCCCACGCCGATCGTGGCGGCCCTCGGCACCCTGCTGGCCGAGGGCGACCGCAGCAAGCCCGTGGGCGTGTTCGGCAGCTTCGGCTGGAGCGGCGAGGCCCTCGATCTGCTGGAGAGCAAGCTGCGCGACGGCGGGTTCCGCTTCGCCTTCGAGCCGATCAAGGTGAAGTTCAGCCCCGATGCCGCCACCCTCAAGGCCTGCGAGGAGACCGGCACCGCCCTGGGTCGCCGCCTGCAGACGGAGCAGCGCAAGGCCCAGCGGCGCAGCGCCGCCGGCGGCCTCAGCGACAGCCGCAGCAACCCGGCGCTCCAGGCCCTCGGCCGGGTTGTGGGGCCCCTGAGCGTGGTCACCGCCGTGAAGGGCGAGGGGCCGGCGCGGCTGAGCGGCGCCATGGTGGCCAGCTGGGTGAGCCAGGCCAGCTTCTCGCCCCCGGGCCTCACCATCGCCGTGGCCAAGGACCGGGCCATCGAGGCCCTGCTGCACGTGGGGGACGCCTTCGCCCTCAACGTGCTGGCCGATGGGCGCGAGAGCGGCCCGATGCGCCAGTTCCTGCAGCCCTTCCCCCCCGGCGCCGACCGCTTCGCCGGCCTGGAGCTGGAGACCAGCCCCGGCGGCCAACCGCTGCTGCCCGAGGCCCTGGCCTGGCTGGAGGGGCGCGTCAGCCAGCGCATGGAGTGCGGCGACCACTGGCTGCTGCTGGCCGAGGTGACCCAGGGGGGCCTGCTCGACGGCGAGGGCAGCACGGCCGTGCACCAGCGCCGCAGCGGGGCGAACTACTAGCGGGCGGCATGCGGGCGGCACCCCTCTGGGGGTTGCCCCGGGCCCGATCGTGAGGACAGTTGAAGAGCCGTTACAGCACTGCCCAAGGGAATCCGCCGATACCGACATCTCGCACCGCCCTCGCTGCAATGGAGCTCTTCGCCGCGTAGGACCATGAGCGCCGATCCTGGAACCCAGCGCTGGGTCGTCCGCTATCGGGGATTTGTGCTGATTCCGCAGAGCGATCTCACCTGGGTGGTGCGCCCGGAGCGCAGCCCGATGCGCCACCTGCCCTTCCGGGCGCCGGCCAGCTCCGTCGACGACGTCAAGGCCCTGATCGACTGGCGCCTCGCCGCCGCAGCCTGAGCCCGGCTCAGGCCGCCTGGGGTGGCGTGGGGGTGGGGCCGCCCAGCTGGAAGGGGAGCACCAGGGTGGCCCAGCGCTCGGGGCGGGTAGGCCGCTGGCGGCGGGGCTGGCGCACGCCGAAGGGCACGCGCACCACATTCGTGCCCTCCATCCGCAGGGTGTGGCCCTGGCTGGTGGAGTGGGACAGGGAACCTGGCAGCGGCGGCAGGGAGATCTCCGGCGCCTGATCTCGCGCCTGAAAGCGCGCCGCGGAGCGTCCGTCAGCGGCTACTCCGCCTTGATTGACGCCGTTGTCGCCGCCGCCGTTGGTGTGGCCGTTGTTGTCGCCGATCGTCATGACCCCAGGAACCGCTGCACTGCCTGCAGTTGCAGCAGATGGTGATGGAAAAACAAGGGAAAGATCAGGAAGAAATCCTGTCGTTTCCCGAACTGGGGTGAATGTAGCGCCCCAAACCCAGAGCGACCAGCAACCCTCGCTACACAGTGGCCCCCATCCGCTGCTGCACCTCCAGCCGCGGCGCCGCTTCGGCCAGCTCCTCCAGGGTCGGACAGGTGCAGATCAGGTGGCGATCGCCGTAGGCGTTGTCGATGCGGGCCGCGGCCGGCCAGAGCTTGCTGGCCTGCTGCGCCTCACCGGCGGGGAAGGCGGCCTGCTGGCGGCTGTAGCCCCGCGGCCAGTCGTCGGCCGTCACGGCCGCGAGGGTGTGGGGGGCCCGCTTGAGCGGGTTGTCGGCCGGATCGGCCTGGCCCGCCTCGATCGCCGCGGCCTCGGCCCGGATCGCCACCATCGCGGCGCAGAAGCGCTCCAGTTCCACCAGGGCCTCGCTCTCGGTGGGCTCCACCATCACCGTGCCGGCCACGGGCCAGCTCACGGTGGGGGCGTGGAAGCCATAGTCCATCAGGCGCTTGGCCAGGTCGTCCACCTCCAGGCCGGCGCTGCGCTTGAGCGGCCGCAGATCGAGGATGCACTCGTGGGCCACCCGGCCGCCGGCGCCGCGGTAGAGCACCGGGAAGTGGGGCTCCAGGCGCTCGGCGATCCAGTTGGCCGCCAGCAGGGCCACCGCACTGGCCTGCCGCAGACCCGCACCGCCCATCAGGCGGATGTACATCCAGCTGATCGGCAGGATCGAGGCGCTGCCCCAGGGGGCGGCGCTCACCGGGCCGATGGCCTGCTCGCCGCCACAGCCGGGGGCCAGCGGATGGCCCGGCAGGAAGGGCACCAGGTGCTCCGCCACGGCGATCGGCCCCACCCCCGGGCCGCCGCCGCCGTGGGGGATGCAGAAGGTCTTGTGCAGGTTGAGGTGGCACACGTCGGCGCCGTAGAGCCCCGGCTTGGCCAGGCCCACCTGGGCGTTGAGGTTCGCCCCATCCAGGTACACCTGGCCGCCGTGGGCATGCACCAGGGCGCAGATGTCGGCGATGCCCGCCTCGAACACCCCATGGGTGGAGGGGTAGGTGACCATCAGCGCCGCCAGCTGGTCGGCGTGGGCCTCCACCTTGGCGGCCAGGTCGGCGCGGTCGATGTTGCCCTCGTTGTCGCAGGCCACGGGCACCACCCGCAGCCCGGCCATCACGGCGCTGGCGGGGTTGGTGCCGTGGGCACTGGTGGGGATCAGGCAGACGTGGCGGTGGCCCTGGCCGCGGCTGCGCTGCCAGGCCCGGATCACCAGCAGGCCGGCGTACTCGCCCTGGGAGCCGGCGTTGGGCTGCAGCGACACGCCCGCAAAGCCCGTGATCGCCGCCAGCCAGCCCTCCAGCTCGGCGATCAGGCGGCGGTAGCCGCCGCACTGGGCCTCGGGGGCGAAGGGGTGCAGGGCGGCGAAGGCCGGCCAGCTCACCGGCGTGAGCTCGGCACTGGCGTTGAGCTTCATGGTGCAGCTGCCCAGCGGGATCATCCCGTGCACCAGGGAGAAGTCGCGGGCCACCAGGCGCTGG